>CAMYOJ010000001.1 GCA_947259985.1 uncultured Woeseiaceae bacterium
GGCGGCAATTGCGTCCAGTTCATTGATTAGCGGGCTGACTTCCTCGTACAGGGACCTGCCGACATCGGTAAGTTTCAACTCGCGGCTGCCGCGTTCGAACAACTGCTGGCCCAACTCCTCCTCGAGGCTCTTTATCTGGTGGCTGACGGCAGACGAGGTTATGAAGAGTTCTTCGCTTGCCGTGCGAAAACTCTCATAACGTGCGGCGACACAGAATGTTCGCAATCCACGTAGCGATACTTTTGACTTGCTCATAGCGATTCGCGTTGCCTGGCCTCAGTCCGTCACGGAAGATCGGCTGAGCACCTGTTTCGGGGTTCGATCGACGAAGAACAATCCCCAGTGCTTCTCTGCGCCGTCCGGCTTGTCGGGATCACCCTTCCAGGGTTCATCGAAAGCTTCAAAGAAGAACACTGTCGTATTTGTCTCCGTCGCCCACTGCAGCATTTCGCGATAGTAGCGGGCCTGGTCAGCCTCGTTCGCACGGTCACCGAATTCTTCGGCTGTCGTCGCCCAGCCGGCCTCGAGTATGGCGACGGGCTTGTCGGGAAGTGCCGTACGTACGCCCCGCATGTTCTCGATTGTGTAAGACAATGCCTCGTCGATTGTTTTCTCTTCCCACGCGGGATAGGTGTGCACGCCGATAAAGTCGAGCTCCGCCGCCAGCGGCGCACCGTCACGAATCCACCATTCGTAATTATCGGCAACGGTCACGGGCTGTTCGATGGCCGCCTTGACCTGCCGGACATAGGCAATGACCTGGTCCAGTGGGACCATGTGGTCATTCCAGTCGACCAGCGCCTCGTTACCGACATTGACAGCAACCACGATATCGTCGAACTGCCGCGCCAGATCGATGCCGCGCTGCACCTCTGCGGCATTCTCCAGCTTGTTCGCAGCCAGCTCTTCTTCGGGTATCGGCTCATCGAGCCAGTCACAGCCCTCATGATTGCTGAGCTCCGCTCTTAGCCAGATTCCCAACAACACCGTAATCGGCAGCTGGTGCTCACGAATGAGTCGCAGTGTCGACACCGTATTCTCGCCCGTATCGTATACACGAATCAGCTTGAAGCCATGAGCAGCCATGATCTCGAGGTCCTCGAGGATCTCTTCATCGCTGGGGTTCACGGCGCCATCGCCGCGGTCCGGATGCTGACCTTCCCTGAACCCCGAATAAGCCACGGCCACGGCTTCGCCGGCCAGCAGCGCCTCGGATTCCTGCATGAGCGGATCGGCCAGGGTCGCTGCGGGCGTTTTGTCGGTTGGAGACGAACACCCGACAATTGCAAGCGCGATGACCGTAAGCACGCCAAGCGGTTTCCAGTTTCGAAAGTTCACGCGCTATTCCTCATCTGGCGGGCTTGCTGTAGCCGCAACGAGCACCCACGTTTCCGAGCCGACGTGATCGCGAAGCTCGAGCAACTCCTGCAACGCGTCGAGATCCCGGTCGGGATGTGCCGCAAGCATGGCTTCCGCCATTGGCACCGGGTTGAGGTGATTCGAGAAATCGACCGTGCTGTAGTTGTACGGTATCGATGATCCGATCGGGGAAACCAGGGTGTACATCGCCCAGCCCGAGCGATGCCCTGCGTCGAGCAACTGCTGGTGCCCGGCCTTGAAAACCCTGGACTCCATGCGCTCGTAAGCATCGGGGTCTTCGGCGTACATCCTGTTGATTACGGCGTAACGATGCGGCCTGATTTCCGTACCGTCAACATGCACCCACAATTCGGTCGCGACGTGCTGGCGGGACTTCCAGGTCCTGGCCATCGCCTTAGCAAAGTCCTTGCCCGGATGAACGGCTTTGAATGCCTCGTCATACGCAGGCTCGCTGTTGAGCTGCTCGCCGCCGAGATACGTCGTTACCGTGTAATGGTCACATTTTGACCGGTCGCCATACAGAACGCTGTAGAGCGCCCAGCTGTTGCGCTTGCCCTGGCGGACGAGCTCCTGGTGCATCGATTTCCAGATGTCGATTTCGACACTGGTGTATTCCGGAGAGGTCGATTTCATGCAATCGACCGAAACATAGAGTAGCGGCTGTTCCTGGTTCTGCGCGAAGCCGATGCACGGAACCGCAAATACCGTTGCCATGATGACTTGTAAAAGCGCGCCTTTTATCTTCATCACCCTCTCCTGTTGTCGGGCAGGCTGTGTATCAGTGTCGTACGAGTATAACTTCGAGTTCCTCGAGTGAGCGGCCCTTGGTTTCCGGCAGGATTCGCATGACGAAAACGAGCCCGATCACTGCAATGACGCCGTAAATCAGGAAGGTATTGGCGTTACCCAGGTTTTCGAGTTCCCAGGGAAACAAGAACGTGACGAGAAAGGCGACCGCCGAGTTGATCAGTCCGACGAATGAGATCGCCATGCCGCGCACGTTGTTCGGGAACAGCTCCGAGAAAAGCACCCACATGATCGGCCCTATCGAGATCGCGAAACTGGCGACGAATCCGAGTATCGCAAAGAGGATCAATATCGGGTTTACGTCGATCGCGCTGCTGACGAAGGCCGATTCGAACTCCTTGTAAACGCCCTCCCCCACGGCCGCCGACACAGCCTCGCGGAAATCGATGTCGCTTTCGTACGTCGTGTCCGTCACTTCGGCAATCTGCACACGATCTATCTCCGCAGGAAGACCGTCGATCGCATCCTGGTCCAGCGTGTAGGAGGCGGCCCCGAACCCGTAGGCCAGCGTCAACATGCATACCGCAATACCCGTCAGACCGAATCCGAGCAACGGTCGTCGACCAAGCTTGTCGATCAGAGCCATCGCCACGACCGTGAACACGAGATTGACGAGGCCCACGAGCACTGCCTGCATGAAAGCAGCATTTGTTCCGATGCCTGACTGTTCGAAGATCATCGGCGAATAGAAGAACACAGAGTTGATGCCGGTAATTTGTTGCAATATGCCAACCGATACGCCGATCGTCAGTACGAGTTTCATGCTGGGATGAAACAGCGCTCGCAGGGATACACCACCGACTTCCGCCTCGGCTTCGATACTCTCGTGCACGGCTTTGAGGTCCGCAGCCGCCTGTTCCGGACCGCTGACTTTTTCAAGAACCTCGAGTGCCTCGTCTTCGCGACCGCGCAAAGCCAGCCATCTCGGACTCTCGGGCACACTGAACAACGCGAGGAAGTACAGAATCGCGGGCAGCGTCTCGATGCCCAGCATCCAGCGCCAGTTCCAGTCGCCAAGCCGCAGCGACTCCGCCCAGGCCAGATCTGATTGGCCGAGAGTGAGTACCAGGTAGTTGCTGAAAAACGCCGCCGAGATGCCGATGACGATATTGAGCTGGTTGAACGAGACCATGCGGCCCCGTATTTCGGCCGGCGCGATCTCGGCGATGTACATAGGCGCGATGATCAGCGCGGCGCCCACGCCGAGCCCACCGACCATTCGCGCAATGACGAGCAGCAGGAAGTTGGGCGCAATGGCCGAGGCAATTGCCGACAGGGCGAACAGCACTGCCGCGATCTTGAGAACCGGCCTGCGCCCGATGCGGTCGCTTAGCGGGCCCGCGACCATCATCGCGAATGTCGCAGTAAGCGCCAGTGACGACACGGACCAACCGAGTTCGATCTTGCTCAGTTGAAACCCGATCTCGATGAAGCCCACAACGCCGGAGATCACCGAAGCGTCGAAACCCATCAGGAAACCGCCCAACGCAACGATAAGCGCGACCCTGGTCGTAAACCGCGTGCTCTGTTTCATAGTTTTTTCCCGCGAACTACTTGCTGGCGGCGATACGGAACTCGGTGCGCAATTCCGCGTCCGAACTGCCGCCGATCCAGGCGTGGAATTCGCCGGGCTCGGTCATGAGTGTCATATTGCGACCGTAAAAGGCCAGGTCATCGGTATGCAGATCAAACTCGACCCTCACAGTCTGGCCGGGCTCGACTCTGACACGTCGAAAGCCTTTCAGCTCCCTGACGGGCCGCGTGACGTTGCCGACGAGGTCCCTGACGTAGAGTTGCACGACTTCCTCGGCGGCTACGTCGCCCGAATTGGTCAACTCCGCCGAGATGGTTACCGTCTCGCCCAGGCCGATCTCCTCGACGCTGACGCGAATATCGCCATACTCGAACGACGCATAGGACAGGCCATGTCCAAATGGAAACAGGGGCGTATACCCGGCGTCGAGATGGAACGCCGTCATACCGGTCGACAGCTGCGGCGCGTGCGCGTCGATATCGTCGATGTGCACGACCGTATCCGGCGTCGGCGGTTTGCCCGTATTCTTCTGGTTATAGTAGATCGGGATCTGCCCAACCATGCGCGGAAATGTCGCCGGCAGTTTGCCGGAAGGAGACTCCACACCAAATAACAAGTCCGCGATAGCCGGTCCGCCCATGGTTCCCGGATGCCACGCAAACAGAATGGCGTCCACCTGGTCGACGATGTTGGTCAACGTGAGCGGGCGGCCTGCAAGTATTACCGCAATGACCGGCTTGCCGGTAGCCCGAATTCGGCGCACGAGTTCGGCCTGGTCACCCGGCAGGCTGATGTCTGCCCGGGAATGCGCTTCGCCGGACAGGATCGACTCTTCGCCGAGAAACAGCACGGCAACATCGGAATCACTCGCTATCTCGACGGCCTCGTCGAAAGCCTCGCTGGCCCTGCTACGCGAGTTCTTCATGGCGCGAACATAACGAACGTCCAGCTCGTGGCCGACGAGGCTGTGAATCGCATGCATTGGCGTGACACTGAGTTCGGGGTCGCCGTCGAATATCCAGGTGCCCAGCTGCTCGTAGGGGGCGTCGGCGAGTGGTCCGATCAGGGCGATCGAGCTCATGGTTTCGGCGTTCAACGGCAACGTGTCATGGTCGTTCTTGAGCATCACGACACTTTGCAGCGCGGCGTTCTTCGCTGTCTGCAGTGCTTCCTTGCTGGCGATTGGTGGCAAGTCGGCGGGATCGGTGTACGGGTGCTCGAACAGACCAAGCCGGAACTTGGCGCGCAGGATATTCGCTGCCGCCGTATCAATCGTCTCAATATCGACCCGGCCCTCCGAGACCAGGGCCTCGAGATGGCTGATGTAGGCATCACCCGCCATTTCCATGTCGACGCCTGCCGTCGCGGCTTCGAAGGCAGCATCACGGTCGTTCGCCGTCAGGCCATGAACACTCAGCTGGCGAACCGAGTTCCAGTCACTGACGACGAACCCATCGAACTGCCATTCTTCGCGCAGCACTTGCCGCATCAGGAACTCGTTGGCCGTGGCCGGCACGCCATCGAGGTCGGAGAAAGAGGCCATGAGCGTTACGACGCCGGCGTCGACGGCAGACTTGAACGGCGGCAGATAGACATTGCGCAGCTCGTTTTCAGGGATATTCGTGGTCGCATAGTCGCGGCCGCTTTCAGAGGCCCCGTAGCCCGCGAAGTGCTTGGCGCACGCGGCGATCGACCCCTTGGCCGACAGGTCCTCACCCTGGTAGCCGCGCACCATGGCCGCCGCGAGTTCGCTGGCGAGAAAAGCGTCCTCGCCCAGGCTTTCGGCGATCCGACCCCAGCGTGCGTCGCGTGAAATGTCGATCATCGGGGCGAATGTCCAGTTGACGCCGGTCGTCGCGGCCTCCAGAGCCGCGGCCCGAGCATTCGCCTCGACGATGTCCGGGTTCCAGGTCGCTGCCTGCCCCAGGGGTATGGGCATCACCGTTTTGAAACCGTGGATAACATCGCGTCCGACCATGAGCGGTATGCCAAGCCGGCTCTCCTCGACCGCGATGCGCTGCAGCTCATTGACGACATCGACATCAACCACGTTAAGTACCGAACCGATGCGGCCGGCCCGCAGGTCGTCACCCAGGTAGTCCGGGGCGTGACCGTCGCTCGCATTGAGCTGGCTCATCTGGCCGATCTTTTCCGCCAACGTCATTTTGGCGAGCAAGGCCTGCACGCGCTGTTCTGTAGTCAACCGGGCATTCGCCGGCGCTGCGATGGACGATGTCATATACGGATTCACTATCAGGCCAAAGAATGCGGCCATCGCCGGAAGAAGGAAGGTACGTTGACCTCTCAACAGCAGCCCCTGAAGTAATATTGTTGTTATTGGTTTATCCATAATGCTTGTAGCAACATTTGACAGCGCTGTCAATTTGATGGACGATGCGCGGATAATAAGAGGCCGTAACCAGGCTGGGGGGACAACGAGTATGAGCGACGCCACGCACCACGAAACCGCGGCCGAAGATCGAATTCCGTTTGTCAAGAAACTCATCTACGGCCTCGGCGCGTTCGTAAATAACACTCTCGCCGCCGCGATCGGCAGCATGATCATCGTGCTTAACTTGGGGTTAGGCATGAACCCGGCGCTCGTCGGGCTGCTCGGCGCGCTCCCCCGCCTGACCGACGCGATAACCGACCCACTCATGGGTTATATCTCCGACAAGACCAGGTCGCGCTGGGGACGCCGCCGGCCCTATATTTTCGTCGGTGCGATCGTGGTCGGCATTATCTATGCACTGTTATGGCAGTTGCCGGAAGGCAAGAGCGAGGCCTTTTACTTCTGGTATTTCCTCAGTGGCTCGCTGATTTTCTATCTCGGTTACACGGTTTACGCGACGCCCTGGGTCGCGCTGGGTTACGAGCTGACGCCCGACTACCACGAACGCACGCGCCTGATGGGGGTGCAGAACTTCATCGGCAACATTGCCTACATGATTTCCCCCTACTTCCTCGCGATCATGTACAGCAAGAACCTGTTTGTCGACGTCGTTGAGGGCGCCGCCAGCCTGGCGCTCATCATTGGTGTCATGGTCGCGGTGGTCGGAATTCTTCCTGCCATATTCCTGCGCGAGCGATTCAAGGATGTCGCCACTGCGGAAGACGACGAGGCAGCAAACAAGTCGGGCATGACGGAGGTCATCATGGGTTTCGTCCGCGGCTTTGGAGCGACACTCAAGTTCAAGCCGTTTCTCAAACTCTGCGCCGCGACGTTCCTGGTGTTCAATGGCTTCATCCTGATCGCCTCGTTCCAGTCGTACGTCATCATCTATTACATCTTCGCAGGCAACGCGGAGGCCGGGGCAGACTGGGTCGGGCACTCGGGACTTCTCCAGGCTGTTACGGGGCTTGCGGTTATCGCCTTCGTTACCTGGATGGCCACGAAGATCGGCAAACGGCGTGCATTCTTCGTTTCGACCGGCATCTCGATGCTGGGTTACGCGCTCAAATGGTTTTGCTACACGCCCGATAACCCGTGGCTCCTGCTCATTCCCGCCCCGCTCATGGCCTTCGGCCTCGCCGGCCTGTTCACACTGATGCCTTCGATGATCTGCGACGTTGTCGACGCGGACGAACTCAATACGAATGAGAGGCGTGAGGGCATGTACGGCTCCATCTTTTGGTGGGTTGTCAAACTCGGCCAGGCGGTGGCGATTGCGGGCGGTGGCATACTGCTCAACGTGACAGGTTTTGACGTCGCGCTCGGCGGGGAACAGTCCGCGCAGACAATTGTCTACATGCGCTTGTTCGACGCATTCGTGCCGTGCATTGCCTCGGGTGTCGCGATCTGGGCCATCGCTTCGTTCTCGATCACCGAGGACAAGGCTTACGAGATTCGGCAGGAACTCGAGAAACGGCGCGGCGACCTGGCGATTGCCTAGGCACTCAATAGTGGTTTGTATTGCTGCTCGACCCTGACGCAATCACGTCCCGCAGCTTTTGCAGCGTACAGGGCGGAATCCGCTCGTTCGATGAGATCATCGACGGCGTCGCTGTTCCGAGCCTGTGCCAGGCCGAGACTCAGGGTTACATTGAGGCTCGTCTCGCCACAGTGGATCGCATCACTATTTAGTCGCGCGCGTACACGTTCGGCAACCTCGACTCCTCCCTCGAGATCCGTGTCCTGCAGTATGAACAGGAATTCTTCACCGCCATAGCGTGCGACGCGATCGGCGGCTCGCGCGCCCGATACCATACGTGCTGCAGCAATGCGCAACACTTCGTCACCGATCAGGTGGCCGTGGGTATCGTTTATCTGCTTGAAATGATCGAGGTCGGCCATGATTACGCACAAGGGACTGCCCTCACGCTTCGCGCGGTCGAGGGCCGCACTCAGGCAACCCCTCGAGTACGAGTGGTTGTGCAGATCGGTCAGCCAGTCCGTGATCGAGAGCTTGCGCAACCGTTCGGTCTCATCGCGCTCCGATTCCAGGGATTCCTTGAGGCCGGATACGCGTGCGTCGCAGTAACTCTCAACAGCCAGCGACATGTCGAGCGCCGTTATCTTGAGCACGAATTTGAGCAGGCGATCGTAGGCTTCCTCATCGCGCCGAACTTCGCGTGGAATAAACCCGATCAGAAGGTTCTGCAGACGCCGGAAGGCGCATTGATACAGGACTTGCGAGATACCGATTTGCTGGTGAGCCTTGCCTACGCGCCGTCGCTCTTCGAAATAAGCCGGCTTGTCGAAACGAACACCCAGGCTCAGCAAGTAGACTTTCAATGTATGCTGCAAACGCTCGAAGTCCGAGTGCTTTTCAACGGCGACATTGAACGCCTCGATCTGCGTCAGCATTTCACAGAAGCTTTCGACGATCGCGTCGATATTGGGCGCGATTACAAATTCCTGCAGGGCCTGGCCGGAAAGGGCCGCATCGGCGCCATCGAGATCAAGTAGTTTGAGACGCTCAGCGATAGCGTTCGCATCGTGTACACAGCGCCCCGATCCCGGTGACAACATCTTAGCCCAGTCGATTTTCGCCTTGTAGCAAGGCACAATCGTTTATCCTCCCGCCGAACTTCAAGATCAATTGCGGCATGTACCTAGCTTGTTGAAAAATGTGACCTTTTTCTCACTTTTGCCATTGTGACCTACGACCAGACACATTGGATGGCCACGCGTCGGAAGCGGCCTCTGCCTACGTTCTACTACCACGATCACTTCGTGGAAATGCTCGACTTCGTGGCCACGCATTATTCTCACGCACTGCTCGAAGAACACGCAAGGTTCATAAGCGAATTCCGCCAGCTATCGCGCGAAGCACAGTGCCTCTACGTTCGCCTGGTCAATCGCAAAGGACGCGTATTTGCTGTTGATCGCCTGAGGTATCCTGAACTTGGAGATCTCGTTCCGCTACTGGATGCGCTTTGCCGGCGCGGCTGGACCGGCGGTCCCGGCATCGAGCACTTCGATGATGTTGTCGGGTTTCTGAACCGCAGCGAGACTTACGACGTTCTTCAGCCACTCGTTACCGGGCTGAGCCGATCTTTAAAAAAAGCAGAGCTCGTCGAGTTTGTGCTACAGAACGTCAGTCCAGCCGATTTCATAGCCAGGCTTCAGACCGAAAAGCTGCTCGTGCAGAAGCGCGCCGACCTGGCCCGCTACCTGTTGTTCCTGTATTTCGGGCGGGTTCAGGATGGGCTCGCGAAATTCACGATGCGCGACCTCGGGCTCGTGAGAACGCAGGACGCACAGGAAAGCTACGAGCCTCGTTTCAGTGATCGGTCCGAAGCACTGGAGAACTACTACTACGCGACTCGTCTGCACGATCTGAAACGGACGCGATCACTCGACCAGCTCGCCCACGAAACGTCTGACTGGCCGCCGACGAATTACGCCAGCAGCGCGACGCTTCGCGACGAACTCACCTATCGACTCGGGCGCAGGGCAGAGAAACACGGCAATGCAACGATGTATCGATGATCCGCGCAGCGACGAGGAATGGCTGACCGCGCGCGATATCTTCGAGCGCAAATTCGAGAAGAAGCGGACATCGATGGTTACGGATGTGCTGCGCGCGGCTGCTTCTATCGATATTGACGAGTCGCAGAGCGGCTCGCCGGAGAGAGCGGCCGTTGACTACTTCGAGGCCCGTGGTCAAAGGGCATTTCGCACCGAGAACCTCCTCTGGCGGACTTTCTTCGGCCTGTTGTTCTGGGACGAGCTGTACGGCGATGGGCGGGCTACGACCCATTCACCGTTCGAGCTGTTGCCCGCCGAGTTGGCAAACGGCAGTTTCTACGAATCGCACCAGGACAGCATCGAGGCCAGGCTGGCTCGCATCACTGACGAGCCGAGCGCCCTGAAGCGCGACCTGTTGAAGATCAGCACACGCTTCTACGGAAAGGCGAACGGAGTATTTCGCTGGCGCGAATCGATGAACGACGCGCTGTTCGCCCTTCTCGATCATGGCCACGGCAGGTCCATCGTCACAATCCTGCGCAGGCTTTGCCATGACTACGAGGATTCACGCTATGGCTATCCCGACCTCATGGTGATTGACGACGACGGGCTGCGCTTTGTCGAAATCAAGACCGATGGGGACCAGCTACGACGCAACCAGTTAACACGAATTCGCCAGTTGCGCGACGCCGGATTCCGGGCCGACGTCGTGCGCATCAACTGGGTACTGGATCCGGAGCAGGTTTACGTCGTCATTGACGTAGAAACCACGGGCGGGCGCGGAGATGGTCACCGAGTCACCGAGATTGGGGCTGTCAAAGTCCGGGACGGCCAGGTCATCGATCGTTTCGAAACCCTGTTGAACCCGCAGCGCCGAATCCCCGCAAGCATTTCGAGGCTCACGGGGATTACGCCGGCAATGGTCGCCGATGCGCCCTACTTCGTCGATATTGCCGACGATTTCGAGGAGTTTCTCAGCGGATCCATCTTCGTCGCTCATAACGTCGAATTCGACTACGGATTCGTCGCGAGCGAATTCAAGCGCATCGGGCGCGGCTTTCGCTTGCCGAAACTGTGTACCTGCGCGTCGATGCGAAAGCTATATCCAGGACGGCGTTCCTACAGCCTGGCCGCGCTGTGTCGCAGTTTCGACATTCCGCTAAAGCAACATCATCGTGCGCTATGCGACGCCGAAGCCGCGGCGGAGTTGCTCCTGCTCGTCAACGAAAGGCGCATGCAAAATTAGTCAGCCCTCTAGCGCTGCACGAAGCTCTTCGATGAGTTTATCGTCGTACGGCTGCGTACGTGGACTGAATGCGTCGATGACTTCACCGTCTTTGCCGATCAGGTACTTCTGGAAATTCCAGGTCGGGTAGGTTCCGGACGCTGCAGCAAGCTCGTCGAAGAACGGATGCGCATCACCCTTCTTCACCGTGACCTTTTCGAACATCGGGAACTTCACCTTGTACGTCAGGCGACAGAACTCCTGGATCTCTTCTTCGGTTCCGGGTTCCTGGCCCATGAAGTCGTTGGACGGGAAGCCGAGCACGACGAAACCCTTGTCGCCATATTCCTCATATAGCTTCTCCAGGCCTTCGTACTGCGGCGTATTACCGCATTTCGATGCCGTATTGACCACGAGGATGACCTTGCCTGCGTACTCGTCACCGAGGTTGACGACTTCATCCGAGGCCAGCCGCCGGAAATCCTGATCCAGCAAGGACCCCGCGAACGCGGCGGGCGATGTGATTGTCATGATTGCCAGTGCTCCAAGCAGTTTGCGCATCTCTGAACTCCAAAAGCATTTTTCGGTGGCTGTATGCTGCCCGCGGATGCGCCCCGGCGCCAGTGCTAATCTGTAACAAGTCGTTTCAACACTGGATGCGAAACGATGACGCCAGTAAAGTCCGGTTCGATGAGAAACCAAAGACTCTACGCTTTGCTTGCTTTTGCGGGCGCCAGCCCCTTTGTCGCTTGCGCCGTGCTGCCCTGGTTCGGCCTTGCGTCATTACCGATAATCGGTCCGCTCGATCTGCTCGCAAACGCTTACGGCCTTGCGATTATCGCGTTCCTGGCAGGGACTCACTGGTCGTACCAGCTGCAGGACGCCTCCAGAACACCGTTCAACCTGTTCATTACGAGTAATCTGGTGTTCCTCGCCGCCTTCTTCGCATTCGTCATTGCGGAGCTGCGCTCGGCGCTGCTGGTCGAAGTCCTGGCATTCCTTTACCTGCTCTACGTCGACTTCAGGCTGCGGCAGGTCGACCTGATCGAAGCTTCTTATTTCAGGGTCCGCAGCATAGCAACGTCGCTGGCCTGTGCGTCGCTGTTGATTATTGCGTTCGGCTCATGAGCGGCTTTGTGCAGTCCCTCCTTAAGTAAAATCGCGAATTGCCGATACTGACTGCATACATCCTATGCGCAGCAGGGGCAGGAGCAGGTCCGACATGGACCTCGTTTCCGATATTCATGACAACATCCGACACGACACTGATCAGGATGCGGAGCAAGATTGCCCTGCACAGCATGGAAGATAAGATCGCCGAGTTGCCATTGCTGCCGCAGGTTCTGGTCCGCATACTGCAGCTCGATCCCAAATCCGAAGAGTATTTCGAGGAATTCGAACACTCCGCGAAAGAGGACCCGGCGTTCGCGGTTCGCGTCATCGCATTGGCTAACTCGGCCGCCTCTTCTCCGATTGCACCAATATCGGTTATCCGCGACGCACTGGCGCGCATGGGTGCAACCACCGTTGCGAGTTTCGTTGCCTCACTTGCCGTGCAACGTGTCTTTATGCCCACGGAGCCCAACCAGATTCTCCTCTGGAAGCACTCGATATCGACGGCCGTCGGTGCGCAACGCGTCGCGGAACTGGTTCCGCAACTGCAGATCCCGGCCGGGCACGCCTACCTGGTCGGCCTGCTGCACGATGTCGGTCGATTCGTTATGTTCGAGCATGCGCCAAAGCAGCTGCTCGCGGTCGACGAACACAACTGGCAAACCCCCGACGACCTCGAGGCCGTCGACGTCGAGGTATTCAACTTCACCCACAGCGAGCTCGGCTCCCTTGCGTGTGAGCATTGGGGGGTGCCCGACGCGATTGCCGAGATCATCCGCCATCACCACACCCCGCTGCAGGGATCGATTGCGCCGGGATCGGGCGACGCGACGACATTCTGTGTGCAGGTGGCAGATCGTCTCGCAGTCACCCTGATCGACAACGGCGACTATGAAGCGCTGTCAGATGACGAGAGAATTGAGCGTATCGCTCTTTATTGCCTCAAGAGTGACGAGGAGCGTCGCCTTCTTGCCGTAGATCGCCTGGCGGCTGAAGTGCCGATGATTCGCAGGGAGAGCGAGCACCTGATGCAGAACCTCGGCCTACACCTTTGAACGAAGACGCGATTCGATTTGCTCGATCAGTGGCAGCGCATGAACCGGGTCCATTTGTAGCTCCACGGGTACGTACCAGTATTTGTCGGCGATAGAGCGCCCGAGTTTGACCGCATCTTTTTCGGTCATGAACACATCGAAATCATCGCCAAAGTCGAGGTCAGTTTTCGTCAGCGCCGCGTGATCCGCATACGCGTGCTCAATGACCTGGATGCCCACCGAACGCAGCAGGTCAAAAAATCGCGCCGGGTTGCCTATGCCTGCAACGGCGTGCACCGTCGTACCAGCGAAGCGCTCGATGCGTCTTGTCAACGAACCATTGAGTCGGCTGGCCTCGGCGGCGACCAGTTCGAAAGGAATCGCGTTCTGCTCCGCGACGGATAAGTCATGGTCGTCGCGCAAACGGCCATTAACCAGCAACTGGTCGACGTCTGCAAGGCGTTGTGACCCCTCGCGCAGCGGCCCCGCAGGCAAGAGGCGCCGATTACCAAGCCCCCTGGCGCCATCGATAACGCATATCTCATAATCCCGCCCAAGTCGATAGTGCTGCAGGCCGTCATCGGTAATGATGATGTTGGCACCGTCTTCAACAAGCATTGTCACCGCGCGCACCCGATCAGCGTCCACGACCACGGGTAAATTACTCCGGCGCGCCAGCAGCACGGGCTCGTCACCAACCACGGCGGCGTCACTGTCCGCATCGACGCGCATCGATGACTTCGACTTGCTGCCACCATAACCGCGGCTGACAATACCGGGCCTGTAGCCGCGCTCGGACAACAACCCCGCCAGCCAGATGACCGTCGGCGTCTTGCCGGTTCCGCCCGCTGTGATATTGCCGACGACGATCACCGGCACCGACGCATCGTGCGTCTTGAGCATGCCACTCGCGTATAACAGGCGTCTGCAGCCGCTAATCAGCCAGTAAACGGCGCTCAGCGGCAACAAGACCCAGCCCAGGTGCGCCTTCTCGTACCAGACCCTGTGAATCCAGCGGTAGGCGGCCCCCGAGCTCACTCGCTGCTCGTCTCCGAACTGAACTGCATGCGATGCAGCGCGGCGTAATGCCCATTCTTCGCGATCAGTTCGGCGTGCGTCCCGGACTCCACTATGCCGCCATCGTGCAAAACGATGATCTGGTCGGCGTTCTCTACCGTCGACAAACGGTGGGCAATAACGAGTGTCGTGCGGTTCTTCATCAACTCATTGAGCGCCTCCTGAATGCGTCTCTCCGAACGCGTGTCGAGCGACGATGTCGCCTCGTCGAGGATCAGGATCGGCGCGTTCTTTAGCAACGCGCGGCCGATGGCGATGCGTTGTCGTTGGCCGCCAGACAGCAAGATGCCACGATCGCCAACCATCGTGTCCAGCCCATCGGGCATTTCGTTCGCGAAGTCGAGAACGTGTGCGGCCTCGGCTGCCCTTAGCAAGTCCTCCTCGGGGCAATCCCCGAGCTGGCCGTATGCGAGATTGTTGGCCATCGTATCGTTAAACAACACGACATCCTGTGTCACGAGGCTGATGTTGTCGCGCAGGCTTGCAAGCGTGAGATCCTTTATGGATGTCCCATCGATACTGATATCACCCGAATCGAGTTCGTAGAACCTTGGCAGCAGGCTCACGAGCGTCGACTTGCCGCTGCCCGAATGGCCGACGATTGCCAGGGTCTGGCCGGACCTTACTTCCAGGTCGATATTCTGGAGAACCGGGCCATTCTTGTCGCCGTAGGAAAAGCCGACGGACGCGAACCTTACATTACCCTTGACGCGATCGATTTCGACGGTGCCTTGGTCCTCCTCGTCGCCCTCATCCATGATCGCGAACAGGCTGTCTGCTGCCGCGACGCCGCGTTGCAGCGCCGCATTGACGTTGGTGATGCGCCGCACGGGCTGCAGCATCAGCATCATGGCGGCGAAAAACGAGATGAACTCACCCGCTGTCAGGCTATTTTGCGCCGACAGCCGCCCGGCCACGTAGACGACGAGCGCGATGCTCAGGCCGAATACCAGCTGGGTAACCGCAACGCCCAGGGCCCTGACGTTGATGAGCTTCAGATTCTGCTTTCGATTCCGGCCATCTGCCTCGTCGAGTCGGGCCTGTTCATACTCATAGCCGTTAAAGGCCTTGACGACCCAGTTGCCACGCACGATTTCATCGGTGACCTGCGACACGTCGCCCAGGGACTGCTGGATGCGGTTGCTGTAACGACGAAAGGCAATGCCCAACAGTCGCACGATCAGGGCAACAATCGGGAAGACGATCATGACGTACATCGTCAGCGTCGGACTCCAATAGAGCATGACGCCAAAAGCTGCAAAGACTGTCAGCACGTCGCGCACCGCGATCGTGACGACGCTCGTAACAGATTCTGCCACCATCTCGACGTTGTAGGTCATGCGCGAGAGCAGCGGGCCCGCGGCCTGCGCATCGAAGAACTTTGCGGGAAGCGTCAGGAACTTGCCGAACACCTGGCGCCGCAGATCACTGATCACGCTACGGCCGATATAGCCCAGCGACACTTCGGTTCCGAACCCGGCGATGCCACGGGCGATAAATATTCCAACGAACGCCAGGGATATCCACTTTGCGGTCTCGAGACTGCGCGCCACGATCGTCTCGTCCATTAGCGGCTTCAACAGGGCAACGAGACCCGCCTCTACGATCGCCGTGGCCGCCATGCTGACGACAGCAATCACGCCAATGAGCTTATGCGGCGTCACATAGCGCCACAGGCGGCCGTAGACAACGCTCGTGGCTGCTGCAGGTCGCTTGTTCATCGCCGTTGGCTCATTCACTCGACCGGGTCATTGACGGTCGCAATGCTGATCTGGGTGAACCCGAGTCGCCCGGCGACGTCCATCGCTGTGACCACATGCTGGTGCTTTGCATTGGCGTCGGCGCTGATCGTAAGCGGCAACGAATTGTCCCCCGCCGAGACTTTTTGCAGCGCATTGCGAATCGTCTCCGGTCGATTGTTGATCAGCTCGCGATTGTTGATCAGATACACGCCGGT
Source organism: uncultured Woeseiaceae bacterium (assembly GCA_947259985.1). GTDB lineage: Bacteria > Pseudomonadota > Gammaproteobacteria > Steroidobacterales > Woeseiaceae > UBA1847. The sequence goes on from CAMYOJ010000001.1 coordinate 16,042, forward strand.
CTCGGTGATCATGATATCGATCTGCTGCGGCGGCTCCTCGACGACTGGGGCGCTATCGGCCTCGGGCAGGCGAATTGCGATCTGCGACTGCTTGACGAAGCTCGTCGACACCATGAAGAAAATCAACAGGAGCAACACGACGTCGATGAGCGACGTCAGGTTCACCTCGGGCTGCGTGCGTGGCCGCAGGCTGAGTCTCATGAATCACCCTTTCTCATTGCGGCGGTGCAAGGCTTCGACAAGCTTGATTGCCTCTTTTTCCATGTCCACGACGAGCGTATCCACACGTGTCCGGTAATAGCGGTAGCCGATGAGTGCCGGTATCGCGACGGTCAGCCCCGCAGCCGTCGTAATCAGGGCCTCGGCGATGCCGCCCGCGAGCACGGTCGGGTTGCCGACACCATGCGTCGTGATCGCCGTGAAGACCTTGACCATGCCGATGACCGTGCCGAGCAGCCCCAGCAACGGCGATACGGCCGCGACCGTGCCCAGCGTTTCGAGGTAGCGCTCCAGCTCGTGCACGACGTGCCGGCCCGTATCTTCGATGGCGTCCTTGAGCACCGTTCGATCACGATCGCGATTGATGAGTCCGGCCGCGAGAATCTGGCCCAGCGCCGAACCCTGGTGCAGGGTCTGGATCTGCTTCTGGTCAAGCTGGTCTTTCTTCACCCAGCCCCATACCTTGCTTGTCAGGTCCTCCGGAATCACCCGCTTCTGCTGCAGCGTCCAGAATCGCTCGAGAATGATGCCCATCGCGATGATCGCGCAGATGATGATCGGCGCCATCAGGTAGCCGCCGGATTTGACTATCTCAACCATAGAGACCTGACCCAAGGAGGAAAAATGGAATATACAGTGACCGCGCCTAAAATTCCCGCGATCGTGCGCGCTTTTTCCAGGCTTCAGCCGGCACCTTCTCGCCAGAAGCGACGCCGCGTTTGGCGGTCTCTGCGTAGCTCCACCACGCCACCCCGGGCGCACAGCCTGAGGCTGACCGCGCCTGCCGTGGCCGTGTTGATCACTTCGGCGCCAACGGATCGCCAGCGCTCGACGACGGTGTCCTTGGGAAAGCCCCAGCGATTCTCATACCCGGCCGAAACGATGGCCAGTAGCGGCGATGTCGCGCCGACAAACGGCGCGCTCGATGAGGTCAGGCTCCCGTGATGCGGCACGACAACAACATCGACTTCACTGACAAGCCCGCGCTCGAGAATGTCGCGCTCCGCGCCTGCCTCGATATCCCCGGTCAGCAGCAAACCGTGCGAGCCGGCCGATACGAGAAGCACACAGGACGCATTGTTGCCTCCGCGGTCTGCGCCAGGTGCCGGGTGCAGAACGCGAAACCGCACCCCATCCACGATCCACTCGCGCCCGGCATGACATGCCTCAGCGCCGGGCAAAGGCTCGCCGGCCAATACCGCGCCAGTGTCAATGCCGGCTGCAAGCGCCTCGAAGCCGCCGCTATGGTCGATGTCGGCATGCGAGATCAGCAGCCAGTCAATACGCGATGCACCCCTTGATTTGAGGAACGGCAGGACGATTTGCTCCGCAATGCTGCCGCCTCCACGAAATGCCATTCCCGTATCGAACACGATGATATGACGCTCGGTCTGGACCACCGCAGCCAGGCCCTGCCCAACATCCAGCACGTGCAGGTCGGCACAGTCGCGAGGTGGCGGCTGCGGTATGTAAGCGAGGAGAGAGGCCACTGCGAGCAATGCCACGCCGCGTCCCGGCCAGCCGCGCGGCAGCAAGGCCCAAAGTGCTGGCAGCATTACGACGAGCCACATCGGGCCACTGATTGCAGGAATCGTGACGTCGGCCATCGGCAGGTGCAGAATCCTCGAAATCGCCGCGTCGAGCCACGAAATCACGGTTGCGCCCAAACCCAGCAGTGCTTTTGCGGCCGCTCCGGACGCCGCGCCGAGAACCAGCCCGGCAAGCGTCAGTGGCACGATGACGATGCTGAACAACGGCACCGCGATGAGGTTGGCGGGCAATGAAAGGAACGCGATTCGCTGGAAGATCAGCACCGTGAGCGGCATCAGACCAAATAGCAGGAATGACTGCATGATCACGAGCTGACGGCAAGCCTGCCATCCCCTGCCCAATAACGACACGTGATTCGGCGAAGCGCGGCTACGGCGTGCAAGCCAGAGCAGCAGGACGACGGCCATAAACGAAAGGAGAAAACCGGGTGTCATGGTTGCGACGGGATCAAGCAGGAAGATCAGCAGTGCGGCGGCGGCCAGCACCGAGACAGGCGCCACCAGTCGCCGCCTGACGATCGCAACGACAATGGCGAGCAGCATCACAGTGGCTCTGCGCGCCGGCACGCCGAATCCCGACACGACGGCGTAGCCGGCCGCCACCGCAACGCTGCAAAGCAGCGCCGCCACGTAAGGGTTCGGGAACAGGCGCAGCGCGCCGAGCGCAGCGGAAACCAGCAGGAAAGCCGTGGTGGCAGCAAGGCCAATGTGCAGGCCGGAGATCGCTACCAGGTGGCTGGTGCCAGTCAATGCGTAGCGCTCCCACTGCTGCTGCGACACATTGTGCCGAGCGCCGACACCGACGGCCGCAAGCACTGCAGCCGCATCACGAGACCGCGTTGCCGCCATAGCATCGTCCACAAACCGCTGGCGGATCCTGTCGATGGCCGAAGCGCTTGCCGATGCGATCAGGCGATTGCGTTTTCCCGGGACGATGTACCCCGACGCGTGAATACGATTCCGAAACAGCCAGGCCTCATAGTCGAACAACGCCGGGTTGCTGCTGCCACGCGGTCGCCTGAGGCGCAGCTCGAGTTCCCATATGTCTCCTATTGCCGGCCGGACCGGCGGCTCGAACCAGCTCACCCTCGAAAGAGCCGGTAGCCGCCGGTCGTCGACCGGGCTCACGAGCAACAGTACCGATGCGCCCTTCACCTCGGGAAAGTCGACGACCCGGACTCGCGTCAGCAGGCTGTCACCGGCAAAACGTTCGTCCAGGCGAGCGTCCATAATCGTCAGCCCGGCCTGCACGAACAAGGAAAAGCCGAGGAGAAACAGGCCAGCATTGCGCGTGCGCGCATGCGCCAGCAACAGCAGCGATGCAACTAAACACAGCTTGCAGAGGTCCCAGCTAATCGGAACCCTGCTATGCTGCGCCGCGAAGCCGCCCGCAATTACCAGGAGGCAGGCCCTGATCATGAGTGGTCGTTTGTCGGCACTCATCATGAAAACCGGACCGTCAATCGATGCCAAGACGCTTTTTTCGGAAATTCGCGTTCAAACGACACAATATGAGCCAGCAATGGTTCATGTCGCCGTTCCGGCATCTATTGCACGATCACCGCCTGTGGGGCATTAGCCGGCGCTGGGTCGTCCCGGCCTTTGCGCTCGGCCTGTTCATCGCGTTCCTGCCGTTTCCCGGGCATACCGTGACGGCGGCATTGCTGGCCCTCGGCCTGCGCGTCAATATCCCGGTCGCCGCGCTGGCAACCTGGGTGAGCAACCCGGCGACGATGGTCCCGATGTACTACTTCGCGTACCAACTCGGTTCGAACTTGCTGGGGGTCCCCGAGCAACCGTTCGGTTTCGAACTATCGATCGACTGGGTGACGCACACCTTCGTCAATATCTGGCAGCCCATGCTGCTCGGGTGCGTGTTGCTCGGCACATCGGCGGCGCTCTTCGGCTACCTTGCACTGGACGGCCTGTGGCGCTACTCGATTGCCGATTACAAGACGCAGAAACGCAAGCAACGCAATTCGTCAGACTGACGGCCGGAGTTTGCCTTCCTCGAGCACGAGGATGCGATCCATGCGTTCTGCGATCGAGTGATCGTGAGTAACGATGACGAGGCTCGTGCTGAGCTCCCTGTTGAGCTCGAGCATCAGGCTCAATACGTGTTCCCCGTTCCCGGAGTCCAGGTTGCCGGTCGGCTCGTCAGCCAGCACCAGCTGCGGCCTCGTTATCAATGCCCGCGCAACGGCGGCGCGTTGACGCTCGCCGCCGGACAGCTCGCCGGGCTTGTGCGTAAGCCGCTCACCGAGGCCAACCCGTGCGAGCAGTTTGCCGGCGCGATCGAGTGCGACGTGCTTGGGCTCTCGCCGGATTAGCAGCGGCATAGCGACATTTTCTTCGGCCGTGAACTCAGGCAACAGGTGATGAAACTGGTAAACGAAGCCTATGTATCGATTGCGCAACTCTCCTTTTGCGGCTTCGTTGCTGCCGTGCATGGCCTCGCCGTTGACGAGCACTTCGCCCTCGTCGGGGTCATCGAGGCCACCCATGATCTGCAGCAAGGTGGTTTTGCCCGACCCCGAGGCCCCGATGATTGCTACGCGTTCAGCCGGTGCGACGACGAGGTTGGCACCGCGCAGCACTTCCAGCGTCGATGTGCCTTCGCTGAAGCGCCGAACGATGTTGCGGCAATCGAGCACGGGATGCGCGTGTTCGGTTTCAGTCATATCTCAGAGCCTCCGCCGGGGCGGTTCTGGCCGCAACCCAGGCCGGGTACAAGGTAGAAACAAGGGCGAGAGCCAGCGCGATGCCCGCTATCTTTGCGACGTCGGCATAGCGCAATTCCGACGGCAGGTCGCTGATAAAGTAGACGTCGGCGGCGAGGAACTTGATGCCGAACACGGTTTCGAAGAACGCCACTATCGATTCGAGGTTCAGCGCCAGCAGGATACCCAGCAAGACGCCGGTCAGCGTGCCCGCGATGCCCACGATACTGCCCTGCGTGATGAAGATCTTGAGGATACTCGAGGGTGTCGCGCCAACCGTGCGCAGGATGGCAATATCGGATTGCTTGTCCTTGACGACCATGACGAGCGTCGAGACGATATTGAACGCGGCGACGGCGATTACCAGCATCAGAATTACAAATAGTATGGACTTCGTGATCTGGATCGAGCGGAAGAAGTTCACGTGCCGACGCGTCCAGTCGCTGACGAGCACGAGTTCGCCATGTGCCAGCGCTACTTCACGGACGATAGCGGGCGCCTCGTAGATTTCGGTCAACGCAAGGCGCACACCCGTTACCGCGTCTTTCTTGCGATAGAGTTTCTGCGCATCGGAAATATTGATGAAAGCAAGTCGCCGGTCGAATTCGTACATGCCGACGCGATACAGGCCGCTGACCGTGAACCGCTTGGTGCGAGGTATGACCCCGGCCGGCGTGACCCTGCCCTCTGCAAGCGTGACGGTCACCTTGTCACCAATTCCGACCTCGAGTGCGTCGGCAAGCTCCGTGCCGAGGACGATATTGAATGTACCCGGCGAAAGTTCATCGAGTTCGCCATTCTGCATTACGCTCCCGACGCCGGAGACGGCGTCCTCTGCCCGAGGTTCAATGCCGCGGAGTTCGGCGCCACTGAGCTGTTTGCCGAAGACGAGCAAGGCCTGGCCATCAACATAGGGTGCCGCAGCACGCACGCGTTCATTTTCCATTGCCGTGTCGATCAGCGCGTCGGCGCTCGACAATTTGCCGTCGGGGTTTTCTATGCTGGCGTGCGAAGTCATCGCCAGTAACCTGTCCTTGAGCTCACGCTCGAAACCGTTGACGACTGACATTACGACAATCAACACGATGACCGCGATCGCAATGCCGAGCATCGAAATCGCCGAGATCAGCGACACGAACTTGTTGCTGCTGCGCGAACGCACGTAGCGATTTCCCACCCACAGCTCGAATCGTTGGCCCATCTATTCGTACCGCAGTGCGGCTGCCGGATTGACGAGCGCCGCGCGACGCGCCGGGTAGAGCGTGGCTAATGACGTCAATACGAATGCGGCGAGTGCGATGATGCCGACATCGGCCATTTCGAGTTCGGACGGAATTCGCGTCACATAGTAGACGTCGCCCGGCATGATCTGGAATCCGAAGAGCTGCTCGAGGAAAGGCGCTATGACGGGGACGTTGATCGCCAGAACGACGCCCAGAACGACGCCGATCAGCACGCCCACCCAGCCAATCATGGCGCCTTGCACGAAGAACACGCGAACAACGCCATCGGGCCCCATGCCCAGCGTTCTGAGCACGGCGATATCGGTGGTCTTGTCCGTTACGACCATGACGAGACTTGCGACGATGTTGAAAGCCGCGACACCGATGATCAGCGACAACATCAGCGACATCATCATCTTCTCGAGGCGGATCGCCCGGAAGTAGCTACCGTTCTCGATGGTCCAGTCGCTCGTGCGGTAGTTGTCGCCCAGCTGCTGTTGCAGCTGCCCGGCCAGCCGCGGCGCATCCATGACGTCTTCGGCGCGAAATCGCACCGCGCTAACGGCAGTGCCGAGCGCCTGGATGGCGGCGGCATCCGATGCGTGTACCAGCGCAAGCGAAGCATCGTGGTCCTGCAGGCCGGCCTCGAACACGCCGCGCAGCACGAATCGTTCGAGCACGGGTTCGAGCGTGCCATCGCCAACGGGTCGAGGTATCAGCAGCAACACACCGTCGCCGATCCTCGCACCCAGGTCAAAAGCCAGGATCCGTCCGAGGACGATGCCTCGACCACCGGCCTCGAGCACGCCGAGACTTCCCTCGACCATGTTGATCATGGCACCCGACAACGGCTCCTCGTAGTAGGGGTCAACTCCGTGCACGAGCACTGCGAAAAGTTCGCCGCTCGCCTGGATCATGCCCTCCATCTGCACGATTGGCGCTGCGGCCGCGATGCCCGGCTGTGCACTGACTTCGGCGACGACTTGCTGCCAGTCCTCGGTCACGCCGTCGCTGGCCGTAACGGTGCCATGGGCCGACATGCTCAGCAGCCGGTTCCTGAGCTCACCCTCGAAACCGTTCATGACAGACAGGATGACGATGAGTGCCGCCACGCCGAGGGCTATGCCGACCAGAGATATCAGCGTGATAAATGACACGAATCGGGTGCGCCGCTTGGCTCTGAGGTAGCGCAGTCCGACAAACAATTCGACGGGGTTGATCATCGGCTCGCATTAAACCACATTCATGCGCCCCAAAAGGCACGATCGCGCCCGAACAGGCACATTTCGCCGCCCGGAGTTTGTGACACAGTTCGCATATGGAATGCCACCGGGCAATGCTATAGTCTGGAGACCGATTTTCGGAGGATTAGCACATGTCCAAGTTGCGCACTATTTCGCTGATTGCCCTCGCCATTGCGGCGATTGGCACTGCAAATGCCGACACTCTCAACATGAGCGGCGCGGCGGCCGGCTCCAGCGACACACGCCCGACTCGCGGCATGACGCAAGCCAGCGTCGAGTCAAAATACGGCAGCCCTGTCGCGGTCAAGGCTCCGGTTGGCGATCCTCCGATCACGCGTTGGGAGTACCAGGATTTCGTCGTCTTTTTCGAGTACGACAAGGTGATTCACGCGGTCGTCAAGCGCTAGCAGCAACACGCAGTTTTTCCAATAGCCCGGGGCGTCTTCGACCCGGGCTTTTTTGTGTCCAAACAGCGCCCCGCGCCGGGCCCGCGTTGTGCAATAATCGCGTCCCCACGAATCCGCAACGCATTTGACCCGTTGAACGAATCGCTACTCATATCCGACGCACCCGCGCCGCCGGCCCCCGGTGAAGTTGTGCAGTGGGGACGCCTGATCGGCGCCAGTGTCGCACTGCTGGCGGCCGAACTCGCGGACAGGGTCGACCGCCCTGTCGTAGTACTCGCCGAGGACTCCCGACACGCTGACCAGTTGGAGGCCGAGATCGCCTTTTTCGCGGGCCCCGATGTACCCGTGCTGCACTTCGTCGAATGGGAAACGCTACCGTGGGACAGCTTTTCTCCACACCAGGACATTATCTCGCAGCGGCTCAGAGTATTGTCGGCGCTGCCGACGGTGAGTAACGGGGTCATCATTGCGGCTGTAAACGCGTTGCAGCAACGTGTGCCTCCCCTGGACTACGTCGCGGCCCGCTCACTCACTTTGAGCAGCGGTCAGACCCTGCCCAGACAGGAATTCACCGATGCGCTGGCAGCGGCTGGCTATCTGCGCGTGCCGCAGGTCTCGGAACACGGTGAGTTCGCCGTGCGTGGTTCCCTCATCGACGTTTTCCCGATGGGTGCGGATGCCCCCGTGCGCATCGACTTCTTCGACGACGAAATCGAATCATTGCGTTTCTTTTCTCCGGAGACGCAGCTTTCCGGCGACCCTCTGGACAACATCGACGTGTTGCCGGCGCGCGAGGTGCCGCTCGACGCGGACGCCGTACACTCGTTCCGGGATCGCTACCGCGAGCGATTCGAAGGCCAGCCCGGCAAATCGCGTGTCTATCGGGACGTATCTGACGGCATCGCTCATGGCGGTATCGAGTACTACCTGCCGTTGTTCTTCGAAACGACCGCGAGCTTGTCGGATTACCTGCCGCCTGACTGTGTTCTGCTCTCGCCAGTCGACCTCGAATCCAGGCTGCAGCAATTCTGGAGTGAGGCGGAGGAGCGCTACGAGCTGTGCCGCCTCGACCCCGAGCGACCAATCCTCGATGTGGCGGAGACCTTCGTCGAACCGCAAGAAATACCCGTACGGCTCAGGAAGTTCGCTCACATTCAATACACTGCACAATCGCTGGCGGAAGCCGACACGCATTTCAACTTCGACACACGTCTGCCGCCAGCCTTGAAAATCGAGGCGCGCTACGAAGATGCCGCGGCGGCGCTCATGCAGTTCCTGGCATCGTTCGATGGGCGCGTCCTGTTCACCACCGAATCGCCGGGACTGCGCGAACAACTTTTCGATCTCCTCTCCGGACGCGGCCTCGACCAGGGGCGGGTCGATGACTGGCAGGAATTCGCGGGGCTCGCACAGCGCATCGGGATTGCCGTCGCACCACTGGATTCCGGCATGCTGCTGCCCGGCGCCGGAACCGCGATCATCAGCGAACAGCAACTCTACGGCGAGCGCAGCAAGGCGCCACGGCGAAAGCGCAAAAGCGATCGCGATCCGGAAACGATCATTCGCCAGCTCAACGACCTCGAGCCGGGCTCTCCCGTCGTGCACGAGGAATACGGTATCGGCCGTTATCTCGGGCTGGCGACGCTGGAAACCGGCGGCATCGAGGCTGAGTTCCTGCATCTCGAGTACGCCGACGGCGACAAGCTGTATGTGCCCGTTCACGCCCTCGACCTGATATCGCGTTACACGGGGGCGTCTCCCGAGAATGCACCGTTGCACCGCCTCGGCAGCGACCAGTGGGCCAGGGCGAAACGGCGCGCCATCGAAAAAATTCGTGACGTCGCCGCCGAACTGCTCGACGTCTATGCCCGCCGTGCCGCGCGTCCAGGTCATAGTTTTCACTGGCCGCAGGATGACTACCGCGCATTCGAGTCGGGTTTTCCCTTCGAGCTCACCGAGGACCAGGCATACACGATAGGCGACGTGCTCGAGGATCTCGGCTCCAACCAGCCCATGGACCGCGTGGTCTGTGGTGATGTGGGTTTCGGCAAGACCGAGGTCGCGCTACGCGCGACGTTCGCCGCGATCCACGGCGGCAAACAGGTCGCCGTGCTGGTGCCAACGACGCTCCTGGCGCAGCAACACGGACAAACCTTCAGGGACCGGTTCGCCGACTGGCCGATACGCGTCGAGGTGCTGTCGCGGTTTCAGACCGCGAAGCAGGTGAAGGACATCGTTGCCGGACTGCGCTCGGGCAATGTCGATGTCGTCATTGGAACACATCGACTATTGCAGCACACGAAGGACTTCCACGACGTCGGCCTCGTCATCGTGGACGAGGAACATCGTTTCGGCGTACGTCACAAGGAAGCCATCAAATCGCTGCGCAGCGAAGTCGACATACTGACACTGACGGCGACGCCGATTCCGCGCACGCTGAACATGACGCTCGGCGGCCTCAGGGACATGTCGCTCATCACCACACCGCCAGCGGAACGACTCGCCGTCAAGACATTCGTTGCCGAATGGAATGACGTCATCATTCGCGAGGCCTGCCTGCGCGAGATCAAGCGTGGCGGCCAGGTTTACTTCATCCATAATCGCGTTGAAGACATAGCTCGCATCGAACAGAAGCTGGAAACGCTGGTGCCTGAAGCGAGCATTCGTATCGGACATGGCCAGATGCCGGAACGCGAACTCGAGCAAGTGATGCTCGATTTTTACCACCGACGATTCAACGTGCTGCTTTGCACGACAATCGTGGAAAGCGGACTCGATGTGCCAACGGCGAACACGATAATCATCAATCGCGCCGATCGCTTTGGCCTCGCCCAGTTACACCAGTTGCGAGGGCGCGTTGGCCGCTCGCACCATCGGGCTTATGCCTATCTGCTCGCACCTCCCAAAGCCGTCATGACGGCCGATGCCATCAAGCGCCTTGAGGCCATCGATTCGCTCGAAGACCTGGGAGCGGGCTTCACGCTCGCGACGCACGACCTGGAAATTCGCGGTGCCGGAGAATTACTGGGCGATACCCAGAGTGGTCAAATCCAGGAGATCGGTTTCTCTTTGTATACCGAACTCCTGGGGCGCGCTGTCGAATCGTTGCGAGCTGGCAACGAGCCCGATCTCGAAGCGCCGCTGCACGCTGGCGTGGATATCAACCTGCACATTGCGGCGCTGCTGCCCGATGACTACGTCCCTGATGTCCACCTGCGCCTGATTCTCTACAAGCGAATATCCGCGGCCGAGTCGGCCGAGGAACTGCGTGAGCTGCAGGTAGAACTGATCGACCGCTTCGGATTGCTGCCCGACGGTGCGAAGAATCTTATGCGCATCGCGGCCATCAAGAAATCGGCCACGGCGCTGGGCATAGAGAAGATCGATGCTGCCGATGGCGGCGGCTATCTCGTGTTCGGCGCGGAAAGCCATATTGACCCTGTCGCGCTGGTGCAATTAGTGCAAAATGACAGTCGCAGATACCGCTTGCAGGGTTCGCATCGCCTGCAGATACGTGATGACTTGTCGGACGTCGAGAAGCGATTCAAGACGATCGAAAACCTGCTCGCGGGTCTGGCCGTCAAGAACCAGGACACGAAACGGAACGCCTGATGCTGAATTGCCACAAACTGTTGTTGCTATTGCTGACATTTTCGATAGCGCACGCCCAGGAGCCGGAAGTCGAGGATGAGCCGGAGATAAGGCGTTACGCCGTCGAGGTCATCATCTTCCGGTACGCCCAGGAGGTCGGCACGGGCAGCGAGGTATTCATTCCCGAGGAAGTGACGATAGAGGAAATTGAGCTCAGGGGAGCGGTGCCCCCTGTGATAGAGGTGCCGGCGGCAGCCGATCCGACGCTGGCCGAAACGGACACACTCCGATTTGTGAGCGACATCCGGAAACTCGAGGAAGACGAGTACACGATGGGCGATATCCTGGGCCGGCTGGAGCGGCTCGAGGTCTACGAGCCGATCATGCACTTCGGCTGGTCCCAGTCTACCTGGCCCGAACACGACAAAGAGCCCGTCATGCTGTCGCGATTCGCGCAACCGCCTGAGGGGCTGCACGGCGAACTGACGTTGTACCTGAGTCGCTTCCTGCACCTGGTCGTCGACCTGCAGATGGACAAGCCAGGCCTGGAGAACTCCGTGCCCGATGATCCGATGACCAGCTATGGCGACTACCGCACACTCAACGAAATCAGGCGGCAGCCGGCTCCGGTACGTTTCCGCATCGAGGAAGACCGAATATTCCGCAGCGGCGAACTGCGTTACTTCGATCACCCCAGGTTCGGTGTGCTGGCGCGAGTCTCCCGCGTCGAAGAAGCCGAGGATGGCGCTGAAGAAACCGGAGTGAATGAGGCCGGTGAATTACTCGGCTATCCCGTCGAATAGATCGTCCAGAAAGTCTTCGGCACTGCGTTTTTCGCTGGACGCATCGGCAACGACCACATCAGAAGATACTGTCACGAATTTTGCCGATGTCGAACGTGGGTGATGCAAACCCAGTTCCCTGACGGCCGTGGAGATGCGCGCCGCGAACTCGCTCACGCCCTCCTCGTCCGATGCGTGTGACAGGACGACAAAGCGGGCGCCGTCCGGTCGGGCAACTACGTCACTTGCACGACGCAGGCAACGACGAATGGCCCTGCCTACCTGTCTGAGGCACGAGTCCGCCGCATGCTGCCCGAATACCTCGACATACGCATCAAAATCGTCGAGTGTAAACGTGACGAGCGACAACCGGCTCTTCTCACGGGCGGCAACGGCCCAGTCATGCTCGAAAACATCGTGAAACGCTCGGCCGTTCAAAAGACCTGTTACCGGGTCGTCTCGCGACAGGTCGCGAATGCGCCGCTTCGCCTTTAACAAGGCATGGTGGACCTCGGCGCTTTCCGCCGTGCCACTACCTGCACCAGCACGCCAGTAAGCTGCGTAATAGCGTGCGCTGTCTTCATCGGAGGCCAACACTGGCTTCAGAACCAGCAGGTATTCGCGGCTGTTCGATTCGACCGGAAAGCTCGTTTCCTGCTGGGAACGTACCGATTCGCTGACTTCAAGCGCCAGTTCGCGGCCCGCCAGGTCCTCGATGACGTCTGCGAACGGTTTGCTCAGGACTTCGCCACCACCGATAGTTTCGAACGCCGGATTCGCCAGCACGACGGGCCAGTCAGGTTGGTCGATGCGCACCAGTACCAGGGGCTCTATCGTGGCCCCAATTACCTGTTCGAGGACTTGCCGGTCGATTTTGCTCATGATGATTCCATGCCGCGCGCCATGAAAAATGCCCTGAGCAGTGCCATGGTCGCGGTTCTTGCCGCAAGCGTGCTCGCCTCGACGTCGTCGTGTATGGGCTTGTCGCCGCGCCCCGCTGCACGATTGACGACCATCGCGATACACGCGTAGTCGAGCCCGAGCTCGCGTGCGATCGCGGCCTCGGGCATCCCCGTCATTCCGATATAGTCGGCCCCGTCGCGTTCGAGGCAATCGACCTCGGCGGCGCTCTCCAGCCGCGGTCCCTGGGTCGCCGCATACACGCCGCCATCATAACAGTCGATATTCGCAGCGGCCGCGGCTTCCAGAAGCTGATTGCGCAGGGTGTTCGCAAACGGCTCGGTAAACTCGATGTGCTCCACAACACCGTCCGAGCCGTCGAAAATCGTGTGCGCACGACCCCAGGTGCGGTCGATGATCTGGTCCGGAACAGCCAGTTGTCCCGAATCCCTCACGTCGGAAACGACCCCGACAGTGTTGAGAGCCAAGACTGATTTTGCGCCCAGCTCGTGTAACGCGACGAGATTGGCGCGATAGTTGATGGCATGCGGTGGAATCGTGTGATTGTCGCCGTGACGTGCAATCGACATCAGCGGACAGCCTTCGAGCGTCAAATCATGAACCGGCGCGGAAGGATCGCCGAATCGAGTCTCCACAACCCGGCCGGGCTCGTCGCCGGTAAGCGATTCGAAGCCACTGCCAATAATCAGAGCGATTGATGCTGTCATTGCATTCCTCGTTCAGGCATCGAGATGCAACTCGGGCCTGTCACTCCAGTGCGCGAACTTCTCATTGATCGACTGCCACTCTTCGCTGGCCAGCAAGGTCTCGCGCAGCGGATGGCCGGTACCATGCAAGCGCGCGAGGCGCACCAGCGACAGCGGATTCGAATAATCGTTCAACGCATCCACGGCATGATGGGCGGCGTCACGATCGTTGCAGACCAGGATCATGTCGCAGCCGGCGTCGAGCGCCAGCCGCGCCCTCTTCGCCATCGATCCGTAGTCGCGCGTCGCCTTCATGCTCAGGTCGTCACAGAATACCGCACCGCCGAATCCCAGGCGGGAACGCAGTTCACGTTGTATCCAGTATTCTGAGAATCCAGCGGGCATCGCGTCCATTTGTTCGTAAACGATGTGCGCAAGCATGACACCGGCGAGATGACTGCTGCCAATCAGGCGCTCATAAGGCCGCATGTCGTCGAGAACGAGCCCGTACTCACGTCGGTCAACAGGCAGCTTGAGATGCGAATCCAACAGCACGGCGCCGTGGCCCGGGAAATGCTTGCCCACCGCTGCCATGCCGGCGCGGCGCAGGCCTCGACAGAACGCGCTGGCGAGTTCCGTAACAATCTCGGGCTTGCTGTGGAATGCGCGGTTGCCAATAATTTCGCTGACACCCCAGTCCAGATCCAGGCAGGGCGCAAAGCTGAGGTCGATGCCGATGGCCCTTAGTTCCGAGCCGATCATCCAGCCCGCGGCCGAGGCGGCCTCAAGGCCCGCGTCGGCGTCCCGATCGTACTCTCGCCCTATGCGTCGCATGGGAGGAATCGCGGTGAAGCCTTCCCGGAAGCGCTGCACGCGGCCGCCTTCGTGGTCGACTGCGATCAGGAGCGGCGGACTGCGCAGCGCCCTAATTTCGGCCACGAGGTCCGCGACCTGCTCAGCCGATTCATAGTTACGGGTAAAAAGGATCACGCCGCCGACGGCGGGCTCCCTCAGGAGATCGCGGTCGGCAGGACTCAGAGCGAGTCCATCGATGTCCAGCATCACGGGTCCCAGTGACATCCGCCGTGCCTCGTTATCGCTATCGCGATTTCGTGAATATCGCGATAGATTCTACATGGGCTGTGTGCGGGAACATATCGATGATCCCCGCCGATTCCAGCCGATACCCTTGTTCATTGACGAGCGTTCCGGCATCTCGGGCCAGTGTGCCCGGATGACAGGAGACGTACACGATGCGTTCGGGCGCGATGAGGTGCATTCGGGTCACGACCTCGGCCGCGCCACTGCGGGCCGGATCCAGCAGCAATCGATCCCAGCCGGCCTTGATCCAGTCTTCGCTGCCGTCGACCTTGCCGAGGTCCGCGACACGAAAGTCGACGTTGTCCAGCCCGTTGCCCGCCGCGTTGGCGGCAGCCCGGGCAACCAGGCTGGCCTCCCCCTCGATCCCCAGCACCGTACCCGCCTTGTGCGCAAGCGGCAGCGAAAAATTGCCGATACCGCAATACAAATCCAGAACCCGGTCGGCCGAATCGGGTTGCAGCTGCTCGACGGCGAAATGCACCATGCGCTCGTTGATTTCAGCGTTGACCTGCACGAAATCGACCGGTTCGAACTCGACGCGAATATCGAACTCGGGCAGCGTATAGCAGAGTGCCTCTCCAGCTGCGTCGGGGTACAGCAAGGCGATCGAGTCCAGTCCGCCAGGCTGCAGGTAAATGCGTAGATCATGAGCTTTGCCGAATGCTGCGAGCGCATCCTTGTCGGCGTCACTCGGTGGGTCGAGCACCCTGAAGACGAGCGCAATGGCGTTATCCGCGATGGCCACCTCGATCTGAGGCAATCTTGCGCGTATCGAGAGACCGCCGATCAGCTCGCTCAGCGGGTCGATCATGCCGTCAACGGGATGTGCGAGGACCTCGCAGCGGTGCATGTCGGTAATGAATGGTGCATGACGCTCACGAAAACCGACGAGCGTTCGACCCTTGGCGGGCACATCCTTCACGGCAAGTCGTGCCCGGCGCCGATAGTGCCACTCCGGTCCGGTCATCGCGGGCAGCCAGGTCTGCGGCTCGACGCGGCCGATGCGCTCCAGGTTATCACGCAGCGTCTGCTCCTTGATCGCGCGCTGCCGTTCCGGCGTCACATGTTGCAGGGCGCAACCGCCGCAGCGGCCGAACGCTTCACAACGAGCCGCGATACGGTCCGGTGACGCTTCGATGACCTCGAGCAGTTCCGCTTCGTCGAAATTGCGGCGCGACTTTCGCCGTATGAACTGCACGGTCTCGCCAGCGAGTGCCCCGGCTACAAACGCTTTCTTGCCAGCGGAAGACGCTATGCCGCGCCCATCGTGCGTAACGGAGTCGATGACCGCCGTTTCGGGTTCGCGCCGACGCCTGGCCACGATACTATTCCGGCCACGCCGCGAGGAATTCGTTGAGATGCTGCTGATCCATCTTCGTGAGTGTCGAGCGCACCAACGCGTACTCCCTCTGCAGTTCCTTTTCGTCGAGATTGCCGCGCATGAACTCGAAACGCAGGTACACGAGCCAGGTATTCAGTACATCGGTTTCGCAATAGTCGCGGATCTCACCGATGCCGCCCTCCCGGAACTTGTCCCACACCTTGGCGCCGCTCATGCCGAGTTTTCCGGGAAAGCCGAGCATCACGGCGATATCGTCGAGGCTTGCCCTGCCGCGCGGCTGGAAGCCGGCGAGCACATCCATAAGGTCAATATGCCGCCAGTGAAACCGGCTCAGGTAATTGTTCCACTTGAAGTCGCGATCACCGTCGCCCATCTCCCAATAGCGCGGCGCCTTAACGCCGTGTTTCAGGGCGCGGTAGTGCAGGACGGGCAGGTCAAAACCGCCGCCGTTCCAGGAGACGAGATCCGGCGTGTATCGTGCGATGCCATCAAAGAACCGCTGCACGATTTCGGACTCATCCGAGTCTTCGTCGCCGAGACTCCAGACCCTGAAACTATCGGCCGTCCGAAACGTCACGGAGATCGCGACGATGCGATGCTGGTGCAAAGGCAGGAAGTCGGTGCCCGCGGCCTGCAGGCGCTTGAATGTCATGGCTGTAGCCACGTCTTCGTCAGACAGACCATCGAGGTCCAGCAGGCGCCGGCCAAACTCGATGTCGGGCACGGTTTCAATATCGAAGGAAAAACAATGCATGGCGCCAGGCTACCTCTTGCGACGCGGAAGGATCATGAACTTGCGGCCGCCGCTTCGACGACGGCAAATGCGAGTACGAGGCCCGCATCATCGGTAAGGCTGACGTGGCCGCTGCCGATACCCAGTTGCTCACAGACCCGCTTGCCGCGCTCAGACCAGATAATAACCGGACGACCCCAGTCGTTGTTCAGTATGCCAACATCACGTAGCCACATGCCGTGCCTGAACCCCGTGCCCATGGCTTTTACAGTCGCTTCCTTGCCGGCGAAGCGCATGGCAAGAAACCTGACGGGCTGCTTGCTGCGACGAAACAACTCGATCTCTTCCGCCATCAGGATGCGGCGCACAAAGTGCTCGCCGAAACGATCATAAGTTGCCTGGACTCGCGCATACTCCACAATGTCGGTACCGACGCCAAATATCACGGCGTCATGCCCCGCCGCGCGCTTCGACCATCAGACGTTTCATCTCCGAAACCGCCAGGCCGATTCCGTCGAAAACGGCGCGCGCGATGATCGAATGGCCGATGTTGAGTTCTACGATCTCATCAATGCGTGCGATGGCCTGCACGTTCTGGTAATGCAAGCCATGCCCGGCATTGATCACGAGTCCGCGGCTATGCCCGTAGCTCGACGCTTCCTCGATGCGCGCCAGTTCGGCCTGCTGCTCGTCGCCCTCGGCGTTTGCGTAACTCCCTGTATGCAACTCGACGACGGGAGCGCCGACATCCACGGCTGCATCGAGCTGTTCCCTGTCAGGATCGATAAACAGCGACACGCGAATGCCACTGTCCGCCAGGCGTCGGCAGGCGTCACGGATCGTGTCGCGCTGTCCGGCGACGTCGAGACCGCCCTCGGTCGTCAACTCGGCGCGCTTCTCGGGCACCAGGCAACAGTCGCTGGGCCTGACCCGCGCAGCGATGGCCAGCATCTCATCCGTAACAGCCATCTCGAGATTCATGTGCGTGCGCATGACTTCCTTAATCGCATCGAGATCGGCGTCCTGGATATGCCGACGGTCTTCGCGCAAATGCACGGTGATGCTGTCTGCGCCCGCACGTTCGGCCTGGTGCGCGGCCTCAGCCGGCCGCGGGTAGCTCGTCCCGCGTGCCTGCCGCAGCGTCGCCACGTGGTCGATATTCACGCCGAGAAATATGGGCCTGGAGTCATTCACTGCTTTGCTTCCGTTCAACAGGTTGCGCGATTCTACCGCGATGCAACTCGAGCAGCACCTTGCGGCTCTTGAGTTCCTTGCCGCCCAGGTGATGCGAGATGACTTCTCGCAATAGTCGGCCCGCGGCACGCAGTACTTCAGGACTCTCGAATTTCTGCGACTGTATTGCCGACAACAATGAACCTGAAAATACCATGGGTCCGCTCGACCGCGATACGGCAACCGCACCCTGATCCATGCGGTACTCGTAATTGCCGGCCGGGTCGAGAACCTCGTGCGTGCCCGATTCGTGTTCGATACTCAGCGCGTAGCCGAGCAAGCCCAGCAACTCGATTTCGAAACTTCGCAACACGCTCGCCACCGCCTCGCATACGCAGAGCGCCTTGAGCGTATCCGCATACAAGTCGAATATCTCGGCTTGCGGATCATGGCGATGCAGAAAGTTGATCAGTAGCTCGTTGACGTAATACGCCGACAACATGGCGTCACCGCGCAAGCCAGCCGGCAAGCCGGCGGCCTCCGCACCCGTGAGCGTGCCGAGATCAGAGCGCGCGACCCACGATACGCGCAATGGCAGGAACGGCCTGATTACGCCGCGGAGACGTGACTTTGCGCCGCGACTGCCGCGCGCGACGAGCGCGATCTTGCCATGGTCGCGCGTGAGGATGTCGAGAATCTGGCTCGAGTCCCGAAACGGCCGGTGGTGCAGGATAAACGCGGGCTGTTGCTGTACTCGCCGTGGCGCCGACATAAGGACTACGGCGCTTCGTAGCCGAGGCTCAACAGGTCTTTCTCACTGTCGGCCCAGTTGCTCTTGACCTTGACCCAGAGTTCCAGGTGCACGGCTTGCTGCAGGGACTCTGCAAGCTCCAGGCGCGCGGAGCGCCCGACTTTCTTGAGTACGTTGCCGTTCTTGCCGACAACGATGCCTTTTTGGCTGTCGCGCTCGACCCAGACAACGGCGTTGATCGTTATGCCGTTTTCTTCCTGGACAAAACGCTCGACCTGCACAGTCAACCCGTACGGCAGTTCCTGGTGCAGCAGCAACGTCAGCTTTTCGCGAATTACTTCCGCCGCATGAAATTCATCGCTGCGGTCCGTATGCATGTCCTCGGGAAACAGAGGCGGTGACTCGGGAAGAAACTTCGGTATGAGTGCCAGCAGTTCGTCGAGATTGTCTCCTTTCTGTGCGGAGATTGGCAAAATCTCTTCGAAGTCGTGCCGGGCAGACATCAGCCCAAGTGAGTCCAGGAGCTTTTCCTTGGGATGCACCCGGTCTACCTTGTTGAGCAATGCAACTACAGGCGCACGGCAGGACTTGAGACGTTTTAGTACATCGTCATCTTCGCTGGTCCAGCGCGTCGCATCGCTCACGAACAGCACGAGGTCCGCGTCGGCCAGTGCGTTCGCAGCCGCGCGATTCATAAGCCGGTTCATGGCCTTGCCCGCTTTGCGATGCAGTCCCGGCGTGTCGACGAATATGATCTGAGCGTCAGCCAGCGACAGAACGGCGAGAATCCGGTGGCGAGTTGTCTGAGGTTTGGCGGTAACGATGCTGACCTTGCGCCCCATAACGGCGTTGATAAGCGTCGATTTGCCGACATTGGGACGGCCGATGACCGCAACGAGACCCGCGCGATGCTCACTCATAACGGTTCCTCGATTAAAAGGGATAGCATGTCAGCCGCCGCTTTTTGTTCTGCCTTGCGTCTCGTGGTCGACTTGCCATGCGTCACGCTCGCAACATCCTGCACACTGCAACTCACTTCGAACTCCTGCATATGTGCCTTTCCTGTCACGGCTACCAACTCGTAGACGGGCAAGTCTTTCTTGAGGCCCTGCAGCCATTCCTGCAAGCGTGTTTTCGGGTCCCTGAGATCGTCGACATCAGGCATTATCTGGAGGCGCGAGGCGAAAACGCGCTCTATGATGTCGCGCGCCGCATCGAAACCACTGTCGAGAAATGCGGCACCGAATATCGCTTCCAGCGCGTCCGCCAGAATTGACTCACGGCGATGCCCGCCGGTCTTTTTTTCACCACTGCCCAGCAACAGGTGTTCGCCAAGCCCAAGTTCCTGTGCGATTGCTGCGAGAGTCGTGTCCTTGACGAGTGACGACCGCAGTTTGCTCAGGTCACCCTCCGACGCTTCGGGGCGGGCAGTGAAAATCGCCTCGGAAATGACGAAGTCGAGCACGGCGTCACCAAGAAATTCGAGGCGTTCGTTATTGATGCCCGCCGCGCTCCTGTGCGTCAGGGCCTGCCGCAACAGGCCTGCATCGCCAAAACGGTACTTCAGCGTCTTGTAGAGCCAGCGCTCGGCCTTTTCCAATGTCTTCGCTCTTATGCGCGGCCGCTGAGCCGGCCGCCAGTGCGTTTATCGGCGCACCACAACTCGTTTGTCGAAATCGACAACGAATGAAATATTCGCCACGAACGGGGTCTTGTGGGAGTAAGCCGCGACAACTTCAAAGCCATTGCCGACACTCTTGACCCTGACGTCCTTCGCACGGACCTCCGAGACGCTTTCGATATCGAAGCGACGCGAAATCGAGCTCATAATTTGGGCGCGACTCGCGCCCGTGGCATCGAACTCCTCAACCACGCCGTTTACCACGCCAACAACCTTCATGTAATTGAGGTAGATCGGTGCGAGCCGGATCGCCGCAAACGCGAACATGCCCACAAACACGACCAGGATGAGCAGCCCGAGCGTCGTCATACCGGCCTGCCTACGCAAAATCGGCTGTTTATTCAAGGCTGTGGGGTTCATGACAACATCTCCGTTCAATCCGGTCCAGAGTAGCGTGATTTTACCGGCCAAATCAGTGACTGGCACCACATTATTGGATTTTCCGGCCTATGCGACCCCAATCAGGCATGTTCCACGGCACGAAATGCATCCAGATTCGGGACGCCTCGCCAACGAGGTATTTCTCATGAATAGAGCCAATGAAGCGGCTGTCGCGGCTGCGGTCGCGGTTGTCGCCCATGACGAAGTAATGACCCTCGGGCACACGATAGGTACCGTCTCGCGTTGAAAACTGCGGGTTGGTCACGAGAATGTCATGCAGGCGGCCATCGAGATCCTCAACAAAGACCGGCGCCGAAAATGACGCGTCGGCGGCCTGTCTGAGATCCATGGTCTTGCCATTGATTGTCAGCCGCTGCCGCTCATAGACGATTTCGTCACCAGGCAGCCCGATCACACGCTTGATGTAATTGACGCTCGGATCCGTCGGCAAGCGAAATACGATGACGTCGCCGCGTTCTGGTTCTCCTGTTTCTATCATTTTGGACTCAGTGACCGGAAGTCGGAGTCCGTAGGAGAACTTCTTGACGAAGATAAAATCGCCTTTGAGCAGCGTCGGCATCATTGAACCGGACGGGATGCGAAAGGGCTCGAAAATGAAAGAACGAATAACGAGCACGAACAACAGCACCGGAAAGAAGGATCGCGAATACTCGACCAGCGTCCGGAGCGCGCCGGGCTGCGCGTCGCGACTATCGTCCTCGGTAGTTTTCCAGACCATCCTGTCGATCGCGACAATTACACCGCTGAACAGCGTCAGCACGGTCAATATCAATGCGAGATTAATAATCAATTGAGCTACTCACTTTTCAACACGCAAGACAGCCAGGAACGCTTCCTGTGGTATTTCAACCGATCCCAGCTGTTTCATGCGTTTCTTGCCTGCCTTTTGTTTTTCCAGCAGTTTGCGCTTTCTTGAAACATCGCCACCATAACACTTGGCCGTCACATTTTTGCGCAGCGCCTTCACATTGCTGCGCGCAATGATCTGGCTCCCGATCGCCGCCTGTATGGCAACGTCGAACATCTGCCTCGGGATCAGTTCGCGCATTTTTTCAACCAGTTCACGACCGCGATGTTTCACGTTTTCCCGATGCACGATAATTGATAGCGCATCGACTTTGTCCTTGTTGATCAATATGTCGAGGCGCACAAGCTCCGCGTGCTCGAAACGCTCGAAATGGTAGTCAAAGGACGCGAAACCACGACTGACAGACTTCAGGCGATCGAAAAAATCGAGCACGACCTCGGCGAGCGGTATCTCGTATTCGAGGGAGACCTGGCCGCCGAGGTAACGCATGTTTTTTTGCACACCGCGTTTCTCGATGCAGAGCTTGATGACGGCGCCCAAGTATTGATCGGGCACCAGGATGTTTGCCGATATGATCGGCTCCCTGAGCTCCGAGATTTCGTTTGCGGGCGGCAGCTTTGACGGATTGTCGACGAGCAATACGTTGCCCGACGTGTCCTCGACTTCGAACACGACGGTGGGCGCCGTTGTAATGAGCTCAAGGTTGTACTCCCGCTCGAGCCGTTCCTGCACGATCTCCATGTGCAGCATGCCGAGAAATCCACAGCGGAAGCCAAAGCCGAGCGCCGCCGACGTCTCGGGCTCGAAATGCAAGGCAGCATCGTTCAGGCGCAGTTTCTGCAGCGCCTCGCGGAAACCCTCGTAGTCATCCGAACTGAGCGGAAAAAGCCCGGCAAACACACGCGGCTGCACCTGCTTGAAACCCGGCAGCGGTTCGGCGCAGGGATTGTGCGTCGCGGTCAGCGTATCACCGACCGGAGCGCCGTAAATATCCTTGATTCCCGCAATGAAGAAACCAACCTCGCCGGTCCGGAGTTCGCTGCGATCGACCATCTTGGGCGTGAATACGCCGACCCTGTCGGCCTGGTGCGAGGTGCCTGTCGACATCACCGTAACTTTGCTGCCTTTTGGCAGGCTCCCGTTCATCACCCGCACCAGTGACACGACACCCACATAATTGTCGAACCAGGAATCTATGATCAGGGCCTGCAGGGGACCTTCCGGATCACCCTCTGGAGCCGGAATCGTCGCGATGATCTGGTTCATGAGTTCCGGCACGCCGAGGCCGGTCTTGGCACTGACGCGGATCGCGTCCTGGGCATCTATGCCGATGATATCTTCGATCTCCGCGACAACCTTCTCGGGTTCTGCGGCCGGCAGGTCGACCTTGTTGAGCACCGGCAAGACCTCGAGGCCCTGGTCGATCGCCGTAATGCAATTGGCAACGCTCTGTGCCTCGACCCCCTGCGCCGCATCGACGACGAGCAATGCCCCTTCGCAGGCCGCGAGCGAGCGCGATACCTCGTAGGAAAAGTCGACGTGGCCGGGTGTGTCAATGAAGTTGAGCTGATAGTGCTGGCCATCGTCCGCCGTATAGTCGAGCGAGACGCTTTGTGCCTTGATCGTTATGCCGCGTTCACGCTCGAGGTCCATGGAGTCGAGCACCTGCTCCGCCATCTCCCGATCTGCAAGCCCGCCGCAGACCTGGATAAACCGGTCCGCCAGCGTCGATTTGCCGTGATCGATATGGGCAATAATGGAGAAATTGCGGATATGCTTCATTTGAGAGGTGTCAGGCAATGGCCTGCGCGCCGAATGCAGCCGCGAAGTATACCGATTTCGGGCCTGGATTCACGCATCATTCGCGCGCTTCGGCCTGCAGCTGCCGCAGTCGAGACAACAGGGCTTCCCGATCCAGTCGAAAGTGGCAGACGGGATCTCCGGCTATTTCGATGACGGGCACGCGATCGCTATATTGTTTGCGCCACTCCTCGCGTGAGTCGACGTCATGCACCTCGATACGCGCGACGCCTCGCACCAGGGGCGTGAGTTCCTCGATCAATACCTCGCACAGGTGACAACCCCGGCGGCTATAAACGTCAATAACGGGCATGACCCAGTCTTGCAACGATTGTGGGCGTGAACTGGCACTGGTCACGCGCGGCGCGACGGTGTGCGATCGCTATCCCCGCTCCTATGCCGGCCAATCCGGCAATCGCCGCGTACAGGTCACCAAGACCCAGCGAATAGGCGACGACGGCCCCCAAAAGTGCCCCCCCGAGCGGTATGCCATAGACAATCAGGGCCGCGTTGAGCAAATGCCGCGGTGCAAGTTCGATACTTACTTCATCCCCCTCGCGCACATCGATTCCCGCAGTGATATGAGCTTCAATGTGGCGCCTCTGCCGGCCGCCGCCGAACAGCCCCGCACCACAGCCTTTGCCCGCGGCACAGCGAGCGCAATTGAATGCCGCCGCTACCTCAACGACGGCCGACGGTGTGTCTATATCGACGGTGAGAACCCGCCCGCGAGGATTTTCCATTCTGTCAGTGTACCGCAGGCACGTGTCCGGACGACGCGGCCTTCAGCGCAGGCGCATTGATCGCGCAATCTGCTCCACGGTCACGGCCGGCACTTCACCGACGGCAGTAATACTGTGGCCGTCGCTGACCACGCTGAAAGAATTGGAACCGGCGACTCGCGATGGCCCCTGGACACTTTCTGCCACCGTATCTGCAATGAACACCGACACGTTCGCAAGACCATCGCTGTATAGAATATGAGTCACGAACTCGTCGTTGCCGGGCATCTGTTCCTCGTGCAGGGAAACTGCCTGAAAGCCCTTCGGCAAGCTGTCACTCACCCAGTTCGTCTCGACACTGCGGCTCTCGTGCCTTGTCGGGCGATCGAACCACTGAAAACTGTCGGTAACGTACGACGGTGCGAGCGCGCTGGCATGGATTTCGGCGTTTAGAGTGATCTCGGCAAACTTGACCTGCTCGATGGCGGTCCCGTCACCGGCGATGAGCTGCGTCTGCAGGGGGAAGCCGGTCTCGATATCGAGCCAGATGCGATGCCCGTAGCGATAATCGTCGTGCGGCCGAATCGCGATCATCATAGTCTTACGGCCGGCCACACGGTCTTCGCGGACATAGCCGACATCGTATTCGGCGCCGAAACGTATATCGCTCGATGGCAAGGTCGAGAACAGGGTCGACTGGTCGTCCCATTCTTCCACCAGGACGGTCTTGCGGTCCGGAAGGATGCAATGAACTTCGTTGCCGTTCCTGATGATTTCAAGCCCATTGCCGTCCTGGGCGACGACCTTCTCGCGAATCACCCCATCGGAAACCGTGTGGGCAACTTTCAGCGCCTCTACCTTGCCGCCCCGAATGCGCAATACCGTGCCTTCATAGTTGGTGGACTGCACGGCGGCACCCATGCGCTGCAGCCAGACCGCCGGGTCCTTATCGCTCGCCAGAGCAGGCTGAGCCGCCAGCAAGGCAATCAGTAGCAGGCAAGCCGGCGACTGTATGCGCGGGCTTTTCATCAGGGCTGCTGCGTTGTTACAGGTTCTTCGGTCTGCTCGTCGGCATCCTTTTCGATGACCGAAGAGCCTTCGAGTACCTCCTCTTCAAGGCGCAGCGTAACGAGGCGCGTGTTTATACCATTGGCGCCGTTTTCGTTCGTCATCGCTCCGTGGCTGCGGTAGTACTCACGCAGTTGATTATTGACGGGTTGCGGCACCGTGTACGTCGTGGCCGAATCCGCGTCCGCGACTACAGGTGTGGTCGCCGTATCACCGGTGTCGACCGTCATTTGCTGAAGACCGAAAATTGCGAGCAGTGCGACGCTCGCCGCAACGGCAATACCGAGCAAGGGTCGTATCGCGGGCCTGCGAGTCTCGGGCTGAACGTCGTCGGGACTTTCGAACGGTTTGTCGTCGAGCACGGCCGATACGCGCTCGTGGACACGATCCACGCCCGGCACCGAGGTTTCGCCACGCATGATACGGCCGATAGCCAGGTACTCAGCGACTTTCTGCCGAAGTTCGGCATCCTGTCCCATCCGTCGTAACAGAAGATCAGCCTCGTTGTCCGGAAGCTCACCGTCGACAAACGCAGAAATTTGCATTCTTATTGCGTCATTCATACTTCACCCGCACAGGCCTTCCGGCCTTTCCTATCTTGTCAGCGATCCGACTTTCTTGCTGATCGCATCACGTGCCCTGAAAATTCTCGATCTCACGGTACCCACCGGGCATTCCATGGTTTGAGCGATTTCCTCGTAACTCATGCCTTCCAGTTCGCGCAGGATGATCGCTGTGCGCAAATCCTCCGGCAATGATGCGATGGCACGTTCAACCGTTTCTTTCAATTCGTTACTAAGTGTCACGCCCTCCGGCGTGTCCGTCTCCTTGAGCTTGGCATGCAAGTCGTACTGCTCAGGGTCCTGCATGTCGAGCTCGACATCCATCGGCCTGCGCCGCTGTGCTGCAAGATGGTTCTTTGCCGTGTTCACTGCGATCCTGTACATCCAGGTGTAAAAGGCACTGTCACCCCGGAATCGCGGAAGTGCTCTGTAAGCCTTGATGAACGCTTCCTGTGTGATGTCCAGTGCCAGTTCCGGATCTCGTACATACCGCATGACCAGGTTGACGATCTTGTGCTGGTATTTGAGTACCAGCAGATCGAACGCGCCCTTGTCACCCTTCTGGACCCGTTTGACCAGCTTCTTGTCGGACGACTGATTCGACATTCAGGCGCACTCGCCAGACGATCCGCTCAGCCAACCGACACCGGGATAGACCGGTCCTGCGACGATAAGTTCTGCGATTTCCGCCTTATTCATCTTTGTTCTGTGACACCGTTCCGATTACGCTCGCCAGACCCCGTCCCTGCCCGGATATGTTCATTATTTTTTCTTGAGACACAGTATGTTAGCAGCTTCAGGAGTGGGCTCCAATGTGCCGCCACAGAACCTGCAGACGGCGCCACTCCGGGCTGTCGCGGCAGTGGCCACGCAGGGGCTCTGCGAAAACGCTGCCGCGCTCGTCGCGAATGCGAATCCAGCCCAGGTGGCGCAGCACGAGGCTGCCCGGCAGGAGGCGGGCATGCAGCCAGTCGCCGCCCTGATTTCTTAGTTCCAGGCGGCCTTCGCAATCCAGCCGGACGCCGCGATATCGCCGATAGGCGCGCCTTTGCCGCACGATGTCATAGCCGCCGATGATCAACCACAATCCGGCGGCAACGATTCGCGGTAGCAATGCCAGCGGCATTGCCAGGATCAGGACGGCCCCGGTAGCCACGAGACCAAGACCTGACAACAGTACGAACAGCCGCAGTGAGCGATTAGCCGGGAGGCAGGTTGAGTATCTGACCGATGACACGTGCAATGCGTTCCGACTCGGGACTACGGCGCTGCAACAAATAGCCGTTGAGTTCGGGATCTGCGAGCGCCAAAACTTCGTGGAACGCGGCCTTTTCGTCCTCGTCCGCGCCAGGGTAGCGTTGTTCGAGATAGCGCAACAGCAGCTCGTCGAGTTCGCGCATGCCGCGTCGGCACTGCCAGCGCAGTCGGGACTCTTCGCTCAATACTTCCTTTCCGCCAGCATCTTCTTGGTCTCGGCAATGGCCTTGGCCGGGTTCAGATTCTTCGGGCAGGTCTGCGTGCAGTTCATGATCGTATGACAGCGATACAGCCTGAACGGGTCCTCGAGCTCGTCGAGACGTTCGCCCGTAGCCTCGTCGCGGCTGTCGACGAGCCAGCGATAGGCCGCCAGCAACGCGGCGGGCCCGAGGTAGCGATCGCTGTTCCACCAGTAACTCGGGCAACTCGTTGAGCAACAGGCACAGAGGATGCAGGCGGCGGGTTCGTTGATAAGCTCCTGATCGTCCTTCGACTGCAGCCGCTCCTGGTCGGGCGGTGGCGGCGTGCGCGCCTGCAGCCAGGGCTTGATCGAAGCGTACTGGGCGTAAAAATTGGTGAGATCGCCCACCAGATCCTTGACCACGGGCAAATGCGGCAGCGGGTAGATTTTCACGTCGCCCTTGACGCTTTCGATCGACCGCGTGCACGCCAGCGTATTGCCGCCGTCGATGTTCATGGCACAGGAACCGCAGATTCCTTCGCGACACGACCTTCGAAACGTCAACGTCGGGTCGATTTCATTCTTGATCTTGATGAGTGCGTCGAGAACCATCGGTCCGCAATTGTCAATGTCGACTTCGTAGGTATCGACGCGCGGATTTTCACCACTATCCGGATCGTAGCGATAGACGGCAAAACGCCTCACATTGGACGAGCCGCTGGCCGAGGCAAAATGCCTTCCCTTCGTGAGTCGCGAGTTCTTCGGAAGTCTGAATTCAGCCACAGTCGATAGTCCTAGTAAACGCGTGCTTTTGGTTCGACATAGTCGACCTCATCGGTCAGCGTCTCCTGGTGCACGGGCCGGTAGTCGAAGTCGACCTTCCCCTGGTCGTCGACCCAGGCAAGCGTGTGTTTCATCCAGTTCTCGTCATCGCGCTCGGGATAATCCTCGCGCGCGTGCGCGCCTCGGCTCTCAAGCCGATTTGCCGCCGACTCGATCGTCGCAGCGGCGTTCAGCAACAGGTTTTCGAGTTCCATGGTTTCGACCAGATCGGTGTTCCAGATGAGCGAGCGATCGGCCACCCGTACATCCTCGAAACTCCCGAATGTCTGGCGTAGCAGTTCCACACCCTCGTCCAGCGATTCACCGGTGCGGAATACGGCCGCGTGCCCCTGCATGACTTTCTGCATCTCCAGGCGGATCTCGGAGGTCGACCGACTGCCGTCGGCATTTCGGAGCTTGTCGATGCGCGCGACGCTGTTCTGGCCCGCGTCGGCGGCCAAGGGCTTGTGGCGTGCGCTCGGTGTCATCTCCGCAGCACAGAAGTGCGCGGCGGCACGCCCAAACACGACGAGGTCGAGTAAGGAATTCGAGCCCAGGCGGTTTGCGCCATGAACCGATACGCAGGCCGCTTCGCCCACGGCCATCAGGCCGGGCACGACGGATTCCGGGTCGCCATCTTTTTTCGTCACGACCTGGCCATTGAAGTTGGCCGGGATGCCGCCCATGTTGTAGTGCACGGTCGGCAAGACCGGAATCGGCTCCCTGGTTACGTCCACGCCCGCAAAAATGCGCGCCGATTCGGCGATGCCGGGCAGCCGCTCTTCAATGACCTCGGGGCCGAGGTGCTCGAGGTGCAGGTGGATGTGGTCTTTATCAGCGCCGACGCCGCGGCCTTCGCGAATCTCGATCGTCATCGAACGGCTGACGACGTCCCGCGACGCCAGGTCCTTGGCGTTCGGCGCGTAACGTTCCATGAAGCGCTCGCCGTCCGCATTGGTCAGGTAGCCGCCCTCGCCGCGAACGCCTTCGGTGATCAGGCAGCCCGCCCCATAGATGCCAGTCGGGTGAAACTGCACGAATTCCATGTCCTGCACCGGCAGGCCGGCACGCAGCACCATCGCGCTACCGTCGCCAGTGCAGGTGTGCGCCGAGGTGCAGGAGAAATAGGAACGTCCGTAACCGCCCGTCGCGAGGATGACCTGGTGAGAACGGAAGCGATGCAAACGTCCCGTCGCGAGGTCTATGGCGACGACGCCCCGGCACGCCCCGTCTTCCATGATCAGGTCGACGGCAAAGTATTCGATGTAGAACTCCGCATCGTGTTTCAACGACTGCTGGTAGAGCGTGTGAAGCATCGCGTGACCCGTGCGATCGGCCGCCGCGCAGGTGCGCTGTGCCGTGCCTTCGCCAAAACGTGTCGTCATGCCTCCGAACGGGCGCTGGTAGATCTTGCCGTCCTCGGTGCGCGAAAACGGCACGCCGTAATGCTCGAGCTCGATGACGGCGTCAGGCGCCTCCTTACACATGTACTCGATCGCATCCTGGTCACCGAGCCAATCCGAGCCCTTGACCGTGTCGTACATGTGCCAGCGCCAGTCATCCTCACCCATGTTGCCCAGCGCGGCACTGATGCCGCCCTGCGCCGCCACGGTGTGGCTGCGGGTCGGGAACACTTTCGTTACACAGGCCGTATTGAACCCGGCTTCGGCGAGGCCGAACGTGGCGCGTAGACCAGCGCCGCCCGCGCCGATTACAACGACGTCATAACTGTGGTCGATAAACTCGTAGTCGCTCATGCGCCAAGTCCGATTTTCAAAATTGCAAAGACAGCCGCTACCGCGAAGAAGATATGCACGAATCGAGACAGTATGAGGGAGACGAGCTTCAATCCCGGAGCATGAACATAGTCCTCGATGACCACCTGTACGCCAAGGTACGAGTGATATCCCATCGCTACGACAAGCAGCAGCAGCAGCAGGCTGTTCAGGGGCGCAGCGACAAACGTGACCGCGGCGGTGTAACTGAAGCTGTCCATCGATGCCAGCATGAACGCGAACCAAAGGCCAAGCAGCAGCACTGCAACGGCGGAAACGCGCTGCCCCCACCAGTGGGAAGTCCCGTCTTTGGCGGTGCCAAGGCCCAGTACCCTGCCGAGGGGAGATCGCAGGCTCATGACGCTACCCACCAAAAAACGCCTGTGAGCAGGACCGCCGCAATGAGCACGAGCCAGGCGGAACTCGTAGCCTGCTCCTTCTCGAGCCCGCGGCCCGTATCCCAGACAAGATGCCGTGCGCCATTCGACAGATGGTAGAAGAATGCGAAGGACCAGCCGACGAGGAGCAGCTTGCCGATCAGCGTGTCCATGTACTTCATAAACACTGCATAGGCATCGGCGCCCGAAGCAATGTCGAACAACCACACCGCCAACATGACGAAACCCAGCGACAGGGCGACGCCCGTCAAACGATGCAGGATCGAGAGGGCCATCGTGATCGGCCAGCGATAGATCGATAGGTGCGGTGACAGTGGCCTGTCGACGTTGCTCATGAGTATTGTTCTTTGTCGTTAAAAGGGGTCAAAAATCGATGCACCGGCCGTTCTTTTCCCAATCGCCGTAACGTGTCGGATCAAGCCCGCCGCGGCCGCCAACCTCTTTGGGCCGATCGACGGCTTCAGACAAGGTATCATCGACACTGGAATCATCGCCGGAGGGCGCTTCGGAATCGACGATTTCGGCCTTGTTCCTGGGGTCCTGTGCGTTCATGGCGAAAGTATGCCAGACGCTTGGTCAAGCTGCAGTACCTTCAATTACTTAGATACAAATGAACACACTATCGACTATTACCGTTACCGGCCCCGACGCCTTCGAATTCCTGCAAGGCCAGCTCACGAACGATATTCGCCGCCTCGGCGCCGAGGCCGAGATCCTGGCGGCCTGGTGCAACCCCAAAGGCCGCGTGATCTGGTTCGGCACGGTCTGGCCCATCGATCAGGGCTACGGCCTTTCTGCGCCAGCCGACACAGCGGCCGATATCGTCAAGCGGCTCACGATGTTTCGCTTCCGGTCGAAAGTCGAATTCGAGATCGTTGACGAAGCAGCCACCGTCGATCCGGGATTCCTGATAGAGAACGGCTACGCGTTCATCGGCCCGGAGCAGGTGGAGCAATTCACGCCGCACATGCTCAACCTGGACTTGCTCGACGCCATCAGCCTCGACAAAGGCTGCTACACGGGCCAGGAGATTGTTGCCCGAACCCATTACAAGGGCGCCACGAAGCGGCGCACGCTGCGTTTCGAAAGCGAGGCGCCAGTATCCGTCGGTGACAAGATTTCCGACGGCAAGCGTGACATCGGTGAGGTGCTGAACGTCAGCGGCACAAACCTGCTCGCCGTCGTCCCGGTCGACAAAGCGACCAACCCCCTTACTGTGAACGGCATTGAGCTGAAGCGGCAACCACTGCCGTACGGCGATTAGGATTGCGCACGAGATATTGGCGGGCGAGACATAAAGCGAGCGTCAGCGAGTCAGTCCGCCCGTCAATATGTCGGGCGCAAACCAGCTCTGCTGGCGACTGCCGCCGCTTCAGTCGAAGACTTCCGGCCGCATGTGCGGAAATAACAGTACGTCGCGAATCGATGGCGAATCCGTGAGCACCATGACGAGGCGGTCCACGCCGACTCCGATACCGGTCGTCGGTGGCATGCCGTATTCGAGGGCGCGAATGTAGTCATGATCATACGACATGGCTTCATCGTCACCCGCAGCGGCATTCTCGACCTGCGCGCGGAAACGCTCGGCCTGGTCTTCGGCGTCATTGAGCTCCGAGAAACCATTGGCGATTTCCCGGCCCGCAATAAAGAGCTCGAATCGGTCCGTGACGAACGGGTCGTCATCGTTCTTGCGGGCCAGGGGCGACACTTCGGCCGGGTACTGCGTGATGAAGGTCGGCTCGCGTAGCTTGTCCTCGACAGTCTCGTCGAAGATCTCGGTCTGCAGCTTGCCAGGACCGTAGTTGTCCTTAACCCGTGCGCCGAGTTTTTCGCAACAGGCCGCGAGGTAGTCACGATCCCGGACTTTTGACATATCGAAATCCGGGTTGTACGTCTCGATAGCCTCCTCGACTGTCATGCGCCTGAACGGTTTGCCAAAGTCGTAAGTGTCACCCTGGTACTCGACTATCGTCGTGCCATTCACGGCCTCGGCCATACCGTGCAGCATTGCCTCGGTGGTATCCATCCAGTCGTTGTAGTCGGCATACGCCCGGTAGGCCTCCATCATGGTGAACTCGGGGTTGTGCTGCGTCGATACGCCTTCGTTACGGAAGTTTCTGTTGATTTCGTAAACGCGATCGAAGCCGCCGACGATGAGTCGCTTCAGGTTCAGCTCGGGTGCAATGCGCAGGTAAAGCGGCATGTCCAGCGCGTTGTGGTGCGTCGTGAACGGCCGAGCGATCGCGCCGCCCGGCGTCACCTGCATCATCGGGGTTTCGACTTCGAGAAAGTCCATGGATTCGAGGAATCCCCGCATGTAGGTGATGATCTGGGAGCGCTTGCGGAACACCTCGCGACTTGACTCGTTGATGATCAGGTCGACATATCGCTGCCGGTAACGGGTCTCCTGGTCGGAGAGACCAGCCCATTTCTCGGGCAGCGGCCGCAACGATTTCGTCAACAGGCGTACGTCGTCGGCCAGGACAGTCAGTTCTCCTGTCTTGGTGCGGAACAACACGCCTGCCGCGCCGACAATGTCGCCGACGTCCCATTTCTTGAATGCCTGGTAAGCGCCCTCGGGCAGGCGGTCACGTTCGAGCCTGATCTGGATCTGCCCGGAACGGTCCTGCAATTTGACGAAGCTGGCTTTGCCCATTACACGCTTGGCCATCATGCGGCCCGAAACGGCGACGTGAACGTCCTCCTCGACCAATGCGTCATTGTCGTGAGCATGAAACGTCTGGTGCAGCTCTTCGGCAATTGCGTTG
Source organism: uncultured Woeseiaceae bacterium (assembly GCA_947259985.1). Classification (GTDB taxonomy): domain Bacteria; phylum Pseudomonadota; class Gammaproteobacteria; order Steroidobacterales; family Woeseiaceae; genus UBA1847. Next base: position 48,730 of record CAMYOJ010000001.1, read on the forward strand.
CGCCGGAAGTCGTTCGGAAACGCGTTGCCCGCTTCGCGGAGCGCTTCGAGCTTGGCGCGCCGCTCGGCAATAAGCTTGTTCTCGTCTTGTGGCTTGTCGTTACTCATTGGATCGTCTTACAGTCCCTGTTTGAGGCTGGCTTCGATGAAGGCGTCCAGTCCGCCGTCCAGTACCGCCTGAGTGTTACCGGTTTCGATACCGGTACGCAAATCCTTGATGCGGCTCTGGTCCAGCACGTAGTTGCGAATCTGGCTGCCCCAGCCGACGTCTGCCTTGCCCTCCTCGACCTCGGCGGCCGCCGAACGGCGCTCCTGCAGCTCGAGTTCATAGAGCTTGGCTTTCAGCTGCTTCATCGCCGTCGCCTTGTTTTTGTGTTGCGAGCGGTCGTTCTGACACTGCACGACGATGTTGGTCGGCATATGCGTAATCCGTACGGCTGACTCTGTTCGGTTTACGTGCTGGCCGCCTGCGCCGCTGGCGCGATAGACATCGATACGCAGGTCCGAGGGATCGATCTCGATGTCGATGTCGTCGTCGACCTCGGGCGATACGAATACGGAGGCGAACGACGTGTGGCGGCGATTGCCGGAATCAAACGGCGATTTCCGAACCAGCCTGTGCACGCCGGTTTCAGTGCGCAGCCAGCCGTAAGCATATTCACCGGCGATCAGTATGGTCGCACTCTTGATGCCCGCAACTTCCCCGGCTGAGGCCTCGATCACCTCGGCCTTGAAGCCATGCGCTTCGGCCCAACGCAGGTACATGCGCAGAATCATCTCCGCCCAGTCCTGCGCCTCGGTGCCGCCGGCACCGGACTGGATATCGAGGTAGGCATTGTTCGCGTCCATTTCACCCGAGAACATGCGCCGAAACTCGAGTTCGGCCACGCGCGTTTCAAAGCGGGAAATATCGTTGACGACCTCCTGGACCGTGTCGGCATCGTCCTCCTCGACGGCCATGGCCAGCAACTCGTCGGCGTCACGTAGACCCGTCGCAAGCTCGTCGAGGCCCACGACAACCTGCTCGAGTTGTGCGCGCTCCTGACCGAGCGCCTGCGCGCGTTCGGGGTCGTTCCAGACATCCGGTTGCTCGAGTTCGCGCTGGACCTCGGTCAGGCGCTCCGCCTTGCCTTCATAGTCAAAGATACCTCCTCAACGCATCGGCGCGTTCGCTAAGGTCGGATATCGTCTGTTTAATCTGGCTGGTTTCCATGGGGGACACTCGAGCGAAAATCGGCGCGATCTTATCACGCCGAATTCGCGGATATGGCAGCAATTTGCTCGACGATGAGCTGCGGCGACTCGACGCCGCGAAACTCGTTCACGTCGAGCTTGAAGGCGAGCTGCACGATGCCCCGGTATGACGGGCCCGCCTGGTTGAACGCGATTGCATCGACAATATTCCCGCCGGCAGCCGGTCGAACACGCAATTTGAGATGACTCTCACCGACGGTACGTTGCTCGACGACCGCGAAGTCGCCGCTCCACAGCGGTTCGGGGAAACCCGATCCCCAGGGCCCTGCATCGCGCAACGAGCGAGCAAATTTCAGGTTCATGGCGTCACCCGGCAACGCGCCGTCGGTGACGATGGCGCCACTGAAGTCGGCGTCGGCGTACAGCCGGCTCATCTGCTCGACGGCGGCAGACTCGAATGCATCGAGCGCCGACTCGGCCAGCGTAAGTCCCGCTGCCATCGCGTGCCCGCCGAATTTCGCAATGAGCCCGGGGTGCGCCGTGGATACGGCCTCGAGAAGATCGCGCGCGTGCACGCCCGGAATCGAGCGGGCCGAGCCCTTCAGGAAGCCGCCCTCCTCGCGTGCAAACGCGATCACCGGGCGGTGACAGCGCTCTTTGACCCTCGCTGCAATCAGTCCGACGATGCCCTGGTGCCAGGTCGGGTCGTAGACGCATACACAAGCGGGCCAGCGTTTTTTGCCGAGCGAATCGACGTAGGCAAACGCCTGTTCGCGCATCGTCGCTTCTATGTCCCGCCGTTCGTTGTTGATCTTGTCGAGAATCCGGGCGTACTCGGTTGCCGGCCCGGCATCGTCAGTCAGCAGGCACTCGATACCGACCGAGATGTCCTCGAGCCTGCCTGCCGCATTGATGCGTGGACCCGCCGCAAAGCCGAGATCGGTACTTACGCAGCGCGCGGGCTGGCGGCCCGCCTGCTGTAACAGCGCGGTGATTCCCGGCACGCATTGGCCGCCCCTTATTCTCTTGAGGCCCTGTTGCACGAGAACGCGGTTGTTGTGGTCCAACGGCACGACATCGGCAACGGTCCCGAGGGCTACGAGGTCCAGGTAACGGGCCGGGATTCGCGCTGCTCCGGCCTGGCCTTGCTCTTCGAGCATGCGCCCGATCCGCGCCATGAGGTAAAAAGCGACGCCGACGCCGGCCAGATTGCGGCTCGGAAACGCACTGCCTTCGAGGTTCGGGTTTAGCATGACGGCGGCGTCCGGCAATTCCTTGCCCGGCAGGTGGTGATCGGTGACGAGGACGGGGATACCGAGCCCGTTGGCCTCGGCGATACCCTCGATGCTGGATACACCATTGTCCACGGTGATCAGGAGGCCGGGCGAGCGCCGTGCCGCGACCCGCACGATTTCGGGCGACAGGCCGTAGCCATACTCGAAGCGGTTCGGCACGAGGTATTCAACGTCGGCAAAACCGAATTCCCGCAGGCAGCGCAGGACCAGCGCCGTGCTCGTGGCGCCGTCGACATCGAAATCGCCGACGACAATGATGCGCTCCTGGCGCTTCTCGATGACCAGGGCTGCGGCATCATCGATGTGCTCCAGCGCGCTCACAGGAGCGATTCGTGCCAGCGCGTAGTCGAGTTCCCGGGCGCTGACGAGCCCGCGCATCGCAAAAAGTCTCGCGTGTAGTGGATCAATGTCTCCGAGTTGCGCCAGCTGCGACGGGCTGGGCAACGGCCGGGTGACAACGGGTCTCATGGATTTCACTGATTTACTCGAACAAGGCGGAAGTGCGGCGCCAGAATCTTAAAGCATGCGAGCGACGGATGTCAGCGCGACAGCCATCCCGAAACAACAGTGTCAGGTGGCTTACACGATCGCTCCGCAACGCCGCTCGCAGCGCGTTCAGGCAGTCCACGAGGAATGCGTCGTCTTGTTGTGCCGGCGTGACGGCGACAAAGCCACCGGTACACGCCTCGAGCACTTCGTCCATTGTTCCCGGCCACAGGTCGGCGATAGCATTGCCACTTTCCCAGTAACCGTGCAACAGCGGCTCATTGGCGAACAACGGAGGCAGATGCCGCGTCTTTCGCTCCGGTGCCATGCCGCCGCCCCACAGCCACAAGGCGTTGACCGGCTGCTTGCCGGCGGCAACGCGGCGCTGATTGACTTCGTGATCATGCAGTGCCATTTCGATTTCGCTCTGCAGGTTTCGAAATTCGGCGGCCCCCGGCCCTTCGGGAAGGAATTCGGATGGCACCTGCTGATCGACGACGTAAGGAGGCACGACCGGCGTCATAAGCGGCTCACGAGAGCGCAGGTAACCGCAGGCGCCGAGCCTGGCAAAGCCAAAACTCGTAGTCTCAGCCAGGGTTTCCTGCAGGTGATCGATCAACAGCCGCAATTCGGCGGGCTGCACGCTGTCGCGAGTCAGTTCGTGCAGCCAAAGATGGTCGAGCCTTGGTTCCAGGTAGACCGGGTCGGCTGCGGCAATCCATACGGTTGGTCGATCGCCCGTCTGCCCCCACATGCGCAACGCCCCGAGGCCTTCGTGCAGAGGAGGCAGGCCAAGTGCATCGAGCACCCCGGCGAGCAGCTCCGGCGGACGCTCGTGGACGGACAGGTCGGAGCGTGCCAGCCAACGCAGCAATGCTTTGTCCTGCAATTTCCGGATGGCCGGCAATACCGCGATTGCGGCATTTTTGTCATATGATGCGTCCATGATGAGGCGCCGATGTTAAGGGAAGCGCTAGTGAAATTCACACGAGAATTGACCGGCACGCTGACAATCCAGACCGTCACGACCTCGGCGATTATCGTCGGTGGAGATTCGTATGCGGAGCCCGTCGCCCTGACTCCGGACGAAATTATCCGCGACTGGAAGCCGCGGCCCATTGCGGAGCTCACCGAGGCCCATTTCGAGAATTTGCTGCAGCGTGCACCCGAACTCGTCATCCTGGGGACCGGCGCCATGAGCCAGTTTCCGCCACGCGAGCTCGTATTCGCGTTTGCGCGACGCGGCATTGGCCTGGAAACCATGGACACGCCGGCTGCGGCGCGCACTTTCAACGTACTGGCAACCGAAGGTCGCCAGGTCGCGGCCGTGTTGTATCTCTAGGATGTATCGCCAGGATTAGTCGAGCAGCGTATCGCCCGATATGCCGTTGCTTTCCATCATCTGCCGCAGGTTCTTCAGGGCGTCGAGCTGGATCTGGCGGACGCGCTCGCGCGTAACCCCGATTTCGTCGCCGATTTGTTCCAGGGTCGCGCGCCGGTAACCGTGCAGGCCGAAACGCCGCTCGACGACGGCGCGCTGCTTGTCATTGAGTTCCCAGACCCAGTGGTCGACGATGTCATGCACGGCGTCCTTCTGAGCGCAGCGCGATGGCTCCGCGTCTCGCTTCGCTTGCAGGCGGTCGACCGGCCCCTCTTCATCGGTACCGGACGCGCGCAGCGTCACGCGATCGTGCAGCGCCATCAGGCGCTCAACATCGCAGACCGCAACATCCATGTGCTCGGCGATTTCAGCGAACGTGGGTACCCGGTCGAGTTCGTTGCGCAGGCGCCGGGTAGCGCGGCGACAGGCGTTGATGTCCTTGATCACATGAATCGGCAAACGCACGGTGCGAGATTGGTTCATGATGCCGCGTTCGATCGTCTGCCGAATCCACCAGGTCGCGTAGGTCGAGAACCGGAAGCCACGCTCGGGATCGAACTTCTCGACGGCACGAATCAGGCCGAGATTGCCCTCCTCGATCAGGTCCAGTAACGGTAGCCCGCGATTGATATAGCGCCGGGCAATCTTGACGACGAGCCGCAGGTTGCATTCGATCATGCGCTGGCGAGCGGACTCGTCTCCGCGCTGTGCGCGCCGCGAGTACGTCTTTTCTTCTTCGGCCGTCAGCAGCGGCGAAACGCCGATTTCCTCAAGGTACTGACGCGTTGGGTCCAGCAGCTGTCCCATGTCCAACCCCCTGTTGCAAGGGGCACTGCGTCAGGAACAATCTATCTCGCCGGCAGATATTTCCGCGGATTTACGGGCCTGCCGTTGCGCCTGATCTCGAAGTGCAGTCGCGCCTTGCGTTCCGGCCCTTCCCCCATCGTTGCGATGCGCTGCCCTTTCTTGATGTTCTCGCCTTCCTTGACCAGCAGCGATGCGTTGTACCCGTAGGCACTGAGGTAGGTGTCGTTATGTTTAAGAATAATAAGCTGGCCATAGCCGATCAGTCCACTGCCCGCATAGACAACATGACCGGAAGCCGCAGCGTAAATAGTCTGGCCGGTCTTGCCATTGATCAGGACACCCGTGCCAGTGCCGGGTTTTGCGCCGAATTCCACGTTGATCCGGCCTGTGGTCGGCCACGACCACCTCGGTGACGGCTGGTCCGGAATACTGGGCAAGGGCCGCGAAGGGCGTCGCTGGCTCGAGGCCGCACGCGAATCTGAAGATCCACCCGGTGCGAGACGCAGGACCTGCCCTGGATAGATCAGCGAACCGTTCCCCAGCCGATTCCAGCGCGCGACATCGTCCGGGTCCTTGCCGTAGCGCCACGAGATCGAGAACAGGGTTTCCCCTTTTCGCACGATGTGAGTCTGCGGCGTGTCCTGCCAGCGGGACTGGCCGCCGCAGGCCGCCAGCGACGCCAGGATCAGGACCAGGACAAACCGCCGCATCAGCCGCGCATCATCATCCAGCCGATGCCGATAGCCGTGACCACGACGGTGGCCCAGCCTACCCGCTCGATATGCTGCCGGAGCGATGTCTCGAAGCGCTCTCCGGCGAGCCTGATCAATCCCGTAACGAGGAAATAGCGCGCGCCACGACTAATCAGGGAGGCTAAGAAAAAGATCGGCAGGTTGATAACCGCAACGCCGGCGGCAATCGTGAAGATCTTGTACGGTAGCGGCGAGAAGCCGGCGACGAAGACGATCCAGAAGCCGTAAGTATCGAGCCAGCGGCGGCTGGTCAGGTATTTCTCCCAGTAATGAGAGTCACGCAACCAGGGCTCGATGACCTCGAACATGCCGTAACCGATGGCGTACCCGGCGAGGCCCCCGAGCACGGAGGCAATGGTGCTGATGATGGCCAGGCGCACCCACTTGTCGCGGTCCGCCAGGCACATCGGTGCCAGCATGACATCGACAGGGATCGGGAAGAACGAGGCCTCGGCAAAACTGAGCCCGGCCAGGTAGCGCTCGGCGTGTCGGTGACGTGACCACTCCAGCACCCGGTCGTAAAGCGGTTCGAATAATCGCATATCAGGCTATCCCTGCCATAGAAGAAATTACCTTTAAAAGTATACTTATCATATTGATAAATATACGCTATTTTCCCCTGACCAGAGGCACAAAACTGACCAATCCCAAAGACACCTGCTCGTAATGGTCGTCGCGGTTGGTGACCATCGTGAGCTCCTGCCCACCGGGTGGACCCACCGGGATGATCAGTCTTCCATTTGCCGAAAGCTGCTCGAGCAAGCGCTCCGGTATCTCGTCGGCCGCGGCGGTTACGATGATACCGTCATAGGGTCCGTACTTGCGCCAGCCTTCCCAGCCATCACCCGGTCGAAACTGCACGTTGTAAATATCGAGATCCCGTAGCCTCTGCCGGGTCTTCCTGAGCAACTCCGGAATGCGTTCGACCGTGTAAATGCGTTTGACCAGCGCCGCCAGGACCGCTGTCTGGTAGCCGCAGCCGGTGCCAATCTCCAGCACCGTTTCGCCCTGGAAGCCGTTAAGCAGCGCCTCGGTCATGCGCGCTACGACGTAGGGCTGGCTGATGGTCTGGCCGAGGCCGATCGGTAACGCCGTATCTTCATAGGCCCGGCTGGCCAGCGCCTCGTCAACGAACAAGTGCCGCGGCACGTCGCAGATTTGCCCAAGCACGGCCTCGGAGCGGATGCCCTGGTCCCGGAGCCGTTGCACCAGGCGGTCACGGGTACGCTTCGACGTCATGCCGATGCCCTGTTTGACGTCAATCATTGCACGAGCCAGTCCGCGATGCCCTGAACGGCCTCGTAACGTGTGAGATCGACCTTCAAGGGCGTAACCGCCACGCCGCCATGCTCGACGGCGTGGAAATCCGTGCCCTCGCCTGCGTCCTGGCCTTTGCCGGCGGGCCCCACCCAGTAAATCGGGCGGCCGTAAGGATCCCTGTCCTTGAGGATCTGCTCCGACTTATGGCGAAAACCGAGGCGCGTCGCATGTATGCCGTTGAGCTCGTCGTAAGGACGGTCGGGCACATTCACATTGAGGACGATATCTGCCGCCAGCGACGAACGCTCGATCTTCTGCACGAGTTCGGAGGCCACGCGCGCGGCCGCGTCGAAATGCTTGAGGTCGTGCCCGACGAGTGACACCGCCATGGTAGGCAACCCCAGGAACCGCCCTTCCATCGCCGCTGCGACGGTTCCCGAATAGATCACGTCGTCGCCGAGATTAGCGCCATGGTTGATACCGGAGACGACGAGGTCCGGCTCATAATCGAGAAACCCCGTCAATGCCAGGTGCACGCAGTCCGACGGGGTGCCGTCGACCTTGTAACGGTTTTTCGCGTACTCGGATACCCGCAACGGCGTATGCAGCGTCAGCGAGCTGCTGGCCGCCGAGCGATTGCGGTCCGGGGCCACAACGACGACATCGGCGACCTCGGCGAGCGCGTCGGTCAGCGCGTTGATCCCCGTAGCGAGATACCCGTCGTCGTTGCTTATCAGGATTTTCATTATGGATTGGACGATTGCGACGCGCTCACTATACTCAAAGATTCACGCGCACCATAGCCTCGAAGACCAGACTGTGACCGAAGACGACATTGATGAGTTCCGACGTGCAATGTCGGGGGCCAAGCCGCTCGAGGCAGAGGAGCGTGTTCCTCACGAGAAAGCAAAGCCCATACCTCGCGCGCGATTTGCAAAAGCCGATGAACAGCGAGCGCTCAAGGAATCGCTCGAGGACGACATTGATACGCTGCAGCACGGTTACGGCGACGCCTTGCGCTATCACCGCCCGTCGGTCGGGAAGCGCACGATGCGCAAACTGGCAAAGGGTGGATACAGCGTGCAGGCCGAGATCGACCTGCATGGCATGACCCTGGCGGAAGCCAAACCGAGGCTCGCCGATTTCATTGATTATAGCGTCATGCAGGGGCACCTCTGCGTCCGCATCGTGCACGGCAAAGGGCTGGGCTCCGGCGATCGCGGCCCGGTCCTGAAGAACGCTGTCAATCGCTGGCTCAGAAAGTGGGACAGCGTGCTGGCATTCGTGTCCACGCGGCAGGTCGACGGCGGTACGGGCGCTATTTACGTGCTGCTGCAAAAGACCTGATCGAATCAGGTCGATACGATTTCGCGCAGTACCGAAGTCGCGAAAGCACCTCGTCCGAGCGCAAACCGGAGCTCCAGCCGAGTGTCAGAAACGGACCACTCCAGGTCGATCACGCGCAAACGCAGGCTCCTGTGCGCCGCCTGAACCCGTGCCTTTGTCAACGCCGTGAGCCAGTGGTCGCAGTCGGCGAGCAGCCCGGGATGCTCTGCACCGTCGCCGCAAAGCAATCCGGCCGGGTGAATGTCGAGCTCTGCACAGCGCCGTTCAGTTTCCGCGTCGACCTCCTCCACGCTGAACACGCTGCCGGTGCCGTCGAGGTTCACGGTGTCGCCGGGGAGTATCCGGTTCCAGGACGATTTGCGAACGCGGGCGTCCAGTATCCTGTTAAACAGGAACGAACGCGCAGTCGAAATCGCGATGCTGCGTTTGTGTCGCGGCAATCGCTTGCCCGACGCCCAGGCGTTCGCCAGTTCGATGTTCGATCCGCCGCGCCCGAATCTTTGCTCGCCGAAATAGTTGGGAACGCCCGATGTGGCGATGTGCTGCAAGCGCTCCTCGAGGCTCCGCGCATCAGGGATCTCGCCGCGCACGACGATGCTGAAGCGATTCTGCCTGTGCGCGCCGCGCCGCAACTTTTTTCCGTGACGTTGCTTTTCCAGTAGCGTCACACCCTCGACATCGAGCTGGCCCCAGTCAGGTGCGTTCCAACGCGGCACGCTGAACCACTGTCGGGTCACGGCATGGCGGTCCTTGAGACCGGCGTAGCCCACGTCCCGGGCCGGCACGTCAGCCTGGCGCGCAAGCTGCCTGGCAACCCATTCGGTGTTGGCGCCGGTCTTTTCGATCCAGAGATAGTCGTGCTCACCGTCGCCGCTGAAGTCGAAGTCCAGGACTTCGTGAACCACGAATTCGTCCGGCCGCGCCCTGATTTGCCCCGCAAACAAGGGCTCCCCGTAAGCACGGGCCCAGTCCGGCAAAGACACGAGATTGCTAGTGTGAAGCCTCGACGACCGGCACGACCTGGTAGAAGGTCTCCTGCTCGCCGATCATGCCGAGGTCTGTCCGCGCGCGCTCTTCGGCCGCGTCCTGCCCTTGCTTGAGGTTGACGACCTCGGCATCGAGCGCCGCGTTACGGTGGCGCAGCGACTCATTGAGTGCTCGCTGCTCGGCGACGGCCGTGCGCAGCTTCATGGTCTTGCGATAACCGTCATCCGACAGCCAGAGCTCGGCCTGCAGGCCGAGCCCGGCAATGCCGAGAAGTACGAGTAGCCAGCGCGAACTGAACAAACGATAACCCCAATTAAAGTAACGGCAGCGTTATTAGCCAACCTTGACCGAGAACGCCTCGCGGGCCGCATACCCTGCCTCTGCACCCAACTCCTCTTCGATGCGCAACAGCTGGTTGTACTTGGCGATGCGGTCGGACCGGGACAGGGACCCGGTCTTGATCTGCGTCGCCTGCGTGCCTACCGCGATGTCGGCAATCGTGCTGTCCGACGTTTCGCCGGAGCGGTGCGAGATTACCGCGGTGTAGCCCGCGTCATCAGCCATAGTAATCGCATCAAGAGTTTCGCTTAAGGTACCGATTTGGTTAGGTTTTATCAATATGGAATTGGTAATTTTTTCATCGATGCCACGTTTGAGGATCGAGGTGTTGGTCACGAACAGGTCATCGCCGACGAGCTGTACCCGGTCGCCCAGGGCCTCCGTATGCACACGCCAACCCTCCCAGTCGCTCTCATCCATGCCATCTTCGATCGAGATTATCGGGTAGCCGTCGGCCAGTTCGGCCAGGAAATCGCTGAATCCGGGTGCATCGAACTTGCGCCCCTCGGACTCGAGATCGTAAAAGCCGTCCTTGTAGAACTCCGAGCTTGCGACGTCGAGACCCAGCAGGATATCGTCGCCGGCCTTGAAACCGGCACTCTCGATAGCCGTCATGATGGTGTCGAGCGCCGCCTTGTTGGACGGCAGGTCCGGCGCGAAGCCGCCTTCGTCGCCCACGGCCGTGTTCAGGCCCTGACCGCGCAATACGCTCTTGAGGCTGTGAAAGACCTCGGCACCGTAGCGCAGCGCCTCGGAGAAGTTTGGTGCGCCAACCGGCAGGATCATGAATTCCTGGATATCGACGCTGTTATCAGCGTGCGCACCTCCGTTGATGATGTTCATCATCGGCACGGGCATCATCGTGCTCGGCCCAAGGTGCCGAAACAGTGAGACCCCTTTCGACGCGGCCTCCGCTTTCGCCGTTGCGAGCGAGATGGACAGCAACGCATTGGCTCCGAGGCGGCCCTTGTTCGGGCTTCCATCGACTTCGATCATGCGCTCGTCGAGCGCACGCTGACTTTCGAACTCGACGCCGAGCAATGCATCGCTCAACTCGCCGTTGACGTTGGCGACGGCTTGCTGCACGCCCTTGCCAAGGTAGCGCGACTTATCGCCATCACGCAGTTCAACAGCCTCGCGCGTACCCGTTGATGCGCCTGACGGAACGCCCGCACGGGCCGTGCTGCCATCGGCCAGCGTTACATCTGCTTCGACGGTCGGGTTGCCGCGTGAATCGAGGATTTCCCGTCCACGTATTTCACTGATCTTGATCATCGTCACTCCGTTTGCGGAACCCCGAGGCCGTAGCCTGCCTCGAGAAAACCGCGTTGTTTGACGCCCGTATCGATTGATACGAGCGATTCGAGAAGCTCCTTCATTTGCCCGAGGGGCCACGCGTTTGGCCCGTCGCTGAGCGCCCTGGCCGGGTCCGGGTGCGTTTCCATGAACAGGCCGGCCACCCCCGTCGCGACGGCTGCACGTGCCAGCACGGGGATAAACTCGCGCTGACCGCCCGATGAGGTGCCCTGCCCGCCCGGCAATTGTACTGAATGGGTGGCATCGAAGACGACGGGGCAACCTGTGCCGCGCAAAATCGCGAGACTGCGCATGTCCGAGACGAGGTTGTTGTAGCCGAAAGAAAAACCGCGTTCGCAGACCAGGATTTTGTCGTTGCCGGCCGAACGCGCCTTGTCGACGACATTCTGCATTTCCCAGGGCGACAGGAACTGCCCCTTCTTGATGTTGACGGGCAGCCCCGTGGACGCCGTGCGCAAAATAAAATTGGTCTGACGACAAAGGAATGCAGGCGTCTGCAGCACATCCACGACGTCGGCGACCTCATCCATCGGCGTGTCTTCGTGGACGTCCGTCAACACCGGCAGGCCGAGTTGCTTCTTTACCTCTCCGAGGACCCGAAGCCCCTCCTCCATTCCGGGACCGCGAAAACCGTCGGGAGATGAGCGATTTGCCTTGTCAAAAGACGACTTGTAGATAAAGGGGATGCCCAGATCCGCCGTAATCTCCTTGAGAGTGGCGGCGGTGTCGATCGCCATCTGCTCACTCTCGACGACACAGGTTCCGGCGATCAGGAAGATGCCCTGATCGTTGCCTGCGTCGAACCCGCAAAGATTCATGCCTCGGCAGCCTCGGGTAACTCCCCTTCACTGTGCCGGCGCACTGCCGCAATGAAGCTCTTGAACAACGGGTGACCGTCGCGCGGATTGGACGTAAATTCCGGGTGGAACTGGCTCGCCAGGAAGAACGGGTGGTCCCTGATCTCGACCATTTCGACGAGGTCGTCTACCGACAGGCCCGAGAACGTCAGGCCCGCGGCCGACAGCTGCTCGCGGTAGTTGTTGTTGACCTCATAGCGATGCCGGTGCCGTTCCACGATCTCGGTGGCGCCATAACTCCGGGCCGCGAGCGATCCCTTCTCCAGCGTGACCGACTGGCCGCCAAGCCGCATTGTGCCGCCCATATCGGATTCTTCGCTGCGTTCCTCGACGCCGCCGCTGGCATCCTGCCACTCGGTAATCAGGCCGACGACCGGATGCGGCGTTTTCTTATTGAACTCGGTACTCATCGCAGCCTCGAGCCCGGCCATGTGGCGCGCCGCCTCGATGACCGCGACCTGCATGCCGAGGCAGATGCCGAGATAAGGCACAGCGTTTTCACGGGCAAACTGGACGGTGTCGATTTTGCCTTCGACTCCGCGATCGCCGAAGCCGCCCGGCACGACGATCCCGTCCATCGACTCGAGCACGCCCGTCCCCTGTTCCTCGATGTCAGTTGACTCGATGAAATGGATTTTCACCTTGGTGCGCGTGTGGATACCGCCGTGCTGCAAGGCCTCGACGAGCGAAATATAGGAGTCCTTGAGATCCATGTACTTGCCCACCATGGCGACATTCACCTCGGCCGTCGGGTTCTGCTTGGCTTCGACGACTTCGTCCCATTCGCTGAGGTCCGCCTCGGGCAGATCCAGGCCAAGCTGGCGCGCCACGATACCGTCGAGCCCCTGGTCGTGCATCATCGCAGGGATCTTGTACAGGTCGTCAGCGTCATAGGCCGATATAACCGCCTTTTCGGGAACGTTCGTGAACAGCGCGATCTTCTTGCGTTCGTCGGATGGCAGCGGCAGCTCGGAGCGGCACACGAGTATGTCGGGCTGAATACCGATCGAACGAAGTTCTTTGACGGAGTGCTGGGTAGGCTTGGTCTTGATCTCGGAACTGGTGGGTATATAGGGCACGAGTGTCAGGTGCACATAGACGACGCGATCGTGCCCGAGTTCGACGCCCATCTGGCGAATCGCCTCCAGGAACGGCAGGGACTCGATGTCACCCACCGTGCCGCCGATTTCCACGAGACAAATGTCAGCATCGCCCGCGCCCTTCTCGACGCTCTCCTTGATCTCGTTCGTTATGTGCGGGATGACCTGCACGGTCGCGCCCAGGTAGTCGCCGCGGCGCTCCTTGGCTATGACGCTTTCGTAAATGCGACCCGTCGTGTAGTTCGAATGACGACCGCCTTTCGCCGTGCGCACGAAACGCTCGTAATGCCCGAGGTCGAGGTCCGTCTCGGTGCCATCGTGGGTAACGAACACCTCGCCGTGCTGGAACGGGCTCATCGTGCCAGGATCGACATTGATGTAAGGATCGAGCTTGATCATGCTGATCGTCAATCCACGCGCTTCCAGTATGGCGCCCAGACAGGCCGACGTGATTCCCTTGCCAAGAGAAGAAACCACACCGCCCGTTATGAATACATACGATGTCATTGCTGGCCTATGAGTTTATTGGGCATTGTTTTCGCGGAAAGCGAGAAACAAGAAAGGGCTGGATCAAAAGCACTGCCTGTGCTCTCTTCCAACCCTTCGAATTCCGCGCCGTCGTTGGACTGAAGACGGTTTTAAACGTTATCAGATAGCCTCATGGGACACAACGACTGAACGTACCTGAAGCACTCAATGCAGCGCTGGACGGTCCTGCCAGCACACGCCGACACCCGGCTTGCTGGCGGCGTGCGCTGCCAGCCACAGGTCGCCGACCGCGACGAGCACATCGCCAGCGTACAGCAGCGGCAGGCGATCCCGCATCCAGGGCACCACACCCTCTTCTTGAAGTAATTTCTTGAGTTTGCGCGTATGTGTATGACCTAGTGGCTGAAATTCCTCGCCACCCTTCCTGAATGACAACCTCAGCCCGCGCTCAAACAGGGCCTTGGACAGTCCCTGCTTCGCGCCCGGCTCGAAGCGCAACACGCCGAGGCCGTCGCCGAGCGCCAGCGGCGACCGGCCAACCGGCCCGGCAGCTGGCGCCGCCTGCAGTTTCTCGGGCAACAGGTAGATAGCGTTGCGATAGCGGCGCACCGCCGCACCGGGCCATTTCACGAGCGGCTGCGCATCCTCGCGCGCGGGAATCAGCTCGTCGAGAACCCGTGCGAGCTGCATCGCCGTTGGCGTCGACAAGCCGAGGCTCCTCAAGGCAAAGCGAATAACGTTGCGCTGGCGCGCCGCCGAGAGCGCCAGGAGTCCGTCGATCGGCAGGCGTTGCGGACGACCGCCCAGGTTTTCGAGATCGATCGCGGCGAGGTCCGCAAGTAGCTGTGAAGCCTCACTGGCATTGCGTGCGCTGCGTTGCAGGCGCGCCGAGATGTCGGACCAGCGCGACCTGAGCCGCGGCAAGACCTCGTGGCGCAGGAAATTTCGGTCGAAGCGTCGATCCGCGTTGCTCGGGTCCTCGATCCAATTGAGCTCATGTTGGCGGGCGTACTCTTCGAGCGCCGAGCGGTCCACGTCGATCAAGGGTCGCGCGAGCCACCCTGGACCGAAACGACGCAATTCGCCGATACCAGCGATTCCGGCAGGCCCCGTGCCACGCACGAGATTCAGCAGCAGTGTTTCGGCCTGGTCTTCGCGATGATGCGCAGACAGCAACCAGTCACCGATCTCGAGCTGACCATGCAGCGCCGAGTAACGAGCTTCCCGCGCCGAGGCTTCGGGGCCCTGGCCCGACTCGAGCTGAACAGTGACTGCGAGACTTCGATACGCGATGCCAAGGCCCGACCCCGTCGCCTCACAGTGCCGGCTCCAGGCGGCCGAGTCGGCCTGCAGGCCGTGGTCAACATGGATGGCAAGTACTTCCACGCCTTTGCGCTGCGCCACAGGTTTAAGAGCGTGCAGCAGAACCGTGGAATCCAGTCCGCCGCTGAAAGCGACGACGTATCTCGATGGCTTGCCGGCAGCCACCTCGAGTTCTTCGAGCTTGCCCTGGAGAAGCCTTTCGCTGAAGGTCACGCTTCTTTGAACTGACCGAAACTCGCGAGGCGCTGTTGCCGGCGCTCGAGCAAAGCCTCGTTCGACAAGCCGTCGAGTTCGTCAAGACTCTTGAGAATGGCGTTTCGAACGACTTCGGCCATTTCCTTGTGGTTGCGATGCGCACCGCCCAGCGGCTCCTCCAGCACCTCGTCGACAAGACCGAAACCATTGAGGCTCTGGGCGGTGATGCGCATGGCTTCGGCCGCATCCTCGGCTTTTTCAGCGCTCTTCCAGAGAATCGAGGCACAGCCTTCGGGAGAGATTACCGAGTAAATTGCGTATTGCAGCATCAGCAGGCGGTCGCTTACACCGATCGCCAGCGCACCGCCCGAGCCGCCTTCGCCAATCACCACGCTGATGATCGGGGTCTTCAATCCCGCCATCAGGTAGAGGCTATAAGCGATCGCCTCGCTCTGCCCCCGTTCCTCGGCGCCGACGCCCGGATAGGCCCCCGGCGTATCGATAAATGTCACGACGGGCAACGAGAATTTCTCAGCGAGGCGCATCAGCCGTTGCGCCTTGCGATAGCCCTCCGGCTTGGGCATGCCGTAATTACGACGAACGCGCTCTTTCGTGTCACGGCCCTTCTGGTGGCCGATGATCATGACGGCCCTGCCGTCGATACGCCCTACGCCGCCAACAATCGCCGGATCATCAGCGTACATCCGGTCACCGTGCATCTCCTGGAAATCGGGCGCAATGATCTCGAGGTAGTCCATCGTGTAGGGCCGCGATTCGTGCCTCGCGACCCGCGCCACCTGCCACGGACTGAGCTTTGCGAAGATGCTCTTGGTCAGCGACTCGCTCTTCTTCTTGAGGCGCGCGACTTCTTCGTTGATGTTGATTTCCGAATCATCGCCGACGTAGCGAAGCTCGTCTATCTTTGCCTCGAGCTCTGCAATTGGCTGTTCGAAATCAAGAAATTTCATGTCCATAGCGGCAACATTACATGATCTCTCGTCCCGGTGCATACAGCAGGCGGACGTTGTTATTGCCAAGCAATTCGGTCAGTTTGTCCCGCAATTCGCGGCTCGGACGCACAGCCCATTCAGGGCCGAGCGTAAAGCGAGCCGAGGCGCTGTCACCGACGTAGCGCACCGAAACATCGCAACTGCCTTCGCGGAACGGCAGTAGCAGATCGTGCAATTTCACCAGCAGCTGTTCGCCCTGACCGTTGGGCGACAGGCTCAGAACCATGCTCTTCGCTCGCGACTCGATAACGCGATCGATATGCAACACGTTCTTCGCGTTGACGGTCCAGCTGCCGATAAAATCGTCGTAGCGCAAACCACCCGAAACAACGACGATTTCGTCCTTCACGAGCAGGTGACGGAACTCCTGGAACGCCTCGCTGAAGAAACTGATTTCCATGCGCCCGGTGTCGTCGTCCAGCACGACGCTGACACGGTTACCACGTTTCCTGACGTCAACGATCAGGCCGGCCACGGTTGCCTCGCGGCGCGCCTGCGCGTAGTTGCGCTCGCCCTTGTTGTTTTGAGGCGGCGGTTCGGCCGTGATTTCGCCGAGCTTGCCGTCGACGAAGAATCCCGCGTCGTGGCGCACAGCGTCGAACGGGTGACCGGTCAGGTACAGACCGAGGGCCTCTTTCTCGTTGCTCAACAGCAGGCGTTCGGGCCACTCGGCGAGCTCAGCCGTTTGCTCGGGTTCGGCCTCGGCTTCCGGTGCCTCGATGCCGAACATGTCGTTCTGTCCCGCGGCAGCCGCCCGTGCGTGTTGATCCGCACTCTGCAAAGCTTCGGGCACCTGGTGCATGAGGCTGCGGCGCGATGCGCCAAAGCTGTCCATGGCGCCCGACTTGACCATTGCCTCGAGCGCGCGCCTGTTGATCTTGTCGTGGTCAACGCGTCGGCAAAACTCGGCGAGGCTGCGGTAGTGGCCGTTCGATTCACGTTCACTAATCAGGGAATCGACCGCGGCGTGACCAACGCCCTTGATCGCCCCCAGGCCATAGAGAATCATGTTCTCGTCCGAAACGCTGAACTGGTAGGCCGAGTGGTTGATGTCGGGAGCCAGGAGCTCGAGCCCGAGTTGGCGGCAATCATCCTTGAGCGTAACCAGACGATCGGTATTCTGCAGATCGGCACTCATCACCGCGGCCATGAATGCGGCCGGGTAATGGGCTTTTAGGTACGCCGTCTGGTACGACAGCACCGCATAAGCAGCCGAGTGCGACTTGTTGAATCCGTAGCCGGCGAACTTCTCCATCAGATCGAATATGCGAGTCGCGGTCCTATCGGTGACACCACGCTCCGTCGCGCCTGCCACAAAGATTTCGCGCTGCTTAGCCATCTCTTCGGGCTTCTTCTTGCCCATGGCGCGGCGCAGCAAGTCCGCGCCGCCCAGCGTGTAACCGGCCAGAACCTGGGCGATCTGCATGACCTGCTCCTGGTAAAGAATCACGCCATAGGTTTCTTCGAGGACAGGCTTGAGGTCTGGGTGCAGATAATCGATATCGGCCTTGTTGGATGCGTGTTTGCGCGTAATGAAATCGTCAACCATGCCGGATTGCAGCGGGCCGGGACGGAACAACGCGACGAGTGCGACGAGATCGCCGAACTGGTCGGGTCGCATCCGTTTGATCAGGTCACGCATGCCGCTCGACTCGAGCTGGAACACGGCCGCCGTGCGCGTGCTGCGTAACAATTCGAAAGTCTTCGAGTCACGCTCCGGAATACGATTGATATCGAGCTGTCGTTCCGGGTAGAGATCATTGACGATACGCACGGCCCAGTCGATGATCGTCAGCGTCTTGAGGCCAAGGAAATCGAATTTCACGAGCCCGACTGCTTCGACGTCGTCCTTGTCGAGCTGCGTCACGACGTTGCCGCCACCCTCTTCACAAAAAAGCGGCGCAAAGTCCGTCAGCGGGCCGGGCGAAATTACGACGCCGCCCGCATGCTTGCCGGCATTGCGTACGAGCCCCTCGAGCGAGCGCGCCAGGTCGATGATCGCCGCGACTTCCTCGTCATCGTTGTACATCGCCGCCAGCTCGTCCGACTCCTCGAGCGCCTTGTCGAGCGTTATGCCGATCTCGAACGGTACCTGTTTGGCAATGCGGTCGACGAAACCGTAGGGCTGACCAAGCACTCGACCCGTATCGCGAATCACGGCTTTCGCGGCCATCGTACCGAACGTGATGATCTGGGAGACGCGTTCGCGGCCATAGCGCTCGGCGACATAGTCGATGACGGAGTCGCGTCCCTCCATGCAGAAGTCGACGTCGAAGTCCGGCATGGATACGCGTTCGGGATTCAGGAATCTTTCGAACAGCAGGTCGTGCTGCAGCGGATCCAGATCGGTAATGCCGAGTACCCAGGCAACCAGCGAGCCGGCGCCCGAACCGCGTCCCGGGCCGACGGGCACGTCGTTCTCGCGCGCCCAGCGGATAAAATCGGCAACGATGAGGAAATAACCCGGAAAACCCATGGACTGGATGACGCCCAGTTCAATTTCGAGACGCTCGTCGTACGGTGCACGGTAAGCGGCACGCTCCTTTTCCTGCACGGCCTCGACCTCGAATTTCAGGTCAAGCGCCACATTGAGGCCACGCCGGGCTTCGGCCTCGAGAAACGCCGCCTCATCCTGCCCATCGGGCACCGGGAATGCCGGCAGCACGCTTGCCCCGAGCCTGAGGTCGAGGTTGCAGCGCCTTGCTATCTCTACGCTGTTCTGCAATGCCGCCGGTATGTCAGCGAACAGCTCGGCCATTTCCTCGGGCGTTCGCAGGTACTGGGCATCACTGTAATGTCGCGGCCGATCGACATCCGCCAGCCCGCGACCATCGTGAATGCAGACTCGCGCCTCATGTGCATTGAAATCCTCTCTTCGCAGGAAACGTACGTCGTTGCTGGCCACGACGGGCACCGTCATCTCGCTTGCCAGTGCGAGACTCGCCTGCACGCAGTCCTCTTCGCCAGGGCGCCCGGTTCGAATCAGCTCGACGTAAAACCGTCCCGGGAAAACGCGTAACCAGGCGCGCAGCAAGTCCCGTGCTTCGGGCAGATGGCCGGCATGCAGGGCATGCCCGATATCGCCGTGCAAGCCGCCGGACAGGGCGATCAGGCCTTCGCAGGAGGCTGCGTCCAGCCACTCGCGCCGAGCCATCGGCTCACCCCGGACCTGGCCCTCGAGGTAGCTGCGGGTTATCAGACCGGACAGGTTTCGATAGCCCGTCCCATCCTGGCAAAGCAGCAGCAGCGTGTACGGTCGGTCGGGATCGTCCTCGTTCAATATCCTGAGATCGACACCGATCAGCGGTTTCACGCCTGCCAGAAGTGCCTTCCTGTAGAACTTCACGAGACCGAACAGGTTGTTCTTGTCGGTCAGGGCGACGGCCGGAGCCCCGGACGACGCGCAGGCCTGCATCAGCTCGGGAATGCGCACGGTACTGTCGACGATCGAATACTCGGTGTGCAGATGAAGATGGACGAACGCGGGCTCTTTCATGATGCTGCACGTACCGGCGCGAACGTAAAACGATGCTCGCGACACGGACCAAACTCCTCGAGGCGAGCCCGGTGCACTGCGGTGCCATAGCCTTTGTGACGGGCAAACTCGTAACAAGGGTACAGACGATCGAGTTCGATCATCATGCGATCGCGCACGGTCTTGGCCAGTATCGAGGCAGCACTGATGGCGGCAACCCGATCATCGCCCCCGATGATGGCCTCGCCTGCAAGCCGCCGGTCACCGAATCTCAGATCCGGCAGGCGATTGCCGTCGACCTGCACGACGGCCGGTGTCAAAGACAATCCGAGTATCGCGCGGCGCATGGCCAGCATCGTGGCCGCAAGAATGTTCAGCGCATCGATTTCCGCGGGATCCGCCCAGGCGACCGCCCAGGCGAGTGCCGACGCACGCACTTCACGGGCGAGTTCCTCGCGCCGGCCGGCGCTCAGCTTTTTCGAATCGGCGAGACCCGCAACGGGCTGCTCGGGGTTCAGTATGACAGCAGCTGCCGCAACCGGGCCGGCGAGCGGACCCCTCCCCGCTTCGTCGACGCCGGCAACGAGCCCGCCGGTTTGAAACAAATTTGCCTGCTGCATCGTATTTGTATGCGCCTGGACCCTTACTTTTTCTGGGCGAGATCGATGACGGCTTCGGCCGCGCGCTGGTCTGCGCCTAGCGCCAGCTCCGTCTTGAGTTTAGCAAATTCGTTGCTGACGAAGCGCCGCCGTTCGGGGTCGTTCAGGAATTCGCTTACCGTCGCCGCAATAGCCCGGGGCTCGGCATCTTCCTGGATAAACTCAGGCACCAGCGGCGTGTCGGTCAGCAAATTCGGCAACGTATAGTACCTGAGCTTGACCAGCCGAAATGCCCGAACCAGGGCCGCCGTAAGACGTGAGACGCGGTAGGCAGCAATTGTCGGTTTACCGAGTAACGCCGCTTCGAGTACCGCGGTACCCGAAGCGAGCAATACGACGTCGGCGGCCATCATCGCGGTTTCGGAATCGTGGTCGATGACATCGAAATGATCGGCGACGCCCGCTTCGCTGAGCTGTCTCTCGATCAACGGGCGCAAGCTCGGCGATGCCAGCGGAGTAATGAAACTAATGCCAGGGCGGGCCTCTGCGAGCAGTCTCGCAGTCTCGGCGAATATGTCCCCAAGCCGCGAAACTTCACTCGCTCGGCTGCCGGGCAAAACGGCCACAACTTCGCCTGCTTCGATGCCGAGCTTCTGGCGCGCCGGGTATGCTTCGACGAAAGACGGCGTCTTGTCGGCTTTTGGATGGCCGACAAATACGGCGTCGACCCCGTGAGCGTCGTACAGGGTTTTTTCAAACGGCAACAGGCAAAGTACCCGGTTCGCAGCCTTGCTGATCGTCTTTATGCGGCCGGCTCGCCAGGCCCACACCGACGGGCTCACGTAATGCACAGTCTTGATGCCGGACTTGCGCAGTTTCTTCTCGAGGCCCAGATTGAAGTCCGGTGCATCGATGCCGACAAAGACGTCGGGCGGTGAATCCCGCCAGCGTTTCCTGAGTGTCCTGCGCAGCCGCAGCAGACGCGGAATATGGACCAGCGGCTCGACGAGACCCATTACGGCAAGCGACTGGGCGGGCTCCCATTGTTCGCACCCGGCTGCGACCATTTCAGGCCCGGCGACACCCTCGAAGGTGGCATCCGGGTAGCGTTCGCGTATCGCGCGCATCATCCCGGCGGCCAGCAGGTCGCCCGAAGCTTCACCCGCGACGAGACCGATCTTCATTGAAACCGGCTAGCGCACGAGGCCGCGCTCTGTCGAGCGTAGCGACTCGAGAAACGGGATCAGTTCCGGTTGCTCCTGGCTGAGCGCCGCAATCTCGTCGATGGCCTCGTTCAATTTCTTGCCCTGTCGATAGGTCAGTCGGTAGGCGTTCTTGATGTTGCGAATCTGTTGCGCCGAAAAGTCGCGTCTCTTGAGACCTTCGCTATTGATGCCACGGGGGACCGCGGGCTGCCCCGCAACCATCGTATAAGCAGGCACATCCCGATTAACGCCGGCGTACATGCCGAGAAACGCGTGCGCCCCGATCCTGCAGAACTGGTGTGCGCCCGAGAATCCGGCAAAAATCACCCAGTCCCCGACGTGCACGTGGCCGGCCAGCGTGGCGTTGTTGGCCATGATCGTCTTGTCGCCGACCACACAATCGTGCGCGATGTGCACATAGGCCATGATCCAGTTATCGTCGCCGATGATCGTCTCGCCCCGGTCCTGGGTCGTGCCGCGGCTGATCGTGCAGAACTCGCGAATCGTATTGCGGTCACCAATGACCAGGCCCGTGGGTTCTCCCGCATATTTCTTGTCCTGAGGGTCGTCGCCGATCGACGCGAACTGGTAGATGCGGTTGTCTTTGCCGATGACCGTCGGGCCGTTGATAACGACGTGGCTGTCGATGCGCGTCCCGGCAGCGATTTCGACGTTGTCCCCAACGACGCAGTAAGGACCGATCTCGACGTCGTCGGCGATAACGGCCGTGTCGGAAACGATAGCAGTTGAATGAATCATTCTGTCAATCCGTGGCAATGCTACTTGCCGCTTTTCTCCAGTTTGCCGACGCGATCCACCAACGTCCCCAGCCGTCGGAACCGCGCCAGTTGTTTGGCCCATGCCTTTGCCGGGACGGCGGGAAAACTCGCCACATACGTGCCGGGTTCCGTCACACCCTTCGAAAGGAAGGTCTTTGCGCCGACGATGACATCATCGCAGACTTCGATATGCCCGACAGTCCCGGTCTGCCCTGCGAACAGGCAGCGTTTGCCAATTCTTGTGCTGCCCGCTATGCCAACCATCGCCGCTAATGCCGTATGAGCACCGATGTGGACGTTGTGTGCAATCATGCACAGATTGTCTATGCGCACGCCATCTTCGATGACCGTGTCATCGAGAGCACCGCAATCGATGGTCGTGTTTGCACCGATCTCGACATCATCACCGATACGCACGCCGCCGAGTTGCGGGACCTTGACCCAGCCTTCGGCGGTCATCGCGTTGCCGAAACCATCGCTGCCCAGCACGACTCCCGGATGAAAGATCCCGCGGACTCCGATGCGGACCTTTCGTGCAAGAGTCACATTTGCGACGAAACGACAGTCATCACCGACGACACAGTCCGGGCCGACGACAGTACCGGGTCCGATATAGACATTTTCGCCAATCCGCGAACGCTCACCGACCACAACGGACGCCGCGAGGTGCGCGGATTCGGCGACGCTCGCCGTTTCATGGACGACCGCGGATGAATGAATTCCCGGCGCGTACTCGGGTTCGGGATGGACAACGGCCGCCATGCGCGCGTAGCAGGCATAAGGGTCGTCATGAATGATCACCGCGACCGGGCTATCCGCTGCGTCCTGCTCGCGCAGGATGACGGCACCCGCCTTCGTCGACGGCAACTGTTCCTTGAAGCCCGTATTGGACAGAAACGTCAGATCTTCCGGTCCCGCCTTGGGCAGGGAAGCAACGTTTCGGATCTCAATATCCGGATCACCGATCAGCTCGCAGCCAAACCGTGTGGCAAGTTCTCCGAGGCTGATCGGCATTGGGATTCAAGCCCTGTTCGAGTTAGCGGGCGCTCGTTGCCTGGTAATTGGCTTCGACAGCGCCCAGCACTTCTTCTGTGATGTTCACCGAGTTGCTCACGAACAGCACGCCGTCACCGACGATCAGGTCGTAGCCCTGTTGCTGGGCATAGTCCTGCACTTCCTTGAGCATCGCGCGCTGCAACAGGCCATATTCCTCGTTTTGCCGCAGGTTCAGGTCTTCACGCAGTTCGTTTTGCAGACGTGTGACTTCTCGCTGCAGGTCACGCAGGTCTTTCTCGGCATTGCGGCGCTCGGTTTCTCCCATTACGGCGAAGTCCTTTTGTGCCTTGGCAGCCAGTTCTTCGTATTCCTTCTGCTTCGCCACCAACTCACGCTGGCGTGGCGCAAATTCTTCCTGCAAAGCATCCATGGCAGATTTCGTCTGCGGTGCCCTTTCTATCAGTGCCTGCAGACTGACGACGCCTATCTTCATGTCCTGTGCCGCAGCCGGCAGCGCAAATGCGGATGCCAGTACCAAGACCAGGGCCGCAGTGAACATTTGTTGCTTTACAAATTTCATAAACTTTCTTTTCCTTAAAACGCTTGTCCAATAGAGAACTGGAATCGTTCCACTTCGTCTCCGTAATATCTGTCATTCCCGCTGTATTCATTCAGCGGGATAGCATAACTGAACTGGAACAGGCCGAGCGGCGCGAGCCACTGCACGCCAATTCCGACCGATGAGCGCAGCTCATTGAAATCAGGCTCATAGTCGATCGGGCTTCCCAGCTTGTCCGTAAAGGCAACTTCGCCGCTATTAAACACGTTGCCGATATCATAGAAAAGGCTTGCGCGCGCCTGGCTGGCCCATTTCTCCGGAAGCGGGAGTATAAGCTCTGCCTGGCCCGTGACCAATACGTTTCCGCCATACGGTCTGCCGAAACTGTCCCTGGGGCCCAGATATGACTCCTTGAAGCCACGCACCGACTTCGGGCCGCCGGCATAGAACTGCTTGTAGGGCGGCAATGCCGTAGTCGCGTTGAGGCCCTCGCCATAACCCAGTTCGCCGTTCAGCCGCACAATCCATTTTCGCGTGATCGGCAGATACTTGGTCATAGTGTAGCGCGTCTGATAGTACTCGACTTCGCTACCGGGCGCTGTAAACGACAGGAAAAGCTGCTGGCGCATGCCACGACTCGCGAATAACGCTCGATTGCGACTGTCGTAGGACCACCCGGCGATTAGTTCGACCGTATCGAATTCAGTGCCGAAAAAGATCAGGCCCCCGCCGAAATCCTCGATGAATGTATCGCCGTTTTGCCGCACCCAGTCCTGAGATTGCTGGTTGCTGCCGTCGGTCGTCGCCAATTCATTGTGCTGAAACGTCGCACCGAACGAAACAGTCTGGTACTCGCCGATCGGGTAGCCGTAGTCGACCGTGAAGCCCGCTGTCTCGGTCGAGAAGTCGGAGGACGCCGATGTGAACTGTGTGATATCGCGGTAGTTGAGGCTAACGGTGCGTCGTATGCCGTCGATCGACCGGTACGGATCGGTATGCGACAGGCTATACAGTTTCTGGTACCGACCTGAATTGACTTCAAGCCCGACACGATTACCGGTGCCCAGGAAATTGGTGTGCACGATACTGCCGTTTAGCAGCAACTTCTGCGAGTCCGAATAGCCAAGCCCACCAGAGAACTGCCCTGGCATGCGGTATTCGAGATCGAAGTCGACATCGACAAGATCCGGGCTGCCTGGCACCGGCGAATTGTCCACCTCAACTCTTTCGATATATGGGAGACGCTGCAGACGCACTTTGGAACGATCAACCAGCGAATTCGAGAGATAGGCTCCTTCCATCTGTCGCATCTCGCGACGCAGCACTTCGTCGTCAATCTGGTCGACGCCGTTGAAACGAATTCGACGTACATAGACGCGCTTTTGCGGGTTCACGAAAAACGTGACTGCGGCTTCTTTCTTGTCGTGATCGAGTTCCGGAATCGCCTCGATCTCCGCATTGGCGTAACCTTCCTCACCGAGCCGAAAGGTCATATAGTCGCTCGATGTCGTCAACAATTGCTGATTGAATACGGAACCGGGTGCCGCGAGGATCAGCGAATTGAGAATCGCCTCGGGAATGACCAGGTCACCGATGAGTTTGACTTCGGAAATCGTGTAGACATCACCCTCACGAATATTGATCGTGACGAACATGTCCTTCTTGTTGGGAGATATGGCGACCTGGGTCGATTCGACCTGAAAGTCCGCGTAGCCTCGATTCATATAAAAGGAGCGCAAGGTCTCGAGGTCGCCTTCAAGCGATTCCTTGGCATAACGGTCATCCTGCCGGATCCACGACAGCCAGTTAGCCGTGTCGAGCGTAAAGTCCTCGCGGATCTCCTTGTCGGAAAAGATCTCGTTGCCAACGATGTTGACCTGCCGGATTTTTGCGCGATCGCCTTCCTTGACATCGATCTTGATTGCCACCGTATTGTTGGGACGATCCTGGACTATCGTGTCAACCGATACGCCGTACTTGCCACGATCGTAGTATTGATCGCGCAGGAACATCTCCACATTATCGAGTACCGAACGGTCGAACGTGCGGCCGCGCGCCAGGCCAACGCCGCGCAGTGACTCCATGAGGTCTTCAGTTTTTATATCCTTGTTGCCATCGATCTCGAAGCTCTCGATCGACGGCCGTTCGCGAACAACGATCACGAGTACGTCGCCGTCACGGCGCATCTCGATGTCGTCGAACAGGTTCTGGCTATACAGGGACCAGATGGCCTCGCTGATGCGAAATTGATCGACCCTGTCGCCAATGTTGATCGGCAAGTAGTTGAATACCGTACCTTCGGAAATGCGCTGCAGTCCCTCGACGCGCATATCCTTGACGACAAACTCATCAGCTACCACTGTCGTCAATGGCAACATCAAGAAAAGCGTGAGAATTATTTTTCTAATATGCAATGGTCTTGTGTCCGGATTAACTCAGCAGTCGGGCTATGTCGTTATAGAACGCAAAGCTCATCAGCAACAAGAGCGCGAAGATGCCGACCTGCTGTCCGAGTATCTGGGCCCGTTCGGTCATCGGCCCCCCTTTGACCAGTTCGATCAACTGATAGACGATCTGGCCGCCGTCGAGCACCGGAATGGGCAACAGGTTCAGAACGCCGAGGCTGATGCTAACGATGATCAGGATATTTACGAAGTAACCGAAACCGCGTTCCGCCGCCTCGCCGGCATACTGCGCGATGCTGATCGGCCCGCTGATGTTCTTGATCGAAACGTCGCCCGTCAGCATCCGCACGAGCATCTCGACCGTGAACAGCGATTTGGCCCAGGTCTGCTCCAATGCGGACACAAAGGACTTCACCGGACCGATGTTGTCGGCCAGCATACCGACGCCAAGGAAGCCGCGCGCTTCGCCGTTGACGGTCTGTTCACCGAGGGTCGCGATCGCCGACTGGCGCACCTGGTCGCGCACGAAATGAATGCTCACGCGCTTGCCCGGTCTGGCCTGCACAACTTCGACGAGCTTGCGAAAATCGGCTATCGGCGTGTCGTCAATGCCAACGATCCGGTCCCCGTCCCGGAGCCCGGCGCGAAGCGCGGCCTCGCCCTCGCGGAGATTGCCGATAACAACGGGAGGCGGTCCGGGCATGAAACCCAGTCCGTCGAATAATACGCCGGGCTCGGTCAATCCAGCCGCTGCCTCTCCCGGCACCTCGATAACGACACTGCGCCGTGCTCCGTAGTCGTCTTCGAGCGTCATCGGTATGCGGCTGTCTGACACGAGCGAGTCGAGCAAGCTGATTACAGCGCTGTCCCACGCCATGATCGGGGTTTCCCCAATCTGCACAATCTGCTCGCCCGAACGGAGTCCTGCAGCCTCGGCATAAGAATCGGGCGCGACTTCTCCAACGGTGGGTCGCACCGCGGGCACACCATCCATGAACAGCAGCCAGAAAGCCAGGATCGCGAATAAGAAATTGAATGCCGGCCCCGCCAGCAGTACGGCGATGCGCGCGGGAATCGGACGTTGATTGAAGGCGCGCCCCTCGTCCTCGGGGTCAATCGGCCCTTCGCGCGTATCAAGAAAGCGCACGTAACCGCCCAGCGGAATCGACGAAACGCAGTACTCGGTATTGTCCTTGCCCGCGATACGCGTCCAGATCGGTTTGCCGAAGCCAATGGAAAAACGCAGTACTTTCATACCAGTCCAGCGACCAACGATGTAGTGGCCGAACTCGTGCACGGCGACCAGGATGCTGATTGCCACTATGAAAGCCAGGAGATTGATCACGGCGCTACCCATAAAATGCAGTACTTCCTAGTTGACTGACACATGCCGCCGCAGTTCCCGCAGCATCGCTCGCCAAAATACGCTTCCGAGCATGAATAGTGCATGAACGAGCCATCAGACGAGACTCAACCAGGCCAGGCCCAGCGCGAACAGTGGCGCGGCGGCCGAGACGCTATCGATGCGATCCAGGACGCCGCCGTGCCCAGGGAACAGCGTGCCACTGTCCTTGATGCCGGCTGTGCGCTTGAACATGCTCACGGTCAGGTCCCCGATAATGGATACGACGGCCACAGCCAGGCAGAACGGCAAAAGCACCGCCAGCCGCACATCGGCCCAGTTGGCGGTAGCGGTAGCCAGCAAAGCGACGACCAGCAATCCGCCAATCACGCCCTCCCAGGTCTTGCCGGGACTGATGCCTGGTGCGAGCTTTACTCGCCCGAATAGCTTGCCGGCAAAATAGGCGCCGGCGTCGGCGGCCCAGACGATCAGCAGCGCGAACAGCAAGTACTCGGCACCGCTCCGAAACAGCAGTATCAATGCCGTGAACGCCGGCGCCAGGACCAGGACTCCCGCGATCCAGCGAACAACGGTCGGGATCGCTGTCGGGTAAAAGAACGTCCAGATGAAGGCCACAATCCACCAGGCGCAAGCGATCTGCAGCACGAGTTGGCTGCTGGCCGGCAATAACAGGTACGGCACTGCGCACGACAGAGCGATCAGCAAGACGTAGAAAATGCGCGCGGCAATGGCGGACAGGCCAACAAAGGCCGACCACTCCCAGGCAGCGGCCAGTATCACCAGCCCGACGAAAATCTCGGTTGCCCAGGGCGGAATCAGGAACAATACGACGCCGAGTACCAGAAGCGCTACGACGGCCGTAATTATCCGGGTCTTCAACATTGCGCCGCCTCGACCTGATCGCCGGTATGACCGTAACGCCGTTGCTTGCCGGCGAAAAACGCCAGCGCCTTGTCAAATTCGTCCTTGTCGAACTCCGGCCAGAGCACATCGGTAAAATACAGCTCGGCGTAAGCAAGATTCCACAGCAGGAAATTGCTGATGCGTTCCTCGCCGCCAGTACGAATCAGCAGGTCCGCGTCTGGCGCGCCGGCCAACTGCAGCCGATCCGCGAACGTCGACTCGTCGATAGCCGCCAGGCTCAGCGTACCGTTTGCTACGTCCGTAGCCAGTCTCTTGGCCGCCTCAACGATGTCCCAACGCCCTCCGTAGGCAACGGCAACGTTGAGCAGCAGGCCGCTGTTGCCGGCCGTCTTTGCCTCCGCTGCGGAAATCTTCCTGACGAGGCCAGGCTTCAGTTGCTGACGAGCACCTATGAACCTGAGCCTCACATTATTACGATGCAGTTCGTCGACTTCCCGTCGCAGCGCCTCGACGAAAAGGCCCATCAGGTTGCTGACTTCTTCCTCGGGCCGTCGCCAGTTTTCGCTGCTGAATGCAAACAGCGTCAGGCACTCGACACCACGTTCGGCTGCAACCTCGACTGTCGCGCGAACCGAGCGCACGCCGGCCCGGTGCCCGGCGTGCCGCGGCTTGTTTCTCGCGCGTGCCCAACGACCGTTGCCGTCCATGATGACTGCAACGTGCCTCGGTATATTCACTGGGTCGATGGACACGGATTAATCGGCTGACGGCCCGCCGTCAGATCTCCATGAGTTCGGCTTCTTTGACCGCCAGGACTTCGTCGATCTCGGCGACGTGTTTGTCGGTGATTGCCTGGATGTCTCCTTCGGCGCGGCGCTCTTCGTCCTCACCGATCATCTTCTCCTTGAGCAATTCCTTGACATCGTGCATCGCATCGCGGCGGATATTGCGTACGGCGATTCGACCGCCCTCGGCCTCATGGCGCACGACCCGGATCATGTCCTTGCGACGCTCCTCGGTCAGTGCCGGAAGCGGCACGCGTATAACGGTTCCGGCTGTCGCCGGATTCAGCCCAAGATCGGATCCCATGATGGCCTTCTCGATCGGCTGCACCATGTCTTTCTCCCAGGGCGTGACGACGAGCGTGCGCGAATCCTCAACGCCGACGTTCGATACCTGGTTCAACGGTACCTGGCTGCCGTAGTACTCGACCGTAATGTGATCGAGCAGGCTGGTATGTGCGCGACCAGTACGGATCTTGGTCAGCTCCTGCTGCAATGAGGAAACGCTCTTGGCCATTCTTTCGCCGGCGTCTTTCATAATTTCATCCAACACGATTGCTTGCCCTCTCTATATCCCGAGTTCTTTATCAGGCGGAAACCAGTGTTCCGACGTCGTCACCCGACATGGCCTGCACGAGCGCATTGGCCCGCGTCAGGTCGAAAACGCGTAACGGCAGATGATTGTCACGGCACATCACGATCGCGGTCGCGTCCATGACATTGAGTTTGTCTGCAATGACCTTGTCATAGGACACGCGGTCGTAGCGATTCGCGTCCGGATTGACTTGCGGATCCGCGTCATAGACGCCATCCACTTTGGTCGCCTTGAGCAGCACATCCGCACCGATCTCGATCGCGCGCAAGCTGGCCGCCGTATCCGTCGTGAAAAACGGATTACCAGTCCCCGCGGCAAGAATGACGACACGGCCTTTTTCGAGATGACGCACTGCGCGACGCCGAATATAGTCTTCGCAAACGTCGTGAATCTGCAGCGCCGACATAACGCGCGCGAAGACATCGAGAGATTCGAGCGCATCCTGTATCGCCAGGGCATTCATGACCGTGGCGAGCATGCCCATGTAATCGCCCGTCACCCGGTCCATGCCAGCTCGCGCGAGGCCCGCGCCTCGAAAGATGTTGCCGCCGCCGATGACGATGGCAATCTCGACGCCGGATTTCCTGGCCGTCGCAATTTCCGCAGCAATGCGCTGGATCACGCCAGGCTCAATTCCGTAATCCAGCTCCCCCATCAGCGCTTCACCGCTGAGTTTCAAGAGAACGCGCCGATACTGCTGCGGCGAATCACTCATACACTGGCCTCTCGTTTGAAACGGCCGTTGATCATAGCGCAATCACCAATCGTCTTCACTGAAATCAACGGCTTATATCGACTTCTTTAGGTCAGTCGTCTTTTCTCGCTTCCTCGATCTGCTTCATGACCTCGTCCGCGAAATTCTCTTCCTTCTTCTCAATACCCTCGCCGACTTCAAACCGCGTGAACGACACGACCTTTGCACCGGAGGATTTGAGGAGCTGTCCGACAGTCTGCTTGTCATCTTTGACAAACGGCTGGCCGACGAGCGTTATCTCCTTGAGAAATTTGGCAACCTTGCCGTTAACCATCTTCTCGACGATCTCCGCCGGCTTGCCTGACTCCTGGGCCTGCTCGGAAAATATGCGCTTTTCGCGATCAAGCATTTCCGCCGGAACGCCGGTCTCATCGATACACATCGGGCTAATTGCCGCAACGTGCATAGCGATGTCACGGGCAAGGCTTTCGTCACCGCCGTCGAGGGCGACCACGGCACCGATGCGGGCACCATGCGTATAGGCACCGATCGGACCGTCGTTCTCGACAATCTCGGCGCGCCGCACAGAAATATTCTCACCGACCTTTTGGATGAGTTCGGTGCGAGCTGTCTCGACCGTCCGGCCATCGCCGATGTCCTGGTCAGCCAGCGACCCGATATCAGTCTTGCCTGATGCAGCGATCGCAGTAGCGACCGCCTCGGCAAACGCCACGAAGTTTTCGTCCTTCGCAACAAAGTCCGTTTCCGAATTGACTTCGGTAATCACGGCCTTGCTGCCGTTTGCCTTGATGACGACGCGGCCGTCAGCCGCCACGCGGCTGGCTTTCTTGTCCGCCTTCGCTGCACCAGCCTTGCGCAAGGCTTCGGCGGCGGCGTCCAGGTCGCCGCCGGTCTCGACGAGTGCTTTCTTGCACTCCATCATGCCGGCGCCCGTGCGCTCGCGCAGTTCTTTAACCATTGAAGCTGTAATCGACATTGCCTAGTCCTCCGATTTTTCCCCGGCTTTGGCTTCGGCCTCGGCCTTTTTCTCGACCTTTTTCTCGGCCTTGCTGTCTGCTTTCGCCTCGGCCTTCTTCGGTGCGGCCTTCTTCGGTGCGGCCTTCTTTTCGGCCTTCTTCGGCTCTTCCTTTGCCTCGGCCTTCTTCGGCTCTTCCTTTGCCTCGGCCTTCTTCGGCTCTTCCTTCGCCTCGGCCTTCTTCGGCTCTTCCTTCGCCTCGGCCTTCTTCGGCTCTTCCTTCGCCTCGGCCTTCTTCGGCTCTTCCTTTGCCTCGGCCTTTTCCTCAGTCTTTACATCGGCTTTGGCTTCAGCCTGCTCTTCGACAGCTTCCTTCTTGGCGGCCGCTTTCTTTGCCGGCGCCTTCTTTCTTACCGCCGCTTTCTTTGTCGTCTTCTTCTTTGCGGCCTTCTTCTTGGCACGCGCCTTCTTCGGCTTGCCTTCCTCGTCGAGTTCAACGAACTCATCCTCGCCGAGCGCAACCTCGGGCAGTGACGCCTTACCGTCAATCACGGCGTCGGCGATGACGCCCGAATACAACTCGATGGCGCGCATCGCGTCATCGTTACCCGGCACGATGTAGTCAACGCCCTCGGGCGAACAATTGGTGTCGACAATCGCGACGACCGGAATCCCGAGCTTGCGGGCTTCACGAATGGCAATGTCTTCGTGGTCTACATCCACGACGAACAGAACGTCGGGCAGCGAGCGCATGTCCTTGATACCACCAAGGCTGCGTTCGAGCTTTTCCTGCTCGCGGCTGAGGCCAAGAATTTCCTTCTTGGTGAGTCCCTCGAAACCGCCTTCTTCGGCCATTTGCTCGAGCGTCTTCAGGCGCTTGACCGACTGGCGGATGGTCTTGTAGTTGGTCAGCATGCCGCCAAGCCAGCGCTGGCTGACGAATGGCATTTCACAACGCCTGGCATGTGTCTGGATTGCCTCTCGCGCCGCACGCTTGGTGCCGACAAAAAGAATCGTGCCACCATCGGCAACGGTCGCTTTCACAAACGCACTCGCTTCGCGCGCCAGCGGCAAGCTCTTCTCGAGGTTGATAATGTGGATTTTGTTACGCTCGCCAAAGATGAACGGTGCCATCTTTGGGTTCCAGTAACGGGTCTGATGACCAAAGTGCACGCCAGCCTCTAGCATCTGGCGCATGGTTACGTCTGCCATTTCTGTATCTCCGGGTTAGGCCTCCGCATACCCCATTTCGCAACCCCTTTTTCGGCGGGGCACCCTGCGAAACGTGACGGTATGCGTGTGATTTATTTGCCCCTAGCAGCAACTGTTGATACTGGGGCGCGCGCTTTATACCATAGCCAACCGCGCCCAACAACGCGTTCTCACAAGATTTTTTCACTTTTGAAGTACTGAATGACTGTATCCATCAAAAACGAGGAACAGCAGGACAAGATGCGCGTTGCCGGCAGGCTCGCAGCCGATGTCCTCGACATGATCGGTGATTATGTAAAACCCGGTGTCACCACCGAGGAACTCGACCGCATCTGCCACGAGTACATCACCGACGTTCAGGGCGCCGTTCCCGCCCCGCTCAACTACCGCGGATTTCCCAAGTCGATCTGTACCTCGGTCAATCACGTGGTCTGTCACGGTATCCCGGGCGAAAAGAAACTGAAGTCGGGCGACGCCGTCAATATCGACATTACGGTCATCAAAGACGGTTTTCATGGCGACACGAGCCGCATGTTTTTCGTTGGCAAGCCCAGTATCCAGGCACAGCGTCTTTCTGAAATTGCCTTTGAAAGCATGTGGTTAGGCATCCGTGAGCTGGCCCCTGGCAAGCATCTCGGCGACGTGGGTGCGGCCGTGCAAAGGCACGTCGAGAAACATCGTTTCTCGATTGTTCGCGAATACTGCGGTCACGGTATCGGCCAGGCATTTCACGAGGAACCGCAGGTACTGCATTACGGCCGGTCCGGCACGGGCCTGGAACTCAGGGAAGGCATGACGATGACAATCGAGCCCATGGTTAACGCGGGCAAAGCCAACGTGAAGCTGCTGCCCGACGGCTGGACTGTCGTCACCAAGGACCATAGCCTGTCGGCGCAATGGGAACATACGGTTCTGGTCACCCGGGACGGCTACGAGGTTCTCACTCTTGGCGCCGACGATCGCTGAAAAAACAATAAGTTACGGAGAGATCCGGGAGTCGCTGGAGGCGGCTGCCGAGGATCTCAAGGCGCGTTTCGAGGCCGGCGAGCCCGTCACGGAACTCGTTCACGCCCGCGCGTCGGTCATCGACCGGCATCTGGTCGCGCTCTGGAACCAGTTCGATGCACAAGCCGCAGCACTGGTCGCCGTGGGCGGCTATGGCCGCGGCGAGCTGCACCCCTACTCCGACGTCGACATCATGCTGCTGCTTCCCGATGACCTGCCCGCCGGGGCCGAGGAAAGCCTGTCGGCTTTCATAACGGCACTCTGGGACATTGGCCTGGAGATCGGCCATAGCGTGCGCACGGTGGCTCAGTGCGCAGAACAGGCGGGCCGTGACCTGACTGTTGCGACGACGCTCATGGAAGCGCGCCTGCTCGCCGGTCCGTGGGAGCTGCTCGACGCGATGCAGGCCGTTATTGCGCCACAGCAGATGTGGCCGTCGTCGGATTTCTTTGCTGAGAAGCGTAAGGAACAGATCGCGCGCCACCACCGCTACCACGACACGGCCTACAACCTCGAACCGAATGTCAAAGGCAGCCCGGGCGGCCTCCGTGACATCCAGATGATCGGCTGGGTCGCAAAGCGCCACTTTGGCGCCGCCACGCTCGCTGAACTCGTGGATCACAAGTTTCTGACCGCGGGACAACTCAAACGTCTCGAAAACGGCCAGGCTTTCCTGTGGCGCATACGATTCGGCCTGCACATCCTGACAGGCCGTCGCGAAGACCGCCTGTTGTTCGACCACCAGATCAAGCTCGCGCACCTGCTCGGTTACGAAGACGCCACCTACACGCTGGCGGTCGAACAGCTCATGCAGCGCTACTACCGAACGGTCATGGACCTGAGCAGGCTCAACGAAATGCTGCTGCAGCAGTTCGAAGAGGCCATCCTCATGGATCCGAATGCGCCGTCGGAACCGCTCAACGCGCACTTCCAGGTCAAAAACGCTTACCTGCAGACGGCGCATGACCAGGTATTCGCCAATGATCCGTCCGCACTGCTCGAGGTCTTCCTCGTGTTGCAGCAGAACCCGGAGCTTCGCGGTGTCAGCGCCTACACGATCGGGTTGATTCGACGTCATTTGTATCTGATCGATGACGAATTTCGCCAGAACCCGCGCAATCACCGACTGTTCCTCAGTATCCTTCGAGCACGCGAAGGCGTCACGCATGAGTTGCGCCGCATGAACCTGTATGGCGTGCTCGGACTTTACATACCCGCATTCGGGCGCATCGTCGGGCGCATGCAGTACGACCTGTTCCACGCTTACACGGTGGACGAACACACATTGTTCGTTGTCAGCAATTTACGCCGCTTCGCGCTGACGCGTTTCGACGACGAGTTCCCGCTGTGCAGTCGGATCATGCAGTCGCTGGAGCAGCCTGAGATCGCTTACCTCGCAGGGTTGTTTCACGATATCGCCAAGGGCCGCGGTGGCGACCATTCGGAACTCGGCGCCGTGGACGCAAGAGCGTTTTGCCTGGAGCATGGACTCAGCAAGTACGAGGCCGGCATCGTCGCGTGGCTCGTAGAGAACCACCTGGCGCTGTCGACGACGGCGCAGAAGAAAGACATCGGTGATCCGGACGTGATCAACGAATTCGCCAAGCAGGTGGGTGACCCGCTGCATCTCAATTATCTGTATGTGCTGACCGTGGCTGACGTGCGTGGCACAGACCCGAAACTCTGGAACTCCTGGAAGGCGCAGTTGTTCCGCGACCTTTACGAACTGACGCGACGGGCGTTGCGACGCGGCCTCGAAAATCCGATTGACCGCGAGCAGTTGATCCTCGAGAAAAAAGCCAAGGCCCGAGAGGTGCTCACGACGAACGGGGTGAGCGACGCACGCATCGACGAAGTCTGGCAACTGATGAACGCCAACTATTTCCTGCGCCACCGCCCCTCCGAAATCGCCTGGCATACCGAGTGGCTGGCGGACTCGGACACCGACTCGGAAGTTGGACTCGTCGACGTCCGGCGTCGCGTGAACAGCGATGGCGTCGAAGCCGCGTTGTTCACGCCGAGCATCAAGCATACCTTTGCGCACGCGACTGCCGTGCTCGACGAACTCGGCATGACCATCATGGACGCCCGTATCGTGCCTCTCGAGCGCGGCTGCAGTATAGGTTCCTTCGTGTTCATGGAGCTTGATGACCGCGTCGAAATAGACGAGTCCCGCATGCAGAAGATTCGGCGTTCGCTGACGCGCGTGCTGACTGCGCACGACGATAACGTGGTAGACGTTACTCGCACCGTGCCACGTCAGGCACGCATGTTCACAACCCGAACAAGTGTCGATTTCGGTCGCAACAGGTCGGGAAATACTACAGTGCTGGAGCTCGTCGCAGCCGATCGTCCGGGCCTGCTCAGTACCATCGGGCAGGTATTTGTCGAACAGCGTATCGACATCGAAGCAGCAAAGATCATGACGATCGGCGAACGTGCCGAGGATGTTTTCTACATCCGCCACGAGACGGGCAAGGTACTCGACGACGAATCGCTCGACAGCCTGCGAGAAGCGCTGCTCGCGCGGCTCGACAACACCAGCACGGAATGAGTATGCACGAACTCGAAAAGACGATAGAACTGGCTTTTGACAATCGCGCGACGGGATTTGACGATCGCGCCACCGTTGAGGCTGCAGTAGCCGATGCCATCGGCTTGCTCGATGCTGGCGAAGCGCGTGTCGCGGAGAAGATCGATGGCGAATGGCGAGTCAACCAGTGGCTC
Organism: uncultured Woeseiaceae bacterium; assembly: GCA_947259985.1. Taxonomy (GTDB): domain Bacteria; phylum Pseudomonadota; class Gammaproteobacteria; order Steroidobacterales; family Woeseiaceae; genus UBA1847. Next base: position 85,104 of record CAMYOJ010000001.1, read on the forward strand.
AAGAAGGCCGTGCTGTTGAGTTTCGCGCTGAGCGACAACAAGGTCGTCGAAAGTGGCCACAGTCGTTTTTACGACAAGGTGCCGATGAAATACTCGGACTACACGGCCGAGCAATTTGCGGCCGATGGTGTACGCGTCGTGCCGGACGCCATCGTCAGGCGCGGCGCTTACGTGGCCAGCGATGTCGTGCTCATGCCCAGTTACGTCAATATCGGCGCTTATGTCGATGGCGGTACGATGGTCGATACATGGGCGACTGTGGGCAGCTGCGCCCAGATTGGCAGGAACGTGCATCTTTCGGGTGGGGTCGGTATCGGCGGCGTACTTGAACCGCTGCAGGCCGGCCCTACAATTATCGAGGACGACTGCTTCATTGGCGCGCGTTCGGAGGTCGTGGAAGGTGTCATCGTCGAGGAAGGTTCGGTGATATCCATGGGCGTGTACCTGGGCCAGAGCACGCGCATCTATGATCGCGCGAGCGGCGAGATAAGCTACGGCCGCATTCCGGCAGGATCGGTTGTCGTCCCGGGCAACCTGCCGTCGGCAGACGGCAAGTACTCGCTGTACTGTGCCGTCATTGTGAAGCAGGTCGATGCCAAGACCCGGGCGAAAACCGGACTGAATGAACTACTGAGGAACCTGGACTAAGTAACGATGCTGGCGGTATTCGGAATAAAGAGCTGCGACACCTGCAGGCGAGCGAAAAAGTATCTCACCGAACAGGACATTGAGTTTCGCTTTCATGACGTCAGGGAAGACGGCCTCGACATACAGATGCTGGAGCGCTGGGCAGCGCGCATCGACTGGCAGAAGTTACTGAACAAGCAGAGCCTGACATGGCGCAAGATCCCCGAGGTCGATCGCAATGACATGACAAAGGACAAGGCATTTGCCCTGATGATCGATCGCCCTACCCTGCTAAAACGCCCCGTGCTGGAGTCCGAGAAATTCCTCGCCGTCGGCTTCTCCGAGAAACGCTTCTCCGACTTCTGGGCCAGTACCCAGTAAAAAAATTAAAGGGACAGTTTACTTAATTGGAATTAAGGGGACAGTTTACTTAATTGATTCACAAATCAATTAAGTAAACTGTCCCCTTAATTAGTCCCTTTAATTATTAGCCGATGCGGCCGGTGATATAGTCTTCGGTCAGCTTGTGCTGCGGGTTGGTGAAGATCTTGTCCGTCTCATCGACTTCGACCAGCAAGCCCAGGTGGAAGTACGCCACACGCCTTGAGACGCGCGCCGCCTGCTGCATCGAATGCGTCACGATGACAATTGCATAGTCTTCGCAAAGCTCGTCCATCAAATCCTCGATACGCGCGGTCGCGATGGGATCGAGTGCCGAGCACGGCTCGTCCATCAGAATGACTTCAGGATTGACGGCAATGGTTCGAGCGATACACAAGCGTTGCTGCTGACCACCCGAGAGGCTGGTACCGGGCTCATCGAGCCGGTCCTTGACCTCGCCGAGCAGGCCTGCACGCTCGAGGCTCGTGTGCACGATGCTATCCAGTTCGGCGCGATCCGCCGCGAGCCCGTGAATGCGAGGCCCATAGGCAACGTTGTCGTAGATACTTTTCGGGAACGGGTTGGGTTTTTGAAACACCATGCCAACGCGCGCGCGCAAGGCGACAGGATCCTGTTCCTTGCGATTAATGTCCTTGCCGTCCAGCGTGATGTTTCCGGTTACCCTGGCGCTTTCAATTGAATCATTCATGCGGTTCAGGCAACGCAGGAACGTTGACTTGCCACAACCCGACGGACCGATCAGCGCGATGACTTCCTTCTTGCCGATTTCCAGCGATACGTTCTGAATCGCATGGTTGTCGCCATAGTAGACGTCGACATTCTTGGCAACCATGAAGGGGTTTTCGCAGTGAATATTACCGACCGTTTCGCCGAGTTCGGTTGGCCGTTCAGCAAGATCCGGCAACACGATGCCCGCACTATGCTCCTCTTCGCCCGGCGAATCGGCAGGCGGCACAGACGGCGGCTCGAGATTGTCAGTAGTCACTTCGGTCATGGCTGTCATTTTCATACAGGATTCCCCACAGCTCAAATGCTGCGATTACCATTTGCGCTCCATACGTTTGCGGACGATGACCGCCGCGAGGTTCATAAGCAGCAGGAAGCCCAGCAGCACTATGATTGCGGCCGAAGTCCTTTCTGCGAAAGCGCGTTCCGGGCTGTCAGCCCATAAGTAGATTTGCACCGGTAATGCCGTGGCCGGGTCCGCAAATCCGCCGGGCACATCCACGATAAACGCCACCATTCCGATCATGAGCAATGGCGCCGACTCGCCGAGAGCACGACTCATTCCGATAATCGTACCGGTCAGCATGCCGGGCAGCGCCAACGGCAGGACATGGTGGAAAACGACCTGTGTCTCGGATGCGCCCAGGCCGAGCGCGGCCTCGCGAATCGACGGAGGCACCGCCTGGATCGCCGCGCGCGAGGCAATGATGATAACGGGCAAGGTGAGCAGGGTCAGCACCAGCCCACCGACGAGGGGCGCCGACCGCGGCAGTGCCATCCAGTTGATGAAGACCGCGAGCCCGAGCAGCCCGAACACGATCGACGGCACGGCCGCGAGATTATTGATGTTGACCTCGATCAGGTCCGACCAGCGCGATTTCGGGGCGAACTCCTCGAGATAAATCGCGGCCGCCGCTCCGATCGGGAATGACAGCACGATCGTGACAACAAGCATGAGTGCCGAGCCCATTACGGCGCCCCGAATGCCTGCGAGCTCCGGCTCCCGCGAGTCGCCGTTGGTGAACAGCGCCTTGTTGAATCGACGTTCGAGCTTTCCGGCATCCCGCAAGGTGTTGACCCAAGCAACCTGTTTATCCGATATGGGTCGCAGGGACTCGTCGATATCGGGATCGATATTGCCCTTGACCAGCATGTCGACGTTGGAAGCAGCAGGCACCCAGACAGTCTGTCTCGAGCCAATGATATCGGGGTCTGCCTCGACCATATCGCGCAGCTGGTAACCCGCACCGGCGCTGACGATCCGGTAAAGCTGGCGGCGGTCGCTACGCCCGGACACGTCCGGGAACTGCTCGCGCAGGGCCGTGCGTACGAGGCCATCGAAATCGGCATATACGAGATCCAGCTCGCCGCCCGGGGCGATCACGTCCTCGCGCAGCTCCACCTCGATTTGCATGAACGTCTGGCGGAACGCCGAGCTCCCCTCGGCAATGAGCGTCGCGAAGAATACACCGAGGAACAACACGCCTACCGCCGTGGCCAGCACGCCGATGGCTCTGAACGCCATTTCCTTGCGGCGACGACGTGGCAATCCGGCTTCGACTTTTTCCAGGGTTGTCTTTGCAGTCTTCATCGACGCCTACTCGTACTGTTCGCGATACTTGCGCACGACACCCAGTCCAATGACATTGAGGACCAGCGTGACGACGAATAGCATCAGGCCCAACGCGAATGCCGCCAGCGTCTTCGCACTATCGAATTCCTGGTCTCCGACAAGCAGAGTCACGATCTGAACGGTCACAGTCGTGACCGCTTCGAACGGATTCGCCGTCAGGTTCGCAGCCAGTCCAGCCGCCATGACGACGATCATGGTCTCGCCGATCGCTCTTGATACGGCCAGCAGGATTCCACCGACGATTCCCGGCAACGCCGCGGGCAATATGACCTTGGTCATTGTCTCCGAGCGCGTCGATCCGAGACCGAGCGCACCGTCCCGCATCGCCGACGGCACTGCATTGATGGCATCGTCCGACAAGGACGAGACGAGGGGGATGATCATGATGCCCATGACGAGACCCGCCGCCATGGCACTCTCGGAGGCGACCTGGAGCCCGACCGATTCGCCGGCCTGCCGCACCCATGGCGCAACCGTCAATGCGGCGAAGAAACCGTATACGACCGTAGGAATACCGGCCAGGACCTCGAGCAACGGCTTCGCAATTGCACGCACGCGGTTACTCGAGTACTCGGCGAGGTAAATGGCAGTCATCAGTCCGACGGGAACGGCCACCACCATCGCGATGGCTGTAATCAGCAGTGTGCCCGTCAATAAGGGCACAGCCCCGAAGCTGCCCGACGAGCCCACCTGGTCGGCACGGATTGCCGTCTGCGGGCTCCAGTTGAGACCAAACAGAAACTCGGTCAGAGGCACTTTCTGAAAAAAACGAATCGCTTCGAACAGGACCGAAAGAACGATACCGACGGTCGTCAGGATCGCGATACTCGAAGCTGCAATCAGCAGCCATCGAACGACACTTTCCACGCGGTTGCGGGCGCGCAGGTCCGGGTTGATCCGCTGCCAGGCGATCGCGCCACCCAATCCGGCCAATCCGACCGCAAGCACGGCCAGCATCTGGCGACTTTTCTCGACATAGCCGTTGAACATCGCGGCCGCATTCTGCAGCACTGTATCGACATCAACGCTAACAACATCTCCGGCAGCGAGATTCTGGATATTGTTGACGAGCAGGTTCAGCTCACCCGGGCTCAGCTCCTGGTAGGACTGCGGTAAGTCGCTGATCACCAGGGCAACCACGATACGCGGTTCAATCAGCACCCACAGCAGAAGCAGTGCCAACGCCGGCAGAGCAGCCCAGATAGCGACATAGTAACCGTAGTACCCCGGTAGCGAATGCAATGCCGAACTGCGACCCGGCCCGCCGACAAGCGCCAGCGAACGTCCTCGCCCGAAATAGAACGCGGCGATCGCCATGAATCCGAGCAGCAGGATGAGAGTCGTACTTTGCATACTATTCTTGTTCTGAGAACGGAAGGCGGCGACCCACACGGATCGCCGCCAGACTCCGATATTACTTGCCTTACTGGCTCGCCAGCGACAGCGGTTTCAATTCACGAACGGCTGAAGCGACTTCGCTGCGCTCCTCATCCGGCATCGGGATGAGGCCGCGCTCGGAGAGGTAGCCCTCCTCGCCCCATGCACGTTCGCTCGTGAACTCCCGCAGGTAGCCACGCAATCCAGGAATAACGTCAACGTGCGCTTTCTTTACGTAAAAGTAAAGCGGACGGGATACCGGATAGTCGCCTTCAGCGATAGCATCGAAGGTCGGTGCCACGGCATCGACCTTAGCACCCTTCACTTTCTCCATGTTCTGGTCGAGAAAGCTGAAGCCGAAGATACCGAATGCGTCAGGATTCGCCTCGAGTTTCTGCACAATGAGGTTATCGTTCTCGCCTGCTTCGACAAAGGCGCCATCTTCGCGAATCGTGTGACAGATAGCCTTGTACTTGTTCTTGTCCGAGCTCTTGAGCTCCTTGATCCAGGGCACTGTCTTGCAGCCACCTTCCATCGCAAGTTCGACGAAGGCGTCACGCGTACCGGAGGTCGGCGGCGGCCCAAGCACCTCGATGCGCGCGGCAGGCAGATCCGGATTCACATCGGCCCACGTTTTGTAGGGGTTCTCAACGAGTTCGCCATCCGCCTTGCCGGGCACTTCCTTCGCCAGGGCCAGGAAGATATCCCTGCGCGAGAGCGACATTGCCGGCGCACCAATCGCGTTGGCGATGACGATTCCGTCATAGCCGATCTTGACCTCGATGATTTCCGTTACGCCATTGGCGGCACAGCTGTCGACTTCCGACTGCTTGATGGCACGTGACGAATTGGTGACGTCGGGATAGTCCACGCCAACACCATCGCAGAAGAGCTTCAGTCCGCCGCCCGAGCCCGTGGACTCGATCTTCGGTGTCTTGAATTCGCTGCTGCGACCGAATCGCTCGGCAACGACTGTGGCAAACGGATAGACTGTCGAAGACCCGACGACGTAAACGTAATCGCGCCCCGACTGGGCACTGGCTCCGGCTGAAAAGATCAGCCCGAGAAAAGATGTTGCAAGAAGTGTTAGCGCTTTCTGTTGGAAGCTCACGGTGAGTTCTCCATAGTGTTGGAAATCCAGCGCAAAGCTTAGCGACGAATTGTTACCGAATTGTTGCAGCACCGCATGTTGAGTGCTTTATTAGTGTTACATGGTAATTCACATTTTTCTTATACTTTTCATATCATTAATGACTTAATATCAAGCAATGTCTGAGTTACATTCCGAGCCCGTAATCGACCTTCTCTGCCGCCTTGTCAGGCGTCCTTCGGTAACCCCGGACGATGCAGGCTGTCAGTCGATGCTGGTCGACCGCTTGACACGCCTCGGCTTCGAATGCGAGACGCTGCAATACAATGATGTCACGAATCTCTGGGCCCGCCGTGGAAACGCTGCTCCCGTGTTGTGTTTCGCGGGCCACACCGACGTGGTGCCCCCGGGCGATGAGGCCGAGTGGAAAAGCAACCCCTTCGAACCCACGTTCGTCGGTGACACGTTGTATGGCCGCGGCTCGGCCGACATGAAAAGCGGACTCGCGGCAATGATCGTTGCGCTGGAAAATTTCCTGGCCAGGCATGCAGACCATGACGGCAGCCTGGCGTTGCTTATCACCAGCGATGAAGAAGGCCGTGCCCGCGACGGCACGCTCAAGGTCATGGAGGAACTGCAGAGACGCGACGAACACATTGACTGGTGCGTCCTTGGCGAGCCTTCCAGCGAGCGGGAACTCGGTGACATTGTTCGTATCGGGCGTCGTGGCTCACTGAGCGGCATGTTGACTGTGCGGGGTGTACAAGGCCATGTCGCGTATCCGCAGCTTGCCGATAACCCGATTCGCCGCTTTGCGCCGGTGCTTGCCGAGTTGCACCAGATAGACTGGGACAACGGCAACGAGTTCTTTCCGCCCACCAGCTTCCAGGTCGTCGATGTGCGTGCCGGCATCGGTGCGCCCAACGTAACGCCGGGAGAGCTTTCAGCGCGCTTCAATTTCCGTTACTCGACTGAGTGGACGCACGAATCGCTCACGGAAAAAGTAGAAAGCGTCTTCGCGCAGCACAACATCGATTACGAGCTCAAGTGGCATCTGTCGGGCGAACCGTTCCTTACACAGCCGGGCAAGTTGATCGACATGGTGACCCGGGCGGTTGTTGAGAAGACGGGCAGCGCACCGGAGTTGTCAACTGGTGGAGGCACCTCGGACGGAAGATTCATCTCTCCCGCGGGCGTAGACGTCGTTGAACTGGGGCCCGTAAACGCATCGATTCACAAGATTGACGAGCACGTCAGTGTATCCGACGTCATTGCGCTGACGCAGATGTATCAGCGCATCATGGAACTCATGCTGCTGTAACGGCGACGAGTATCAAGCCGCTCGAAGATTGTTGTAGATTCCCGCGATTCCGAGTCCGCCCAGACCAATGATGACCCAGGTGGGCATCGACAGCCCCAGCAGGCGCCAGACGACATCGGCACATTCGCCGGAACCCTTGAAAATAAGGCCCAGCGCATCGAAAAGTGGGAAATTACCCATGATGTACTCGAAGCCGGGGCCACAGGAAGGTACCTGGTCGGCAGGCAGACTTTGAAGATGTACATGCCAGCTCGCAACTCCGACACCGAAGCCCGCGGTTAGCAGAACGAGTACGGCATAAATGCGGCCGCCCAGCTTGCCCGGATCGTGAATCGCAGCAATGAGGAACACGATTCCGAGCAGAATCGTCGCGATGCGCTGGAACACGCACAAAGGGCAAGGATCGAGCAAGAGTACGTACTGCGCGTACAGGGCAAATCCCATCATGCCCGCACAGGCGAAAAAGCCTGCGAAATTCAGCAGCCGCTTTCCTGGTAACGCCATAGATATCAGCCGGAATCCTGGCCGGTGTCGTCGGAATAAAGAGTATGGCGCACGTCGCGCCCGTGCACCATGTAGATCACGTATTCGCAGATATTCTTGGCATGGTCGCCAATACGCTCAAGCGATCGCGCAACCCAGGTGACATTCATGACACGCTTGATCGAGCGCGGGTCTTCCATCATGAAGGTGATACATTGCCGCGCGATCGCCTCGTATTCATCGTCGACGCGTTCATCCTCGCGCACAGTCTCGAGTGCTTCTTCGACATCGAGCCGCGCGAACGCGTTCATCGCATCGCGCAGCATGTGAGCAACATGGCTCCCCAGCGTCTTGAGCTCGCGATACGAATCTGCCGGACGATCCATGGCCGCCAGTTTCGACGCAAGAAAGCCGATTTTTTCGGCTTCGTCGCCAATGCGTTCCAGGTCGGTGATGGTCTTGATAATCGCGACGATTAATCGCAGATCGCCGGCCGTCGGCGCACGAGTAGCGAGTATTCGACTGCACTCCTCGTCTATCGTGACCTCGAGATCATTAACCTTGTAGTCGTCCCTGGCGACCTGAAGGCCGAGTTCGCTATCGCCGCTGACGATCGCTGCAATGGCCTGTGACAACTGCGACTCGACAAGACCGCCCATTACCAGCACGTTATTGCGCAGGTCCTCGATGTCCTTGTTGAAACGACGTGAGATGTGCTCGTTCAAGTCAGAAGCTTCCATCGATTTGAGACTCCGAGAGTCCGGGTGTGACCGTATAGTCACTTGAACCCGAACTTGTCGTCAAGCCTACGTTACTTCCATTTCCATTGTGTGTCGATCATCAGGCGATCGTAGTCTCTCTCGCTGCCGGAGACCTGGTCGGTCTCGTTGATGAAGTATTGCGCACCGATCGTCCAGGTCTTGTTGATCCCGTAGTTCAGCTGCAGCCAGTGACCCTTGCTGTCGGTACCGCCGCCGCCGAAGTCCGAGTCAGTCAGCAGACCGAGCATGGAGTCGGCCTCCTTGTCTGCGTAGTAATAAGAGAACTGCACCTGGCCACGATCCTTGGCCTGGCCGATCTTCGTACCTGCCGACCAGCCTGTGTCGTTGTCCGACGGATCGTTGTTCGTGACGTAGTCGAAGAAGACGAGTGTGGACAGGCCACCGACCTCGAACGCTGCTTCGGCGAAGACTTCAGTCAGATGGTAATCGTAAAGGTACTGGCATGCGGCGCCGGTTGATCCGCAAGGTGATCCGTCGGCCTCGACAGCCGTGTTGCCGAAGTAGTCACCGGGATCCGCGGGGTCGCCGAAAGGCGTGGGAGCGCCTTTGGTATCAATCGAGTAGTAGGCAATACCGCCCTTCACCATCGCCCCGCCGATTTCTCCGGACGCGCCGATCTGGGCTCCCCAGGTGAAGCTCTCGTTGCCCCCCCTGGTGTCGCTTTCGAGGTGCGCGCCGATTGCATTCGCAAAAAACCAGTCGCGCTTGTAAGAGAGCGCGATGCCTTCCGGCGTCCAGTCGCCGTCCCACATCAACGAGTTCTTGCCGCTACGCATCAGGGGATTCTTGAACTTGCCGCCGATTACGTGGAGTCCATCCGCGGCTTGCCAGTCTACGTAGGCCAGGTTGAGCACGATGTTCTTCGACGAGCCGCCGGAACCGAGTGTCTGGTTGGTCGAAACGGGATCGTCACCGCCCGTCGCCAGGCCGAAACCGACTTCGACATCGTCTACGAGATTGGCTTTCACATTAGTCCGCGCACGAATTCGATTGCGCTCCCGCGTTGAGCTGCCTTCAGCATCGATGTTTTCGTAGCGATAACGCAAATCGCCGTCCATGCGGATGCGGTCGGACCAGGATTCCTTGGCCGCCGGGATCTCGGCCACACTCGTCTGCACATCCGTAATGGCCGTCGTAGTCTGTTGCTGAGCGCGACGGAGATCCGCATTTTCTGCAGCAAGTTCCTCGAGCCGCTGCGACATAGCCGAAAGTTGCACGCGCATTTGCTCGATTTCGGCGTCGCTGACTGCAGCAAACGATGCCGGCGAGGCGATAAGGCCCGCAGCCATCATCGGGAGAAGAATTCGTTTCATTATTTGCTCCGAGACTTGTGGTGACGAATTGCGGAGCCGCTGAACGCTCCGTCGGACAGAAGGTTTTCGCGACCGGTTCAAAATCGCAGCCGGTCACACGAGGAGGATTCTGCCGACGGTTTTTTACAGAATTGTTACAAAACCGTCATCTTCTCTTAATAGTGGAATTGAGCGACTCAGGCGCCGCCGGCAAGGGGAACCGGCGGCTCAACCACTACACGCTCTGCAGGAAAACGGCAACGGAATTCGCTGCCATGGCCTGACTCGCTCGTAACGACAAGTTCGGCGTCGTGCCGCGCCAGTACATGCTTGACGATGGCCAGTCCGAGCCCGATGCCACCATCGTCTCGGCCGCGGCTCTTGTCGACGCGGAAGAACCGCTCAGTAAGGCGAGGAATGTATTCGGGGTCAATGCCCTCGCCCGTATCGGCAACAATCAGGTCGGCGCCCTCTCCATCCGATCGCCAGGTCATCGTAATTTCCCCATCTTCCGGCGTGTAGCGAATGGCGTTGGAGAGGAGATTCACGATGACAGTCTCGATTTCCGCCTTGTTAGCCCGTAACTCGGCAGTCGACTGCGCGTCAATCGTCACGTTTGCCACCTTGCTGTGACCCTCGAACGCCTGTCGGCACGACTCGAGAAGCTCCGGAACATCGACGGGCTCGTCAGATTTGACGGCCCCTGCGCTCTCGAGCCGCGACAGTTCGAGCATCTCGCTCAGAATCTGACGCATGCGCGCAGCCTGCCGGCGCATTTGTGCGACCGGTTTCTGCCACGTCGCAGGTATTGATTCATCATCGATCAGGCTATCCAGATAGCCATTTATAACGGTAAGCGGCGAGCGCAGCTCGTGTGATGCGTTGGCAACGAAGTCTCGGCGCATTTTGCTAAGGCGTATACGCTCGGTCACGTCACGCAGGAGCAGCAACTTCTGGTCCCCGCCGTAAGGTACTACCCGGCAATCCAGCCATTCACCGTCGCGTACGGGGGACATCATTTCGATAGTCGACTTGTGGTCTCCCGACTGCAGCAAGCGAATCAATTCGGGGTCTCTAAGGATGTTGTCAACACGCTGGCCCCGGTCCTTCTTGCGCTTGAGCCCCGCGAGCTCCTTGGCGGCACGGTTGCAGGCGATGATCTCGTTGTTCGCGTCAAGAATGACAGCACCGTCCGGCATCGCGTTCGTCGACTTCCTGATCTCACGCAATAGCATCCGGTAGTTCTTCTTGCGGCGCACGGCGCGCTCGCGCTCGAATCTGAAGCGAGAGAAAATCTGTTCCCAGATGCCTTCGCCAACACGAAACTGCTCGAAGTTCCCCGTGCGAAGGGCGCGTTCGAATGACAACAATCGCGAAGCCTGCCAGGCAAGTGCAATCAACGCTGCCACCAGCAGTCCCATGACCACTTCGTCGTAGAGCCAGCCGACAACGGCTCCTGCCGACAGGAACAGGATCATCCCGACGACAAATTTCCGTGCCGATTCAGACATCGCTGCCCTCTGGAATCCGCGTTGAAAAGCGATAGCCCGCGCCACGCACGGTCTGTATGTAGTCGTCGGCCTGGTTTTCGGACAAGGCCTTGCGCAAGCGCCTTACGTGTACGTCAACAGTCCGCTCCTCGACATAAACGTTCGCGCCCCAGACCCGGTCAAGGAGCTGCGTGCGGCTGTACACGCGGTCGGGGTGAGTCATCAGGAATTGCAGCAGGCGGTACTCGGTCGGCCCCAGCTTGATCTCCTCTCCCGCCGACAACACTCGGTGTCCGGCGTTATCGAGCTCGAGTACGCCGGCAGTGACAATATCGTCACTACGACCGCCAGATCGCCGCAGCACGGCCTGGATCCTGGAAACGAGCTCCCGGGGAGAAAACGGTTTCGTGATGTAGTCATCCGCACCGCCGTCGAGTCCCGAAATCTTGTCACGCTCTTCGGCTCTCGCCGTCAACATGATGATCGAGAGGTCCTCGTACTCTTTCTCTCGTTTTAACAGACGCGTCAGTTCGAGGCCGCTGATATCGGGCAGCATCCAGTCGATTAGCGCCAGGTCGGGCCGCTCGTCGGCCAGCAGCTCTCGCGCGCTGCGACAGTCGCCCGCCTCAAGCGTCTCGAATCCGGCCCGCGACAGGTGAAAAACGATCATCTCGCGTATTGCCTGCTCGTCCTCAACGACGAGTATCTTGTTTGCAGCCATCGTGCCTTCTGAAAAACCTCAGGATGTATACAACCCCGCATTTCAACAGCAGTATATTACAGATCTGTTACGAGCCGGCTGCGGCCGGTTTCTCGGCTACTTTGTGGCGCAGATAGGCCGGAACCACGTCCTGGGGTTCTACGTAGTCGCCGTTCTGCAGACTCATTGCACCTAGCGGCAGCAGGAAGCGCGCGCTCGGATAAAGCACGGCCGAGTGACTCTCGAAGTACTCTTCGTTCAGGGCCGTGAGCTCGGGGTAACGCTGCCAGCCCGCGCCGGCCGCGATTCGTCCGCCCGCGTCGTCGGCATCCAGTTCCGCAATGGGCATGTGGCCGTGCAGACGCTCGTCGAACATCGGTTCAGGAATATTCGCATCACCACGACGGTAGCCGCCCAGGTAGACCTCGTTCATGTGCGCGTCCTGCGCCGCGACGACCTGCCTGGCCTCAGTTTCGGCGAACACCTGCGCCGCAATGGCTGCCAGCGATGAGACCGGCACGATGGGCAAACCGGCACCGTGGGCAAGCCCCTGGGCGACGGAGGCCGCGATGCGCATACCGATAAAAGAGCCCGGCCCGTTTCCAAGCACGATGGCGTCGAGTTCCGAAAGAGTGCATCCGCTCTCGGCGAGTACGTCTCTTATCATAGGGGTCAGCAGGCGCGTGTGTTCTCGCGCCAGTTCTTCATGGCGCTCGAACACGCCATCGCCGAGATGCAAGGCGACGCTGCAGGCGATAGATGACGTGTCGATTGCGAGCAGCTTCATGCCACGGCTCCTTTCCGCTCATGCGCCGCGAGAAAACTCGACACCTCATTGATGGCGGAGGTCGTCGGCATCGGCTCGAGGCACTGCAGGAACATCTTGCCATAGCGCTTGCCTGTAATGCGTGGATCGCACAGGACGACCACGCCGTAGTCCGATTCGTCGCGCAGCAGCCGGCCGGCGCCCTGTTTCAATGCCAGTGCCGCCAGCGGCAACTGGTGGTCCATGAAGCCATTACCGCCCTGTCGCCTGATGTACTCGAGGCGCGCCATCATGAGTGGATCGGCTGGCGAAGCGAAAGGTAGCTTGTCGATGGCCACGATGCTCAGCGCCGCGCCGCGGACGTCGACGCCCTCCCAGAAACTGCCGGTCCCGAGGAGCACGGCATCGCCGGACTGCCGGAAGCGGCGCAGCAAGTCGTCTCGCGGTGCATCGCCCTGGGCCAGGAGCTTGCGACCACCCAGCACCGATTTATTTGCCTTGAACCACTTCCTCGCATTGTTGAGCGCACGGTGACTCGTGAAGAGGCAGAACACGCCACCCGATGTCAGGTCGAGGAGCGGCTCCACAGCCTCGAGCATGGCGGTGGTGTGCGTCGGATCCGACGGCTGCGGCAGACCGGGTGGCAGGTAAATCAGGCCATTCTGCTCGATGCTGTACGGGCTTGGGAACGTCAATCCCGGCACGCCCGGTAAACCCATGCGCGACACGAAATGCGAAAAATCATCGCCGATGGCGAGCGTGGCGGACGTAAACACCCAGGCCTGGAAGCCATTGTCTATCAGGCCATTCAATTTTGAGGAGACGTCGAGCGGTGTCAGGTGTAGCCGGATGCTGCGCGGATTCACCTCGAGCCAGCGCAAGCCGTCCCACGCGTCTTCGCTTGCCAGTATCGTGAGCCGCTCGGAGGCGCCAATGAGCTGTTCGTGGATTTTCTCTACTTCGACCGAAGCGTCCCCAAGTTCGACTACGGCCACATGCACGTCATGCAGTGCATGCGCCAGCGAGTCAAGCGGCTCGCGCAGATCGTCGATGAGCTCGCCAAGCTCGTGCCTGCCCTCCTGGCGCGGGGCTTCGGCGCGAAGGACCCGAATCGCGGTTTGCAGCGCGTCGACGCGTCGGTTCAGCTCGGCGTTCGCATACGGCATCGTCGCCGTCCTTACCTCGTCGACCAGTCTCTCGAGTTCCCGGCTGCCAAGCGCCACACCAAAGAACTGCACGGCGAGATCGGGCACCTGGTGCGCTTCGTCGAGGATGATCGCCTCGGCTCCGGGAAGGAACTCGACGAAGCCCTCCTCCTTCATCGCAAGATCAGCCAGCAGCAGGTGATGGTTGACGACAACGAGGTCTGCCTCCTGGGCCGCACGGCGTGCCTTGACCACGTGACAGCTCGAGTAGGCCGGGCACTTCTGCCCCAGGCAGTTGTCGGCCGTCGATGTGACCAGCGGCCAGACCGCAGAATCCTCGGCTACGTCGGTCAGTTCAGCGCGATCGCCCGAATCGGTGCGGTGCCGCCACGCTCGAACCTCGTTGAGATCGTCGGCCAGCGTCGGTGCGATGTCGGTCAGGTGATCGAGGCGCTGTGTGCACAGGTAATTGGCGCGCCCTTTGAGCAGCGCCGTCTGCACGGGACGCCCGACGGCCTTGCTGATCAACGGCAGGTCACGATGATAGAGCTGGTCCTGCAGCGCTTTGGTACCCGTGCTGATAATCGTCTTGCGGCCGCTAAGCAATGCCGGCAGGAGATAGGCGAACGTCTTGCCCGTACCTGTGCCGGCTTCGACGACGAGTTTGTCCGAATTTGCGATGGCTTCAGCCACAGCCTCGGCCATCCAGGCCTGGCCCGCACGCGGCTGGAAGCCGGGCAACAACGCCTTCAGCGGGCTGTCTTCACCGAAGAATTCAGTCAGATTGGTCACGGCCGCAAGATTACACCGTTATCAGGGATGTAGCCTCAGAGATTTGTGGCCGAAACGCCGCAATCTGAGAGAATGAGGTCATGGATACGAATTCGCTAATGGTCTTTTTCTACGGGCTGTTCATGGATGAAGCGTTGCTGGCCTCAAAGGGCGTGCGCCCTCGGAATTCCGCTATCGGCTACGTTGATGGTTCCGCCCTGCGTATCGGGGAACGTGCGACACTTCTTCCTGTTGAGCATAGTCGCGCGTACGGCGTACTGATGGAGATAACGCCCGAAGACGCTGAGGCACTGTATTCTGATGAGAGCGTTGCCGACTATGTCGCCCAGCCCGTCGCGGTGACGCTGTCCGACGGCCAGGCAGTGTCTGCTGTTTCCTACAACTTGCCGGCGGCGATGCATTGACATAACAAGCGGACATAGAATGACCCCGCACGGGGCGGGGTCAATAATTGGTCCCCGGTTCTATTTTTTGTTGCGCTGAGCCGAGGAAAGAAGCGCCGTCACATGAATATATGCATATCTCGTTCCGAAATCGTAAGGCACTGAAATTAAAGCGGATGATCAAACGACGCCATCAAGCCAGACTCGATATTGGAAAATATTCCGACGATGCGATATCGATTCACGAACGTGTGCGATGGGCTGAACGACCTGGAATATCCGCTCATTTCAAATACCGCAATGTCTGACAAACTCGAGATCCGCGAGAGCGTGCAAGATGATGCTGCTGCGATCGACTCTCTATATCCGGAAGCGTTCCCGGACGAGGACTTACTTCCGCTTGTGCGAGACCTGTTACAGGATGCGGCGATCACCATTTCGCTCGTAGGGGCGATGAACTCGCAGATAGCAGGACACGCCATCTTCACGAGGTGCGGCGTGGTCGGCAGCAGTGTCAAAGCTGCCTTGCTCGGGCCACTCGCCGTCGCGCCAGCATGGCAAAGACAGGGCATCGGGAGTGCAATCGTGCGCGCCGGTTTACAGCGGCTGACGGACGAAGACATGGACCTGATATGTGTACTGGGTGATCCTCGGTACTACGGTCGCCTCGGGTTTCTACCGGATGCTCTTATCGAGCCGCCATTCCCCCTGCCGCCTGAGTGGAGCGGCGCATGGCAGTCACAATACCTGGACAAGACTATGGCGCCCTGTTCCGGAAGACTGACCGTCCCTCCACAGTGGCTGCAACCCGCCTTGTGGGCTCCTTAATTCGTCCGCTAATGGCTGCTCTTAGCCGGGAGCGATCTAAGGTAAAATGACGGCTACCGACCCATTATAGATAGTCAGTCGGCTGCAAAAATAATGTCTCGCCGCCAACATTGCACAGGAGCGACGCTTGTAGCGAGTCGCCAAGTTGATAATCAAACACTTTACTACCCCCGCAGGAGATCACCATGATTGGATATGTTGTTCTTGGTACCAATGACCTCGTTCGCGCCGCGTCGTTTTACGACGAACTGCTGGCGGAAATGGGCGTCACTCGCATGATGGAATTTGGCGAGCGAGGCTATGCATGGGCCGCAGCAATGGACAAACCCATGCTCTGCATAATGAAGCCCTACGATGGTCAACCGGCAACGGTCGGTAATGGCGTGATGGCCGGCATCGCGGCCGATTCGCACGAGCAGGTCGATCGGCTCTATAAGAAGGCAATTGAACTCGGCGGTTCCGACGAAGGCCCTCCTGGCCTGCGCGCCGAAGGTGGTGACGGATTTTACGCGGCCTACTTCCGGGACCTGGATGGCAACAAACTCGACGTGTTCAGCTATGGCTGAGATATTGCGCATTCCGACTTGCCGGGATGCGTACCTTTTGGCGCCACGCGTAAGAATACGTCAGAACTGACCTCTGAAAACCCTCTGATACAGAGGCTCTGCAGAGCGAAGAAGCCGGCGTCTATCGCCGCTGCCCTGCGATATTCTTGAGAAGCCGTTGATCGGCCTTGATAGAGAAACGCAGGAACGGACCTTCAGCCGTGTAGCGAGCTTGGTCGAAATCGTCGTCCTCGAAGCCCATCACGTTGTATCCCAGCGAGAGCCAAATGTTCTCGGCGACATTGAATCCGAGATCGACGCCAAGACCGTAGTCCAGTACGTCCGATTTCCAGGAATGCAACACGCTCGTGTGCGCGCCGACGTCCCATCGGTCGTTAATGCCATGGCGCACGTCGATACCAATCAAATCGGTATAGCCAGTGTAGCTGTCGTTATCAAACTCGCTGCGCACGTACTTGAACGCGTATTGCAGCGACAGCGAGGTGGCGGCGCTAATGCGACGATTCGCGTTAAAGTTGTTGATCAGGCGCCAACTCCTTTGCTCATCGCCTGTTGCAGTCGCCTCGTCGTAGACGAGATCGGTTCGATCCAGGAACGACCATTTGCGGTCCGCCAGGCGGTAGGCCCAGCCAAAGCGCAGGTTCGCCTGCGTGAGGTCGTTACCCAGAGCGTTCTCGGCCTGGAACATGGTGAGCCCCGCCGATAGACCGTGCCCGCGATCCGGCTGGCGATACCAGCCCATCAGCAGTGAAACGCGGTCCTCGGTGTCAGAGTCGCGAGTTTCGATACGCCCGTTCGCGGTCCAGTAGTCCGATGTGTAAGTCGCGCCGGCGTATGCGGCCGTGAAATCTTCGCCGCGGGATCCGGAAGGCAGTTCCCTGTCAGTGTCGAACGAACGTGCCCCCGAGTCGATTATCGTATCTGTGTGATCGACACCGAAATCAACAATCCAGTTATCGTTGAGCTGGAAGCCCTGTATAAGACCGACATTTGCGAACAGCCGCGGGCCGAACTCGGTCGTCTCGTTGGTCAGGAAGGAACTGATCTGCGCCCTGCTCCAGGGCGTCGCGCGCACCCCGATCCGGGTCATCGACGCGTCGAGGTCCTTACCCTCCGCTTCCTCGTACTCGGCAACGGCATCAATGCCCTCGACCAGACGATAGTCGGCGCCGAAAACATAGCGCGTCGGGTAGTCGAGGTTTTCGGCCTCGCCGCTGAATTCCGTCATGGCGCTGAGCCGTAGTTTGAGCTGGTCGTCGAAGACAGTCTGTGTGACACCAATCTCGGCCAGGTCACTCGTGCGCGTTTCGCCGTCGTCAAATTCGTCTTCGGCATGAGACAAGCCGAGGCGCGCCGTGAAGTCATCGCGGTCATAACGTACCTGGGCACGCGCCAGGTTACGTATCGCGTCTGTCTGCAGGTTTTGCTGCCAGCCCGCCTCGCCTTCGACGGTGAACTGGTCGCCGATCCTGGCGCGCGCATCGAGGCCTATACGTCGAATGCCACGGTCGGCGGCCGACTGGTAACCCAGCCCGAAGCCATCATCGACTTCACGAATGAAGGCGCGCACATCGATGTCTTCGCTGCTGTGTTCGAGTTCGATACTCTGTGCCGAACCGTCCTGCTCCACGCCACCGACTGTCGCATTGGTATCGACATACTCGGCTTTCAGTAGCGTCTGATCATCGATCTGCCAACGCAGATCGACACCCGTCAAGTCGGCTTCAGCACCCTGCGTCGCGTCGTCGATACGCGTCACGCCGATCTCTACTGTGTCTTCGGCGAAGCGCACCGAACCGCGGCCGCCCGCCACAATGTCGTCGGTCTCCGCGGCAATCGATTCATACTCGACAACGATGTATACCGGATTGAAATCGAGGTCGCGGCTGGGTACGGGCTTCTTGAAGTACAGCGTGCCGTCCAGCGTATCCAGGTTGTAGTCGAGGAACCTGGCAAGATTCGTCGAACTCAGTACCACGCCGGAGTCGAAACGATCGCGCACTTCGATGCGCACGAGATCGCTGTTCGAGATGATGGGCGCATTACTAAGCTGGTACAGTCCCGAGGTACCGTCGCCGCGAATCTCATCGCGGTTGAACGACTGATCGGTTTCGGCGGCAAACACCGAGTAACCCACGTTTTCGCCTCGATATTCGCTCTTGAAGCCGTTGAATCGACGCTGGTAACGCGCGAGGTCGGTCACAGACAGGCCCGTGTCGAAATCGCCAAACAGCGCATAGAACTGATTGCGCTCGAGCTTCACGTAGAGTTTGCGCTGGCTGGCTGCATCGTAGCGCTGCTCACTCGTGTCCGCATACAGCGAATAGTAGGCATTGGGGTCCACGACAGTTTCGAAGCGATCACGATCGCGATCACGATCGGAATCGTAAGCCAGCGTCAACAGGTACTCGCCCTTGATCGAACCCTTCGCAAAGAACGCGACCCGTCCGTCGTCGTAATAGCCGTCTTCGTTGCCGGCCGCTTCGGCAGCGCTGACATTATCCGACAAGGTGTTGTAGCCGGCTGTACCCTCGGCGAATCCAACCAGGATCCAGTCGCGCTGCGCAGGGCTCAACCAGGCGCGCACTTCCTGTTCCCGATAGTTCGCGAACGGCAGGACTACGGTGACTTCACCGGTAAGTGTCGTCGGGGCAAGCTCGATGTAAGCAATGCCGTCAGCATCGATTCGGTAAGACGCACTGCGATCACCGGTCTCGACGAGCGGGTTCTTGCGGTCATGCTCCTCATCCCAGGCCGAACGGTACGGAGCGTTTACCCTGTAGTCGCCTACGACGCCAGTCCTCGAGGGCTCGCCGGACCGGTCGTAAAGCCTCAGCGCAAGTACAGGGTAGGTCTTGCCGTCGGCCACAAGCTCCGAGAGTTCTTCCACGATCTCTGCACGAATCGGGGTGCCCGTGAAGTGAATCGTGCGGCGTATGCCCTTGGCCTTGCTGCCGTCGGCATTTCTGATCACGGCACGAAGTTCGTTGGCGCCGTCGACGAGGTCGACACCGACCCAGCGCGAAATAGAAATTGTCTCGGTCGCGTTGGTCACCGATCCATCGAAGTTGAGGTTGCTGACAGGCAGGCCATTCAAAGTCAGCTCGACTGTCTGGTCGGGTTTGTGCTGGACCGAGACTTTCGACGATGCGATGGCGGGCGCGTAACCTTTCTCGGGCAACAGCATTGCGTAACCTGGCTGCAATGCGTCCATTGGCGGTTCTTTCTGTGACGACGGCAATCCCGCATCGCTGGCTTCGCTGTAATACCTCCTGCGCGTCTGCTCCGAACCCGGGATCGCACCAACCGTCGGTGTTTCCTTGGTGCCGCTCGACTCCTGGGTCACCTCCAGGAACGACGGTTTCTTGGGCCTTAGTCCGCTGATAACCAGTTCGACGCGTCGATTTTTCTGGCGCCCTGCTGCCGTCGAATTGTTCGCGACGGGGTCGTCAGGACCGCGGCCTTCGACCTGAATGTCTTCGACCGCGACGTCCAGCGCGTCAGCGATATAGAAAGCCGCCGACATGGCGCGAGCGCGTGACAGGACGTAGTTATCGGCGAACAGGTGTCGATTCGTCGGCTTGATGCGCTGACTGTCGCTGTGGCCAATTGCCGAAAGCCGGATATTGCGAACACCGTCCCAGTCGCGAATCAGAGTATCGAGTTGCAGCTTGTCCTGCACTGACAATTCATCGGAAAGAATCGCGAACTTGAGATCCAGTACGTAGCCGGCGTTTTCAACGACAGCCGGCTCGCGAATCATGCGCGTCTCAACGACTGGCGTTTTCTGCTGCGCCGCCATCGGCGTGTCGAACTTTGCAAGCGCCTTGGTAACGAGTTCGCCGTCGACGTCGTCATCGATCGTTGCGATAAAGCTGACCGTGCTCTTCCAGTTACCGAACTGACCATCGAGCGCCATGGACACGGACGGACCCATCAGGTGCGGCTCGCCGACCTCATTACCGTTCAACCTGAGCGAACCCGCCTGGTACTGAACGCCCTTTGGCAGCACGACCATCAGACTGATGTTGTCGATTTCTACATTGCCGATGCCGTTCAGCGTGAGCTCGTAAGCCACCTGTTCCGTGCTGTCGGTGCCCGCGTTGCGCATCTCGATGTCGATGCGGCCTTCGGGCGGCGCTTTGCGGCGCAAGTAGAAATCGGCACGCTGCAAGCTGCCACGCGACAGCTTGACGAACTGCGAATCGGCGCTACCGGCGAACCCGGGCGTATCTTCGCAACCCATGACGTCGAAATACCCAGGAACCGTGAACGTGTCGAGCTGCGCCACATGCGTTCCGGCCTCGACACCTTCGAAATGAAAACGTCCGCCCGCATCCGTGACCCCGAAACGTCCGTCTTCGAGATAGACGCGGATGTTCGCTACGCCCTGCTCCTCGCCAAAGCTCTCCTGGCTACAGTCACCCTCGATGACGCGGCCAATGATTGTGCCTGTCGTACGAAGCAGGTCTTCAGTCAGGCGAATCGTCACAGAGGACTCGTTCGAAACGAGACCGCCTGATGCAAACGCGGTGGCCGTGTTGACGAGTTCGTCGTCACGTTGCCCACTGACAATCTCGACGACGTAGAAGACCCTCGTGCTCGCGCCTGCGGCAAGCGCGTCGATCGTGAAATCGAGCGTCCGTAAATCGGGGCTTATGGCCGGGTCAGCCGCATCGCTACCGTCGATCGTCACCGAGCCAGGCACGAATCGCACGCCGGAAGGCAACTGGTCCACGAGCGAGATGTCGTTCGCGACCCCTGTTGTCGAGGCATTTTCGAGGAACAGCTCGTAACGAACGAAATCGCCAGGTGCTGCGACCGTCGTCATCGTCTGTTTCTGCAGGAACAGCGACGACGATACCGGGTCCAGCGGAATATCAATTGCGATCGAGAGGTCGCTTGTTTTGCTGAAGGCTGCGCCAAACGAAGCCGGGCTCAGCTGGTACGGTGCGCCCGGCAAGTTCTGCAGTTCCGCGATCGTGACTGATGACGGCGCCGCGTACGCTGCGGGAGGCGTGACGACGAGTTGGTAGTCACCATTCGGGACGACCGGGAATCGGTATTCACCGGGCCCGAATACATAGCTGGTCCCTGAACTGTCGGTCACGGTCGACCCGCTGACAATCGCAGACGGGAACAGGCTAACGCCATCGTTGCCGTAGACCGTTGCCGGCAAACCCGTTACTGCGTCAACGATCTCGATCGTCGAGCCGCTGACCACAGTCCCGGTATTCGACTCGAATACGCGCTGTACCGGGTCGAGCTGAGCGGTCGTTTGCGTGATGTCAGCAGCATCCACGGGATCAACATAGTTGACGATTACCGATGACTGCGGCGCACCCTGCAGCACACAGTCGCCGGCGTTCGCAACACCTGACGCAATAGGGACGTAGCCCGTGAAGATGCCTGTGTCCGGACCCGTCTCTGAGAGCTGGATGGTCTCGGTATCGCCGGTCGTATTGCTCGTAACGGTCACGGTCGCGTAGTCGATCACCTGGTAATCGACGTTCTGGTCGCTATCGTCGAGACGGATAAACGCCGCTTCGCCGACATTGAACGCCGATGTCGCGCTGACGTCCTGAACCTGGGTCGGATTGATGGTGCCGCCGCCTATGACGCCCGGGTCGGCCAGGTTCACGAACGCACCGCCCTGGAAGCACGAGGAAGGTCCTACTGTTTCCTGGTAGGTCCCCGACGCGGCCGGCACGACTCTCGTGAACTCGATGCTTGCGGGGCTGCGAATAACCGCCGTGACAACCGATACTTCGTTACTCAGTTCGATTACAGGCTGGTTGTTGCGATCCAGGTACTCGAGCGAGGCCTGGTTGGAAATAACGGCTCCCGGCGGGGCGGCTGATGCCGGTCCCGCGACGAGAAATGACGCAAAAAGGGACAGCAAAAGTAAGCGAATCGGGGTATTGCAGGAACTCCAGACGTGCCTCGGGGGGAGCTTTTGCTCCCCCCGAGATTCGGCTTCAACACCCCCGCACGGTCTGTCGCCAGGTGGCGCAGCGCCGCGTGCAACGAGACGCAGGCTGCTCAGATGAGCAGCCTGTCGTCGGGTTGGAGTGTGTCGTTCCGTGAACACCGTGATGCGTACCTTCCAGCCCTTACGGCGTCGGGTCAGGATCCGGTATCGTGACCTGATACGTAAGCGTCAACGTCGTGTTGCCAGCTACGGTAATACTGGGCACCAGATCGGCAGCGCCTACCGTAATGTCCTGACCGACGAGGTCACATCCGTCACCATCACCGTTTATTTCGACGTCGCATGGCAGCGTCGTACCGTCGTTGTCTACATCGATGTCGTTACCGCTGTAAGCGGCGACATTGAGGTTGAGGACAACGTCTGTATCGATCGCGTCGTCAATAATCACGGCGTCCGCATCGGTCGCGCTGCTGTTGACGATCGTGATCGTGTACTCGACGATCGCGCCCGGTATCGGCAAGCCGCTACCGAGGTCACCCGCGATTACGTTGTAAGCCTTGGTTACCGCCAGGTCGGCACTTGCGACCACCCAGCCATCGATGTCGAACTGCACACCGTCACCACCGGCACCGTCTTCCGCAAACACGTTCTCGATACCGAGGTCGGTGTTCGCGGCTTCAACCAGCGCCGCGCCTTCGCCAACCGTATTCGGCTCCGCGGCCGTAGCGTCGAGCTGCACGCCCGCGACTTCGCCGTTCAGCATCGTCAGCGCCGCATCGCCGAACACGCGAATACGTATCGAGTCGTCCGCGGCCAGTTCGTCAACGAATTGCGGCCCGAGACGTACGGGATCCGGGTCGCCGTTAGCCAACGAGTTCGCACTGACGGCATAGTCGACAGCCCCCATGTTCGCGTCATCGGTCCCGGTTCGAACCGCGCCACCGACCAGCTCTGTCAGCAACAGATTGAAATCCAGCGGGGAGTTCGAATCATTGGTCAGCATGAAGTCGAAAAAGGCGTCGTTCTGTCCCGGCGTAACCGGAACGAGCGCGCCGCCCATGGCGGTCAAGTCGAAGTCGACACGCCGATCAACAACGAAGCTCACGGTAGCGGTCAGGTCTGTCTGATCGACACCGCTCACGTCATAGTCGACACTAACGGTATTGTCGACTTGCGTCCCAGCCGCGGTACCGATAGCCATTGCCTGCTGTCCGAACAGCAAAGCGGTGGCCACCGCGGCAAGCCTGAGTGTCAGGCTTATCTTTCCATCTACAAGTTTCATCACGGTACTCCTTACCATTTACATGAACCGGCATTGCGCCGGGCAGGTGAGTTCAAACCACAAAACGGTACCTGCGACCCGTTTTGCCCAAGCGAAGGCTTGCGATCGAAATCGCAAGTCTTCATTCCAAAACTGCTGCGAAGCGCGCCGTGCCCTGGGCGCCGGCTGCGAGATCGTTCTGCATGACCCAACGGACATGCGTGAAGTCGGCGGCTGTCGCTTTACGAACATCGCCATCCTCGGTGACGTTGAGTTCGGCTGCCGGCGCGAATGTCGCTCCACCGTCGATCGAAAATTCGATTTCCATTCCGGGCCCGAACGCCGAACCGTCGACATACATGAGGTCGGCCGCAATCGGGTTTGTGATCACGACGTTGTCGGCGGGCTCGTCGCTGACGTTCGTAAACGTAATCGTGTAGAAGACGCTCTCGCCCGGTACGACGACGTCGGCCGGTACGAGCCTTGTCTCAGACTCCCCTGCCTCGTTCACGATCACCTCCTGTTTGTGCACGGTGGTCTGCACGTCGAGGTGGGCCTGGGCCTGCGCTGCGGCGGCGGCCAGTATCAATAAGATGCTCGTTAGAATTTTCATAAATGCTCCTCGCTCTGTTCGCTCAATGCTCAATCGATGGTTACCTGGAATTCGATGCTTTGCGGTCCCATCGCCTGGGTCAGGTCACCCAGGCGAACGACGATGGTCGGCACGACAGTCGTGTCGTATTCGCCGGCGTCGCCGTCGGTCGCATCGGATATGGAAGCGCCATTCAGCAGGATGCTGTTCGGCACGAATGTAGTTAGCGCTGGAATCGCGTCCTGCACGGTACTGGCCGTGGCCGTACCGGCACTCGCTACGCTTACGGTAATTGTGTAGGTCAGCGTGGCGCCCGGAATGGGTTCATTGCCACCAAACGGATCGTTCACGACCTGCGCCTTGTTGACGTTTACGAGCACGTCGGAGACGAGATACTCGCCAGTAACCAGGGCAACGCCACCCGTCGCACCCAGCATGGCGTTGACTCCGCCGTCGCCCTGGTTGGCGTATACGGTTCCTGGTGCACCGCTGCCCGTAGCCGACGTCGCGGTTAGCTGACTGAGGCCGGTATCGCCATTCGCGACGGCCAGGGGAATGTCGTTGACGATGAAGATGCTGACCGATTCGTCGGCAGCGAGATCCGGGTCGTTGAGCCCGGGCGTGTAGGCCACGTCGCCTGCATTGAAGTCGCCGCTACCATCGGTATCGAAATAGATCGAGGGCACCGCCGGAACCGGGTCGAAATTGTCTCCGGAAATGACGCTATCCATCGACAGGGCAAACGTCTCGCTGCCGTTACCTGTATTGGTGACCGAGAACAGCAATGCTTGCGCCGCGTCACCAGGCGAAACAAGTACCTGGGCACTTTGCAGCGTAACCGTCACGTTGATGCGTTCGGCGACGGTGATCGTGGTGGTGTTCGATTGCAGCGTCAGCGGCGTGCCGGCTACATCGTAGTTAACCAGCGCGGTGTTCTGGATTTGGGTTCCAACGGCCGTGCCGGCGGCGCCGGCAGGCATGCTGAGCATGCAACAAACACACAACAGAGAGGCGCGCCGCATCCATGCGAATGCCGGCGCAAAGCGCAAGCTTGCCGTTTCCAAGGTTCATTCCTTTCAGGGCAACGTGTTGGCGCGTTGCCTGGCACCTGCTCGCTATCATTGCGAGACAGGGCCAACTGTCTTGGAAACGGCATCGGCGCGCACGGATTTCGCCGATTATGTCTTCAAACTGTGAACGGTCTCACACTAATGCCGTGAAGCCGCTCACAGTGGCGCGGCCTTTTGCTTCGCGGGTTTCGAGCAGGTGCCGATGCGGCATCGATGGGCAATATGTCAGATGAAAAAGGGACGAACTCAGTGCGGCCTGGCTATCGATAACTTTTTCATTTTCGAACGCAGCGTGCTGGGCGGGATACCCAGTTTCGCCGCGGCACCGGAGTCGCCCGAAATCTTCCAGTTGGCATCTTCGAGAACGGCAACGATATGCTCGCGCTCAACGAGTTTGAGATCCGATACCGTACTTTCGGCTTCGTGCGTTTGCCCAGCCTGGGTGACTAGCGGCTCGGCGAGATCAAGCACGGGTCCGCTCGACGAAATCAACGCGCGCTGCACGATTCCTTCGAGTTCACGGACGTTGCCCGGCCACGAATAATTCCTCAATTGACTCATCATTTCGGCAGAGATTTCCGACACATCGCGACCGAGTCGCGGCGCGTGCGTCTTCACGAAATGCTCTGCCAGCAACTGAATATCGTCGCCGCGATCGCGTAACGCCGGTATCTCGATGGGAAACGTATTGATTCGGTAATACAGGTCGGAACGGAATTCGCCGGCCTGTACGGACTCGGCCAGGTTTCGATTCGTTGCGACAACGAGACGTACGTCGACTTTGATGGTCTTGCTGCCGCCGAGGCGATCGAATTCACCTTCCTGCAGTACTCGCAGCAATTTGGCCTGCAATTCAACCGGGATTTCGCCAATTTCATCAAGGAACAATGTACTGCCATCGGCGAGATCGAAGCGTCCGCGCTTGCTGCTGTCGGCACCAGTGAAAGCGCCTCTCTCATGACCAAACAATTCACTTTCGATCAGGTTTGCGGGGAGCGCTGCGCAGTTCACCTTCACAAGCGGCCTGTCGCAGCGATCGCTGAGTTCATGGATCGCGCGCGCGACGAGTTCCTTACCCGTGCCGGTCTCCCCGTGAATCAGGACAGGCGTCTTGGTCGGCGCGACCTGCTCCACCAGCTGGAGGCTGCGCAATACCACGTCGCTCTGGCCGACGATGTCGTCAAAGCCGTGTGTAAGTTCGATTTCCTGGCGGAGATAGACGTTTTCCGCTTCGAGACGCTCGGTCGCCTGCCCGAGTTTCACCATCGTCTCTTTGAGTGCGATTCGCGATTTCAAGCGCAGCACGAAGTTGGCGAACAGTTCGGCGAAGACGGTCAGGTCGTCCACATCCTGATCGCTCCAGTCTTGCTGTTCCTTCAGGCGACCGGAACTCAGTCCGCCGAGGGCTTGACCGCTAACCACCATCGGAATTATCAGCAGCGACTTCAGATCGAATTTCTCGAGACTGGCACGGTCGACGCGATACTTGTCCGGGAGATTAGCGACATCGTCGATACGAACTGGCCTGAAGGCTCTGAGATGCATCGCGAACTCCGGAAACTGGCTCATGGACACCGGTGCGACTTCGGAGTTATCGGAACTCCAGGAATACGCGACTGCCGCGACATTGGTGCTTTCGTCGATCCAGAAGATGGTCGACCGGTCTGTACCGATAAACTCGCAGATCGACCGCATGCAGTTCTGAATTGTTCTATCGGCTTCTTCATCCGCCGTTTTGACGAGTTGCGAGGAGACGCTTGCAACCAGCGCCTGGTACTCGCGCCGCCTGGACAACGCGGCCTTGGTTTGACGCAGATCCAGGATGTTATTTTCGACGGCCCACATGCGATGCAACAAACCGTCCCTCACGACGCCTACCGTGTTGATACGAACGGCGCGATCCTCGCCGGCAGGCGTCTTGTAATTGAGTTCGTAACCCTCAACGCGATAGTCGCCCTCGATGAAAGCCCTGAAGTAGGCTTCGTGTGCCTCGGTGTCCCTGGAGCTATCCAGGTAACCGAACAGACTGCCAATCACCTCCGACGGGTCATCAGCATCGAGATCGCGTGCAAAATTGACATTGCAGTCCTGCAGCACGGCATAGTAACTACGGTCGATCTGATCCCGGACGGGCAGGTCAATTGGAACCGGCGGGTCGAATCGGTAGCAGTAAACAGAGTTCGACGTGCTATCGAACAAATAGCGGAAGCGCTCTTCCGCCTGGTACTCGAAGAATTTCGAAACTTCGAGTTCGCGACGCGTATCAACGAACTTGTCTTCGACTGTCTTGCGATGCTGCACGGCTATGAGAAAACCAACGGCGATCATGACTACGCCGACGTTGGACGCCAGCCACTGGATGCGCCGCAGTGCCAGTCCGCTGGTTTGCACGACTTCGCCCTGCGATGCCAATGACGGCATGAGCCAGATGAAGAAGTGCCCACCGAAAGCAACCAGCACGGCCAGCACCACACCCGTGACAATGAGCGCCAGGCTGGACGCCGGCATCAGTCGGGTATTGAGGAAGCCCTTGGCAGCCGCGTAAACCAGCAGCCCAATGACCAGCAGAATGACGGCAAGTTCGGAGACGGCAATAAATTCAAAGGTGCTGACATCAGGCACGGCACGACTCCGCAGGACGGGTCGCCGTGACCCGCAGTGGCTCCAACCGCGTAACAAGCAATGCCGTCCTGTTGGGGGCCGACCAGTCGCTCATCTCAGTCGTTTTGTCCGTGTAGTGCTTCAAAGCCTTGGTTGACAAAGCTTTTACCATTGTCGCGACGCGAAAGTCACGATATTTCGCGACTTTGTCGAAATGTCGCGGTTTACTGACAAATTTACTTTTTTCTCTTCCAACTCAATAACTTACGTAAGCATCTGATTTATATAGATATTACGCAAAACAACAGTACTTTCGTTCAACTTGGCACAGTTTCTGCACTATATGGTTCCGAGAGCGCATATTTCAGGTTTTTGACGGTGTCGCGCCCTCGCAAACTCGATTTCGAAAGGAGATTGACGTGCAAGACGGGGATAAAGGGGTGGAACTGGTACTGATCGCAGAGGATGCAACGCGTGCTGCGCTGCTGCGAGACACGATGCGCAAGAGCGGAATCAATGGGGTGATACGCCGCCTGTCGCCGGGGCCGGCCGCCGTGGCCTGCGCGAGGAATTCGGGCGTTTATGCGAACAAGGGACTGCCCGACCTTGTGGTTTTCGATTATTCAGATCCTACGGAACACAATACGGCGATCCTGCGCGACATCGCCTTCGGCAACAAGCGCTCACGCGTACCCGTCGTGCTGCTTACGAGTCCATGTTCGCAGGACCTGTTGGAAACGGGAGACATTGACGGCGATACGGCCGTCATGTTCTCGCCGACCAGCCTGGCGTCTTTTATTCGCAAGATGCAGGCCGCAAAGCGCAAGTCGTTCTTTCGCGCACTCGATACGCTGTACCAGTACGGCCCGATTCTCGTGCGCATGCCTGATTCGTGCCTGAGTTACAGCCGGCACGCTTTGGCGCTGACAGCCTGACGAATTTATGGATTAAGCGCTACAGACGTATTACTGTTCCGAGGATTTCCTGACCTGGAGAGCATTGTGTCTGCGGATGAACAAACGCGGTTCCTGCAAGAACTCGCTGAAGACCTCAACTCACGCAATATTCAATTGCCGTCGTTCCCGGATGTCGTCATCAATATTCGCACGGCGCTCGAAGACCCGACCTGCAGTTCCGAGCGGCTTGCCGAAGTGGTCATGACGGATCCCGTGCTCGTCGCAAGACTGCTGATGTCTGCCAACTCCGCGTTTCACAACCGGGCCGGCATTGAAATCGTGGACCTGAACCTTGCCATAAGCCGCCTCGGATTCGAAGTCGTCAGGAATACCGCTATAACGCTCGCTGTTGAACAGATCTTCGCAGCTTCCGAGCACAAAGAACTCAAGAACGCCGTCAAGGAAATCTGGTCGAGCAGCCTGTCACTGGCGTCGATGAGCTTCGTCATTGCGCGCAGCGAAGGAAAACTCAATCCGGATAATGCATTCCTTTGCGGTTTACTCCACGAGATCGGCAAACTCTACATCCTGACCAAGGCGCGCGACTACCCCGGCCTCATGGGTGACGCCGACTCGCTCAACACGGTACTGGAGCAGTGGTACACGAGCATTGGCAAGTCAATCATCGAAGCCTGGGGATTCTCTCCGGAGATTGCCGACTCTGTGGAATCCGATGAAAATGTGAGCGATGACGAGAACGCGGCAGCCACGCTCGTCGACGTCGTCTACCTGGCGAAACTCGTGCTCGATGACATGGAAAACGTCGCCGAAACCGACTCGTTCCTTGGCCATGCCGGCAAACTGAATGTCAACGCCGAGAGTCTGCCGGCCCTGCAGGAAGCTTACGAACTGCATGCGCAATCCATGCGCGCGTCGGTAGGCGGCTAAGCCGTCGCGCAAAAAGAAATCCGGCTGCGGTATGACCCGCAGCCGGACTCAGTCACTACTCTCAAAAACTCTCGCGATTTGCTACTGGCGGAAGCCTACGTCGTACAAGGTATCGAGTGCATACGACGTGTCCGTGTCGTGCCCCTGGATACTGCCAGTCGTCGGATCACCGTCATCGCCGCGTGCTTCCAGTATCTGTGCGATGTCACCCGGAATGTCGCCGAAAACGATATTCTGTCCGGTCAGGCTATATAGGTTGGAATCAATGCCGACAATCCCGCCGAACGAATTGGTCGGCTGCTGATAGCTCTGGTTCGTATTATCGACCGGACCGGCAATCAGTCCTGCTCCGCGCAGGTGCTTCCACATCATCCGGGACTCCGAGTTGTTGGTGGTTGCGTCCCATCCACCTTCAATTTCGCCGTCGCCATCGCCATCATCGGTAGCGCCCCACGTGCCCGCAAAACGAGTCGAAGCCGCAGGGTCGTCCCCGGGCTGCACGCCGTAGCGATCCTGGTACGCATAGATTGCGGCTGATACGCCCGAGAAGTCGCTCTCGACGCGCTTGATCTTGGCATTGGTAATCAATTCTCTGCCCTTCAATACTCCGCCAATCAACAGACCAATAATGACCAGCACAATGGCGATCTCGACGAGCGTAAAGCCCGATTGACGGTACTTCCTGAGATTCTGCATTTCCACGACTAAGCCTCGCTATATTCGGTTATTCAGACTGATTTCTGGCCCAGTGGTGGCATTGCCAGCCGCAGAGGCCTTGCATGCAATATTTATCGGCGCAGTCAACTGATCCTTTAGTACTTTTTCGCCGGAATTATGGCAAGTGCCCGGCATCGACGAGCCGGCCATACAGGATGTTGGGGGGCATCCAGACCAATAGATCGTCGAACTCGGCTCCCGGCGCCTCGCTCAGCTGTCTGGACACGAAGACGTTGTCCGATGCCACCGGGTAGGTCGCCCCGGAAGAACCGCCGTTGCCGTTACCATTGCCGTTGTTGCCATTGCCGTTTCCGCCGCCATTTCCGTTGCCGTTGTTGCCATTGCCGTTGCCGCCGCCCGTACCTGCCGTCGTACCGACGTTTTCGAGTTCGTCGGCGGATGAGAACGATCGCCAGTCCTTGCCCAGCGAATAGATGACCATCGGAGTTCCCGCAGCGAGCGTAAGATTGTCGCTGCCGCAAGCTGTCGTCGAAGCCCCCGATGACGTCGAACATACGACCAGGTCGGGTTGAAGTGCCGGCATCGAAACGTCCTGCATTTCCCCTGGCGTCACGAAGTCCCAATCGCCGTCACCGTCCGAATCGCTGGTTGACACGCTGTAACGAAACGGAGATCCCCAGGGGTCAAGCAGCAGATTGTCGGCATTGCGCCGCCCGTTCAGATCGAGCGTCGTCGCCGGAACAAAACCGTGTTGTTCGCCGCACCCGCCCGTTGCAGTTGCGGAGAACCCATTGCTGGCTGGCGTCGCCGGACATGGCAGGTAGCCATTGATTAGTACGAAACCTTCTATCGCATCGCGGATTGTCTGCAGTTGTTCTTTTCCGTCACGGAGCCGGGCGTTCTCGCGCTGCGCAGACAGCGGCATCATCAAACCTCCCAGCAACAAGCCCATGATCAGGATAACTATCGAGAGTTCGACCAGCGAAAATCCTCGTTGTGTGTGCGGAATCATCATTTAGCACTCCGTTACGACCAGTTCCTGGTCGATGCAGTAGAGAATGTCGTTGAACGAGTCCGTGACGTCTCCTGATGTGTAGTCGACGGACGTGCCGAAACCAGACACGTTTACAGCGTTGCTGGATTCCAGGTAATTGGCTGCGTCGTTCTTTGTATCGGCATCTGTCGGCGGAGCGTCTCGAACCTGTCCCAAATCGTCCAAACGTCGGTTCGAGAAGATCACGACTGCCGCGAAATCACCCGCGCCGTTGACTGACAGGCAGTCGCCGCAGGACGTCGGCGTCGAAGCCGACGGTGCAAAAGATTCGGCAACCGCGTAGAAAAAGTGGTCCTTCCAGTGTTGCCAGTCTGCCAGTTTGGCTGCCGACCATTCAGGAACCGCAGACGAGTCACAGTCACTCAGAATCCTGTTTGTCGCATTACCCGTCTCCAGGTTACTGTCGTCGACAAGATCCGGCACGCGCCCTGCCAGGATTCCGCTGTCCGTGTCACTGTAGTCACCGGTGTCTCGATAATCGGCGAGATCGACGTAAGCCGGCCACGGCAAACGCGCGTCGGTGTCAGCACCGCCGTTGCCATTCCCGTTGCCATTCCCATTCCCGTTGCCGTTGCCATTCCCGTTACCGTTCCCGTTGCCATTTCCGTTGCCATTTCCGTTGCCGTTGCCATTTCCGTTGCCGTTGCCGTTGCCGTTGCCGTTGCCGTTGCCGTTTCCGTTGCCGTTGTTGGCATCCGGATTATTCTGGCCGTAGTTCGCGAAGCAGCTGGCGATGCCGAGGGCGAGCGAGCGCATGCGCGGCTCGAAATCCGGTCTCTTGTAGACGCGAGCCGCGATATCATCGCGCGAAATCGTGATGATGCGATCGTTGTGGTTTTCTCGCATCGCTGAGAAGCTTGCAAACGCGTCTATGGCGTCCGCGCTACCGCTCGTGCCATTGTTTGAAACTCCTGTGACGGGCTCGGCTTCGAGAAAATCGGCCGCAGCAAAACTGCTGCTGCACTGGGCTCCCACATTGGCTGCCGGGCGGGTCTGACCTGCCAAGGTACGCATGGGTGCGATGACCACGGCAGCCGGACGATCCTGCGGCTGTGCTCCCTGGACAATGTCCCCGGTATCGAGATTGACGAATTGCAGCTGGCCGTTGGTATCGGTGTTGATCATCTCTGCCGACGCAGCGCCCGCATTCTTGTATGAGCCGGACACGGCATACCATAAGCATTCGGCTGCAGCATCCTTGCTCGCCGGCATGCCGAGCGTCCGCCAAGGCAGACGACCCATGATGTTTTCGCCCGCAGCCCCACAATCGCTTGTGTGAGCCTCGCCGTCGGCATATCCGCCGCCACCGTCAACGTCTGGGCACGGCAGGCCGATCGACTGGCCCGGACTAATGTCTGCATTGATTACGGCATACTCGATCAGGAGTTCCTTGGCCTCAGACAACGCAGCGGCAGTGTCGGCCAGGCGCTGTGCGTGCAGGTCGTCTCGATTCATATTGGCGAGCAACACGGTGCTCGTCGCGACGAGCACGATCAGCATCAGGAGCAGCAGCGCAGCACCGCCCTGCCTCGAATAAGGTCGACTACCCACCATTGTCGGCAGCTTCCAATATGCCGTCCGATGCCGGTTCGCGCATCTCGGTCGAAGACAAGTCCGACGACTCGGTGGTTTCCTTGCGCGTGACTTTGACGTCACCCGGGAACGAGACTCCGCTGGCATCTTCCCTGGTGACAAATCCACCTTGCGACCAGACGCTGGATACGCCGGAACTACTGATAATGTAGCCGGCCGGGTCCTTCTTTCTTTCCGCGGGTGCGGCGGGGGGAGCTTCCCGTACCGGTTTCGGTGACATCACGGGTCGCGTGTCGAGGTACGCTCGCTGTTTCGGCGAAAGAAATACGCGACCAATCGTGACATCGGACAGCGACTCGTAGATCGCAATTTCCCCAGCCTCCGAAGGCAAGCAGCTTAGCAGCCCGATAAAGGCGCAAACTGCGGCAAGACCTGTAATCAAACTTGAGCGCGCCATCACAGGTCCTCCGAAGAATACTCGGATGTAATTACGCTATAGATCTGCAGCGAGCAGGACGCCGCCAGGTTGTTTCCAGCGACCAGCCCTGTACTCATGTCCGCTTGCCAGGAAAGATCGCATTCGTCGACCTTGATGAGACCGGGTGCCTGCTGCTGCAATTCGTCGAAGAATCGCAGCAAGTCACCTTCATGGTTCAGACCGAGCTGCAGCTGTGCCCGACTGACGCGAATTTGCATGTCATTCGAATTTCGACCCGACTTTACCGGCGGGTCGACCTCGAGCTGCGGTTCAATCGAGTAGCTGACACGAGGCAGCGCCAATGCCTCCGTCGTCGTCCTCAGTGTCTCTATCCAATCCAGACGACTCTCAGGACCGACAAATCCTGATTCCTTGAAGCGATCGTAGCGCCTTTGATAGCGCTCGACCATGCGCTGCTCTGCTATGAGCTGATCAAAGTCATTGCGCACCGTCCTGTAGCTGGCACTGTAACTGGAAAGCTGCTGCTGCTGCTCTGAGTGCACCCACATCACGACTACGAGAGCGACCAGTGCGATGGCGGCACTCAGCAACGGGCGCATGGTGTTGCGAAGAATGAATGGCCAGTCGAGCGACTTCACTATCCCTCTCCCATGCCGGCAGCATCGGCGACGTTGTATGTCGCTCGAATTCTGAAGCGCGCGAACTCGGGTCTGTCGGTGCCAATTTCTCCAGACACAGACGCCGCTGGATTCGCATTCAATGGATACTGTTCAGTGGCCGCCTCGCTAAAAAAAGTTTGTGATTCCAGGTCGCTCGTGAGCTGGTCGATCCGGGCAAAGGCTTTGCGCATATCCCCATCGAAGGACGTAATATCCGCGGTCAGAATGGCGTCGACCTGTTCGACTTCCGGAACGCTGACCTTGGTCGGCCGATTGCCGCGCCGATTCGGCTTCTTGCTACCGGCCGCCGGCAAATTAGCCTGCCATGTCAGCTCGCGAACCTGGATTTCAGGATACTTGCCCAGTACGGCACCGAGCTGATTCATGACCCAGGGCACCGGCAAGCGATTCAAAAGAATATGGTCGCCCGTATCGACCGCGAGCTTCATCTCATGCGAGCCCGCAAGTATGGGGCCAAACTTGTCATTTTCTGCACGATAGGTTTCGGTGAGTTGCTGCACCTGAGCGCGTATCCGGGCAACATCGTCTCGCAAAACCGCTGCTTCGTTAAGGAAATAGGCCGCGAGCATTGAGCACACGACCGCAACAACAGTCGCGCCTCCCATGATCGCGTACCTCATTGACCGCATTGTCCAGAAGCGATTTTCACCTGAGGTTGCGTAACTGCATTTCGGGCGCCGTTTCAGAATCTCCGATAGATAAACAATTTCGAATTGACCCTTGTTACGACGGGTCTCGCCGAGCAGTTTGCCTGAAGCATCTTCGGGAGCGATAAAGGAAAACTGTGTCGACAATTCTCCTTCCCCGAGTTTACTGATACGGTTCGCCATCTCACTGTCCGCAACCACGCGAACCTCGAGAATCTCCATGCTGCTTAGTATGCGCAGACGTTCCAGGTAGCGACGGCTCCTTTGTGCTTCAGTAACGATGAACTGCGCGTAGCCCTCCTGATCAAGGCCCGGCGATTGCGACAAGCGTGCACTCATCAAGTGTCCGCCTTTCATGAATATCTGTCTTAGCTTCGTGTCCTGATGCGACGCAATGAACAAGGTCGGCGCGGTTACGCGGGCCAGCGAACTGATAATCGTGGGCGCCATCAAAGGTACGGAATAAATGCCCGACAATGCGACGCGGTGCTTTTCGATCACCTCCAGCCATGGGTCCAGCAACTCGCGATTCGATATCGCACTGTGCAGTACGCTGAACTCGGCGTCTCCCGGACCCGTCTTTCCCTGAAATTCGGACAAACGATACGGAGTGCGACGGTACTTTCGCTCACTACGTCTCGCAATCAGCGATTTTCTGTCGCGCGCGTTGAGCTTGGGAATCGTTTCCAGCGCAAATTCTTCCTCGATGACGTCCACAAGCATCGCAGCGGTATGCTCCGGCGTCAGGCTTATGTAGGCATCAAATTCACGAACGCCGTCTGCACCGGAAAACACGGCGATTCGCTCAGGACCACGGATTCCCGCCGTCCAGATACTCAACGACTCCTGTGTCACGAAGAATATGCGCTGCGCAGCCATGCTAGATCCCGATACTGCTGATCGTGTTATAGATGGGACCGAGGACCGACATCATGATCCAGCCCATGATGCCGCCCAGCACAACCGTCATTGCCGGCTCGATCATGGCTTTGAGCCGCTCTATCGCCTCGGTCACCTCGCGATCATAGAAATAGCTGACATTGCCGAGCGCGCTGTCCAGCTTCCCGGTCGACTCTCCCATACGAACCATTCGGACGACGAGTGGTGGAAACATCTCCGTTGAATCGATGCTCTCGCTCAGTGGCTTGCCGTCGGCAATCACCGCTGAGATTTGCTGAACGGCTTTGCGAACAACGGCATTGCCGACAATGTCCTCACTGATTCGCAAGGAGGCGAGTACATCAAGTCCGGCGCCGTAACAAAGCGCGAAGTAACTCGCAAACCGGCTCAGGATGACTTTCTCGATAATCGGCCCTATGACCCACGCCCTTAGCTTCCAGCCGTCCACCCGGTAAGCAAAAGCCTCGTTGCGCGATGCATGTATTTTCATCGCGAATAGAACGACGCCGGGCAACGGCACGGCCCACCACCAGTGATTGACGAGAAAATTCGAGAACGCAATCAGTGCCTTCGTGTGGATGGGAAGGTCCTGTTCCATCTCACGGATGAAATCGACCATTTCCGGAACGACGTACAACATCATGAACAGCATGACCAGCACGACGACAGCGCCGACGAAAGCGGGATACATGATCACCGTTTTCGCCTTGGACATTAATTCGTCCTGCCACTTGAGCGACTCGGTCAGTTTCGCAAGGACATCGGGAAGCTCCCCGGTCTCTTCACCGACCGAAACCAGGCTTACAAAGACATCATCAAAGATATCCGGATATTCGGCCATGGCCTGTGACATCGTCTTGCCTACTTCGACCGCAGTTATCAGGTTGCCGAGCACTTCCTGAAACGCTGCATTGTCCGAGCTGTCGCGGAGGTCCGAGAGCGCCTCGAGAATAGGTAGCCCCGCCCGGGTCATCTGTTCCATGTGAAAACAAAAGCCGATTAGCTCTTTGCGGCTGATTCGCGACTTACGCCGCAGGATGCCGGGCTTCTTTTTCACGCAACGCAGCATCTCGACACCCGACTGCCGGAGCTGTGCCTCGAGCGCATGCTCGCTGCCAGCGTCGAGCATGCCCTCCACCACGACACCGTTGGCATCAATAGCCCTGTAGCTATAGCTCGGCATGTCGCTACTGCACCCTGGCTGTCAGATCAACCACCCTGGATACTTCGGACAGACTCGTGGTACCGGCCAATACGTGCCGAACGGCATCCTCTGCGAGATCCTGAAATCCGGATGCAACCGCAGCCTCATGCATTTCCCTGCGTGTCGCGACTCGCGCGATCATTTCGTCGAGTTCGTGATTTATCTTTAGCACCTCGACGACACCGAGCCGTCCCTTGTAACCCATGAAATTGCATGACTCACAGGCGCCTTCACGGTAAAGCAGGATCGGTTTGGAGCTGTTGATTCCCAGCAGCTTTCGCTCGGCCTCGTCGGGCGCGTAAGCCTGTTTACAACTCCTGCATAAACGCCGTACAAGGCGTTGCGCCACAATGCCAATGATGTTGCCCGCCATGATCTGCGGCTTGACGCCAATATCGATCAGTCGCGGGACTGCCCCGAGCGCCGAGTTGGTGTGCAGGGTCGTGAATACCTGGTGACCCGTCATTGCCGCACGGAACGCCATCTCCGCCGTCTCCTCATCACGTACCTCACCGACGAGAATGATGTCGGGGTCCTGTCGCATCATGGAGCGAATGCCGTTCGCAAAATCGAGCTTCGCCGCCTCATTCAATGACGTTTGCCTGATCATCGGCATCGGATACTCGACCGGATCCTCCAGGGTCATGATGTTCACTGACTCGTCGTTTCGATAATTGAGCATCGAGTACAGGGTGGTCGTCTTGCCACTGCCGGTTGGGCCGGTCACGAGGATGATGCCCTCAGGCCGCGCCATCATGACCTGCAGGGTAGTCAGCGTTTCCTTTCTGAGATTGAGTTTCTCGAGCGGCAGGATTCCTTTGCGCCGATCGAGTACGCGCAGCACGAAATTTTCTCCATGCGTCGTTTGCTGGCAGGCGACACGAAAATCGATTTGACGCCCGGCGAGCGTCAATCCGATACGCCCGTCCTGAGGCGCGCGAGTCTCTGCAATGTTCATCTTCGCCATGACCTTTAGTCGCACGACCATGCCAGGCCAGTAACTGTTGTGCAGTGACATGACCTGACGCATTACGCCGTCAATCCTGTAGCGCACGCGCAGAAATCCCGCCTCGGGCTCCAGGTGAATATCGGAAGCGTCGCGCTTTACGGCATCGGCGAGAATCGCATCGACGAGACGAATCAGTGGATGGTTGTACTCCTCGTTTTCAACGGCGACGTTGAGAGTGTCGATTTCACCGGTGTCGATTTCACGCAGGATTCCCTGGATCGAGAGCTCGTACTGATAAAACTGCTCGATAGCTACTTCGATCTCCGCTTCACCGGCGACGACCGTCGAAATGCCGACGCCGCTTCCCAGCGTCGCCGCAACCTGGTCAACGGCGACGACGTTGAACGTATCGGCCATGGCCAGGGTAAGAATTTTTTCGTTCTTGTCGAAGTTGATCGGTAGCATGCTGTAACGGCGTGCAATATCCTTGGGTACCATCTTGAGTGCGTCGGGATCCGGAATGACAGTACTGAGGTCGATGCTGTCGTGGCCCAGCGATTCTCCGAGCGTATCGCGCAGCACGCCTTCGCTGATCAATCCAAGATTGACGAGAATTCGCCCCAGGGGCTGGTCATTACGACTCTGTTCCTTGAGCGCAACCTGCAGCTGATCCTCGCTGATCAACCCCGCGGCAATAAGCCTTTCGCCCAGTGGCATGCTGGGTTCTGCAGCCGGTATGGCGCGCACTGTCGTCGTTGTCATTGCATTTCCCTCTCGTCGAAGGGCTGTTCAATCTCGAGGAACGGAAAATTCGGTGCGACTTCTGCCCCGACTTGCGGATCGCCTGGCGCGTTCGCCAGGCGAGCAGATCTGCCGTCGGAATCGATTCCGTTCACGGAGGGACCGACACCCAATTGATGAGCGAGCATCCAGAAGGCGCTGACGGCTATTGCGAGCAGGACACAGATGTGCGGCGCGAAGCGCGCCAGCGCTGGCGCTTTCTGTGGCGGTACAGGGCGCGGTAGCTCGCCTACGATCGTAACTGCGTGGCTGGTATCGATCTCATCGGCCGAAGCGGTTTCTTCGGCCTGGTTCGACTCAGCGGAATTCTCTTGTTGTTCGGAAGGAAGTTCGAGCGAATTGGTCGTTGCCATCAATTCCAGTTCGCCATCACCGACGACATGCTCATCATTTGCAGTTGCGCCGAATTCCTGGCTGCTCGCATCGAAACTCCCTGAGTCCGACAATGCAGAATCCGGCTTACTGCCACTCGCTTCTCGAATCGCATCAACAAGTATGCTTTTCATACTGTTCCCCGTTACCGGTATTCGATGTTGTTGACAGCCCCTGACTCTTCGGCAACATCGTAGTAATCAGACAGCTTCGCGCTTGCCGCAGGCGCGGTCCCTTTACTGACGATCGTGGGCCGCAGGAAGATCACGAGTTCGGTCTTAACCATCTTGTCGCGCGTGTAAGAGAACAGCTTTCCAAGCTTCGGAATTCTAGACAGGCCGGGCACGCCGTCTTTCTGACTCTCGTGCTCGTTCTGCATCAGGCCACCCAGGACTACCGTGTGCCCGTCCTTGACCTGCAGGAGAGACTCGATTTCGCGTACCTGGATCTCGGGTATCAGGTTTTGGAATTCGGCACCGGAAAGAAGCGGCCCCGGATCGACGGCGAACCCGGTGATGCGGCTGATCGTCGGTCGGACATTGAGGCTCACGAATCCGGCACTGCTGATCTGCGGTGTCACGCTCAGCACGAGCCCGATGGGCACGGTGTGAACATAACTCGTGAACGTACGCCTCTCAGGTATGTCAGCCGTAGCATCGCGGATGTCCAGTTCGATCGTGAAGTACACGTTCTCGTTGACGACTTTGAGTAGAGACGTCTGGTTGTTGAGCGCCATGATTTTCGGGCTCGACAGTACCTTCGCGTCGCCAAATTGTTGCAGCAACCGCACGGTCGCGGTAAGGCTGCTGCCATCGTCATCGACAGAGTTGAAGTTCAGCGACACGAACGGCGGCACGCGCAGATCGCCGGCCGTGAGAGCGCCCGTGTACGACAGGCCATTACTGCCAAGACCCTGGTCGGCCGACAGGCGCTGCCAGTCTACGCCGGCCTGGTAGTTATCGCTGAGCTTGACCTCGACGATCGTCATTTCGATCAGGACCTGTCGCTCCGCATTTTCCATGATCCGGTCGAGAAACTCGCGAACGCCCATTTGTTGTTTCTGGTTACCGAAAACCGTCACGATGCCGGACATCTGGTTGACAATGACGGGGTCGTTCTCCTCTGGGGACAGGGACTGTTCGGCATCACGCTTGCTTCTGACGATCGCTTCGAGACCCAGTTCGAGCGCGCTCCAGAAATCGTTATGCGAGCTGTTTTTGACCGTGGTCTTGGACACGTTGCCTTGATCGTCTCCCCGCGAACCCCCATTGTCTTCGCCGACAGTGCCGCCCGACGTTGCGATCTGCGTGGCGACGCCGACCTCAGCCTCCGCCGATCGCGAGATGTTGACGTAGTCGACCGCGTAGTTGTGCCAGTAAGGCACGTCGTCCTGGATGACGAGGTTTGAGCCATACAAAGTAAAGCGCAGCCCGGCCTGCTCCGCGATCCGGCCGAGAATCTCTGGTAACGGCCTGTCGACGGCGTTTAGCGTGACGGTCTTCTCACTGTCCGCCTGCAGGTCGAGGTTGAGGCCAGCGTCCCTGCCGAGCGAAAACAACAGGTCGACGACCGGTACCTCCTTGACGACCACCGTATAGGTCGGCGCGGGTGGCAGCGGCTTCGGCTCAGGCTCCGGCGGAGTTTCCCTGGCGACGGGCGCAGGTGGAGGCGCGGCGTCCTCGGTGATGTGACCAGCGGATTGACCAACGGTTCGGGGACCCGCACAGGCAACAAGCAGGAGGCACGCCGTAGTCAAAAGGGCTGCGCGGCAACACTTATTGGTACAGCTGGTCAGTTTTGTTGAAAGCAACACGGTGCTTGGCATCCTCGGCGGCCCTTTCGAATTCGTTACAGGTACCCCCTATTTGTCGTCTGGCAGGCAAAAATCTTTAGTTTCCGTTGCGCGCTGCTAAAGAACGCGACGACCTCGCCGCTACTTCTGTTCGAGGAGACATCGGAGCCGATTCCGTGCACGGATCAGCATCAACTACATCATCGGTCACCGTGACGGTGACCACGCGGCGAAATGCCGTCTACCAGGCATTGGAGGTTGCCCAGGAAAAGAACTGGGTCAGCCGGAGTGTCGATGTCTTCCTGATCACGCTCATCTCCGCGAGCGTCATCGCCGTGATCCTCGAGTCAATGTCCGGTATCGAGGCGAAGTATGGCGGCGCCCTGCGCTTCTTCGAGGTCGTGACGGTCAGTATCTTCACGGTCGAGCTGCTGCGGCTGTGGTGCTCGGTCGAGAGCGAATTCGCGGCAGGCAAAACCGCGCTGCAGGCAAGGCTGCAGTACCTGACCTCATTCCATGCAGTTATTGACTTGCTGGCAATCCTGCCGTTCTACCTGATCCTGTTCGGCGTTTTCGGCAGCCTTGACATGCGATTCCTGCGTGCCGTGCGGTTGTTGCGCGTCCTCAAACTGACCCGTTATTCGGCGGCCATGAACATGGTCTTCATCACGTTTCGTGAAAACGGCCGCGCCCTCGCCGCCGCATTCCTGATTCTCGTTACGGTCATGCTGCTCGCGGCATCCGGCATGTACTACTTCGAGCGGCAGTCACAGCCCGAGGATTTCGGCAGTATCCCGGCCGCCATGTGGTGGGCGTTTGCCACGCTGACAACCGTGGGCTATGGAGACGTCACGCCGATTACGGTCGGCGGCAAGATATTCGGCGCGTTGATTACTGTAGTCGGCATCGGCATGGTCGCCCTGCCGACGAGTATCCTCGCCACCGGCTACAGCCAGCAGCTCAAGGTCAGCACCGCCACCTACAAGGACCGCGCCGCCGAAGCGCTCGATGACGGAATCCTGAGCGACGATGAGATTCGCGACCTCGAATCACTGCGTGTCGACCTCGGGCTCGGCAAGCACACGGCCAGCCAGATTCTCGATGCCGGACGCGTGCAGCATGCACTGCGCGAGCATAGTGTCTGCCCGCACTGCCGGCAGACAATGCCATCCGATCACGGCTGAACGCCGGGCTAGTGCGTGGTCTTCTTCGCTGGATTGAGCTCGTAGCGCCGGATCTTCTCGACCAGCGTGGTGCGCCCGACCCCAAGCAGTTCGGCGGCTCTCTGCACCACACCGTCGGACTCCAGCAGCGCCTGGTGAATCATGTCCTGTTCGATCTCCGCAAGATAGCGCTTGAGATCCAGACCTTCCTTCGGCAAATCGACTCGCACGGTCGATGAGATGGAGCTCAGATTGCTGCCGACGACCTCGGTTTCCTCGGGTTCCGGCTCCTTGCGTTCGACAATCGGCCACGGCAGGTCCCGCTCCCTGACGATTCCGTTGGGCCTGATCACGACAAGGCGCTCGATGAGATTAGCTAATTCCCGGACGTTGCCTGACCAGAGGTAACCCTTAAGGATCTCCATGGCGTCGCCGGCGATTTGCAGCGACACCGATTTTTCGGCCGCAATGCGACGAATGAACTCGTCGGCGAGCAAGGGAATGTCATCAGGTCGCGAGCGCAACGGCGTGATCTCGATCGGGAATACACTGAGCCGATAGAACAGATCCTCGCGGAACTTGCCGTCCGCGATTCTCTTCGGCAGGTCGCGGTGCGTCGCTGCGATCAGGCGAACATCCACAGGAATACTCTCCGTGCTGCCGACACGCTCAATGACGCGTTCTTCGAGCACACGCAGCAATTTGACCTGCATGACGGTCGGCATGTCACCGATTTCGTCGAGGAAAAACGTGCCACCGTTTGCCTGTTCGAAACGGCCTGCTCGTGCGCTGACGGCGCCGGTAAACGCACCGCGTTCATGACCGAACAACTCGCTCTCGAGAAGGTGCTCGGGAATGGCGCCACAATTGACTGCGACAAACGGGCCCTTGCGCCCGGAACGCTCGTGTATCTGCCGTGCCACGACTTCCTTACCGGTTCCCGACTCTCCCGTGATCAGGACCGTGGCCAGCGACGGCGCAACCTGTTCGATCATGCGACGCACAAGTTGCGTGTCGGCGCTGTTGCCAATCAGGCGGCTTTCTTCCGGTCGGGGGTCCGAGTGATCGGTCTTGTGGCGCGCCGCACGAATCTCATTCAAGACCTCACCGAGCGCGTCGAGACGCACCGGGTAGTCCAGCGAATGAATTCGCGCCCACGGAAATTCCTTATGCAACTGCTCGGGGATCATGTCTCTTGAGCGTCCGTAATCATGACGATAGGAATGTTTGGGTCCATTTGGCCGATGTCGTCGACGAGGGCATGAATGTCCTTGTCATCGAGATCGGGCCCGATAAACACGGCCTCGAGGCGGTGGTCGCCAACTTCCTCGCGCCAGCCGGTGGGCGTGGCCGTACAGACGTGCGGTGCGTCCATGAACTCGATGAGTTCCTTCAGATTCTCGGCAGCCGATGCGGTCCGGTTGACCACCATAATCATGCTGTCAGTACTGCTCAAAAGGGGAAACTCCGCCACATTATTTCTTTGCCAATAATAGTCTTAATTCCCCATATTCGTAAGATTTTATCGATTTTTGATCTATATATGCTTTTTACATACCATTTGAGTTCAGATAGCGGGGCGTAACGCGACTCCCGCGGCCGTGGGTCGCATATGACGCTAAAGAAGCCCTTCGCCGTGCCGATCTAATGTCTTATGGACCTTGTTTCTAAGATCATCGGCACAGCCTCCAAGCAGCCGGAAAAGAAGCCGACCGTTGCCGTCGAGTCGATCGCCGACGGTGCGCTCGATACGCTGAGCAGCGTTATTCGCGTCATGGGTGACGAGTCATTTCCGCTGGAAAAAGACCTCGATCCGGCTGTTTTCCCGGCAATGTGCACGGAATTCGCGCGGCACGTCGAAAACGGGGCGGCCGTGCCCTCTTTCGACATACCTCAATCGGTGGACGGCGCTCGTGAATGGTCGCGAGTCCGGCGTTTTTTTGCCGACCGGCGGCACGCCGAGAAATCCTTCGTCACCGAGCGCCTGCAGGACTATCGCAGTATTGTCGATGACCTCGTCTCGGGTCTCAGGGAAATCGGGCAACGCGACGAAAGTACCGAGAACAGCGTCCGGGAGAGCCTGAAGGCGATTGAAGAGGCTGTCGAGCGCGGCCGCCTGCGCGAAATAAAAAAGGCTTTGTCGAAGACCGTGCGCAAGGTCAACGAGACCTTCACCGAGCAGAAGCGCGATTACGAGAAGCAGCTCAAGGAGCTCAACGACAGGATGTCGAACATGCGCCAGGATCTCGTCGCAGCGCGCGAGGAGATGAAACGCGATTCCCTGACTGACGCTTACAATCGCGGGGCGTTCGACGCAGCGATCGCGCAGAGCCTCAATATGCACTTCATATTGCAGCAACCCGTGACGCTCGTGATGGTCGATCTGGACAACTTCAAGACGGTCAACGACACCTTCGGCCACGCGACTGGCGATGAGGTGCTGCGCGCAGTCGGCGATTGCCTGGCGCGCTCGTTCATCAGGAAGAGCGACTTTGTCGCTCGTTACGGCGGCGACGAGTTCGCGGTCATCCTCTCGGACACTTCGGCAAGGCACGCCGATCGGCTAATTGAGCGTTTCCTGGAATACGCCAGCGACATTCGCGTCCCTTCAGTACCTGACGAGGCGCTCGTGTCCTGTTCGGCGGGCTACACCGAGATCGCATCGAGCGACACGGTGGAGGCACTGATCAAGCGGGCGGACCAGGCACTGTACGAGGCGAAGGCTGCCGGGCGCGATCGCGCCGCCTTCATCGCTGCCTAAAGCATCGCGCCGGCCTGCCGATAGATAACAAGAGACGATATCCGTCTGATCCCAGAGCACGGAGGGAAACACTTTGGATTTGGCGACACTAATCGGCCTGATCGGCGCATTCGGCATCGTCCTGACGTCGATCATGCTGGGCGGTTCGGCCGGCACGTTTATTAATACGCCATCACTCCTCGTGGTGCTTGGCGGCACCGTGC
This sequence comes from uncultured Woeseiaceae bacterium, assembly GCA_947259985.1. Lineage (GTDB taxonomy): Bacteria > Pseudomonadota > Gammaproteobacteria > Steroidobacterales > Woeseiaceae > UBA1847. The sequence continues at coordinate 129,983 of CAMYOJ010000001.1, forward strand.
TCGTGACGATGATGAAGTTCAGCCTCGGCAAGTTTGCCGGCGCGGCGTCTATTGCCGTCAAGGCCTTCCTGTACAAGCCATCCAACCCCGAGGAACTGATCCAGGAATCGGTGGAACTCGCCAAGGCCGCTCGTCAGGGCGGCCTGCTGGCGCTCGAGGATCGGGAAATCAGCGACGATTTCATGAAAACCGGGCTCGGGCTGTTGATCGACGGTCACCCGGCCGACACCGTGCGAACAATGTTGCAGAAGGATCTCAACGAGACCCTGAAGCGTCACAATGACGGGCAGGACATATTCAAGGCGATCGGTGACGTCGGCCCTGCAATGGGCATGATCGGAACGCTGATCGGTCTCGTCCAGATGTTGTCCAACATGGACGATCCCAAGCAGATCGGTCCTGCGATGGCCGTTGCCCTGCTGACGACGCTCTATGGTGCAATCCTCGCCAACATGTTCGCCTTGCCCATCGCCGACAAGCTGGCCGTGCGAAGTCGCGAGGAAAACACCAGTAAGACATTGATTATTGACGCTTTATTGAGCATCCAGGGTGGCCAGAACCCGCGCATCATCGCGAGCATGCTGGAAGCCTACCTGCCACGATCGCAGCGCACCGAAGAGGAAGACGCAGGCTAGCGGCTTTGACTGACGATGTCTGAAGCCGTCGAAAAAAAGGAAAGCGCGGGCGTACCGGCCTGGGTCATGACCTTTGCCGACCTGATGACACTGCTCATGTGTTTTTTCGTTCTGTTGCTGGCGTTCTCCGAAATGGACGCGGCGAAGTTCAAACAGTTATCCGGTTCGATGAAGGACGCTTTCGGCGTGCAATCCGAGATCGAGGTCAAGACGATCCCGAAAGGAACCAGCGTCGTGGCGCAGGAGTTCAGCCCCGGCCGCCCGGACCCCACGGCGCTCAACCAGGTGCGCCAATTCACGGTCGATTCGAACAAGAACACGCTGGACGCCCTCGAGCGCGAAGCCAAGGAAATCGAAGAAGCCAGGAAGCACGCGATGCGGCTGCGCATGGCCCTGAAGGAAGAGCTCGAAAAGGGTGACGTGTCGATACAGACCGAGGGCATGAAGGTCATCGTTCACATCATGGAAAACGCGTCGTTCGACTCCGGCTACGCAGACGTTCGTAAAGAGTTTTTGCCGGCGCTGGACAAGATCGGGCGCCTGATTGACAACAACAGTGGCGAGGTGACGATCTCGGGCCACACAGACAACGTCCCCATCAGCAATGAGCGGTTTCGCTCGAACTGGGACCTGTCGACATCACGCGCCGTTTCAGTGGCGCACGAACTACTGGGGGTCTCGTCACTCGACCCCGAGAACGTAATCGTGACCGGTCACGCGGACACGCGTCCACGCGCGCCGAACGATTCTGCCGAAAACCGCGCCAAGAACCGCCGCGTGGATATCGCGATCGTGCGCGGCAAGGAAATCGATGAATTTCGAACCATGAGTATTGCGACCGCCAGAGAAGAGGCGCGACTGGAAGCCTTGCAAGAAGCAACAGAGGTACAGGAATGATGGACGGACAAGAGAACAGACGCTCATTTCGGGTCAATGAATCCGTTTACCTGAAATACGATGTACTGAGTGAGAAAGAATTCGAACAGGGTATCGAGCATCGCAAACTGCGATTGGGCCTGAGTGACGGCGCGCAGGCGACACTCGTCGACATCGAGGCCAGGCTCGGTGAAGCAATGTTCCTGCTCAACGCCGAGCATGCCAAGATTGGTCGTTGCATGACACTGCTCAACGACAAGCTGAATATTGTCATCGACCAGTTGCCGGCATTGCGTGAGACCAAGGCGAGCCTGGCGAAGAGCCGGCCGCAAACCTGTGACGTTGGCGCCGACGGCCTGGTGTTTTCCAGTGACAAGCCGCTCGAGGTGGACAGCAAGCTGCACCTGCAATTCCTGTTGTCGACAGACAACCGATACGTCGAGACATTTTGTCGCGTCGTGCGCGTCACCGACTCGCCCGATGACAACCGGGACGACCTGCCCTACGGAATAGCCGTGGAGTTCATGAACCTGCCGCCGTCACAACGCGAGATCCTGATACAGCACATGTTCAGCCGCGAGTCCGAGACCCTGCGGATGCGGCGCCTGGAACTCGACGCGACTGACGGCTAGCCGGTCTAGTTGAGCGATTGCTGCATCGACTTGAGCTTGTCGCGATAGGCAAGCATTACGTCAGCCGCGACATCCTCGTTAATGCCGAGCTTGATACAGGACTCGTCTTGCTCGAAAACGGTCTTTAATTTCTCCTCGTTGCCGTCGACGAGCAGCTTGGCGACGACGATTACGTCCACGAGGTCCGGCGCTGCTTCGGTGTCTTGGACGACGTAAGTCGACGGATCCGTCGATTCCGCAACCTCGTCCGGAAATCCCCAGGATTCGATGATGCTTTTCGATATCTGTGGATTCCACTCCTCCATCACGGCGTCCAGCGACGTCTTGTCGCCGAGAAACCCGGGGAAGTCCTCAGCCTTGGTCAGGATGTAGAGCTTGCCGACTTCGTGCATGAGACCACAAAGATATGCGGTCTCGTGATTCAGTTCCCTGCGCTTCTTGCTTATCGCATAGGCCATGCACGACAGTTTCATGCCGCGCGCCCAGACGGCGCGTTGATATTTCGCAGCGTTGCTGTGCTTGTCCGAATTGTAAAGCTGCTTCATCGCAAGCGACATCGCCGTGTTGCGTACGACTTCGAAACCAAGCCGGCTTATGGCGGCGTCGAGCGTATCGGCCTTGATATTTGCCCGGTTGTAGTAGGCAGAATTCGCAAATACGAACAGTCTCGACACGAGCACGGGATCGACGCTGACCGCCTGGCTGATACGTTCGAAATCACAGTTGTCGCTTTCGAGCATCTTACGGATCTTCAGCACGACGTCGGGCAGCGATGGCAAGCGAATGTCGCCGTTCTCGAGTTCGAGCGCCAGCAGACTGACGAATCTGAAATGATCATTCTGGTCCATTGTCTACCTGGCTCCGCTCGCAGCATGCTGCGCCTTACCGTGCAGTTTCTGCATCAGGCGTGCCTCACCAATGTTCAGCCCGCAATTGCGTGTGAGGTCATCTACGCTCGCGCCTTGCCTGGCCATGCGCACGGCATTCTCGATAGGGACATTCAACTCCACGGGCGCCTGCTGTTTCGGCGCTTTGATATCCATGAGTTTGACGACACGCTGCAATTCACCAACACGGCGTTCCAGGCGCTGCGTTGCCTGCGTTTGCGCGCGAACTTCTTCGTCACCATCATCCGCCAGCGCGGTGCCCGTCGGGCTATCCCAGAACTCCTCGATGCGTTTGCAACGCCGCTCGAACCTGGACAACACGACCGCGGCTATTGCGAGCAATAGCGCGTTCGCGACTAACAACACAGTCAAATAGTAGGACTCGATCATCATACGTGCTCATCAATAGTCGGTTTGTGTTCGTCACCCGGCTCGTCGCCGTCATCATCGTTCTCGGGTTCCTCGTAGCGCGGTTTTTTGCGCCGATCGGTTTGCCGATCCTTTTGCGTCGGCTGGACCGGCTTGACCGGGTACGATGGACCGATGCGATTGATTCCTGAGATAAAGTCGGGCATCGCGATACTCCTCTACGACCAGCGCTTGGCTGAGGCTCGTAGCCGCATGACAGCCTGGCCGTGAATCTGGCAAACGCGCGATTCGGAGACGTCGAGCACGACCCCGATCTCCTTTAGATTGAGTTCCTGCTCATAGTAGAGAGACAGCACCAGGCGTTCGCGTTCGGGCAACTGGTCGATCGAATCGGCCAGCTGCGAGCGGAACTGTGACTGGTACAACTCCTGGTCCGGCATCGGCGCGTCGGACGATGGCGGCTTGCGCTGCAGCGTGGGTTCTTCGAGCGTCTCCTCGAAGCTGAACAGCCGACTGCAGGCGCTGTCCGCCAGGATCTTGTGGTATTCATCGAGACTGATTTCGAGATGGTCTGCAATCTCTTCGGAGGATGCCGCACGTCCCAACTCACCCTCGATAGCGTTGATCGCATCCGCGACCTGACGGTACTTGTGATGCACCGAACGCGGTGTCCAGTCGTGCTTGCGAATGTCGTCGAGCATCGCGCCACGGATCCTGATGCCCGCGTAGGTCTCGAAACTGGCGCCACGCGAGGCGTCGAAGTTCCCGGCCGCCTCGAGCAGGCCCACCATGCCCGACTGCATCAGGTCATTGACGTCCACGGTCGCAGGCAGTCGCGCCGCAAGATGGTGCGCGATACGTTTGACGAGATCGACGTGTTCGGTGACGAGGTCCGCATCGGAATACTGGTTTCTCGTCGCTGCAGTGGTATAGGTATTCATGCGACTTTACCCCGCGAAGCGTTGTCCGCCATCAACAGGCGCTCCAGGAAGAACTCGATTCCACCACTGGCCTCACGGGCCGCTGGCATTGCGTCGATGTTTGCCGCGACGCGTTGAAACGCTTCGCCCGAGGCGCTGCGCGGATAAGCATCCACGACCGCGCGTTGTTCCTGAACCGCTTTAACCAGGTAGTCATCCTGCGGGATGTCGCCCAGGTGCCGCAGCACGACGTCGAGGTAGGAATCCGTTACGCGGGCCAGCTTGCCGTAAAGAGCGCGACCCTCGCGTGTCGTGCGGCACTGGTTCGTTACGACATGAAACCGAGAAACGCCATAGTGCTGACTGAAGACCTTTATCAGCGCATACGCATCGGTGAGTGACGCGGGCTCGTCACGAACGACAACGACAGGATGCTGGGCGGCCTGCACAAAACGAGCGACCTTTGGCGATATGCCCGCGGCCGTGTCCACGATCATGACCTCGGGCTGGTTTGTCAGTTCGCTGAAGGCCTGAATGATGCCGACCTGTGCCGCGGGCGGCAGATCGGTCATGCAGAAATTTCCGGATGACGCGGGCACGATGCGGATATTTCGCGGGCCTCGCAGGATCGTGTCCTTGAGTTCGGCCTCACCTTCAACGACGTGCGACAGGTTGAAGCGTGGCTGCAGCCCGAGCAGGACATCGACATTCGCGAGACTCAGGTCTGCATCCAGTAAACATGTGTTGCGACCACGGCTTCCGAGGGCAACAGCAATGTTGGATGCTACGTTGGTCTTGCCAACGCCTCCCTTGCCGCTGCAGACGGCGATCACCTTGACAGGCTTCCGTTGCATGAACCGCTTGAGGTTCGATCCTTGTATGTTGTCAGGCATTGGCAAAACTCTGCTTCGTGTAGTCTTCAGCCATTGTTCGTTCGTCGACGCGTGGATGGCTGGCTTCCATGCATTCAACGGCCTGGTTGACGAGCCACAGTTTTTTGCGTGCTGCGCCGTGCAGGTCTTCGGGGATTCGCTGGCCGTCCGAAAACCAGGCGGCTGGCAGATCGTTGCGGATCAGTGCGCTCATGACGCAACCAAGCTGGGCAGCCTCGTCGATCTTCGTGACGATGCAGCCTTCGAGCGGCACGCGGCTGAACTCCCTCACGGTTTCGTCGAGCGCGGCTTCCTGTGTTGCCGCCGACAACGTGAGGTAAAAGCGCACGCGGTCGGCATTGCGCCCGTAGGCCGCAAGCCGGCTCGACAGGTCGCGATCGCGCTGACTGCGGCCTTCGGTGTCGATCAGGACGAGCTTCTTGTCTTTGAGTCGAACCAGTGTCTCGGAGAGTTCGTCGAAATTGCTGGCCGCGTAGACCTTTGCCCCGATGATGTTTGCAAAGGCCCTGAGATGTTCCTTGGCACCGATCCGGTAGGAATCCGCGCTGACCAGGGCGATGTCGTCCGCCCAGTTGTTCATGGCGAAGCGCGAGGCGATTTTCGCTATCGTCGTCGTCTTGCCAACCCCCGTCGGGCCGATCAGGGCAACGGTACCGCCCGTGGTCAGCAGGTCGTTTTCGACGACCGGTAAAGTCTGGGCCAATGTCGTCAGCGGCGCGCTCCACAGGTTCTTGATGTCGCCCGTCGGTTCGAGGCGATCGACGATGATGTTTGCGATATCGGGTGCGAGTCCCAGGCGCGCGAGGTTGCGCAGGATCTGTGCGCGCAGTGGAAAACGGCGCGTCGCATCTTTCCAGATGAGCCCGGATAGCTGCGTCTCCAGCAGGCCGCGCATCGAAGACAGCTCGCCCTGCATCTGCTTGAGTGACAATTCTTCGACCGGGTGCCGCGTCAGGTCAGCCGATACGACCTCGGCGACCGGCTCAATCGCTGCATCGTCCTCGGCGATCTCGGCGAGCGCATCGCTGGAGATCTCGGCATCCGATTCGGGCTTGACGCCGATCGCGTGACGTACCAGCGCCTCGTCATAGTCGAGCGCCGCAATCACTTCGATACCGTCTTCGACTCGCCGATTCGACAGGATTACCGCGTCCGGACCCTGGTCCTCGCGCACCCGCCGCAAGACGTGTCTCATATCCTTATCCAAATATCGCTTGATCTTCACAATCTTTCCTCGTTCGTTTGCTCGCTCGTGTCCTTAACGTTCGCTCTTTCAACCCTTGCCCTTCGTAATCTCTGCGCGTCGCGGTCAGCCCACGGCGGCAATCATCTTATGCGCTTGTCATCCGGGACCTCGTTGTAGGCCAGGACGTGCAGGTTGCGGATGTTGCGCATCATGCGGGACATCCACGGCCGTACCTGCGGCGCAACCAGCAGGACGGCGGGCTCACCCGCGACCTCCTGACTCTGTGCTTTCTCTTTCAGTGACTCGTGCAGTCTTTCAACCATTGCCGGCTCCAGGCCTATATTTCCGCCTTCCTGTGCAGACTCATTCAAGATTCGTTCCAACTCTGGCTCGAGCGTCATCACAGGCAGCTCAGGCCGCGCCCCTGCTACGTTGTGGACGATTGAGCGGCCCAGGGCGACGCGCACGGCCGCCGATAAAGCGTCGGGATCCTGACTCCGCGACCCGTGCTCCGCCAATGTTTCGGCGATCTTGCGGATGTTCTTCAGGGGGATGTTCTCCTCGAGCAGGTTCTGCAGCACGCGCGTGATCACGCTCATGGGCAGCAGCTTGGGGGTCAGCTCCTCGACGAGCTTCGGCGACGCCGACGCCAGCCGATCCATGAGTTGCTGGCACTCTTCGTGACCGAGCAGCTCGTGGGCATTGGTCAGCAGCAGCTGGCTCAGGTGGGTGGCGACGACGGTCGCAGGATCCACGACCGTGTAACCGAGCATCTGCGCCTCTTCACGCTGGCTCGCCTCGATCCAGAAGGCCTCGAGGCCGAAGGCCGGATCCTCGGTCGCGATGCCGTTGATCTTGCCGAATACCTGTCCCGGGTTGATCGCGAGATCCTTGTCGATATGGACCTCGCTTTCCCCGATCGCCACGCCGGCGAGAGATATCCTGTAAGCATTGGGATCGAGATCCAGGTTGTCGCGGATATGCACGGGTGATACGAGGAAACCGAGTTCCTCCGTCAGTTTCTTGCGGACGCCCTTGATGCGCCCGACGAGCGGGCCCTTGCGCTGTGAGTCGACGAGCGGAATCAGCCGGTAGCCGACTTCGAGCCCGATCAGGTCGACGGGATCGACGTCCTGCCAGCTCAGTTCCGGCAAGACGCTGTCGGGGTCCACCTCCCGAACCTCGGGCTCCTCGGCTACCCGCTTGCTCCTGGCGATCCGCATTGCGCCCACGCCGCACAAACCGGCCAGGCTCAGGAACGCGAAGTTGGGCATTCCCGGGATCATGCCGAGAATGCCGACGATGGCGCCCGTCACGATGAGTGTGCGTGGATCGTTGAAGAGCTGACTCGACACTTGCGCACGCATGTCCTGCGAACGCGAAACGCGCGTCACGATGATCGCAACCGCCGTCGACAGGAGTAAAGACGGAATCTGAGCGACGAGACCGTCACCGATCGTCAGCAGCGTGTAATTGTGTACGGCCGACGACAGCGACAGGTCGTGCTGCGACGTACCGATGATCAGCCCGCCGATGATATTGATGAACAGGATCAGAATACCCGCAACGGCGTCACCCCGGACAAACTTGCTGGCACCGTCCATGGACCCGTACAGATCCGCTTCCTCGCCGATTTCCTGGCGGCGTCGGCGCGCCTCGTCCTGGTCGATGATGCCGGCGTTGAGATCGGCGTCGATCGCCATCTGCTTGCCCGGCATCGCATCCAGCGTGAACCTCGCCGACACTTCCGAGACGCGACCTGCGCCCTTGGTGACGACGACAAAGTTGATGATTACCAGAATCGCGAAAATGACGAGACCGACCGCGTAGTTGCCGCCGACGACGAACTCGCCAAATGCCTCGATGACCTTGCCTGCTGCCGAGGTTCCCGTGTGCCCGTTTAGAAGCACTACCCGCGTTGACGCGATGTTCAGTGCCAGGCGCAACAAGGTGACGACGAGCAGGATCGTCGGGAACACGCCGAAGTCGAGCGGCCGTTTCACGTACACGGTCGTCAGCAGGATGCCCAGCGACAGCGAAATGTTGAACGTGAACAAGACGTCGAGCGCCAGCGGCGGCAACGGGACCATCATCATTGCCAGCATTGCCAGCACCAGGAATGGCAGTCCCAGCCCGTGAATGATGTTTGTTATGTAGTTCGTTTCATTTGCCATTGGCGTTTACTCATCCTGAGTATTCAGGGCCCGGGAAGTCGTCTTCGTCGATTTCCGGTACCGGCGGCTCCGGTCGTTTCTGTCCGGGACGCAGTGTTTCGTTGAGCTGGTAGATGTAGGCGAGAACCTGCGCCACGGCCGTATACAGCCGTGCCGGAACCTCGTCGCCGATCTCGGTGCTGCGGAACAGGACGCGAGCCAGGGGCGGCGCCGAGAACAACGGCACGCCGTGCTCTGTGGCTACCTCGCGAATACGTTTGGCCAGCAGGTCCTTGCCCTTGGCGATGACCTGCGGCGCACCCATCCTGGCATCGTCGTACTTGAGCGCGACCGCAAAGTGCGTCGGGTTGGTGATCACGACGTCGGCCGTCGGCAGCTCCTCCATCATGCGGCGCGTTGCAATCTGCTGCTGCAACGCACGTATCCGTGACTTGACCTCGGGCCGACCTTCGGTCTCCTTGAATTCGTCCTTGACCTGCTGGCGAGTCATGCGCAGTTTCTTCTGGTACTGCCAGAGCTGAAACGGCACATCGACAGCGGCGATGACGAGCAAACCGAGGCTGCCGATCAGCAGTGACAGTCCGCAGAGCTTTAGTGCGTCTGGAATGGCTTCGCGAATCGGTTGCCGACCCAGCAGCAGCAGGTCATCCACCGAGTACCACAGCCAGGCAACGGCGATGGCGCCAACGAGCGAGAACTTCGCCATGGCCTTGAGCAGTTCGTTGAGCCCGTTCGCGCTGAAAATACGCTTGATGCCCTTGAGCGGGCTCAGGCGTTCGGCCTTGAACGCGGCTGCCTTGAGACTGAACGACCAGCCACCGATCGCCGCCGCACTCAGGAAGACGGCAGCGAGCAGGACAATGGCCAGCGGCAGGACGCTCATGAAGCCCTGCGAGCCGATTTGCACGAGGGCAGGAACGAGGTGGCGCTCGTCGAGCAGCAGTTCCCTTTCGATCGTGAAGCCACTCGCAAACGACTGCAGCAGTTCGGTGCCGATCGGGCCTGCCATCAGCAGCATCGCGCCTGCGCCGGACAACATGACGCCCGACATCGTCAACTCCCGCGATCGCGGAACGTCGCCCTTCTTGCGGGCGTCCTCGCGTCGCTTGGGAGTCGGTTGTTCTGTGCGATCTTGTTGAGCTTCTTCTTCGGCCACGTCTGCTGGTCTCCGGGGCAGGCCTTACAGGCTAAGCAACTGCGAAATCGCTGAAATCGAAAGCGCCAGGAAGGCCGACACGTTCTCGACCAGGACGCCCATGTTGAGAAAAATAGCCGCGAAGCCCAATAACATGGAGACCGGGAAGCCCACCGCGAACAGGTTCAGCGTCGGCGCCGCCCTGCTCATGATGCCGAACGACAGGTTCACGATGAGCAGCGCCGTAATCGCCGGCAGCGCGATCTTCAGTGCGAACACAAACAGCTGGCTGCTCCAGGTCAGGAGTTCGGCAGCCATCGTCGGCGTCAGGCCTCGTTCGGCCATCGGCCACGCGTGAAAACTCTCCGCCAGCAGCTGAATCATCGCGAGATGACCATCCAGGGACAGGAAGACCAGCATTCCCAGCATCATGAACAACTGACCAAGCACCGGGATACTCACGCCCCTCGCCCGATCCAGGAAGACGGCGAAGCCGAGTCCCATGCTCATGCCGATCACCTGTCCGCCCAACGCGATCGCGTCGAAGACAAGCTGCACTAAGAATCCCATCATGACGCCGATTCCGATCTCCTGAATCACCATGACCAGACCCGCCGCACTCAATACCTCCTGAGTTGCAGTAGACGGAATGATCGGCGCTATTACGATCGTCAATGCAACCGCCAGCAGGAGACGCACTCTCATCGGTACGAAGCTGCCGCCAACCAGCGGCATTACCATCAGGAACGCGCCGATCCGCACGAACGGCCAGATGAAGGTCTCGATCGATTCGATCAGCGGTGCTATGGGAATCTCGACGTTCACGGTTTTTTCTCACTAACATTTCTCGGTCCTTTCTCATTCGTCATGAGATCAGCGAGGGAATCTGCCCTATCAGTTGCTTGGTGTAATTGACGATGACGCTGAGCATCCACGGCCCTGCAACGACAAGCGACATTACGAGAACCAGTAGTTTCGGGATGAAGCTCAACGTCATCTCGTTGATTTGCGTTGCCGCCTGCACCATGCCGACCAGGAGGCCAACCGCAAGCGCGGAGCCCAGCAGCGGTGCAGCGATCAACATCGTCACCCAAAGTGCCTGCTGGCCGATTGTGATTACGGTTTCCGGCGTCATGACAAAGTCCTTATGCGTAAAAGCTCGATGCGAGTGTGCCGAGTAGCAGCGCCCAGCCATCGACCATCACAAACAACATGATCTTGAACGGCAGGCTGATGAGCATCGGCGACAGCATCATCATGCCCATCGACATCAGCACGCTCGAAACAACCAGGTCGATGACAAGAAATGGAATGAAAACCAGAAAACCGATCTGGAACGCGGTCTTGAGTTCGCTGACCATGAAGCTCGGAATGACGATCGACAGCGGTGCGTCGTCGACGCTCGCGATGTCCGAGACTCCGGCGATCGATGCGAACAATTGCAGGTCGCTGTCACGCGTCTGGTCCAGCATAAAGCGCCGTAGCGGTTCAATGCCCTTCGAGAAGGCCTCGGGCGCGGAAATCTCGCCGTCAATGTAAGGCGTTGCGGCGTTCGTCTGAATGTCGCTGATTACCGGCGACATGACGAAAAAGGTCAGGAACAGGGCGATGCCCAGCAGCACCTGGTTCGGCGGTGTCTGTGCCGTGCCCAGTGCCTGGCGCAGTATCGACAGTACGATGATGATGCGAACAAAAGCGCTCGTTGACAAAATCGCTGCGGGCAGCAGCGTGAGCAAGGTCATGAGCACCAGGATCTGGATGCTCAACGAGTAGCTCTGCCCGGCCATCGCGTCGCTGGCCAGGGCCAGCGGCTCGGTCTGCGCCATGGCAGCGCTGCTTGCAAAGGTCGCGATCAGCAGCAGCCACCTCATTTGGCGATCTCCTGGAACGCGGCGCGCAGGCGCCCCGCGAAACCGGCCTGGCCGTTTTCTTTGCGGGCGACATGCACCGGCTTTTCGAGCACGTGCAATGTCTGTACGCCGGCGGCCGTCATGCCGACAAGCAGCTGCTGCTCGGCGACCTCGACAACCATCAGGCGTTCTTTTGGCCCAAGAGCGCGTGTTGCAACGACGTTTATGACGTCGTTCGCCCCGCCCGAAACGAATTTCGAGCGTGAATACAGCCAGCCCAGCACGACGATGATCGCGACGATGATGATCACGCTGGCGCCCAGGCCCAGGATGTCACCACCACCGACGCCGGGCGATGCCGGCAAAGTCGGGGCGCTGACAGCAGCGTCTGAGGTGATTAGTTCACGGAGCATCACGGCAACCTGTCAGTGCAGCTTCTCGATGCGCTCGACCGGGCTGACAACGTCGGTCAGACGCACGCCATACTGATCATCGACGACGACGATTTCCCCATGCGCGATCAGCGTGCCGTTGACAAGCACGTCCATCGCCTCCCCGGCGTCCTGGTCAAGTGCGATGACCGATCCTTCGACGAGAGACACGAGGTCGCGAATGGAAATGTCGGTCGACCCGACGCGCAGCGAGACATCGACCGGAATGTCGAGAACGAGGTCGAGATTGACGTCGGCTGGCGTGCCATCCGCGGCCTTTGCGCCCTCGTTGAGTTCGTCAGGCGAGTACTGCGGCGACGCTTCCTCTTGAGCCTGCTCTTCATTTTCGTTGCCAGGGGTCGGCGTATCACTTTCCATTTTCCGATTTCCTTTAAATGACTAATTTTTCGCGGCTTGCGATCCGGATTCGGGATCCAGCCAGTTGCTTGCTTCGATCGCATGGCGACCGTCGTGGACGCCAAAGCGGCCCTCGAGTATCGGCACCTCGGATGCGGACACGGTGCCTCGCTGAGGATTGCTGATGTTGATGACGTCGCCTGGAACGAGCTCCGCAACTTCCCGGAGCGTCATACGCGTATGGCCGACGTCGGAAGCAATCCTGACGACCGATTCGACAACCCTCGAGCGCAGCGAGCGCTCCCAGCGCGCGTCTTGAGTCGGGTCCCGGTCACGCTTCTGTCCCTCGAAAACAGGCAGTAGCGATGCCACCGTTCTGACGGGCCATAGCAGGTGAAACAGCTGCTTCTGCTCCGCGACGTCGAGTTCGAACTCGCAGCTGATCACCGAGTCACCGCCGTCGATGTTGTCGATCACGCCCGTGCTCAGGTGAGTTCCGGCAGTCTCGGCCGCCATCTTGGCCAACGGCTGCCATACTTCGTTAATGACATTCAGCACCGCCTCGCCAAACAGGGCGGCAACGCTGATTTCGCCGGGCGTGAAAAATTCGGGCTCGTGGCGCGCCGACTCATTGCCAAGGCCGCCGTAGAACGTCTCGACGAGATTCTCGACCGTGGGCGCGTTTAGATTGAGCAATGCCGAACCGTCCAGCGGTTTCGGCAGGAACTCCACAACCAGCGACAACGACGGGCTCTGCTCGCCAAATTCGCTGTAGGTGCAGGTCTCGATGCTCTGGAATGTGACCATGGCGTCGGCGTTGAGCATGAGTTCGGCCTGCTTGCTCATGCGGCTCGCGAACTGCCGGTTCAGGCTCTGCAGGCGCGGATAACTGTTGGTATTGATCCGCGAACGCGGGCCGATCTCGAAGTCCGATACCGACGCGTAAGTGGGTCCCCCGTTGGAGTGAACCTCTACCTCGCCGCTCGACATGCCTTCCAGCAGTGCGCCTTTTTCGTCGTCTGTGAGTACGGGGTCTGTCATGGTCGGCAGGCCCTACTGGATGACCAGCGCCGTGAAATAGACAGCCTCGACGCCGGTCTCGCCCGTCTGTTCCTCGACGACCCGCTGAATCTCGGCAAGCCCGTCGGCCAGCATCTGCTCCTTGCCTTCGCGCGTCGTGATTTCTTCGTAGACGGCGCCGCTGTACAAGAGAATCAGGCTGTTGCGAATGACGGGTGTGTGGTCACGCACCAGGTTGATGATGTTCTGATCGCGAGCCATCACTTCCATCGTGATCTGCATGAAATGCGATTCGCCGACGCTGTCTTTGAAATTCACCACCAGCGGGGGATGCAGGCTCTGGTAGATCGCCGGCCCGCTGGCTGGCGCGGCATCTTCGGCCACCTCCTCGCCCTCTGCCGGCGCTTCACCACCGAGGAAGGTCATGCCTGCAAACAAGCCGGCGCCCAAGAGTGCCACCCCGACGCCTGCGAGCATGAGTTTCTTGCCCATGCCACCGCCCGATGTATCTTCCTGTGTTTCGTTAGCTTCTTCAGCCATCACTTGCTCCAATGTGTCCTGCCATTGGTAATGCAAGGGACGTGCCAACGTTATTTTTGGCTTATTATTTCTCTATTTTTTATGCAGTTACGAGACTTTCGTCGAATCCGAGGGGGTCCAAACGGCGTCAGAATTCCGTCGCCGACAGGATCCCGACCGGCAGCCTGGGCTATCTGTCAGAATTTTGACGGCTCAGACAAACGTATCGACGAGACTGTTGGATGCCACGACGCGCTGCGGCTCTGTCGAGTCGCTCCCGTCGTTGTCATCGAAGCTGTCACCGGAGCCCGCTTCCAGGGAGTTCGAGTGCTCGTCGCGGTTGCCCTCGGCAACACCCTGTTCGCCGACACTGGCCTGGCCAAGAGAAAGCCCGTTTTCGGCCAGCAGTTCGCGAAGTCGGGGCAGCGCCTGCTCGATGGCCTCGCGCGTCACGGCGTGCTGTGCCTGGAACGTCACGTTGGCCGCGCCGTCATCCACCGAGACCTGCACCCGAAGTGGACCAAGCTCCGCCGGTGTCAGCCGGATTTCCGCCGATTTCATCTGGTTGCCGGCCATCAAGAGCACGCGTTCCCCGATTTGCTCGCCCCAGCCCCTGTCACGGACCGGAACCGATATCAGGTCGTTGGCCTGCTGTACGGCAGCGGCATACCCGGTATCCAACGTGGCAGCGGCCGATGGCGCCGTCATAACGACGGGCTGTTGTGGGTTCGGCTGCGTATTCAGCACCTGTACGGGCTGGGTCACGGTTGGACGCGCCTTGAAGACGTCACTGATTTCTTCGACATTGACCGCCGGCAGGGGCGAAACCTCCACGCGCCGCGGCAACTCCACCAAAGGCATGCTCTTGTCGGTCAGGGCAGCCACAGGCTGCGTCTGAACCGGAAGCGGAGGTTCACGCAGCCCTGGGGCCGTGGTTTCGAGCTTTGCCGACAGCGACGTCAGGGTCTCCTGGATCCGCTCGGGCGTCACGGGACGCAACAGGCTCTGCTGCATGACGGGCAGCGGCCGGGTTTCAGGAGACGACAACCCATCGCGGCCGTCGGCGACTGTCATTGCGGGGTCTGGCCCCTTGATAACAGGCGCTAACGGAATCTCCGTTTCTAAGGCCAGTGAGGCCGCCAGCGGCTGCTCTGGTGCAAGCTCCACGAGCGGCGGCGTCAGCGCCGGCTCCGCCTGCGGCAATACGCTCAGACCAGGCGCCGGTGGGGCATCAAATTCGACGGGCAATGCCTGCAACGGCAATTCGCTGCCGCCCTGTGGCAATAATTCGCCGGAGGGTGTGCCGGGATCTGCTGCCGTGTCGACACGCAGGCGCAAGAGGTCGGCAAACTCGGCAATCGGCGCGTCATCCGGCGTCATTGCTGGCGTCAGAGACGAATCGTCCGTGATTTCCACTGGCGGGAGTTGCAGGTTAAGTGTCGCAAGCATGCGCTGTCCTTTTTGAATGAATGTGTCCCTGTACAGGTAGTAGCAAGATGCATGCCAGCTCAGGCGTCGTCTCCCTCGAAACCCTTGAGGCCGACGTTCGGCAGATCGTCGAGCAGCTTCTGCTCCAGCCTGTCCTGGTAGGCATTGTCTTCGGCCTCGTACCTGGCGAGTACGCGCTCGAGTGACTCCAGCTTCTGGCGCTTGACCATCCAGCGCTGCCTGTGGGTCGCGACGTTCTGCTCACAGTCTCGAACGATCTGTTGCTGCGCCTTTACCGCCATGTCGAGTCGATGCAGGAAATCGTGATAATCCTTGAGGTGTGCCGAGTTCACCTGCGTCGCGCCGGGGTTCTTGCTGGCATAGTTGTGCCGGAAGGCGTTGAGCTCACCCAGGCGTTCCAGCTGCTCATTAAGCTGTCGCTGCGAGCGTCCCGCCTCCTCGCCGAATCGCCGTTCCTCGGCCGCGGCCAGCGACGCGACCTTGCTGATCTTGCGCGTACGGCTCTTCACGCTACTGCTCAGCTTCGGCTGCGTGCTCTACGGACACGGCGTCGAACAACTCGCGCAGGTTCGCGAGGCTCGTGGCCGAGTTGATGCTTTGATTCTGGTGCTGGCGAAGGAACTCGATAATCGTCGGCCAAAGCGCGATGGCCTCGTCCAGTTGCGGGTTCGTGCCCGGCTGGTAGGCGCCGACGGCGACCAGGTCACGATTCTCCTGGTAGGTTGAATACACCTGTCGGAAACGGGACACGAGTTGCTGCTGGCTGTCGGAAATAAACTGGGTCATCGCGCGGCTGACAGACGATTCGATATCGACAGCCGGGTAGATGCCGGCGTCCGCCATGTTGCGCGACAGCACGATATGACCGTCGAGAATAGCGCGCGACGCATCCACGATTGGATCATTGTGATCGTCACCTTCCGCGAGCACCGTGTAAAAAGCCGTGATGGAGCCACCGCCTTCGGCGCCGTTACCGGCGCGTTCCACGAGCTGCGGCAACTTGGCAAACACCGAGGGTGGGTAGCCTTTGGTCGCGGGCGGTTCGCCGATCGCCAGGGCGATCTCACGCTGCGCCTGCGCAAACCGCGTCAGCGAGTCCATGAGCAATAGTACGTTCTTGCCCTGGTCGCGGAAGTATTCGGCGATCGCCGCCGTCAGCCAGGCGCCGTGCAGGCGCATGAGTGGCGTATCGTCGGCCGGCGTGGCGACCACGACGGCGCGTTTCATGCCCTCGGTGCCCAGCGAATGGTCAATGAACTCCTGCACTTCCCTGCCGCGTTCTCCGACGAGGCCGACGACCACGACGTCTGCCTCCGTGTTGCGTGTCATCATGCTCAGCAACATACTTTTGCCGACGCCGCTACCGGCGAACAGCCCCATGCGCTGGCCGCGTCCGACGGACAGCAGGGAGTTGATAGAGCGGATGCCGACGTCGAGCTGCGCCCTGATCGGCTGGCGCTTGAGCGGGTTGATGGACTCGCCCATCAGGGACACCGTTTTGCCGCGGGCCAGCGGCTTGCCGCCGTCGAGCGGGTTACCGCGGCCGTCCAGCACGCGACCCAGGAGGTCGTCTCCAACCGCAGCTTCCGGCGATCCGCTGACAGGTATGACACGCGCATTCGGCGAAACGCCGCGCATGTCCGCGACCGGCATCAGGAACAGGCGCTCACCCGAGAAACCGACAACTTCCGTCTCCACATGCCTGCCGTCGGCCGCGACGACGTCGCAGCGGCCGCCAAGAGCAGCGTGGCAGCCCTCGGCTTCCATGGCGAGCCCCACGGTACGACGCAATACGCCTTCGACGACGGATTTCGGTCGCTCGTCATAAGCTCGATCGATGTAGGCGCCGAGTCCCAGCGATCGCTCCAGATTCCTGTCGGGATCCGGCCCTGGCAATACAGTGGTTTCTTCAGTCACCGGCTCGCTCGTCGCCCAGAATATTGTTGATGACGGCTTGCAGTCGGGCTTCCGCTGTTGCGTCAATCTGTGAGTTATCGGTCGTGATCCTGCAGCCACCGTGAGCAATCAACGGATCCTCCACAATGCTCCATGCGGGCTCACCTTCGGCCGGCGAAAGTGATTCGCGCACCAGCGAAGCATCGTCGGGATGAAGATGCACCTGCACGTTGCGACTGGCGATGGGCAACAGCTGCACGGACTCGCGCACTACGCCGATAACGTGCGTCGGATTGATCTTGATTTCACGCCGAAACAACTGCTTGACCATTGCGATCGCCAGCTCGACGAGCTGCTTTTCAACGGATTCATCGAGTTGATCGAACGGTTTCGACAGTGCGCGCAACAGCTCGTCGTAGCGAGCGGCGCGCTGCCGGATCGTCTGTTCGCCCGCGGCAACGCCCTCGGCATGACCTTTTTGAAATGCCTCGTCGTAGGCCTGTTGCTGTAATTCCTGCAGACGGCCGGCCGTCAGGTAGCCCTTGCCATCGGAACCATCGATGGCCGGCACTTCCCAGGCAGCGGCTGTCCTGGCTGCAGAGTCCTCAGACATATTCCTCGCCGCCCTGGCCGAGGTCTATGTCGCCCGCATCTGCGAGGCGCCGCGCAACATCGAGGATTTCTTTCTGCGCTGTCTCGACGTCGCTGAGCTTGATCGGGCCCTTGGCGTCCATGTCTTCGCGCAGCAACGTAGCGGCGCGTTTGGACATGTTGCCGAGAATCTTGTCGCTGATCGCCGGATCACAGCCTTTGAGCGCGACGACCAGCAGATCGTTCGGAATCTCGCGGAGCAATGCCTGGATACCGCGATCGTCGACTTCGAGCAGGGTATCGAAGACGAACATCATCTCCTGGATTCGTTCGGACAGTTCCTCGTTCTTTTCCTTTATCTGTTCGAGCAGTTGCTCGCCGCGCTCTGGTTTGAGCGCGTTAACGATACTGGCCGCGACCTTGTCGCCGCCGACCTTGCGTGTCCCGCCGCGACTCGAGTCTCCTGACTTGTTCGCGATGAGGTTCTCTATTTCCGCCAGCGCGCTCTGCTGGATGTCCGTCAGCCTTGCGACGCGCATGACGATGTCGGAGCGCAGCTCTTCGGGCAGTTTTTCGATAACTTCGGCGGCCTGGCTGCTTTCGAGAAACGCCAGGACGATGGCTATGATCTGCGGATGTTCGTCCTGCACGATGTCGACGACTTCGCGGGAACTCATCCACTTCAGCGCATCGAGACCCTGCGCTTCGTCGCCGGTCACGATGCGTTCGATAAATGCGTTCGCCTTGCTGGCACCGAAGGCGTTACCGAGTAGCTTGCGGACGTAGTTCTCCGTATCGACGCCCAGTGCCGTCTGGTCCTCGACGTCGAGAATAAAAATATCGAGAATGCGATCGGCATCGTTACGGCTGACGCTCTTGAGCGAGGCCATGGCGCGGCCGAGCTGGTGAACTTCGTTGGCTTCCATGTACTTGAGCACCTCGGCGGCCTCGCCTTCGCCGAGCGTCATCAGCAGTAGCGCCGCCTTCTCGGTCCCGCTCATGTTTTCAACGAATTCACTCATCGGTCGATACCCATTTCTTGACGACCTGGGCGACGCGCGCGGGGTCGTTACCCGTAATATTCTTGGCCGCGGCGACTTTTTCGTCATAGTTCGGTCCCGGTATCGCCGCCGTGCCGCCCGCTAGCTGTGCGGCGCCGCCGGCGCCGGAAAATCCGCCGGCGCCGATGTACTCGCCCGAGATGGCCGCGCCGCCGGATACCACGCCGCCCAGCATGGGTTTGACGACGCCGAATGCGATAGCCAGGACGAGAACCGCGCCCAGCACCTGCTTGGCTCCGGCGATCACGCCGGGACGCTCCCACAATGCCGGCGGTTCAAAATCTTCGACGGGTTCCGCGGCTCGGAACGCTTCGTTGAGCACAACGACGGAATCGCCACGCGCTTCGTTGAAACCCACAGCTTCCTTGACCAGCGCCGTGTAGCGCTCGACGTCATTGCCAGTAGGTGTCGTTTGCGTCTCGACACCTTCAACCGGCGTATCGTCGATCAGGACAGCCACTGACAGCCTGCGAATCGCCCCGGACTGCGGACGCGTGTGTCGAATCGTGCGATCAACCTCGAAATTTCGCGTGCTGCTGCGTGAGGAGTTCTTGGGCTCGACAAGCTCAGCCTCTGTGGAAACAACGTTGGGATCGATACCCGTGGCTTCGGGCGGCTGGTTGCTGACTGCACCTGGTATGCCCGCCGCTACCGTGGCAGCGCCGGAGGTGAGATCTTCGCTGATCTGCTCGCTACGCACGACGGTGCGTGCCGGGTCGAAGGACTCGCTGGTCTCTTCGGTGTAGGTAAAGTCAATATCAGCGACCACTTCCGCGCGGATACGACCCGCACCAACCAATGGCGTCAGCAGATCCTCGATACGCTTCTTGTAGGTTTCCTCGAGGCGACGCGAAAACTTGAACTGGGTGGCGGCCTGGGCGCCGGCGGCCTGTTCAGCGCCGGAACTCAGCAGGCGGCCATGCTGGTCGATCAATGTGACATCGCTGGCGACCAGGTTCGGCACGCTGGAAGCAACGAGGTGGACGATGGCCGAGGCCTGGTCGGATTCGAGCACACGACCGCCGTATAGCTGCAACAGCACGGATGCGCTGGCGCCCTTGATGTCACGAATGAACGCGGTTTGCTTGGGAATGGCAAGGTGCACCCGGGCTTCGCGGACGGCGCCCAGCGACGCGATCGTCTGCGCGAGTTCGGACTCGAGCGCGTGCTGGTAGCGTGCACTTTCCATGAACTGGCTGACGCCGAAGCTCGACTGCTCCTGCATGATGTCCATGCCGGCCGCCGAGCCTTGCGGCAGGCCCAGCGATGCGAGTTCCAGGCGGGCTTCGTGCAGCTGTGACTCGGCCACCAGTACAGTGCCGTTGCTGTTCAGCTTGTAGTCGATGTCCGCCGATTGCAGCGCCTCGGTAACTTCGGCGGCCTCGGCCGGACTCATGTCGCCATGGAGTTGCGTGAATTGCGGCGTCTGCGACCACAACACAATGGCAAATCCCGCAGCGACGGCGGCGGCTACCCCGATCAGTGATATGACCTGGCGAACGGCCGGGATACGAAGTACACCTGCGAGGTTCAACTGGCTCGATGGCACTACGGTCGATTCAATTACGTTTCCGGTTTCCATGACTTGTTATCGGTTCCCTGGTTTTACACTGGGCCGGGTACTAGACCGGCATGTTCATAATGTCCTGGT
Organism: uncultured Woeseiaceae bacterium; assembly: GCA_947259985.1. Classification (GTDB taxonomy): domain Bacteria; phylum Pseudomonadota; class Gammaproteobacteria; order Steroidobacterales; family Woeseiaceae; genus UBA1847. The sequence goes on from CAMYOJ010000001.1 coordinate 150,515, forward strand.
ACGCTGAGACCAGCTTGTTCCTGACTTCGGTTACAGCCCTGAATGAGAGGTTCGCTTTCTGCGATGCGATCATTACCTCGGCAAGGCTCTTGTCGGTCGTGCCGGTCTCGAATCCAATCTTCAATTCGGTGGCTTGTTGCTGCGCGTCATTGACGGCATTGAGCGTCGTCTTGAGCATGTCGCCAAAATTGCTGGCAGGTGCCTGTGCTGGCGCCTGTGCTGGCGCCTGTGTCGGTTGCAGGTCACGACCCAGCGTACGAATCTGGCTCAAGAGATCATTGGCGTTGATTTCGTTCATGACCGTTCTCCGGGTATGGCGATGCCCTCGTCGCGCATGCGGGCAAGTTTGTAACGTAAAGATCGTGGACTGATGCCGAGTGCGGCAGCGATATCGCTGCGCTTGCCACCATGGGCATTCATGGCGTCGATGATTAGCTGAAACTCCCGGTTGCGGAGTCCCTGGCTGAGGTCGGCGGCCTGCTGTTCACTTGTCGCCGGCTCGAATGCCAGGTCGACGGCCCTGATTTCCGAACCGCTTGACAGGATCAAGGTGCGTTGCACGAGGTTCTCCAGTTCGCGAACGTTGCCGGGCCAGTCATGTGCGAACAACGCTTCTTTCGCGCAATCCGCGAGCGTAAGTGCCGTGCCGCCATGGCGTTGCAGCAACATCTCCGCCAGCGGCAGAATGTCATCACGGCGCTCGCAGAGGGCCGGTATATGTAAAGGGAAAACGTTGAGGCGGTAATACAGGTCCTCGCGGAATTTGCCGTCGGCAACGTACTGGCGCAGGTCGCGGTTGGTCGTTGCGAGGATGCGAACATTCAGCGGGATCACCTTGCGTCCGCCAATGCGCTCGACTTCCTTCTCCTGGATCACGCGCAGCAGTTTGGCCTGCAGGCCGAGGTCCATTTCGGATATCTCGTCGAGGAGCAAAGTACCGTTCTCGGCCTGTTCGAACTTGCCGGCGTGCGCGCCCGTTGCGCCCGTAAAAGCGCCTTTCTCGTAACCGAACAGCACGGCCTCCAGCATGCTCTCGGGAATCGCGGCGCAGTTGATTGCGACGAATGATTTCTCGCTGCGCGGCGACCGATCGTGAATGTAGCGCGCGAATACTTCCTTGCCGCAGCCGCTCGGGCCATTGATTGTGACAGTGACCTCGGTCCTGGCGACTCGTTCTGCAACGTTCAACAGCTTCACGGTCGACGCGTCGGCCGCGACCGGTTGCTTGTCCTCGGCCGGCAACTTGATGTACTTGCCGACCATGGACATCAGTTCGTCGGCCTCGAATGGCTTTACGAGGTAGTCGGCGGCACCGTTGCGCATGACATCGACAGCGTTCTCGATCGTCCCGTAGGCCGTCATGAGCACGGCCGGCAATGTGGGATGCTGCTCTCGGATCTTACCGAGCAGCGTCACACCATCCATCGGTTCCATCTGCAGGTCGCTGACGACCAGGCCGACGGGCTCATGGTCAAGAATGTCGAGCGCGGCCGGACCGCTGTCCGCCGTAAGCACGGGCTGTTCGCTGCTGTTGAGCGTATCGAACAGCGCCTCGCGCAGGCTGGCGTCATCTTCCACAATCAGGACTGCGGGCTGCGTCATGACGCCTCCTCCTGCTTATCGGCCGGCAGGATCATCGTGAAACTGGTGCCGAGATCCGAGGTCGCGACCGACACGTCACCGCCGTGAGCCGCCGCGACGGCTTTGACGACCGAAAGTCCGAGGCCGGTGCCCTGCGGTCGAGTCGTGAAAAATGGTTCGAACAATTGCGGCAACGCGTCCTCGGGTACTCCTGGGCCGTCATCACTGACACAGAGATGAATGGCGTCGGCGAAGCGATGCGCGTGCAAAAGAATGTTTACCCGGCCTTCGCCGGCCTGGTCCGCGTTGCTTACGAGATTCAGTAACGCGCCCTTCAACGCGTCCTCGTTGGCCGCGACGTTAAGTGCGCTGTCAGTGACCGAGACGCGCACACTCGTTGCGCTGCCCAGTTGCCCATGCAGGGTTTCCTTAACGCCGCTGAGCAGCTCTGTAACGTTGACCTGCTGCTGCGCCCGGCGCGCGCCGGCCGCGAAGCCCAGCATGTCGTTCACCATGCGCTTGAGATCATGCAGCCCGGTCGTGATCTTCTCGGCGACCCGCGCCCGCGACGGTGAACTGCGATCCAGCTGCGCCGCATACAACATCGTCGACGCGAGCGGCGTCCTTACCTGGTGTGCGAATTCGGCCGTCATCTCACCAATCGACGTCAGCCTTTCATTGCGTTGCCTGAGGTCCGCCATGCGGCGACTCTCGGTAATATCGGCAAGCAACAGGACCTCGCCTGTTTCGCTCCTCAGCGGTCGGCGCGACAGGCTCAGCCAGCGACCATCGCGAAGCTGGATGTTGCCGTCCTCGCCGCTGCTTTCACTAACTTCACGGTGCACGATGGAGGCCCACGAACAGCCAATTAACGGCTGGTTGAGCAAAGCGCTCGCCTGGCTGTTTTGCTGGCGAATAACGCCGTCGTCGTCGATCACGAGAATGGCGCCGGGCAGAGTCTCCAGCAGCTCCGACAGGCGCCGGCCGAGCTGCTCCTTCTCGAGCAACTCGCTGAGCCGCGCCGACTGCTCCTGCTCGAGCTGCCGCGTCAGGGCCTGGACGGTGTCCTGCAAGTCGCGATAGGACTCCTCGAGCAAGCCCGATTGCTGGTTGAAGACCTGAAACGCGTCGTGCAGCTGTTCCGCATTGAGAGACGTTGCCGCCAAAGTGTTCTCCATTGCATTCATTCTGCAAATACAACTGCAAGTTACATGCCAGAACAGCTATGCTATATATTTCAATGACTTACGAATTTCTGACGCTGGGGAACGGCGTCAATTTTCTGACAATCGGGGGCTTGGTGACGGCTTTCCGCGGCTCAGCCGAGCTGGTATTTGCCGATCTTCTCGACGAGCGTCGTACGACGCATGTTCAACAGGCGCGCCGCCTGCGCGACGACACCGTCCGCTGCCTGCATGGCCTGGCTGATCAGGTCCTGTTCGAGCGACTGCAGGCTTTCCTTGAGATTCGCATTCGTCAGCTGCATGGCCTCGGATACGTTGTTGAGCTCGGCTTCCGCCGCGGGCCGGCCCTCGCAGTACTTCGCAGGCAGGTCTTCGACACCGATGGTGCCCTCCGGCTTGATGATCGCGAGGCGCTCGACGAGATTGGACAGCTCGCGAATGTTGCCGGGCCAGTCGTAGTTTGCGAGTACCTGTACCGCCTCGGGGCTGACCCTGAGGTCGCCCTGTTGCTCGCCACTGTGTGCAATCAGCAGTTCGTCGAGCAGCTGAGGCAGGTCCGAGACGCGCTTGTACAGCGGCGGCATCTCTATCGGAAAGACGTTGAGACGGTAGAAAAGGTCCTCGCGAAACTCCCCGGCTTCGACAGCGGCCGGGAGGTCGCGATGTGTGGCCGCGATAATGCGCACGTCGCAATGCTGGCTCTTGCCGCTGCCAACGCGCTCGAAAGTACGCTCCTGCAGCACGCGCAGCAACTTGACCTGCATGTCGAGGCTCATGTCGCCAATCTCGTCCAGAAACAGCGTGCCACCTTCGGCGAGCTCGAAGCGGCCAATGCGGTCGCTGATGGCGCCGGTGAAAGCGCCCTTCTTGTGACCGAAGAGCTCACTCTCGAGCAAATCGGCCGGAATGGCGCCGCAATTGATCGGCACGAAGGGTTTGTCGGCACGATCAGAGAGATCGTGAATCGTGCGCGCGACGAGTTCCTTGCCCGTGCCCGACTGCCCCGTTACGAGGACGTTGGTGTCGAAGTCAGCAACCTGCTCGATCAGGCGACGCACCGCGCGGATCGGGTGCGACGTGCCCGTGATGCGATGGCGGCGCTCCGAGCCCTGGTAGCGCTCTGCACGGCCCAGCAGACGCTCGAGTTGTGCGCGCTTCAACGGCAGCTCGACCGACCAGTTCGGCCCGTTTTCGGTCTTGAAATCGGAAGAAAGGCACAGAAACGGCAGGCCGGGATGCTGCGAACGAATCTCGCTGGCCGTCTTGGCAATCGCATCGTCGCCGCTGCAGTCAACGATCACGGCCGTTACGTCGTGGCGATCGGCCAGGACGTCTGTCGAGTCGGCGATGATCGGATCGTAGTCGAGAAACTTGAGTCGGTGACTGAGCTCGGCCGCGTGCTTGCGGTCGGCATCGAGT
>CAMYOJ010000002.1 GCA_947259985.1 uncultured Woeseiaceae bacterium
CGGGTATTGATCGCCGACGGATCGGCGGCGTCCCTGAAACGGGCGGATCAGCTGCTCCGGGAAATACGGGAACTGTGCGAGGAGTGGCAGTTCCAGTGCCAGATAATCGAAGTTGCGGTCCTACAGTCCCTGCTGCGGAGGAAACAAGGTCGCCAGGACACCGCCCTGGCCTCTCTGCGAGAGTCGGTTGAATTGGCTGCGCCCGGCGGCTGGGCCCGGCCGTTTGTGGAGATAGGTCGGCCGCTGGCGGATCTGCTCGAGCGACTTGACGGTACAGGCTCCGACCCGGATTTCATTAGTCGCGTGTTGGCAAGCACCGGCGTCGCATTCGCATCATCCCAAGAAATCGCGGCGACAACACCGAGGCCAACGGCGGGCCCAACGCCGCATGATCTCACCAACCGAGAGCTCGACATCTTGGAGATGCTGGCGCAGCGCCTGCAAAACAAGGAGATCGCAACCAAGCTGTTCATCTCGACCCACACCGTCAACTACCACCTCAAACACATCTATCAGAAACTCGGTGTCGGCAATCGCCGGCACGCGGCGGAAAAGGCGGTCGAACTCGGGGTTCTTCCACCGGCCTAGCCGAACCGCCTCGCATCGTCGCCCCCCGCGCGGCGAATCCCCACGCGCCCTACTCATTTCCCCCTTATTAATAGGGATTCGCCTGCCGGCGGTGGCAGGCAAACTCCAAGCCTCAATAAAAGCGGGTTTCTGCGCGTTGATCCGCGCCGATCCGCGCGAATGCTGGTTAAGGAGAGGATTGTCATGGTGTTCCGCTTATATGGTCCGACTGAAGGGTACATCGACCAGACCTGGGTGTTGAATGATTTCGAGCGTATCGAATAGTCGACCTGTTATAGACGCATGAGCACCGCGACATTCAGATACGACATCCTGGCCGGAAATTCTCTCGCGATAGAACTGGGCGGAGACTGGTTGCTCGGCACGGCCATTCCTTCCACGGATGCAGTGCTCGATCGGCTCGGACAGACATCACGTCCCGAGCGGTTGACCTTTGTATCGGATAGGCTGGGTGATTGGGATACCGGCTTGATAACACCACTGCTTGGAATCCTTCGCGCAGCCGATGCAAATGGAGTCAAGGTTGACGAGTCGGGCTTGCCCGACGGTGCGCGCCGTTTGCTTGCGCTCGCCTTCGCCGTCAAAGAGCGCGAGGGCGCAAGGCGCAGCTTCAAGAGAAAAGGCGTCGTGGAGCAGATCGGTGACGCCACGCTCGCCATGCTCGAGGATCTGAAAAAACTACTGACCTTCACGGGCGACCTCGTGTTGTCATTTGGACGATTCGCCTGCGGTAAGGCCACCTACCTGCGCTCTGACGTCTTGCAGTATTGCCAGGAAGCAAGTACAGGCGCTCTGGGAATCGTGAGCCTGATCAGTTTCCTGATTGGCATGATCTTCGCCTTCGTCGGCGTCATGCAACTCAACATGTTTGGTGCCGGTATCTACACGGCGAATCTCGTCGCGGTTGCCATGGTTCGCGAAATGGCGGCCATCATGACCGCGATCGTCATGGCAGGTCGAACCGGAGCGGCTTATGCTGCCCAGATCGGCACGATGAAGGTTAACGAGGAGGTCGACGCGTTGACTACGCTCGGTATGAACCCGGTCGACTTTCTGGTAACGCCACGTGTAATCGCACTGGTCCTCATGATGCCGCTGCTGACGATGTACTCCAGCCTTCTCGGAATACTGGGCGGAACGCTCGTCGGGCTCGCGATGCTCGATGTCACTCTCGTTCAATATGTGCAACAGACTATTGATGCGGTGCGTCTCAACAGTCTGTTCGGCGGCCTGTTCAAGAGCGTTGTCTACGGCAGTCTCGTTGCGCTGGCTGGCTGCCAGCAAGGCATGGCCTGTGGCAACAGTGCAATGGCAGTCGGGCAGAGCACCACCAAGGCGGTTGTCATGGGAATCGTACTCATCGTCGTCAGTGCCGCCATCCTGACCGTTATCTACATCAACATGGGAATCTGACATGCACGCCGACGACTCTCACATTGTTGTTAGCGACCTGACCATGGCGTACGGCGACTTCCTGATTCAGAAGGGCCTGAATTTCACCGTGAAGCGTGGCGATATCTTTATCATCATGGGTGGTTCGGGCTGTGGCAAGAGCACCTTGCTCAAAGTCATGATCGGGCTGAAGAGCCCGGCAAAAGGCGACGTCCTCTATGACGCCAAACCGTTCTGGGCATCGGGCGAGCCGGAACAGGAGGCGGCGAAACGCAAGTTTGGCACCCTGTTCCAGTCCGGTGCGTTATGGAGTTCCATGACGCTCGCCGACAACATCGGTCTCGCGCTTCAGCAGTACACCGACCTCAATGTTGCTGAGATTCGCGAGGTGGCTGCTTACAAGCTGATGTTGGTTGGTTTGGCAGGCTTCGAGGATTACTACCCGAACGAGATATCCGGCGGCATGAAAAAACGCGCCGGCCTGGCGCGGGCGATGGCCCTAGATCCGGAAATTCTTTTTTTTGATGAGCCGTCGGCGGGGCTCGATCCGATCAGCGCAAAACTGCTCGATGATCTCATTCTCGAGCTGCGGGAAAGCCTGGGGACGACAGTGGTCATCGTGACACACGAACTCGCGAGTATTTTCGCGATCGGCAACAACTCGGTGTTCCTGGACCCCGACACGAAGACACAACTCGCCATCGGCGATCCGAAAGAGATGCGTGATCACCACAATAATTTCGTCGTGCGCAATTTTCTGTGTCGCGGCGAAGCGGAGGAGCAATTGGCATGAGTAACAAACCCAATCCAACCGTCATCGGTACATTTGTAGTCGGTGCGGTGATTCTTATTGCCGTGTCGGTCGCGCTTTTCGGTGGCTCCGAGTATTTTGCCGAGCGTCGGAATTACGTTGCCTATTTTGATGAAGACACCAAGGGCCTGCGCAATGGTTCGAACGTCTTGCTGAACGGTGTTCGCATCGGCTACGTCTCTGAAATAGCGCTGCTCATGGATAAGGTAACGTTCGCATCAATCTCCAGGGTGACACTGGAGATTCTTCCTGAAACATTCATCGTGACGGACTCGGGCAGGATCTTGGACACGGGGAAGCGCGACGTCGTCGGGCATGATCGTCTTATCAATGAGGCGGGACTTCGCGCGCAGCTCGCGTGGCAGAGCATTGTGACAGGACAGCTTGTCGTCAGCCTGTCACTTCGCCCGGAGACAGAGGCCGTCATGCGTGGCGTCGATCCAGCGTACCCCGAGATTCCGACGATGCCTTCGGACGTGCAGGCGATGATGCGCAAGCTTCAGAGCCTGGCATCCGATCTCGGCGCGAATTTCGACGTCGAAGAGATCTCGCTTCGCATCAACGGCATCCTCAAGGGTCTGGATGAGCTCACAAACTCGGAGGACATACGCGCCAGCATGTCGGGTTTCAACAGCCTCATCAACGATGACAGTACGCAGCAGCTGACCGCGTCACTACAGTCGACGCTCGACAAGCTGAGTGCTGCAATAACCGATGCGGGGGTGCTGTTCCGCAACGCCGACGGCCAGTTCAATACGCTTGCCGAGGATCTACAGCCAGCCGCCAACAAGCTCGCGGCTGTGCTCAGCGAGGCCGAGCAGACGCTTTTGGCCGCGAAAGAGGTGTTCCGCGGGGAATCGGTACAGATGTACCAGCTTGAGGCAACGCTCGACGAAATCGAGGGCGCCGCGAGGTCGATGCGCCAGTTCTTCGATTACCTCGAGCGCAATCCCGAGGGGCTCTTGAGGCCCAAAAATTGATGATGGGAGAAAATATATGAATCTTCTTGGAAAATTGGCGATCACGACAGCACTGTTGTCGTTGCTCGCGGCATGCGGCTCTTCGCCACCTGTGCGCTACTATAGCCTCGAGCCTCTGCAGCCTGTCGCGGAAAACGATAGCGCATCTGCTCGCATTGTCGGCCTGGGGCCGCTGCAGCTGCCGGACTATCTGAAACGCCCGCAGATCGTCACCCGTAGCGATAGTGCGGAAGTTGCGGTCGATGATTTTGCGCGCTGGTCGGAGCCGCTCGATCAAGCGATTCACGGCGTCGTGGCCAGCAACGTCGATAGCCTTGTTGCCGACGTTGTTATGGTTGCGTATCCCTACATCACTGGCGTTAATATCGACTACTCGGTCGTGGGTCAAATCGATCGATTCGATGCCGATGCACGCGGCAATGTCGAGCTCAGTGTCCAGTGGGCCCTCGTTGGCCCCAAGAAAGAGCTGCTCGCAGGTCCCGAGCGTCATCGCTACGTTGCGCGCGCGGCCAAGGCAGGGGATCCGGATGCCGTGGCGCGAGCGATGAACGATGCGCTCATGCAGTTCAGCCAGGATATTGCGGCAAAGCTCGACACCAGGTTGCGATAAGCGAGAGCACCGCCTATTGCGGTTTGCACACGAGCCGATGACGCCTTGTTAAAGTTCCGTGTCGACTTTTGGTCAAGTCGTTGCGGGTATCGGCCTGCTCGTCTGGTCGGCAGCATCGACAACTTCCCGCGACCCATCGGGCGTATCATCGTCTTCGAACGCCAGACGCCTCAGCGCCTACCCTCTCATTGACTACTCATTTCCCACCCATTTCGAGGGATGTCCGGGCGCCAGGCTGATCGCACAATACAAATCTCAGATCTAGACCAACTTCGGCACATTAGAGTTGTAGGCACGACCAGAGCGGCCACGGCTGGGGGAGTCAGCGTGAGCATTCGTGAACGCGGGGTACCGGCCTCTTAATCAGCGCACTGGGCACCAAAACGAATCGAATCAAGGAGAATATCAATGACTGAAACAAGCATCGAATCTCAAGTCAATCAGGCCGCCGACGAGGTGCGAGCGAACTGGGGTTGGCTGATGTTCATGGGTGTCGCGTTGACTTTGTTGGGCATTATCGGTCTCTACATGGTCGGGACACTGACCATCGTCAGCGTCCTCTGGTTCGGAATACTCGTTGTCGCCGGCGGCGTG
>CAMYOJ010000003.1 GCA_947259985.1 uncultured Woeseiaceae bacterium
CACGGCAAGCCAGTAACGCTGGCGCCGCTGCTCAGCGAGTTGGTTCTTGATCTCGCCGAGCTCGGGCGACTGCAGGTTCAGGCGAATATTGCCTTCCGACGCCTGTTCACCGAGCTGCCGCAGGATGGCAGGCAGCTCGCGCATCGCGTCTCTCAGCTGCGGCAGATTGTCGCGAACGTCCTTCAACAAAGCTCGCCCGCCGACCTGCTCGCTCATCCATTGCTTGAGTACCGGGTGGGCAGTTTTCCAAAGATCCAGCTGCGGATACATTTCGCGGCCCAGGCCTTCGATATTGAACAGCGTTTTGTGCAGCAGGATCAGCTGCGGCTGTACCTCCACGTTGAAGCGCTGTGCTACGCGGAACAGGCGCATCAGAACTTGCGCGAACGAAATCTCGGCAAGCGGTTTGTTGAAGATCGGTTCACACACGGTTCGTACGGCGGTTTCGAGCTGATCGACGCGAGTGCCCGCCGGAACCCAACCCGAGTCCAGGTGCAGCTTGGCGATTCGATGATAGTCGCGATCGAAAAACGCGAGAAAATTCTCGGCAAGGTAGCGCTGGTCTTCGGGGCTCAGCGTTCCGACGATGCCGAAGTCCACGGCCGCGTACTTGGGCCGGTCCGGATCGGTTGTAATGACAAAAATGTTGCCCGGATGCATGTCGGCATGAAAAAAGTTGTGGCGGAAGACCTGGGTGAAAAAAATCTCTACGCCGTTTTCGGCGAGTACCTGGATGTTGGTTCCCGCCGCACGCAGTGCATCCATGTCGCTTACCGGCGTGCCGTAAATTCGTTCCTGGACCAGCACCTCGGGGCGGCAATAGTCCCAGTGAACGTCCGGCACATAGAGCATGTCGGAACCCTCGAAGTTGCGCTTGAGTTGTGCCGAATTTGCGGCTTCGCGCATCAGGTCGAGTTCATCCAGGATCGTGTGCTCATACTCGTTAACAACCTCAAGGGGTTTCAAGCGCTTGCCGTGTTCCCAGTAACGGTCGGCAAGGCCCGCGAGCATTCGAAGCACCTCGAGATCCCGTTCGATCTGCTCCTGTACGCCGGGTCGCAATACCTTGACGATGACCTCGCCGCCGTCATGCAGTTTCGCCGTGTGAACCTGGGCAATCGAGGCCGCGGCCAGCGGTTCGACGTCGAAGCGGTCGAAGACGTCGTCAACGTTTCGCTCGTATGCCTCGTTTAATATGGCAATCGCCTGCTCGGCCGGAAACGGCGGCACGGCGTCCTGGAGTTTGGCCAGTTCGTCAGCGATATCGGGCGGCAGCAAATCTCGTCGGGTGGAAATAGCCTGGCCGAACTTGACGAAGATCGGGCCGAGTTCCTCGAGTGCCAGCCGAATGCGTTCGCCGATGGGCGCGGAGCGGTCACGACGCCGGGGCGCGAGGTAGAACAGGAAGCGCAGTGGTCGTAGAAGGTGGGTTTCCTTGATGATGTCATCGAGACTGTACTTAACGAGCACGCGCTGGATCGTGAGCATTCGAATGATGGTGCGCGCGCGAGCCATTAGTCGTACTCCAGGCGCCTGATACGCGCTTCGAGTCGATCAACGTCGTCTCGCAATGCGTTGACATTGGCTGCGAATCGATCCACTTCATAGCGGCTGGGCAGATCGCGACTTTCCTCCTGCAGATACTCGCGGATATTTGCGCCCATCGTCGACCGTGCGTCGCGACCCCAGTTGCCGACGCCCCGCGCGATTTCGCCGATACGGTGTGCGGCTACATCGCCGACGAAGCCCGATAGTTCTTCCTCGATATCGGGCTTGGCATAGGTAAGGAGTTGCTGAAATTCCTGCGCCAGAATCGGGTCGCCCGTAAACTCGAGCGATCCATCACGAGTTGCGCTGGCACCCGGGACGCCAGCCATACGGGCCAGCGCAAACAGCGAGCCACGAATCAGGATGTCGGGTTCAAGGTCGGTGTCGGTAACAATCTCCAGGTGCTCTTTGTGCACGATGAACCAGGTCGCCAGGGCCGTATCCCGCACACGGACAGCGACGATCGTGCCGGCGAGTTTCTCACAGAGTTCGCGTGCCGGTGTGGTTGCACGAATGTTGCGATTCAAAACATTGGCGACCGGCAGCAGTGCTGTCTCTAGCGGGTTCATCGTGAATCAGATCCGGTAGCCAATGTGCAAAGCGACGATGCCGGCGGCGAGGTTGTCGTAACGACAGCGTTCGAAACCGGCTTCTTCCATTAAGGACTTGAGCGTTTCCTGGTCAGGATGCATGCGTATGGATTCGGCGAGGTACTGGTAACTGTCGGCGTCCCTGGCAATGAGCTGGCCGATTACCGGAAGCACCTTGAACGAATACAGGTCGTAGGCGGGCTTGATGGCTTTGTTGGGCTCGGAAAACTCGAGGATCATGGCCTTGCCGCCCGGTTTTAGCGTCCGGTACATCGAGCGCAGTGCGGCCGTCTTATCGGTGACGTTTCTGAGACCGAAAGCGATGCTGATGCAGTCGAACGTGCGATCGGCAAACGGCAGGTTCTCCGCGTCGACCTGGGCGATCGAGAGGTTGCCCGCGACGCCGGCGTCAACGAGGCGCGCCCGGCCCTGGCGCAGCATGGCGGCGTTAATGTCGGCGAGGATGACGTGGCCGTCTTTGCCGACCTTGCCGGAAAACGCACGCGCCAGGTCGCCGGTGCCACCAGCGAGATCGAGCACCACATTGCCCGGCCTGAGCGCCGCCTGGTCGACCGTGTAGCGCTTCCATAGCCGGTGCAAACCGGCCGACATCAGGTCGTTCATGATGTCGTAACGGCTGGCGACCGAATCGAACACGTCGCGGACCAGGTCGGCTTTCTCGTCTGCCGGAACAGACTGGTATCCGAAGTGCGTCGTATCGTCGGGTTGCTGCGGCTTGGCCATGGCGTTTCGTTGTTATTCGTCGTTATCGGCGCGAGACGCGAGGATACCCTTCCGCCCTACAAAATGTAACGGCTCAGGTCCTCGTCCTGAGACAGCTCGGACAGGTGCTCGTCGACATAGGTGGCATCCACCGTGAGCCCAGTGCCGCTCTTGTCCGAGGCATCGAATGACACGGTTTCGAGCAAGCGCTCCATGACCGTGTGCAAACGTCGTGCACCGATGTTTTCGGTGTTCTCGTTGACGTGAAAAGCAACTTCTGCAAGGCGCCGGACGCCGCCTTCGTCAAACTTGAGAGATACTTCCTCGGTGCCGAGCAAGGCGCTGTATTGCAAAGTCAGCGACGCATCGGGTTCCGTCAGGATCCGCACAAAGTCGTTCGTGGTCAGCGATTTCAGTTCAACCCGAATAGGAAAACGGCCCTGCAGCTCCGGGATCAGGTCCGAGGGCTTCGATACGTTGAACGCGCCTGATGCGATGAACAGGATGTGGTCGGTTTTCACCATGCCGTACTTGGTGTTGACTGTAGAGCCTTCAACGAGTGGCAGCAGGTCTCTTTGCACACCTTCGCGCGAGACGTCCGCGCCCTGCGTGCCGGACTGTCGCGCGACTTTGTCGATCTCATCGAGAAACACGATGCCATGCTGTTCCACGGCCTCGAGCGCCTGCGTCTTGAGTTCTTCTTCATCGAGCATTTTCGCGGCTTCTTCATCGGTCAGGAGGCGAAACGCTTCCCTGACCTTGAGCTTGCGCGTCTTGCGCCGATTGCCGCCGAGATTCTGGAACATGCCCTGCAGCTGGCTCGTCATCTCTTCCATGCCGGGCGGCGCCATGATTTCTACGCCAACCGGCATAGCCTGTATTTCGATCTCGATCTCTTTGTCGTCGAGCTTGCCTTCGCGCAGCATCTTGCGAAATTTCTGGCGAGTGTCGCTGTCGGCGGCGGCCGGCTCTGACTCTGTCGTGAAGCCGACGCTGCGCGACGGTGGCGGCAGCAACGCGTCGAGGACGCGTTCTTCCGCCGAGTCTTCGGCGCGATGACGAACTTTCGACATGGCGTCTTCACGGGTCATCTTGATCGACACGTCCATGAGGTCACGAACAATGCTGTCGACTTCGCGACCGACATAGCCAACCTCGGTGAACTTGGTGGCCTCAACCTTTATGAATGGCGCTTTCGCGAGGCGTGCGAGGCGCCGCGATATTTCGGTTTTGCCCACACCGGTCGGGCCAATCATGAGAATGTTCTTCGGCGTGATTTCGCTTCTGAGCGGTTCGTCCACCTGGACGCGCCGCCAGCGATTCCTGAGCGCGATAGCGACAGCGCGCTTGGCCTCATCCTGACCGATAATATGTTTGTCCAGTTCCTGGACGATTTCTCTGGGCGTCATTTGGGACATTTATGGCAGCTCTTCGATGATGATGTTCTGGTTGGTGAAAACGCAGATCTCGCCGGCGATATTCAGCGCTTTTTCGACAATATCGCGCGCTTCCAGATCCGTGTTTCGCAACAGCGCTAATGCCGCGGACTGCGCGTATGGCCCGCCGGAGCCAATTGCCATGAGATCGTCTTCGGGCTCGATGACATCGCCGTTACCTGAAACAACGAACGAACTTTCGGTGTCGGCGACCAAGAGCAGCGCCTCGAGACGCCGCAGGCGCCGGTCGGTGCGCCAGTCTTTGGCCAGCTCGATGGCAGCGCGGGTCAGGTTGCCGTATTGCTCGAGCTTGGACTCGAACAGTTCGAACAGCGTGAAAGCGTCAGCCGTACCGCCGGCAAAGCCCGCGATGACGCGCCCGCCGGCCAGTCGCCGTACTTTGCGCGCATTGCCCTTCATGATCGTATTGCCCATGCTGACCTGGCCGTCGCCGGCGATGGCCACCTTGCCATTGCGGCGGACCGAGACAATGGTTGTCCCTCGAAATTGTTCCATGGTGTGGTTCCTGCTGGAGCGCGTCTGACTAGTCTTTTTTGCGCGCACGTGGATGCGTTTGGTCGTATATCTGGGCCAAATGCTGGAAATCAAGGTGAGTATAAACCTGCGTGGTGGCGATGTTGCTATGCCCCAGCAGCTCCTGC
>CAMYOJ010000004.1 GCA_947259985.1 uncultured Woeseiaceae bacterium
GCCCGGCATTCGCGGCGCTACGACGTTATATCCCATTCCGGCCAGTACCTGGGCTGTCGGGAGCATCGAATAAGGCGAGTCGCTCAGGCCATGCAGCAGTACGGCTACCCCGCGCGGCTCAGGCACCGACATCTCGTAAGAGCGGTTCCAGTTCGAGGGGAAACTCTCCGGCGAGGTCAGGCTGCCCGGGGTATAACGGTCGGCAATGTTGGCAACGCGCTCACTGGCGGAGATAGTCTCCTCGAGTTCCAGCGCGAGTTCGCCTTCGATCTCGAGGTATCGCTGCCAGTCGGTATCGTCCTCCTGCGACGCCTCGAATTCGCTTTCGAACTCGATATGGTGTTCCGGTGCCGGTTCCGGCAGCTTCCTCGAGTCGAACGCGCGCACGAAGTAGATCGTCAGGAACAGAACGACGAGAACGGTAGCGAGCCACCTGGCAGACCTTAGAAGCTTCGTCATATGCTGACCTGGAACAGCAGGTAGTGGTCGATGAGGATCGCCGCGAAAAGGAATCCCAGGTAACTGATCGAGTATTTGAAGGTTTTCATAGGCAGCTCCATGTCCCCGGGATCGCGGACCATCTGCACGGCGTAATAGAGGAACAATGCATCGAGTACGAGGGCCGACACCAGGTAGATAATGCCGCTCATACCGATCAGGTAGGGAAGGATCGTTACGAGCACGAGCAGGATCGTGTACAGCAGGATATTGAGTCGCGTATATGCCTCACCGTGCGTGACCGGCAGCATCGGAATGTCGACCTTCGCATATTCTTCTTTCCTCGCGATCGCGAGCGCCCAGAAATGCGGCGGGGTCCAGACGAAAACGATCAGGAACAACAACAGCGCCCCGCTGTGCAATTCGTTGGTCACCGCCGTCCATCCGAGGACCGGCGGGGCCGCGCCTGCCGCGCCGCCGATCACGATATTCTGCGGCGTCGCGCGCTTGAGCCATACCGTGTAAATGACCGCGTAACCGATCAGCGAGAAGAATGTGAGCACCGCGGTCAGCGGGTTGACGAGAAACCAGAGCATGATCATCGAAATCACGCACAGGCCGGACGCGAACGTTAGCGCGGCTTTCTCGGTGAGCTTGCCCTGCGGTAACGGCCGGCCGCGTGTGCGCATCATCTGGATGTCGATACGCGCGTCGAGAACATGGTTGAACACGGCAGCCGATGAGGCCGCGAGACCGATGCCGAGGGTGCCGAAGACAAGCGCCGTCAGGCCGGGCCATCCCGGAACCGACACGAACATACCGACAATCGCGGTAAAGACGATCAACATGACGACCCGCGGCTTGGTCAGCTCGTAGTAGTCACGCCAGTCTGTGTAGGTTTCTACGGTCGCGGTCACGCTCGAGCTCCTGTCAGCCGATGCGAGAGTGTTTCAACAGCCGCTTGATGTCCTCGACCATGTCGCTCGGGTCGATATCCGGATGGAAGTACATCACGAGATTTCCGAGCGGGTCGACCAGAAAAAAGCCGCCGGCCGACAGCTCCGCGGGCTTCCTTTTTTGGAGCAGTGCGCTGAGATCGTCGTCTCTTATACTAATCAGGCCTGCGTGCTGTTCGGCAAGAAGTACTGTATCGGGCGCTGTATCGCCGTGCAAGAAGATGCGCTCCAGTCGATCCATTTCCTTGCCCAGCATGAGCCGCGACTGGCGCAGCGTGTAGAGTGCGAATTCGCACTCCTCGCCACAGGCGCCGTCGTTCGCGTACACAAGCCGCCAGCGGCCTTCGCCATGCTCGATAATCGAAGAGCCGGGTAAGGATTCGCCGATGCTGATGACAGGTTCGAGCAGCGCGCCGTGATTGGTCCTGCCTTCCGGGGTCAGGCCTGAGCCGCTGAAATACAGCCACGCAGCCAGAATCAGCGGGCCGAAGAACACCAGCGACATCAGCGCTAATTGCAGGCGCCCCTTGATGTCTTTTTGTCGAGTCATGAGTCGAAGCGTTTCTTACGATAGTTCCAGACGAGAAGCCCCGAAAGCACGGCGGCCATGGCAAACCATTGTAAAGCGTAGCCAAAGTGTTTGCCGGGCCCGAACTCCGTCGGTACCCAGTGACGATAGAAGCCGCCGGCTTCCTCATGGTCCAGGAGCAGAACGAAGGCTTGCACCTCATGCTCCAGGGCGGCTGCGACCTCTTCATGGCTCGGATACACAGCCCGTTTGGGCCAGCTGCTGCCCGGGCTTACGGCGTCGCCCATCTTCATCCCGGCGCGCGGCAGCGAGCCGGCTCGTCCCCGCACCGTGACGCGGTCCGTCGATACCTCGAGCGCTCCGAGGTCTATGTCCTCGGCGGTCTTCTCGATCCAGCCGCGATTGACAATCAGCAGGGGTTCGCCCTCCTCGCCCGCCAGCGGCGTCAACACATAGTAGCCGTAACGGGAGTTGACGATGATGTTCTCCAGCAGGATCTGGCGTTCGCTGTCGTAGCGCCCGGTTGCCTTGAGGCGCTGGTAAGGGCGAATTTCCATGCCATCCTGCCACGCCGCAAAACCCGTCTCGTCACTAAACGCGGCCTGGCCGGCCCGCTTTTCGAAGCCGCGCGAAACCTGCCAGGCGCCCAGGCCCGCGAACTGCGCAACGAGCAACGCGCCTACAAGCAGCGGTAGCCAGCGCGGTAGAGGCTTCTTCGTCCTGGTGTTCACGGTATACTGTGCTCTCGAGAGGATGCCCTGATGAAATACGTTGTCTTTGTACTCCTGGCTGCCATCGTAATCAGCCTCGGAACCGGCCTATTCTACCTGCGTCGCGAGGATGCGGACTCACCGAAGATGCTGCGGGCGCTCGAAATACGGGTCGGGCTGTCGCTCGTCCTGATCCTGTTTCTGGTCGCCTCGTATTACCTCGGCTGGATAGTGCCGCCAACACAGTAGAAAAAAGGGGACAGAAATAAGGGGACAGTTTACTTAATTTGAATTAAGTAAACTGTCCCCGAAATTAGGGTCACTGTCCCCATCTGTTGGAATCTTGTCGTCGCGCTACATCCAGTAGACGAATACGTACAGGCCCACCCAGACGACGTCGACGAAATGCCAGTACCAGGCGACGGCCTCAAACGCGAAGTGGTGATCAGGGGAGAAGTGCCCCTTTAGTACGCGGAAGAAGATGATCGTGAGCATGATCGCGCCGATGGTCACGTGCATGCCGTGAAAGCCCGTCAACATGAAGAACGTGGAGCCGTAGATACCCGTTGTCAGCTTCAGGTTGTAGTGCTGGTAGGCCTCGACGTACTCGACGCCCTGCATGTAGACAAAGATGAAGCCGAGCACGAAGGTCGCGGCGAGGAAGATGCTGAGCCGCATGCGCTTGCCGGCGAGCAGCGCATGGTGCGCGATCGTGACCGTGATACTACTTGTCAGCAGCAGGGCCGTATTGATGAGCGGCAGGCCGAAAGGCCCCATAGCCTCGTATTCGCCGCCGATACCCCCCGGGCCGTCCGTGGGCCAGGTGCTCTCGTAGCCTTCCCACAAGAGCAGGTTCGTGAAGAAGTTGTTGCTGTCACCACCGAGCCACGGCACTGACATGTTGCGGGCGTAGAACAGCGCACCGAAGAACGCCGCGAAGAACATGACCTCCGAGAAGATGAACCAGAACATCCCCTGCCGGAATGACTTGTCGACCTGGTCGTTGTATAGCCCCTTCTGGCTCTCGCGGATGACTTCGGCGAACCAGCCCGTGATCATGAAGACCAGTACGGCCACGCCTGTCAGCATGATGTAAAAACCGGCGCCGGCGCCGTTCAGCCAGCTGGAAACGCCGACCATCAGGAACAGGAGCCCAACCGAACCAACGACGGGCCAGTGGCTTCCGTGCGGTACGTAGTAGTGGTCTTCGGAGTGTGTCGTCATGTCAAAAACTTCTCGATTTAAAGCGGGTTGTTGGCCGCGGCGCGCGCGGTGTCATAAAACGTGTATCCCAGGGTGATCGTGTCGACGTAGTCCGGTAGCTCCGGATCGACGATGAACTGCAACGGCATCGCGCGCTCCTCGCCGGCGGCAAACTCCTGGCTCTCGAAACAGAAGCACTCGATTTTAACGAAGTGCTCCGACGCCGCGGGCGGTGCGACGCTCGGCCTGGCCACCGCGATCTTATTTTCGCCGCTCAGGTTCTTGCCTGTGAAGGTCGCGAAGTACATCTTCCCGGGATTGACCGTCATACTGCTGACATCCGAGCTCAGCTCGAACGGCGCGTAGGAATTTACGGTCGTCATGAACTCGATACGAATCTCTCGCGTGAGGTCGGGCGCCTCCTCCACAACGGCCGCGGTCGCATTGGTGCGGCCGCCGAACCCCGTGATCTCGCAGAACACGTCGTACAGTGGCACCAGCGCGAAACCGAAGCCGAACATGGCGGCCGCGAGCACGAGCAGGCGACCGGTCAGCGAGCGGTTCTCGTGCATAAAACGCAACGGCAATCGCCGCGACGATCAGCGCCGTGCGGCGAATACCTTTCTTCCGTTGCTCGTCGACGGGGCTCACTCAAACGCTTCCTGGGCGATCCGCGCCTTGGGCGGTGTCGTGAACGTATGCCAGGGCGCCGGCGACGGCACGGTCCACTCGAGCCCGTGCGAGCCTTCCCAGACACGGTCCGTTGCTTTCTCGCCGCGCCATGCCGTGACCACGATCCAGACGAAGATCAGCTGTGACAGACCGAAGCCGAATGCGCCAATGCTGGCGATTGTGTTGAAGTCGGCGAACTGCGTCGAGTAGTCGGGGATGCGACGTGGCATGCCGGCCAGTCCCAGGAAGTGCATCGGGAAGAACGTCAGGTTGACGAATATCGTCGACAGCCAGAAGTGCGCCTTGCCGAGCGTCTCGTTGTACATGTGGCCGGTCCATTTCGGTAGCCAGTAATAGGCGCCGGCCATGATTGCGAATACCGACCCCGGCACCAGCACGTAGTGGAAGTGCGCGACCACGAAGTAGGTGTCGTGATACTGGATGTCCGCTGGCGCGATCGCGAGCATGAGGCCCGAGAACCCACCTATCGTGAACAGGAACACGAAGCCCAGGGAGAACAGCATCGGCGTCTCGAAAGTCATGGCGCCGCGCCACATCGTCGCGACCCAGTTGAAGACCTTCACACCCGTTGGCACGGCGATGAGCATCGTGGCGAACATGAAGAACATCTGGCCCGTCAGCGGCATACCGACCGTGAACATGTGATGCGCCCACACGATGAACGACAGGAACGCGATGCTCGAGCCAGCGTAGACCATCGAATCGTGACCGAACAGTTTCTTGCGCGAGAAGGTCGGGATGATCTCGGACACGACGCCGAAGGCCGGCAGGATCATGATGTAGACCTCCGGATGACCGAAGAACCAGAAGATGTGCTGGAACATGACGGGGTCGCCACCACCGGCGGCGAGGAAGAAGCTCGTGCCGAAGAACTGGTCGGTCAGCAGCATCGTGACGGCGCCGGCCAGTACGGGCATGACCGCGATCAGGAGGTATGCCGTGATCAGCCACATCCAGACGAACATCGGCATCTTGAGCAGCGACATGTCCGGTGCGCGCATGTTGATGATGGTTACGATCACGTTGATGGCGCCCATGATCGACGAAATACCCATGAGGTGTACCGAGAAGATCAGGAACGGGAACGCGTCGCCGGTTTGCAATACGAGCGGCGGATACATCGTCCAGCCGCTGGCCGGCGCACCGCCCGGCATCAGCAGCGTCGACAGCAAAATGCCGAACGCGACGGGCAGGATCCAGAACGACCAGTTGTTCATGCGCGGCAGTGCCATATCGGGTGCACCGATCATGAGCGGGATCATCCAGTTGGCGAGGCCCACGAAGGCCGGCATCACGGCACCGAATACCATGATCAGCGCATGCATCGTCGTCATCGAATTGAAGAACTCGGGGTGTACGAACTGCAGCCCCGGCACGGCGAGTTCCGAGCGAATCACCATCGCCATCGCGCCGCCGATGAAGAACATCGTCAGGCTGAAGATAAGGTACATCGTGCCGATGTCCTTGTGATTCGTGGAGAACAGCCAGCGGCCAATACCCTTGGTCGGGCCGTGGTCGTCGTGTTCGTGGTCCAGGGCGTCTGCTACGGTACTAGACATCTTGAGATAACTCCGGTTATTTCGCTGCGTTGGCGACGGCAACGTCACCGTTCTTTCGTGTATCGACCCAGGCCTGGTAGGCGTCGGGCTCGACGACCTCGACGACGATGGGCATGTAGCCGTGATCCTTGCCGCACAGCTCTGCGCACTGGCCGCGATAGGTTCCTGTCTCCTCGGCCCGGAACCAGGTTTCGTTGACAATGCCGGGCACCGCGTCTTTCTTGATGGCGAGATCGGGCACCCACCATGAGTGCACGACGTCGTTGGAGGTCAGCAACAGCCGAACCTTGGCGCCTTTCGGGACGACGACAGGACGATCGACGTCGAGCAGATAATTATCGACGGCGTTCGGGTCGACTCCCGACTGCTTGCGGCGAGCATCCATGCTGGGACGAGCCAGGCTGGAGTAGAAAGCGATGTCCTCGTCCTGGTACTTGTAATGCCATTTCCACTGGTAGGCAGTTACGACGATCGAAATGTCCGGGTCGCGCGAGTCCTCGAGCTTGACCATGGTCTCGGCGGCGGGCACCGCCATGATCAACAGAATGACGACTGGAATCGCCGTCCAGACGATTTCGGCCGTCATGCTGTGCGTGAATGTCGCCGGCGTTGCACCTTTCGACTTGCGGTGCTTGATCAGCGAAATGATCATCACACCGAAAACGACGATGCCGATGGCGACGCACCACCAGAACACCATCATGTGGAGATCATAGGTTTCCGCGCTGAGTTCAGTGACGCCCCTGGGCATGTTCAGCGCCCAATCGGCTTGCGCCGCGCCGGTCGCTAACAAACCCATCAGACTCAAAAACGACTTACGTATCATTGATAATTCACCCTGCGAAACGTCGTAACGATCGCATCACATTTCAAATTCCGGATGTGGCGAAGTGTGGAACTGGCAGGTTCACTGTGGCCCGGTGACCCCGGATTTCGCCCGTTGGCCCGTCTGACCACCCCTCTGGACAAACAAGCGTGCGCAGTTTACTCAATCAGCATCGTCCATGCAATGCTCCTAATGAACGAAGAGATGAGATTAATTCTTATTTAACAACGGCTTATCAGGCCGATGCAAAAACGACTGTTACAAACTGGCGGCCGCAATCGCGTTAGCGTTGTCGCCGCGCGATTGTCGACGCGTCAATACGGTAATCGGCGGGGTCCCTGCGGCCTCCGCCCCAGCAGTGGCCGTAAACGAGTTCGAGATCGAAACGGATCTCACCGCTGCCCGAAGCGCCCCGAAGGCCGCGGATCATGTCGTCGAAGCGCCCTTTGCCGACGAGTGAGCGATTGCGACCATGGAGCGCGTTGCGGGCGCCCATGCGCGTCAGGTCCGCAAACAGCCTGCCGGCGTCCTCATAGCGGACGGTCAGCCTGTCGACGTCGAGGATCGGGTCACGCAACCCGGCGCGCACGAGTGCATCGCCGACATCGTGCATATCGGGAAAGCGGTTGACGTGCGGGTGCCCGTCGACTGCGGCCCAGGCATCGCGAAGTTCGCGCAGGCTGTCCGGCCCCAGGGACGCGAACGCGAATACGCCGTCCTTTCGCAGCACCCGGGCTACTTCGTCGAGGACCGGCCCCGGGTCATCGATCCAGGGCAACAGCTGATTCGCGAATACGACATCGAAACCCTGTTCGGTAAAGGGTAGCTGGCGGGCATCGGCCTGCACGCACGGTCTTCGCGAGAATAAGCGCTGCTGGCGGAGATTCTGTCGCAACATGGCCGCGGAGAAGTCGAGCGATACGACGTACGCGCCCTTGAAACGTTTCCGGAGTGGCGCGTTCGCGGCGCCCGTCGCGGCACCCAGGTCCAGCACCAGGTCCGCCTCGACGACGAGCGGCTCGAGCCGCGCCAGCAGACCATTGCGCGTAACGGCATGTACGAAATCCGCGGAATCGAAGCTCGCAGCAGCGCGATCAAAACGCCGTCGCACGTTGCGGGTATCAAGCCTGGCTGCATCGCTCATAGGTCGAACCTACCACGCCTCGTTCTCTGAAATGACACGACCAGCACAGATTTGCAACTCGCCTTCCGGAACAGAGCGCGATTCAAATAGGAGCATGCGATGCGATGAACTATGGCATTCGTGCCGTCATCTGCCGCGGCGTCTCTTCAAGAGCGCCGACGATGCGCTCATGCCACTACGCTGCGTCTTTTGCGGGACACGCACCGTGGGAGACGAGCGCTTCGTCTGCGCCGGCTGCCGTGCCGACCTGCCATGGTTCGAAAGTGCCCGTTCGCCGGCGCCATCCCCAATGACGGCGATGGTGGCGCCCCTCGCTTACGAATTTCCGGTTGACGCGGCGCTCAAGGCACTCAAATTCAAACGCCGGCTCTACTACGCACCGGCCTTTGGCGATTTCCTGTGTGACGCAATGCGGTTTCTCCCGGGGGACATCGATGCGTTGTTGCCCGTCCCGCTGCACTGGGGCCGCACCGCGTTGCGTGGCTTCAACCAGGCGCTGGAGATTAGCCAGGCGGTCCGGCGACGCTACAGGCTGCCACTTGTCACGGGCGTCGTGCGGCGGCGCGCGACGAGCCCGCAATCGGGCCTTTCGGCCGCTGAGCGTCGCAGAAACGTGCGTCATGCGTTCGCTGTCCGGCGGGGACTGACGGCCCGCCACGTATTAATCGTCGACGACGTCATTACTACCGGCGCAACCACGCGCCAGCTCGGCCGCAGCCTGCTTGACAACGGCGTCGAAAAAGTCAGTGTGTTGGCCGTCGCGAAAGCGACTCAGGCTGGCAGCGCGGGGTTGAACGTGTAGTGCAAGACGATACCGATGAAAACCGCCAGCCCGATCAGGTGGTTGTTGAGAAACGCTGCGAAGCACCCGGCCGGCTGACGATCGCGCGCGAGCCACTGGTGCCATGCCATCAATAATGCGGCGACGACGACGGACAGGTAGTACCAGAAACCCAGCCCCGACCGGTAACCAACCAGTAGCAGCGCAAAAAGCATCAGAACCTGTAGGCCCGCTATGACAAACAGGTCGACTTCTCCGAACAGGATGGCTGTCGCGATCGACCATCGCGTAGAACGTGTCGTAAATAACGGCCCAGATCATCGCGGTGCCGAATACGAGCCACGCAAGCTCCGGGACCTGCCCGGTCTGCGCCGCGAACGCCATTGGTACTGCCCAGCCAAAAGCCGCGCCGAGCACGAACTGGGGTATGGAAAGGTAGCGCTTCACGAACGGGTACGCGACCGTCAATACGCCGCCTACCACTGCCAGCAAGCGGGCGAGATCGTTGAGCATCGATGCCAGCCCGATGGCGATCAGCGCAAGTGCGACGAACAGCGTAAGCGCTTCCATCGGCGAAACGGCACCCGAAGCGATCGGCCGTGTCCGCGTGCGTTCGACATAGGGATCTATCTTGCGATCGGCATAGTCGTTGAGAACGCAGCCGGCCGCGCGCATGACGACCACACCAACGACGAAAACCACGAACAGGCCCTGGTCAGGACGGCCCTCGCCAGCCAGCCACAGCGCCCAGAGTGTCGGCCACAGCAAAAGCCAGATGCCGACCGGCTTGTCGAAACGCATGAGCTTTCCGTAGTTACGTAATTGCGTCACGAGTTCAGGCGCGAAGCCGCTGGCGAGCATCGATTTCATGGCAGTAAGTCTACACTTTGCCGTAGCGAGCGGCATCGCCCAGCCAGCG
>CAMYOJ010000005.1 GCA_947259985.1 uncultured Woeseiaceae bacterium
TCGCGCATTTTCTGCAACGCGCGTACGCGACCTTCATTGCGCGTGCGTCGCGCCTTGATGCCTTGGCGGATCCACGCTTCTTCCTCTTCGAGCTTCTTGTCGAAGCGTGCCTCGGCTGTCGCCTCGTCTTCGAGCACCTTTTCCTTTCTTATCAGATAGTTATTGTAGTCGCCGGGCCAGCTCGTAATTCTGCCACGGTCGATTTCCACGATGCGCGTCGCAAGCCGCTGCAGGAACGCACGATCGTGGGTAATGAACAAAACGGCGCCCGGGTAGCCGTAGATACGGTCCTCGAGCCACTTGATCGTCGCAATGTCGAGGTGATTGGTCGGCTCGTCGAGCAGCAACAGGTCGGGTTTCTGAACGAGCGCCTTGGCCAGCGCGACGCGTCGTCGCCAGCCGCCCGACAGTTCGTTCATATTCTTGTCCGCGGGCAGGTTCAGCTCGGTGATGGTTGTTTCCACTCGTTGCTCGAGATGCCAGCCGTCATGGGTATCGATCTTCGCGTGCAGTGCTTCGAGTTCCATGAGGCCGTGCTTGTCGAGATCGAGCTTCGACTTCTCCTCGTACTCGGCCAGCAGGCGCTCTATCTCTGTAAGACCCGAACGGATTACGTCAGCGACCGGCAGGTCACGGGCTTCGGGCAGGGCTTGTTCGAGCTGGCTGACAATCAGATCCGACTTCGCGACGATCTCGCCGCGGTCGGGTTCGAGCGCACCCGTTATCAGCTTCAGGGTCGTCGACTTGCCGGCGCCGTTGCGACCGATCAGGCACACGCGCTCACCGGCATCGATCGAAAACACGGCATCGCGCAAGATGAGCTGTTCGCCAAATTCGAGTCCAACCTCTTCGAATCGCAGCAATGACATGGGGAGTCCTGAGGGAATTACGCGTGTATCCTAGCTCGAAACGCAAACTACAGGGGACCAAAATGAGCGAGGAGCGCTTTGTCGACATCGAGAGCAAGCTGGCTCACCAGGACCAGCTGCTCAATGAACTCAATGACGTCGTAACCGAGCAGCAGGCGAAGCTGATGCAGCTCGAGGAATTGTGCAAGTCCCTGATCAGCAGGGTGCGCTCGATGGGAGAAGCAATGCCCGCCGCGGATACCGGGGACGAGCGCCCGCCGCACTACTAACCCGTATTCGCCTCATGCTGCGTTGACGTATAGTGTGGTAGTAGCGCGCTGGAGGGACATTATGTCATCGATTCTCAGGCTGGTTCTGTTATCCCTGCTATTGACGACAACTGCGGCGACCGCCCAGGACTACGTCCCCGACGAACTCAGGAATTGGCAGGAGTGGGTACTCAAGGACAAGGAGTACCGAGCCTGCCCGTTCTACTTCAATGCGGGCGCAGCGAGACGTGGAGATTTCATTTGCGCCTGGCCCGGCCGGCTGCAGCTGGGCGTGACCGGCGCGGGAGCGCGGTTTTCGCAGTCCTGGACCGTGTATGCCGACGAGCAGTGGCTGACCCTTCCGGGTGATGCCGCCTACTGGCCGGATCGTGTCACCGTGAACGATCGTGCTGCCGAAGTCGTCGCGCGAGACAGTGGGCCCAGCGTGCGCCTGGGGCCGGGCAGCTACCGCATAACAGGGCGGTTCGAATGGGATGAGCGGCCAGGCATCCTGCGCCTGCCGCCCGAGACCGGGCTGATCTCGCTGAGCATCGATGGCCGCGACGTCGAACGCCCGGAGCTCAATCGTAACGGCGTTTTTCTTGGCGAGCGCAAACAGGACACGCGCGCGGTCGACTCGGTTCGCGCGGTTGTTTATCGGCTGGTGGCGGACGAGGTACCGACACGCCTGGTTACGGAATTACGTATCGACGTATCGGGCAGCGTGCGCGAGGAACTGTTTGGCCCGGTCCTGCCCGAGGGCTTCGTTCCCCTGAACCTGCAGAGTCAGCTGCCTGCGAAGCTCGAGGCTGACGGCAATCTCAGGCTGCAGGTACGCCCCGGTCGCTGGACCGTCTACCTGATGGCACGCGCGCCGGAAGTCCTCAATACGATCGTGCGGCCCGCGGCGGGCGCCAACCTGCCTGACACCGAGATCTGGAGTTACCAGTCCAACGATCGGCTGCGTGTCACGGCCGCTGAAGGCCTGCCTCCCGTCGATCCCGTGCAGGCGGAGGTGCCCGGTAACTGGAGCAACTACCCGGCGTTCCGGGTGGACGCGGGCGCGACATTCGCCATTACCGAGCGCAGCCGCGGCATCGTCTCCGCGACCAACGAACTGGGCCTGCAGCGCACGATCTGGCTCGACTTCGATGGCGGCGGATTCGCGATAAGGGATGCCATCGGTGGGCAGATGCGCACCGACTGGCGTCTCGACATGAGACCGCCGTTTTCATTGCTGAGTGCGACCGAGTACGGCGAGAACCTGCTGATTACGAAGGGCCGGGACGAGGGGCGGACGGGCGTCGAAGTTCGCCAGACCGAGGTCAATCTCGAGTCACTGGGACGTGCCGATACCCGCGGTACGCTGCCTGTGACGGGCTGGGACACGCGCTTTGCCGAGGTCGACGCAACGCTCAACCTGCCGCCCGGCCACAAGCTGCTGGCTGCGCCCGGCGTCGACAACGCGCGCGGCAGCTGGATGAGCCAGTGGCAACTGCTCGATTTTTTCCTCGTGCTGATCATCACGATTGCCGTGTGGCGATTGCTCGGGCGTGGTGCCGGCGTCATTGCATTGCTTGCGCTCGTGCTCAGTTTTCACGAGGCTTTCGCGCCCGGCTGGCTCTGGCTCAATCTGCTGATTGCCATTGCGCTGATGCGTGTCGCGCCGGAAGGGCGCCTGCGTCAGCTGGTGGCCGGGTACCAGTGGCTGAGCGCAGCCGCGCTCGTCATCGCGCTGGTGCCGTTCGTCGCGGGCCAGCTGCGCATTGCGATCTACCCGCAGAAGCTGTCGGCGAGCCGACGCGCCCCGCCGAACAAGATGAGGTGAGCCGCGCACGGCCCGAGGTAAGGACGCTCGAGAGTCAACGCCAGCTTGTCGAAGAGATAGCGGTGACCGGCGCGAAGCTGGCCCGCGATTTCGCGCGTTATGCGCCCAATGCCATCGTGCAGGCCGGGCCCGGTATACCGTCCTGGCGCTGGAATTCCTACTCCCTGCGCTGGAGTGGCCCCGTCGATGCCGACCAGACGATGCGACTGGTGGTAATGCCGCGCTGGCTCGTCAGCCTGTTGCGCGTGCTCGAAGTCGCGCTGCTGTTGCTGTTTGCCGCTGCCCTCGCCGCGGAAATGCTCAGGAAGCGCTGGACATTGCCGGGTGGCCTCGGTCTCGGCGGCAGTCAGTCAGCAAGCCTGGTTGCTGCGGGTCTGCTCGTGACCATGATGAGCGTGAGTCCGTCTGCCGAAGCCGAAATGCCCAGCGCCGAGCTATTGCAGGAACTCGAGCAACGCCTGACCGAAGCGCCCGACTGCGTGCCGCGTTGCGCCGAAATCGCAGCTGCCGACGTAGACATCGGCACCACGTCCATCAGCATGGGGTTGACGATTCACGCGCTCGAGGATGTGGCCATTCCTTTGCCAGGATCCATCGAGGGTTGGCGACCCAACGCCGTGCAGCTGCAAGGTGGCGGCGATGCGCGGGTACTGCGTGCCGGCAATGGCAACCTGTGGCTGTACGTCAGGGCAGGGCAACATGCATTGACGCTGCGAGGGCCGGTGCCGGCCGTCGACAGTCTCGAAGTCGCTTTCCTCACGCCGCCACGAGTCATCGAAGTGAAAAGCGATGGCTGGTTCGTGGCCGGAATCAAGGATCGCCGGCTGTTATCGGGTTCGCTGCAACTGACTCGCCTGCAAACCGACGGCGACGGCGATGAAACGGTGCGCTGGGAAAGCAGTCGTTTTCCGGCTTTCGCCAGGATCGAGAGAATCGTTGAACTGGATCTCGACTGGCGAGTTCGTACGACCGTCCATCGCGTCGCCCCGGCTCAGGGTGCCCTGACACTCGACGTGCCGCTGCTGGCTGGCGAGCAGATTGTCAGCGGAGATTTCACGGTGACGGACGGACGCGTGCTCGTGTCGATGAACCCGCAGCAGCGATCCGTCAGCTGGACATCGAATCTGCCCCGCAAGTCGCCGCTGACCCTGACGGCCGAGCAAGGCGCCGCCTGGAAGGAAATCTGGCGGTTTGCCGTCGGCAATATCTGGAACGCCGAGTTCAAGGGCGTGCCCGAAAGCGATACGGGTGACGACGTTAGTAATGTGCGCGTCGCCGAATTCAATCCGCGCGGCGGCGAACAGGTGACGTTGACTGCTGCGCGCCCGGAAGCGTCGGCAGGATCTACGCTGGCATTCGATGCAGTCAACCTCGCCGTGGTCCATGGAGATCGCTCCAGCGACGTCAGCCTCGACCTGAGTTACCGCAGCACACGGGGCGCGCAGCACGTGTTGAGACTGCCGGAAAACGCCGAAGTAAGCGCGGTCCTGATTGACGGCAGGGCGCAAACCCTGAGAGCCGAAGATGGCGAATTGACCCTGCCAATACTGCCCGGGACCCACGCGATCCGCGTCGACTGGCGTGCGAGCGGAGCGATGGGCCTGCGCACGACGACGCCCGCCGTCGACATCGGTGCGCCGGCCAGCAACATCGAGATGTCTCTGACGAAACCGCACGATCGATGGTTGCTCGCGACGAGCGGCCCCCAGCTGGGACCGGCCGTCCTGTACTGGTCGGAACTTGCTGCGCTGATCCTGTTCGCGTTGATCCTGGGCCGCATCGGCCTGGCGCCGCTAAAGAGCTGGCAGTGGCTGCTGCTGGGAATCGGTTTCAGCACTTTCAGCTGGCCCGTGCTTGGAGTCGTCGTCGGCTGGTTGCTGGCCTGCGCCGTGCGCGAGCGATGGCAGCCTGAAGTCAGCTGGTGGAAGTTCAACCTGATCCAGCTCGCAATCGGGGGGCTGACCGTTATCGCGCTGGCGTCTGTCGTGACGAGTCTGCCACTCGGTCTGCTGGGCACGCCTGACATGCACGTCACGGGACACAACTCCTACGGCAATGTTCTGGGGTGGTTCGCTGATCGCAGTGAGTCCGTATTACCCGCGGCTTCCGTTGTCACGGTTCCACTGTGGATTTACAAGGCGCTGATACTGGCCTGGGCATTGTGGCTCAGCTTTGCGCTGCTGCGCTGGCTACCCTGGGTATGGCAGTGTTTCAGCAGCCAGGGATACTGGCGTTCCAGAAAAGAGGCGTGATACAACGGCCGTATGAGAGCGGTCTGGATACTTGTCTACCTCGCGGTCCTGGTCTGGTCGGGTATTGGCCCGAAAGACTTCGTGACCTGGTGTCTCGAGGTATTTCCCGCTGTCGCGGGCGGAGTGGTGTTGTGGATTACGCGCGAGCGCTTCCCGCTGACTACGCTCGTTTATGCGCTGATACTTGTGCACTGCATCGTCCTGATGATTGGCGGGCATTACACTTATGCCGAAGTGCCATTGGGCGAATGGTTCCGGGACACGTTCGACGGAACGCGCAACAATTACGACAAGCTCGGCCATTTCGCGCAGGGTTTCATACCGGCAATGATCGCGCGTGAACTCATGATCCGCCTCGAGGTGTTCAGCTCGGCGCGCTGGCGCGATTTCTTCATCGTGTGTTTTTGCTTAGGTCTAAGCGCATTTTACGAACTGATTGAATGGTGGGTGGCGTTGCTTTCGGAGGAGGCCGCCGATGCGTTCCTGGGCACCCAGGGTTACGCCTGGGACACGCAGTCCGACATGGGATGGGCATTGTTTGGCGCGGTGCTTGCGCTGCTGCTGCTCAGCAGGCTACATGATCGACAGCTACGTGCCCTGGGTGACTGACGTACCGTGTCCCGCCTGATCGTAATGTTCGTCTTGCTTGGCTGCTGCGGGCTTGCAATGGCCAACGATTGCGTCGTCCTTCTGCACGGCCTTGCACGCACCTCTGTGTCGATGAGCAAGATGCAGCGTGCGCTAAGCGAGGAAGGCTATCGTACCGCGAACATCGATTATCCCTCGCGCTACTACACGGTCGAAGAGCTTGCGCGGATGGCCGTTCCCGAGGGCTTGCAAAAATGCCGTGAAGACGGCGAAGCCGGGCGCATTCATTTCGTGGCTCATTCGCTCGGCGGCATTCTCGTGCGCCAGTACCTGAGCAGCAACGATATCCCTGAACTGGGGCGTGTCGTGATGCTCGGCCCACCCAACCAGGGCAGTGCAGCCGTCGACAAACTGGCCGGCATGCCCGGGTTCGATTGGCTCAACGGTCCCGCCGGGCAGCAGCTGGGCAAGGGCGAGGACAGTGTGCCGTTGAAGCTCGGGCCCGCGACGTTCGAACTTGGGGTTATCGCAGCCAGTCGCACGATCGACCCCATTACGTCCGCCGTGCTCGAGAATCCCGATGACGGGCGCGTGTCGGTCGAAGACACCAAGCTCGAGGGTATGACTGACTTTGTCGTGGTCAAGCACTCGCATGCATTCATGATGCGCATGCGACAGCCTATCGACCTGACGATACGCTTCCTCGAGACCGGGAGTTTTGGAGATTGAAAAGGGTCGCCTACCTGACGATGGAAGACGCGGGCGACTTCGTTACGGATTACCACCTGAGCGTGGAACCCATGGCGGCCCTGGGCTGGCAGGTCGAAACTGTCGCGTGGCGCAGCGCGCCTGACTGGGACGCGTACGACGCTGTCTACATTTGCACGCCGTGGGATTACCCGGAGCACCTGGCCGAATTCCTCGACGTGCTCGCTACGATCGATGCGTCCAGCGCCTTGTTGATCAACGATCAGGCGCTCGTGCACTGGACGCTCGAGAAGACCTATCTTCGGGACATCGAAGAGCGGGGTGGCCGGATCGTACCGAGTGCCTGGTTCGACGATTTCGACCCGGCGGACATAGCCGGGTTCTTTTCGAATCACGTGACCGACAAGGTCGTCATCAAACCGACCGTGGGCGCGAACGCCAAAGACACATTTGTCCTGACGGATCCGGTTCCGCCCTCGCTCAGCGAGATGCTGCGGTCAACTTTCGCCGGGCGCGCCTTTTTCGTACAGCCCTTTATCGAGAACGTCCAGTCGGAAGGCGAATTCTCTCTGTTCTTCTTCAACGGCGAATACAGTCACGCAATCCTCAAGACGCCGGAGCGGGGCGACTTCCGCGTGCAGGAAGAGCACGGCTCCGCCATAAATACCGTGCAGCCGCCGGCGGAACTGCGGCGAATCGCTGCCGATCTGTTTGCTGCCATAGAACCGCGGCCCGTGTATGGCCGCGGCGACTGGGTGCGTGGCCCGGACGACGACTACCTGCTCATGGAGCTCGAACTGATCGAGCCGTCGCTTTACCTACGCACCGACAGCGGCGCCGCCGCGCGCTTTGCGGCGGCGTTTGACCAGCGGTTTCAGGAATTCGCCCGTATATGATCCCTTGGTTTCGGCAACCTGCTCGGGCGTGCCCGTTGCAATAACCCGGCCGCCTCCGTCACCGCCCTCGGGACCGAGGTCGATTATCCAGTCAGCGGTCTTGATTACGTCGAGATTGTGTTCGATCACTACAATCGTGTTGCCGTGATCGCGCAGCCTGTGCAAGACGCCGAGCAGCTGTTCGATGTCGTGAAAGTGCAGCCCCGTCGTGGGTTCGTCGAGTATATATAGCGTGTTGCCCGTATCGCGTTTCGACAATTCCTTCGCGAGTTTGACGCGCTGCGCCTCGCCGCCCGATAGCGTCGTCGCATTCTGCCCGAGGCGGATGTAGGTCAGGCCAACGTCCATGAGTGTCTGCAGCTTGCGCGCGACCACCGGCACGTTCCTGAAAAAATCTGCGGCATCTTCGACCGTCATGTCCAGCACTTCGTGGATGTTCTTTCCCTTGTAACGTATCTCGAGTGTCTCGCGGTTGTAACGTTGGCCGCGACAGACATCGCAGGGCACGTACACATCCGGCAGGAAGTGCATCTCGACCTTGATGACGCCGTCGCCCTGGCAGGCTTCGCAGCGCCCGCCCTTGACGTTGAAACTGAAGCGGCCTGGCATATAACCGCGCGAGCGTGCCTCCTGGGTGCCGGCGAACAACTCGCGGATCGGCGTGAACAGGCCACTGTAAGTCGCGGGATTGGATCGCGGTGTGCGGCCGATCGGGCTCTGGCTGATATCGATGACGCGATCGATATGCCCGAGTCCGCGGATCTCGTCGTGCGGAGCAGGGTTGCGGCTGGCCCTGTTGATTTCCTCGGCCACCGCTTTGTACAAAGTGTCGTTGATGAGCGTCGACTTGCCCGACCCCGACACGCCAGTGACGCAGGTCATGAGGCCGACCGGAATCGAGGCCTCGACGCTTTGCAGGTTGTTGCCTGTGGCGCCGAGGATCGTGATCTGGCGTTCGGCATCCGCGGGCGTGCGCTCGGCCGGCACCTCGATGGCACGCTTGCCCGACAGGTACTGCCCCGTCAGCGAGCGCGGTTCATTCTGTATTTCCCGCGGCGTCCCCTCGGCGACGACCTGGCCGCCATGCACGCCGGCGCCGGGGCCGAGGTCCACGACGTGATCGGCGGACATGATCGCTTCTTCGTCGTGCTCGACGACGATGACCGTATTGCCGAGATCACGCAGATGCGTCAGGGTGCCGAGCAGCCGCTGGTTGTCGCGCTGGTGCAGGCCGATGGATGGCTCGTCGAGGATGTACATGACGCCGACGAGTCCCGACCCGATCTGGCTGGCAAGGCGAATTCGCTGCGCTTCGCCGCCTGACAGTGTTTCGGCACTGCGATCAAGCGACAGGTAGTCGAGTCCGACGTCGGACAGGAAGCCGACGCGCTCGCTGATCTCCTTGACGATTTTGTCGGCGACGGTCGCGCGCCATCCCTCGAGTGACAACGTTCTGAAGAACTCGCGCGCATGCCCGACTGAAAGGCTGGTGATTTCTGGCAGCGAGCGGTCGCAGACGAAAACGTGCCGGGCCGCCTCGTTAAGGCGGGTGCCCTTGCAATCGGGGCAGGCCTGGCTGTTGAGAAACCTGGTCAACTCCTCGCGCACGGCGCCTGATTCGGTTTCCCGGTAACGCCGTTCGAGATTGGGCAGCACACCCTCGAATCGGTGCAGCTTCTTTATCTGCATGCCGCGCGAGTTGGCGTAGAAGAACTCGACCTTGTCCTTGCCGCTGCCGTACAGCACCACTTTTTGCAGCTTCTTCGGCAACTCGTTGAAAGGCGTTTCGATGTCGAAATCGTAATGGGCCGCCAGGCTCTGGATCATCTGGTAGTAGTACGTGGTCTTGCGATCCCAGCCGCGGATCGCGCCGCCGGCCAGCGACAGGGACGGGTTGACGACCACTCGCTCGGGGTCGAAAAATTGTTTGACGCCGAGGCCGTCGCAACCCGGACAGGCGCCGCTCGGGTTATTGAACGAGAACAGCCGCGGCTCGAGTTCGGTCAGGCTGTAGCCGCAGATATTGCAGGCGAAGCGATCCGAGAAAACGATTTCTTCCTGGTCACTGTCGTCCATGTAGGCGATGCGCGCGACACCGTCGGCCAGTCGTAAGGCGGTTTCGAACGACTCCGCCAGCCGTAGCTTGATGTCTTCCTTGACCTTGAAGCGGTCCACGATCGCGTCGATGTTGTGTTTCTTGTGCAGGTCGAGCTCGGGTGGCTGGTCGAGTTCGTAAGTCTCGCCATTGATGCGCGCGCGGATGAATCCCTGCGCCTGCAGGTCGGCCATGAGCTGGACATGCTCACCCTTGCGATCGGCAACGACGGGCGCGAGCAGCATCAAGCGGGTCCCCTCGGGCAGTTCCAGGACGTGGTCGACCATCTGGCTCACGGTTTGCGCCTCGAGCGTAATGTCGTGGTCAGGACAACGCGGCGTCCCGGCCCGCGCATAGAGCAAGCGCAGGTAGTCGTAGATCTCGGTCACCGTGCCGACCGTCGACCGCGGATTGTGCGAGGTGGATTTTTGTTCGATGGAAATTGCCGGGGACAGCCCGTCGATATGGTCGACATCGGGCTTTTCCATCATTGACAGGAACTGCCGTGCATAGGCCGACAGCGACTCGACGTAGCGTCGCTGGCCCTCGGCATAGATAGTGTCGAATGCGAGTGACGACTTGCCCGAACCGGACAGGCCGGTGAGTACGATCAGCTTGTCGCGTGGCAGGCTGAGGTCGAGGTTGCGCAGGTTGTGGGTCCGTGCACCACGGATATCAATTGATTTCATAACGGGGCTGATCAACGAACAACCTGCTAATATACGCCGCCGCGCATCGTCGGCGCAAAGGAAGCATCACATTGAACCCAGAGACCACTGACGGCATTGCCATGAACGCCGGCGAACGGCGCTCGGTCGGCGTCGTTGCGCTGATTGCGATGATTCGCATGTTCGGCCTGTTTGCGCTGTTGCCCGTCCTGTCGCTGTATGCCAGGGATCTTCAGGATGCAACGGCGCTGCTGATAGGCCTCGCCGTCGGTGCTTACGGCCTGACCCAGGCAGCCTTGCAGGTCCCGCTCGGTGCGCTTTCCGATCGCGTGGGCCGCCTGCCTGTCATCGTTGGCGGTCTCGCGATTTTTGCCGCCGGCAGTCTCGTGGCGGCCTTGTCCGATTCGATCCATGGCGTCATCGCCGGTCGCTTCCTGCAAGGGGCGGGCGCCATCTCGGCGACGCTGACGGCGCTGATCACCGATGCGACGCGCCCGGAAGTCCGTACCCGGTCGATGGCCGTGTTCGGCGTAGGAATCGGCGCGTCCTTTATAGTCGCGGTGGCCGCGGGTCCATTGATCGCCGCGCAATTCGGGGTGCCGGCGCTGTTCTGGACTGCTGCGGCAATGGCAATAATCGCGGCACTGATGCTGCGACTCCTGCCCGACATTCCGCAACCGCAGCGCCGCGAGAGCTGGAGCCTGGTACCGGCCTTCCGGGCCGACCTGTTGCGGATCGACTTCTACGTGTTTCTGCTGCACGCAATCATGACGGCGACGTTCGTGGCGCTGCCTTTCCTGCTGCACGACCGTTTCGAGATGCCCCTGACCACGCACTGGAAGATGTA
Organism: uncultured Woeseiaceae bacterium; assembly: GCA_947259985.1. GTDB lineage: Bacteria > Pseudomonadota > Gammaproteobacteria > Steroidobacterales > Woeseiaceae > UBA1847. The sequence goes on from CAMYOJ010000005.1 coordinate 11,000, forward strand.
CATCGGCTCGCTCGTCGTGTCGCTCGGCGTCGCGGTGCCGATGATAATGAATGATCACCACCAGGGACGCGGCTACCTGATCGGCCTGGCCGTCACGTTCGTCGTCATCGCTCAGCTCGGACTCACGTTCTTCGCGTTTTCGGCAGTGCCCGTATTCGTCGCGCTCGTGATCTTTTTCGCAGGCTTCAGTTTCCTCGAAGCCGCACTGCCGGCGCGGCTCTCGATTCTGGCTGACGACGAGGTCCGTGGCGCCTCACTGGGCGTATTCTCGAGCGCGCAATTCCTGGGCGCCTTCGTCGGAGGCCTGATCGGTGGGCGATTCCTTGGCCATGGCCGACCGACCGACGTTTTTTTCGTCTGCGCCCTGTTGGCGGGCATCTGGCTCGCGCTGCAGGGTTTCGGCCGATTTCGTCGTTAATCCGACAGAAATCGGGCTAGCTTTTGCCCGGGCAGGCTCTACAATAGTCCCCCCTCGCCGCCATGGCGGCGGGCGACGACATCAAAGCACAGACAGGGGACCAAAATGGCCCGCGGAATAAACAAAGTCATTATCGTTGGTAACCTCGGGCAGGATCCCGAGACGCGCTACATGCCGAGCGGCGCGGCGGTGACCAACTTCACGGTTGCGACCAACGAGTCGTGGAAAGACAAGCAGACGGGTGAGCAGAAGGACCGCACCGAGTGGCATCGCGTGGCGATGTTCAACCGCCTGGCCGAGATTGCTGCCGAGTACCTGCGCAAAGGCTCGCAGGTTTACATCGAGGGCAAGCTGCGCACGCGCAAATGGCAAGGGCAGGACGGCAACGACCGCTACACGACCGAGATCATCGCAGACGAGATGCAGATGCTCGGCGGCCGCGGTGGCGGTGGCGGCGGCTCGTTCGACGGTGGCCAGGGTGGCGGCGGCCAGAGCGGCGGTGGCCAGGGCGGCGGTGGCGGTGCGCCTCCGCAACCGGGACCGGATGACTTCGACGACGATATTCCGTTCTAGGCGAAGCTTTCCCAAGTACGATATTCACGGGCCGCGCGGTGCATAAGAAGCTGCGCGGCCTTCTCGATTTAGCGAAAAGGAAAATTACATAATGGGTGCGTTCAAGGAGCCACATGGCGGTGAACTAAAAGACCTCTACCTCGATGCAGATGCGGCAGAGGCGGAAAAACAGGCGGCGCGCGACTATGCGTCATGGGATCTTAGCGAGCGTCAGCTTTGCGATATCGAGTTATTGTTGAACGGTGCGTTTTCGCCGCTCGATGGATTTCTGAACCAGGCCGACTACGATTCCGTCGTGAGTGGTATGCGCCTGACGAGTGGTGTGCTCTGGCCGGTACCGATCACGCTGGACGTCACCGAGGAATTCGCGGAGACCATCAAGAGCGGTGACAAGCTTGCACTTCGGGACCTCGAGGGAGTCATCCTCGCGACGCTCGAGATCGGTGATATCTGGACGCCGGACAAGTCCGCCGAAGCGAAAGGTGTCTACGGTACGACCGACGAGATGCACCCGGCCGTGCACTATCTTAACAACATTGCCAACCCGGTCTACGTCGGTGGCAAGCTCACAGGTGTCGAGACGCCGACGCATTACGACTTCAAGCACCTGCGTGACAGCCCGTCCGAGATGCGAGATCGATTCAAGAAGCTGGGCTGGCGCAAGGTCGTGGCTTTCCAGACCCGCAACCCGATGCATCGCGCGCACCAGGAGATCTCCCTGCGCGCGGCACGTGAAGTCGAGGCGAATTTGCTGATCCATCCCGTGGTCGGCATGACCAAGCCGGGCGATGTCGATCACTTCACGCGCGTGCGCTGTTACGAGCACATCCTTGCGCACTATCCCGAACAGACCACTTCTTTGTCTTTGTTGCCGCTGGCCATGCGCATGGGCGGACCGCGCGAGGCCCTGTGGCATGCCATTATTCGCAAGAACTACGGCTGTACACACATCATTGTTGGCCGCGACCATGCCGGACCGGGCAAGGACTCGAAAGGCGAAGACTTCTACGGTCCTTATGACGCCCAGGAGCTGCTCAAAGAGCACGAGAAGGAACTGGACATTTCAATGGTGCCGTTCCGCATGATGGTCTATGCGGAGAACAAGGCTCAGTACATCCCGATCGACGACGCCACCGATGACGACAACGTTCTGAACATTTCGGGCACCGAGCTCCGCCGTCGTCTGCAGGAAGGTCTCGACATTCCGGAGTGGTTCTCGTTTCCGGAGGTCGTCGATGAGCTGCGCCGCACGCATCCGCCGCGGCACCGACAGGGCTTTACCGTGTTCTTCACCGGGCTCTCGGGTTCCGGCAAGTCAACGATCGCCAATGCCCTGATGTCGAAGCTCATGGAGATCGGTGGCCGCCAGATCAGCCTGCTCGATGGCGACATCGTGCGCAAGAACCTATCGAGCGAACTCGGCTTCTCGAAAGAGCATCGCGATCTCAATATTCGCCGCATCGGCTACGTGGCCAGCGAGATCACGAAGAATGGTGGCATCGCAATCTGTGCGCCTATCGCTCCCTATGCTGCAACGCGGCGACAGGTGCGCGAAGCGATTTCGCCGTTCGGTGGCTTCGTCGAGATCCACGTCGCGACACCGCTCGAGGTTTGCGAAGAGCGCGACCGTAAAGGTCTCTACGCGCTTGCGCGGGCCGGCAAGATCAAGGAGTTCACGGGTATCAGCGATCCGTACGAGGTGCCCGAGAACGCCGAGATGGTCATCGATACGATCGGCATATCGCCCGACCTCGCGGCGCACCGCATACTCGTCAAGCTTGAGAGCATGGGCTTCATCAAGTAAAAAACAGGTATGAAGTTGTACATCAAGACAATGGGCTGCCAGATGAACGAGTATGACTCGGAGAAGATGGCGGACGTTTTGCGCGAGTCGCACGGCTATGAGCTGACCGACTCGCCTCTTGATGCCGACCTGTTGCTTGTCAATACCTGTTCCATCCGCGAGAAAGCGCAGGAGAAAGTATTTTCCGAGCTGGGCCGCTGGCGATTGCTCAAGGAAAAGAACCCGGGCATCAAGATCGGTGTTGGTGGTTGCGTCGCCAGCCAGGAAGGTGAGGGCATCACGAAGCGCGCGCCGTTTGTCGACGTCGTCTTCGGTCCGCAAACCTTGCACCGCTTGCCCGAACTCATCGAGGGTTCGGCGAGTCGCCCGGTCGTCGATATTTCCTTTCCCGAGATCGAGAAATTCGATCGCCTGCCCGAACCGCGGGCTGAAGGTCCAACGGCATTCGTGTCGGTCATGGAGGGCTGCAGCAAGTACTGCAGTTTCTGCGTCGTGCCCTATACGCGCGGCGAAGAAATCAGCCGGCCGTTCGACGACGTAATCGCCGAGGTCGCGGCCCTGGCCGACCAGGGTGTGCGCGAGGTCAACCTGCTCGGTCAGAACGTGAATGCCTATCGTGGCCCGATGCACGATGGCGAGATCGCTGACCTTGCGACCCTTATCTATTACGTTGCCGCCATCGAGGGCATCGAGCGTATTCGCTTTACGACCTCGCACCCGGTCGAGTTCACGGACAGCCTCATCCAGGCGTATGCGGAGGTGCCCAAGCTCGCGAGCTACCTGCACCTGCCCGTGCAACACGGCTCCGATCGAGTGCTGGCCGCGATGAAGCGCGGTCACACGATTCTCGAATACAAGCAAAAGATCCGCAGACTCCGCGAGGCGCGGCCGGGCATTTCGCTGTCCTCGGATTTCATCATCGGTTTCCCCGGTGAAACCGACAAGGACTTCGAAGCACTCATGAACCTCGTGGCCGACATCGGTTTCGACCAATCGTTCAGTTTCATCTACAGCGCTCGCCCGGGGACTCCCGCGGCAAGTCTCGCAGACGACACTCCGATGGACGTCAAGAAACAGCGATTGCAGATTCTGCAGGCGCGTATCAACCAGCAGGCGCTCGAGATCAGCCGGGGCATGATCGGGACGACACAACGCGTACTCGTCGAGAAAATGTCCGTGAAAAGCGACATGCAGGTCGCCGGGCGCACCGAGAACAACCGTTGGGTTAATTTCGATGCGGACGCGTCCTTCATCGGCGAATTCGCGGACGTCGTTATAACAGAGGCGTTACCGAATTCGTTGCGCGGCCGCCTGGCACTTCCCAAGGCGCGCGCTTCAGGGTAACCTGTCAGTCAATGATCTATTGCCCTGATAGATTTCATGCCGTGCGCCTGCATGGCACCGCACTTGTCATCCGGACAGGCGGCTTCCTGCACAGAGGTTTTGAATACAGATCTTGAATGCTGTCCAGATTTCTCGGGACGTAGTCCTCGAGCCCGCCGATAACGTCCGCCTTGCTAATCTCTGCGGACAATTCGATGAACACCTGCGGCAGATCGAACGCCGCCTCGATGTTGAAATTGCCAGTCGTGGAAATCGATTCCGGATAACCGGAACGCCCGGTGCTGCCGAAGTCGGCGGCGACATCCTGTTGTCGCTGTTCGAGATGACGGACAACGAGCGACTCGATCCCGAGCGAGTGCACATGCTGTTGCAGGAGTCTTTTATGACTGATGTCGACGCGGCAACCAATGACGATGAAGGCGAGGACCATGTCGCCGGTATTCAGACTCGTCGCAAGCTCATTCGGCCGCGTGGCGCTAATCAGACTGCGTACCTGAGAAACATCCTGCAGCATGACCTCGCCTTCGGCATCGGGCCGGCGGGAACGGGCAAGACCTATCTTGCAGTGGCCTGCGCCGTCGACGCGCTGGAAAACGAGCAAGTGCGGCGCATCGTACTGGTACGGCCGGCAGTCGAGGCGGGCGAACGTCTCGGTTTCCTGCCCGGTGACCTGTCGCAGAAAGTCGATCCTTACCTGCGACCCATGTACGACGCTCTGTACGACATGGTCGGTGCCGAACGTGTTACGCGACTGATCGAACGCAACGTCATCGAGATCGCACCGCTGGCCTTTATGCGAGGACGCTCGCTCAATGAGTCCTTCGTGATTCTCGATGAGGCGCAAAACACCAGCGTCGAGCAGATGAAGATGTTCCTGACGCGCATCGGTTTTGGATCGCGTGCCGTGGTTACGGGCGACATCACGCAGATTGATTTGCCGTCGGGTCAGCAGTCCGGACTCAAGAACGCTACCGAGGTCCTCGACGGCGTAAAGGGCGTTGCGTTTACCTTTTTTACTCGCAAGGATGTCGTGCGCCACGAGCTCGTGCAGCGCATAGTGAAGGCCTACGAAGACAATGATCGGGCGGGCTGACGCGGCCACGTGAGTCAGGATTTCGCGCCAGTCGTCGACGTCCAGATTGCCTGCAACAACAACGACGTTCTTCCGCCCGCGGAAATCGAGGCCTGGGTCGTTCGCGCGTTGCTTGCGTCGGGACAGGAATTTGCCGCACGCACTGAATTATCCGTTCGCGTGGTCGATACAGGAGAGATACAGGCCTTGAATCGGGATTATCGCCAACAGGACAAGCCGACCAACGTGCTGTCTTTTCCGGCCGGGCCGCTCGCCGGCCTGCCGGCTGAAGAGGCTACAGTGCTCGGTGATATTGTCGTCTGCGCGGATGTCGTCAGCCGCGAGGCGGCGGAGCAGGGAAAGCCCGTGGCCGATCACTGGGCGCACATGCTCGTGCACGGAACTTTGCACCTTGTTGGCTTCGATCACGGCAACGCATCGGACGCGGCCGAAATGGAAGAGCTCGAGACGACGATTCTCGGGCAATACGGTCTCCGGGACCCGTATGGAGAGTCACGGTAGATAGCTGATACAATTGCAGATTATGAACGAAAAACCTCCCAGTACCAGCGGCTCTGGTGCACCCGGACTGGTCGCACGCATCAAGCGTGCGTTCAAGGGTGAACCCTGGAGCCGGGACGAGATCCAGACCTTTATCCAATCTGAAGTCGAACTCGATGCCGAAGAGAAGAGTATGCTCTCCGGCGTTCTCGAGGTGTCCGAGACCCAGGTACGCGACGTTATGGTGCCGCGCTCGCAGATGGTCGTGATCGACATCGAGAACGAGTTCGACGAGATCCTGGCCCTTATCGTCGAGTCAGGCCATTCGCGTTTCCCTGTGATCGGCGAAGACCGCGACGAAGTGCTCGGCATCCTGTTGGCCAAGGACTTGTTGCGCTACTTCGGCAGCGATGTCGCCAAGGAAGTCACGATCCAGAAATTGCTGCGGCCGGCCGCCGTGATTCCGGAATCGAAACGACTCAACGCACTGCTCAAGGAATTTCGGGCCAGTCACAATCACATGGCGATCGTGGTCGACGAATACGGCGGAGTCGCCGGTTTGCTGACGATTGAAGATGTGCTGGAGGAAATCGTCGGAGAAATCGACGACGAGCACGATCACGAGGAGGCGGAGTTCATTCGTCCCGATGGTGATCGTAACGGCAGACCGAGTTTTGCCGTGCGTGCGCTCACCCGTATCGAGGATTTCAACGAGTATTTCGATTGCGAACTCGACGACGAGGAATACGATACGATCGGCGGTCTCGTCATGCACGAACTCGGGCGACTGCCGCGTCGCGGCGAGAAAGTCGATTTCGGTGGTTTCGAGTTTGCGGTCATCAAGGCCGACAAGCGGCGCATCGATGCGCTGCAAGTGCAGAGACATGGTGAGTAGCGCGCGTGGCTAAAGACACGCACCCTGTATTCCTGTTCGCCGCAGACCAGCCGAGAAAAAGCCGACTCATCGCGTTCGTGCTTGGTTGCGCGATGCCGTTGGGTTTCGCGCCGTTCGGCTTGTCGTTGCTGGCGCCGCTGTTACTGCTGCCGCTGCTGTTCGTCTGCCTGACCGTATCGCCCCGGGACGCGGCCGGGCATGCTTTCTGGTTCGGCCTGGGCATGTTTCTCACGGGTACGTACTGGATCTACATCTCGGTACACGTCTTCGGCAATGCCGAGGTGTGGATCGCGTTGTTCCTGATGGTCGGGCTGTCGCTGATCATGGCGGCACTGATCGCGATCGCCGGCTGGCTTATCAGCCGGTTTTCGCACGGCGAGCCGCTGTTGTTGCTGATCGTTGCTCCAGCCGCGTGGGTATTCATCGAATGGCTGCGTGGCTGGATACTGACGGGATTTCCCTGGCTCGCGCTCGGATACGCACAGATTGACACGCCAATGGCGGGCTGGGCGCCCGTGTTCGGCGTCTACGGCGTATCTTTCATGCTCATGGTCAGCCTGTCGGCCATCATCGCTGTGCTCATGGGAGCGGGCAGGGTGCGGTTGTTTGCGACGGTCGCAGCCTTGTTGCCATGGATCGTTGGCGCTGCCCTGTCGGCAGTGAACTGGACCGAGCCGGCCGGCAAACCCACGCGTGTCAGCATCGTGCAGGCTGGCGTATCGCAGGATAAGAAATGGGATCGCAGCCAGCTGCTGCCCATCATGGAGTTCTACCGCAGCTCAACCCTGAGCGTTGCGGACAGCGAGATCGTGATATGGCCCGAGGTCGCCATTCCTTCAGTGGATGACCGCGTCGAACAGTACCTCGGCCTGGTCGAGCGCGAGGCCCGCGAAAACGGGCTAAGCGTGGTCTTTGGCATTCTCGAGCGCAGCTACGATCGCAGTGCCGAAGGACACATATATAACAGTGTCTTTATCGTTGGTGGCGAACAGCGCCAGGCTTACCGCAAACGCCACCTGGTGCCGTTCGGCGAGTATTTCCCTGTGCCCGACGGTGTACGCGAGTGGATGAAGATGCAGAATCTGCCGCACTCGGACCTGACCGCGGGAGAAGATGTGCAGCCATTACTGGTGGCTGCCAATGGCGCCAGGCTGGCCGTCGCGATCTGCTACGAGGATTCCTACGGAGCGGAGCAGCTGTATGCGCTGCCGGAAGCGACGCTGCTGATCAATGTCAGCAATGACGCCTGGTTCGGCGATTCGATCGCGCCCCACCAGCACCTGGAGATTGCGCGCATGCGGGCTCTCGAGGTTGGCCGCTACGCCGTCCGGTCGACGAATACGGGCATCAGTGCATTCATCGGAGCCCGCGGCGAGCTGTTGCAGACTGGCAGGCAATTCGAGGCCGAACTCATGACGGCCGATGTCGAGCCGCGAACCGGCATGACGCCTTATGCATCGACGGGCAACTGGGGCATCATCGGCTTGTGTCTCGCGATCCTCGGCATCTTCTGGATTCGCAGCAGCGCTAGCCTCTAGTCGACCTGTTCCTGTAGGCTTGCGTTTTTTCACGAGCAAACAGCAATACCAATGAGCACCCCGTACAAGCCCGAGGTCATCGAGCTCGAGGCCCAGCAGCACTGGGCCGACGCTCGCAGTTTCGAAGTCAGCGAAAACCCGGACAAGGAAAAATTCTACTGCCTCACGATGTTCCCGTACCCGAGCGGCAAGCTGCACATGGGTCATGTGCGTGTATTCACGATCAGCGACGTCATTGCTCGCTACCAGCGGATGCAGGGCAAACACGTCCTGCAGCCAATGGGCTGGGACGCCTTCGGCATGCCGGCCGAAAATGCCGCCATTCAACGCGGCGTGCCGCCGGCCGAATGGACTTACAAGAACATCGAAGATATGCGCGGTCAGCTCAATCGGCTGGGGTACGCGTACGACTGGAGTCGCGAAGTTACGACATGCCGGCCCGAGTACTACCGCTGGGAGCAGTGGTTATTTACGAAGATGTTCGAGAAAGGACTCGTATATCGCAAGAACTCGGTCGTGAACTGGGACCCCGTCGACCAGACCGTGCTTGCCAACGAGCAGGTTATCGACGGTCGCGGCTGGCGCTCCGACGCGCTCGTCGAACGGCGGGAAATTCCGCAATGGTTCATGAAGATTACGGCCTATGCCGATGAGCTGCTCGACGAACTCGATTGCATGCCGGGTTGGCCCGACTCGGTCAAAATCATGCAGCGCAACTGGATCGGCCGCTCGGAAGGCGTCGAGCTCTCGTTTGACGTCGCGGGTGAAGCCGAGCCGTTGACGGTCTACACGACACGCCCGGACACGCTGATGGGCGTCACGTACATGGCGGTTGCGGCCGAACATCCTCTCGCGACGAAAGTAGCGGCCGATGATGCCGACATCGCGGAGTTTGTCGAGGAGTGCAGGAAGACTGATGCGGCCGAGGCGACGCTCGAGACAATGGAGAAGAAGGGCATGCCGCTGGGCATCTCGGCCATCCATCCGCTGACCGGAGAGGAAGTGCCACTATGGGTCGCGAATTTCGTACTCATGAGCTATGGCACGGGTGCCGTTATGGCCGTGCCGGGACACGATGAGCGCGACTGGGAGTTCGCGAAAAAGCACGGCATCGAAATCAAGCAGGTCATTGCACCCGCTGACGGTACCGAGATCGATATCCAGGCGGCTGTATTCGTCGACAAAGGCGTGCTCGTCAACTCGGGTAACTACGACGGTCTCGATTTCGACGGTGCTTTCAATGCGATCGCGGACCACTTCGAGAAAACTGGCCGTGGCGGCCGCACCGTCAATTATCGCCTGCGCGACTGGGGCGTGTCGCGACAGCGTTACTGGGGCGCGCCGATCCCGATCATTTATTGCGACGACTGTGACGCGGTGCCCGTGCCCGAGGACCAGTTGCCTGTGGTGCTGCCCGAAGACGTCGAGTTTACGGGCGTCGGTTCGCCGCTCAGGGAAATGCCCGAATTCTACGAAGTGAAGTGCCCGCGGTGTGGCAAGGACGCACGTCGCGAGACCGATACTTTCGATACCTTTGTCGAGTCTTCCTGGTACTTTGCGCGCTATGCCTGCCCCGACAATAACGAGGCAATGCTCGACGAACGGGCCGCCTATTGGACGCCTGTCGATCAGTACACGGGGGGCATCGAGCACGCAATCCTGCATCTGTTGTACTCGCGTTTCTTCCAGCGCGTCATGCGCGATGAAGGCCTGACCGAAGAATCGGAGCCATTCGCCAACCTGTTGACGCAGGGCATGGTCCTCAAAGACGGCGCGAAGATGTCAAAGGCCAAGGGCAACACCGTCGATCCGCAAGAACTGATCGCACTATACGGCGCCGACACGGTGCGCCTATTCATGATGTTCGCCGCGCCGCCCGAGCAGGCGCTGGAATGGTCCGACGATGGCGTGCAGGGCAGTTTCCGCTTCCTCAAACGCTTCTGGAACGCTGTCGTCGAGCACGCGGCGGTCGGGCCCGTAGTCAGTATTGACCCGGGTGTTCTCGACGAGGCGGACAAGGAACTGCGCCGCAAGACGCACCAGACCATTGCCAAGATCAGCGATGACATCGGCAGGCGCAATAGTTTCAATACAGCCGTCGCGGCGGCCATGGAATTGCTCAACGCCGTCAACAAGCTGGACAGTGATTCGGATGCCGGCCGTGCTGTAAAGCACGAGGCGCTGGAGGCCGTTGTGTTGATGCTGTCACCCATCGTGCCGCATATTTGTCACGCTTTGTGGCGCGAGCTTGGCCACAAGACGCCGCTGATCGACCAGACCTGGCCCGAGGTCGATGAATCGGCCCTCGAGATGGAGCAGATCGAGCTGGTCGTGCAGGTGAACGGCAAGCTGCGTGCACGCGTCTCCGTGCCCGCGGATGCCGACGAGGTGACGATCGAGAAACTGGCGGTTGCCGATGCCAACGTACAGCGTTTCATTGATGGCAAGGACATACGCAAGGTCATCGTTGTGCCCGGCAGGCTGGTAAACATCGTTGTCTAGGCTGCTGCCAGTTGCTCTCGCAGTACTGATTTCCGGGTGCGGATTTCATTTGCAGGGCGCCTTGACGACGCCGGCAGAAATGCAGCGGACGTATATCGCGACCGACGATCGACACAGCCTGTTCTATCGCGAGCTGCGCATCGAATTGCAGGAGGCCGGCGTCAATATCGTCGATTCGCCCGCCGATGCGACAGCGACACTTTCAATTACGTTTGATGAAACCGATCAGCGAGTATTATCGGTGTCGGCACGAAATGTACCGACCGAGTATGAGGTGTACTACACGATCCGTTACAACATCGATAATGGCAGCAATCGACTTCTGGAACCGCAGACATTGACCGTGACAAAGGACTACACCTACGACGAGTTGCTGGTTCTCGGCAAGGCGCACGAGGAGGAATTGTTGCGTGATGCCTGCGTCGATGACCTCGTGCGCATTGTCCTGAAGCAGATCTCTGCGCTGTAGGATTCCATGCTGTACGTCGGGGACATCCCGGTCACGGCGCTGGAGTCTCTGCTGCGTTGCTATGAACTGGAACTGGTCGTCTGCGACGATGGCGCGCCGATCACGGGTAGTTTCTGGGGCGACAGCGAGGCGGGCATCGTCCGTAACAAGGTCTACGTGCGTAACGACACACCCGTGCACTCCTTGCTGCACGAGACCAGCCATATCGTCTGTATGAGCGCGGCTCGCCGAGAGACGCTGGACCGGGACGCCGGCGGCGATGATCTCGAGGAGTCCGCCGTGTGCTACCTGCAGATCCTTCTGGCGGACAGGATTCCGGGCGCCGGCCGCGATCGCATCATGGAAGATATGGATGCCTGGGGTTACAGTTTTCGGCTGGGCAGTACCCGCGCGTGGTTTGCCGAAGACGCCGGGGACGCCAGGCAATTTCTTCTAGATCATAGGCTTATAACCGAAGACGAGGCACCTACTTTTGATCTCAGAGCATAAGCGCGACAGCGGTGTATAGTTTCGTATGGTCTGGTTTCGGTACCTCGCTTACTTTGTCGCGGTTGCGTTCATCACCTGGGCGCTGACGCAGATGGAAATCTGGTCGCCAGGCAGCCTCAAGATGCACATATTCCTGAGCGACAGCGACGTGTACGGCACCAGCGAGTTCTCTCCGGTCGAGATCATCCAGGCCATCATTCTCGGCGCCTGCGGCGTGATCATGGCCTGGGTAGCGAAATACTGCCCATCGCAACGGCCGATCGCATTCGGTTTCGGCGGCATGGCGCTGGCGTTTCTGATTCGCGAGCTCGACTTCTTCCTCGATCGCTACGTTATCGACAACTTCTGGCAGGTGCTGATCGTGATTGTCGGCGCATTGCTGATCGCGTATACCTATCGACACCGAAGACGGCTAAACGTCGGGCTTGCCCGTATCTGGCCGTCACCCGGGCTGACATTGCTGTTTGCCGGCGCCGTCGTCCTGTTTGCATTCGTCCGGCTCGTCGGCCATGAGCCACTGTGGATGTCGATACTCGGTGATGCGTATCAGCGCGTCATCAAGCTCGCGGTAGAGGAATTCATCGAGTTGATCGGCTACTTCCTGTGGATGATTGGCACGATCGAATATGCGCTACAGGCGCGAGCGATAGCGTACCGGGAACCGCAGCCTGCCGCGCAACGACGACGCCAGAAGCGGCGACATGACGCTGAAGGGAAGTTCTGATCACCCGTTCAGGCACGGTCCAAACTTCGCACAACAGCGGCGATCACGGAGATGTCGCAGTCGCTCGGACAATCTTCGATAACTCGCTTGGTGCGATATCTCCATGCTCGCCGCAATCGTCCATGTCATGGACCGTAAGCGAGCGGACAAGATGTTCGTTGGCAGGACATAAAGCGAGCGTAGCGAGACAGTCCGCCAACGAAGCATGTTGGCCGATCGCTTGTGGTGGATAAGATGGCCCGGTTACCGGGTGATCACAGAATAGTGGGATTTGGCGCGTCGCCGTAAACCTCGTCAGGATCGAATACCTTTTCGGTTTCAGTCCATTCGAGCTCGACGTGACCCTCTGCCTGTTTCGCCGCAAAGTCGCTGCCAACAGGTACCTTGCGGTAAAAGCAGCTGCGGTAGCCGACATGACAGCTGGCGCCGCCCGCCACGTCCACGCGCAACCAGATGCAATCCTGGTCGTCGTCGACAAGGAGCTCCCTTACTGTTTGCACGAGGCCGCTCGTCGCGCCCTTGTGCCACAGCACCTGGCGGCTGCGGCTGTAGTAATGCGCCTCGCCCGAGCTGATCGTCAGTTGCAGCGCCTCGGCGTTCATAAAGCCCTGCATCAGTAGTTCACCCGTCTGGAAGTCCGTCGTGACGACCGTAATCAGGCCGCGATCGTCGAACTTCGGGGCAAGATCGTCGCCTTCCTCGACTTGCTCGATCGACTCGCGGGCTTGAAATCTGACTGGCGCAACAGACATTGGAATTCCTCGAAGAATGTTTTTGCGGCCCGGAAGAATACCGATCGTAGCGGCGGGCAGCAATATTGCTATGATTGCGTTTTTTAACGACCGGCCAGAGATTCCATGACCATACAGCTACACGACACGCTCCAGGGCAAGAAAGTCCCCTTCGAGCCGCTCAAAGAGGGCGAGGTGACGATGTACCTGTGTGGGCCGACCGTCTACAACTATGCGCACATCGGCAACGCCAGGCCGGCTGTCGTATTCGACCTGCTGGCTCGCGTATTGCGGCGCCATTACAAGCTCACGTTCGCGCGCAACATCACGGACGTTGATGACAAGATCAACGCGGCGTCGATCGAAACGGGCAAGCCGATCGACGAGATCACGGCCCGCTATATCAAGGCCTACAACGACGACATGGGTGCGCTGGGCGTGCAGCCGCCCGACATTGAGCCGCGGGCAACGCAGCACATCGACGTCATGATCCGGATGATAGAGAAGCTCGTCGACGAGGGCTTTGCCTACGAAGCCGACGGGCATGTGCTGTTTGACGTGGATTCGTACGACCGCTATGGCGAGCTGTCGAAGAGAAACTTGCGCGAGATGATCGCGGGTTCACGCGTCGAGGTCGCTCCGTACAAGAAGGCGGCGCATGATTTCGTGTTGTGGAAACCGTCCACGCCTGAACTGCCGGGTTGGGACTCGCCGTGGGGCCGCGGGCGGCCGGGATGGCACATCGAATGCTCCGCGATGGCCGAACAGCACCTGGGCGACACGATAGACATTCATGCAGGTGGCCAGGATCTCGTGTTCCCGCATCACGAGAACGAATGCGCGCAAAGTGCCTGCGCTCACGATGGCGCGCCGTTCGCGCGTTACTGGTTGCACAATGGGTTCCTGAGCATCGACGAGACCAAGATGTCGAAATCGCTCGGGAACGTGCTGCTCGTGCATGACCTCGTCGAGACGATACCGGGCGAGGTCATACGCCTGGCGTTGCTCGGTGCGCATTATCGGCAGCCGCTTGACTGGTCGGCCGAGACGATCGAGTCGGCGCGCAAGATGCTGGACCGGCTCTACGGTGCGATTCGGGGCATCGACGTGCCTGACGAAGTCCGGGCGGCCGCCAAGGTGCCCGAGGCATTGGTGGCGGCGCTCGAAGATGACCTCAATACGCCCAAGGCGCTTGCCGAGTTTTTTGCGCTTGCCCGGCGCCTGAACAAGGCAAGTGATCCGGCAGAGATCGAGTCGCTGGCCGCGCAGATGTACGCGGCCGGCGAGCTCATGGGCCTGCTATCGGGGGATCCCGAGGATTGGTTTGCCGGTCATGTCGAAGGGCAGCTGTCGGCCGACGAGATCGAGGCTTTCATCGAACAGAGAAATGCGGCCAAGGTCGCCCGCGATTTCGAGAAAGCCGATGCGATACGCGACCGGCTTGCCGAGGGCGGCGTCACGATCCAGGATGGCCGCGAGGGCACGACCTGGCGCCGGAGCGGTTGATGATGAGCAACGAAGTCGAACTCGCGCAGCAGGAAGTCATCGACGAGTTCAGTTTCTTCGAAGACTGGATGGATCGCTACCAGTACCTGATCGATCTGGGCCGTCGTTTGCCAGACTTCCCCGAGGAGCTGCGCACCGAAGAGAATCGCATTCGAGGTTGCCAGTCGCAGGTTTGGTTTGTCGCCGAAGCAAAGGGCGACCGGCTCGAGTTTCGCGCGATCAGCGACGCCGCGATCGTTTCCGGACTGATCGCATTGTTGCTACGTCTTTACAGCGGCCGCCGCCCGCAGGATATCCTCGACACGCCACCCGATTTCGTCAAGGCGCTGCAGCTCGAGAGCCACCTGAGCCCGACTCGCAGTAACGGTCTGTCGTCAATGCTCAAGGCGATCCGTGGCTTTGCGACCGAGGCCTTGCAGGCAGCCTGATGCCGAATGCGATCAGCCGCGTCCTGGCTCGGCCGCTGATCTGGCTGGTGAAGTTCTACAGGTTTGCGATTTCCCCCTGGCTCGGTGGCAACTGTCGATTTCAACCGACCTGTTCCGAGTACGCGATAGAGGCGCTGCAAGCTCACGGGGTGTTGCGTGGCAGTTGGCTCGCGGCGAAGCGTATCGGCCGCTGCAATCCCTGGGGCGGTTCGGGTTATGACCCTGTGCCCGGGGTCGTGCAGGACGACGATGAAGCCGATTGACGTCTTCAGGGCGATTATCTATCCCCTTGCGGAACCAGCCGTGCTGGTGCCGCTGCTCGTCTTCTGGCTGTTGCTGATGCTCGCAAGCGCGGCCGGGCTGCTGGGCCTGTTTCTGATGATCGTCGTCATACCAGCCGTTTTCCGTTACCAGATGATCGTGCTCGAGGCGCGCGCCCGCGCAGCCACCCCCGCGACTCCCGACGTCGATTTCTTTCGCTGGTTCGGTAACGCCTGGACGCTGTTCCCCGTTCCCGTAGCGTTCTTGCTCATATCGTTGACGATCGAGACCGCACAACGATTCGGCACGCGCTGGGCGATCGTACCGGTACTATTCGCGAGCGCATTCTTTCCGGCCTCCATCGCGGTTCTCGCGATCACGCAGTCTCCTTTACAGAGTCTCAATCCCGTCGCTCTGTATCGCCTGCTGAAACAATGTGGCAACACTTTCTGGATGGCCACGGCATTTCTCGTTGTCGCCGCGTGGTTGTCCGTGGAAGCTGAAGTGCTGCCGTCCATGTTGGCAAGCCTCGTACAACTCGTCCTTTCGTTTTCGTTTTTTGCTCTCGTGGGTAGCCTTATCGAGCCGTACGGTCTCGTCGACGATGTGGATATTCCCGTGCCTCTCGAGAAGACCGCCGAGGACATCGACCAGGATCTCGAAAAGGCGCGCACGTACGCGCTCAACCATGCCTATGGCTTCATTAGCAGGGATAATCGCGCGGGCGGCTTCAAGCACATCTTCGCGCAGATAGAGGAGGATCCGGATCCCGTTACTGCCTGGGCCTGGTATTTCAGGCGCATGCTCGCATGGGAGAGCCAGGATCACGCGCTGTTTTTTGCCCAACACTATCTGCACGATATGTTGCATTACGGCGAGCGCGTTGCGGCCGTCAAGCTGATACAGCGCTGCCGCCTCATCGACGAGCGCTGGAAGCCGCAGCGCGAGGATCTGCCAGCCGCGATCGAGGCGGCGGAATCGATCGGCCATATCGAGGTCGCGGCCGTGCTGAAGCGCTACTGAGGCGCTACAATACGCCTATGGACAAGCGATTATTGACGATATTGCGCTGCCCGGTCAGCCACAAGGGGCTGTCGGTCATGAAAAAAGACCAGTTGCAGAAGGTCAACGCCGCAATAGGCGCGGGTGGCCTGGTGAATCATGAGGGTACAAAGGTCAGGGAAGCGCTTTCTGAGGCGCTCGTGACCGACGACGGCAAGCGCGTGTATCCCGTGAACGACGGTATACCGGTACTGCTCGAAGGCGAGTCCATCAGCATGGAGCAGATTGCTTGAAGATTCAGGCGAATCAGCTCTCGGCTCATCTCAAGAAATCCCTTGCTCCCTGTTACCTCGTCACGGGCGACGAACACCTGCTCGTAGACGAAGCACTCGATGCGATTCGTGAAACGGCGCGCGAGCGGGGCTTCGGTATGCGCGAGCTGCATGTCGCGACGACGGGTTTCGACTGGGCGCAACTAACGGCGTCGAGCGGCAACCTGTCGTTGTTCGCGGAACAACGAATCATCGAGCTGCGCCTGCCGACCGGCAAACCCGGCCGGGCAGGTGGCGCGGCTATTATCGAACTCGTTGAGGCGTCGGGCCCGGATACGCTGTTCATCGTTACAGCGCCGAAACTCGACAAAAGTGCCAGCGCCTCGAAATGGGCCAAAGCGATCGGGCAGAAAGGCGTGAACCTGCCCATCTGGCCGGTCGGTCTTCGTGAATTGCCCGGCTGGATCGCCAGTCGCATGCGCAGCGTGGGTCTCAAGCCCGAACGCGATGCCGTAACGTTGATCGCCGACCGGGTCGAGGGAAACCTGCTGGCCGCCGGGCAGGAAATCGAGAAGCTGCGCCTGCTGCTGGGCGAAGGTCCTGTCAGCGCTGCAGATGTCAATAATGCGGTGGCCAACAGCAGCCGCTACGACGTCTACAAACTCACCGACGCCGCACTGGCCGGCGATGCTGCGCGAGCCGTGAAGATTCTGGGTGGATTGCGGGCCGAGGGCGTCGAACCCGTCATTGTCATGTGGGCGCTGACTCGCGAATTGCGAACCTTGTCATCGCTGGACGACGTCGTTCGCCAGGGCGGCGATCTCGGCGGGGCGATGCAAAGGAACGGCGTCTGGCGTAATCGACAAGGTCTTCTCCGCAGCTGCATCGGTCGACACCAGCACGGCGACTTTCATCGCATGCTCAAGGTTTCCGGTCGCGCCGACGCTGCAGCCAAGGGACAGCGCGGTGGCGATCCCTGGCAGATGGCGACTGATATCGTCGTAGGAATGGCGCGAGCATGACGCCACTCGGAGTTTTTGGCGGCACGTTCGACCCCATCCATTACGGCCACCTGAGAACCGCTTTCGAGATGTTGCAGGCCTTGCGCTTCGCGCATGTGCATTTGATTCCCTGTGCCGATCCGCCGCATCGCGGCAAAACGTATGCGCCGGCCGCCGAGCGCATGCGCATGGTCGAACTTGCCGTGGCGGGCGAGGACGGTTTTGTGGCGGATGATCGCGAACTGCGGCGTACCGGGCCGTCTTATACGATTGATACGCTGACCGAATTGCGCGGGGAATTTCCGCAGCGTGCATTGGGTCTGATTCTTGGTATGGACGCTTTCCTGGGACTGCACGACTGGCATCGCTGGGACGAAATTCTCGATGTCGCGCACATCGTGGTTGCGCACCGCCCGGGCTGGAAAGCGCCCGACATCGGTCCGTTGGGCGAACTGATCGCCGAACATGGTACGCATCGCGTCGAGGATCTGCACAACGAGGTGCATGGGCGTATTCACATCCACGCAGTGACGCAGCTCGAGATTTCATCGACCGAGATACGGGATCTCGTGGCGGCCGGCCGGGATCCCAGGTTCCTGATGCCGGATGCGGTGCGGGACGAAATTTACACGAGTGGCTGTTATTCCCCAGGAGGCGAGATTTGAACACGAGTGAGAACCACGTATGAACAGCGAACAACTCAGTGACCTGGTGATCGAGGCACTTGACGACATCAAGGCAAAGGACGTCGTCAGACTCGATGTACGTAACATGACGACGGTAACCGATTACATGATCGTTGCGAGCGGCACATCGAATCGTCACGTCAAGGCGCTGGTCGACAACGTCACTGAGAAAGCGAAGGAGGCTGGCCATCGGCCTATCGGTGTCGAAGGTGAAGACGGTGGTGAATGGGTGTTGCTGGACCTGCAGGACACGCTGGTTCACGTCATGCTTCCGAAAGTGCGTGAGTTCTACAATCTGGAGAAGCTCTGGTCGATTGTCCCGACGGGGGACGCGACGGCCACTGACGGCTAGCTCGTGCACATTCGACTCCTTGCCGTAGGCGATCGTCAGCCCGCGTGGGTCAACGACGCGTACAAGAGCTATGCCGAGCGCTTCCCGCGCGAGTGGAAGTTTCGGCTCGACACGATTCCTACCGTGCGGCGTGGCAAGAATGACAAGTCCCGCCAGGCGATGGAAGCCGAGGGGGAGCAGGTGATCGCGAGATTGCAGGACGCTGAGCAGCTTGTGTTGCTCGACGAGCGCGGCAAACCGCTCAGTAGTAAGGGGCTTGCATCGAAACTCGCTGACTGGCAACAGGACGGCCGTGATCTTTGCCTGCTCATCGGCGGTCCCGACGGCGTGTCTGACGCGTGCCGCCGGCGGGCGGATTTCACTTGGTCGCTGTCTTCGATGACGCTGCCGCATGGCCTGGCGCGAGTGCTGGTCGCGGAACAGCTATATCGCGCGTGGTCAATGCACAGCGGACATCCCTATCACCGGGCCTGATACATGACTCCTGCGCTTTACCTGGCTTCGTCATCGCCGCGCCGGCAGCAGATCCTCGCCGCGCTCGGTTTCACATTCGAGGTCAGGAGCCGGGAAGTGGATGAGACGCCACTGGCCGCCGAATCGCCGGAAGACATGGTATTGCGGCTGGCAAGGGCAAAAGCCCTGGCTCTCGACGTCGGCGAATCGGATGTCGTCATCGGCGCCGATACGGCGGTCGTCGTGGACCACGTTGCGCTCGGCAAACCGAGGGACGAGGAAGATGCGGTTGCGATGCTGATGCGCCTGTCGGGACGCCAACACTCGGTCATTACAGGGGTGGCTGTGCGCGGGGCGAACGGCGTACAGGCGGTGCTCAGCGCAACCGATGTGCAATTCCGGGATATCAGTCGGGACGAAGCGCGCGCATACTGGCAAAGTGGGGAGCCCCGCGACAAGGCAGGAGCCTATGCGATACAGGGAATTGGCGGGGCATTTGTCGAGAATATCGAGGGCAGCTATTCAGGCGTAGTGGGCCTGCCCGTTTTCGAGACTATAAAGCTGTTGCATGCCGTCGGTGTGCACATCTTGCCGCCACAGGTTCGGGACGAAGACAATGACCGATGAGTCATTAAAAGAAGAAATACTGATCAACGTGACCTCCAGCGAGGTGCGCGCAGCGTTGCTCGAAAACGGCGTGTTGCAGGAAGTGTACATCGAGCGCTCTGCGCGACGCGGCCTCATCAGCAATATCTACAAAGGGCAGGCGCTGCGCGTTTTGCCCGGCATGCAGGCCGCATTCATCGATATCGGCCTGGACCGCACGGCCTTCCTGCACGCCTCCGACATCGCCGGCAAGGCGCCAGGTGCGGAGTCCGAAGAGGTCGCCAACATCCGCGACCTGGTGCGCGAAGGCGACGAAATCATGGTGCAGGTGGTCAAGGATCCGCTCGGCAACAAGGGAGCAAGACTGACGACCTTCATCACGCTGCCGTCGAGGCACATCGTGCTGCTACCACGCAGCAATTCGGTTGGCATATCGGCCCGTATAGAGGACGAGGCCGAACGCGAGCGGCTGCGCACCATGGTGGAGGAAATTCTCGCGGAGCGAGAACTCGATTGCGGCGCCATCGTGCGAACCGTTGCCGAGGGCGTCGACAAGGCAACGTTGCTTGCCGACCTCAAGTACACGCTCAGGCTCTGGGATGTCGTTAAGGAACGGTGCAGCAAGAGTGCGGTAAAAACACTCGTGAATGAGGATCTGTCGCTGCCGCTCAGGGTCCTCAGGGACATGGTCACCAGCGACATCGAACGCGTCCTGGTTGATTCGGAGCAGGATTTCGAGGCTATGCAGGAATTCGCAAATACATACTTGCCTGAACCCGGGCCCGAAATAGAGCTTTATCGGCGACGTCGGCCGATCTTCGACCTGCATGGCATCGAAGACGAGATTCGTCGCTCTCTCGATAGGAATATACCCTTAAAATCCGGAGGTTATATTATTTTTGACCAGACCGAAGCGATGACCACGGTCGACGTCAATACGGGTGGTTACGTGGGTCATCGCAACCTCGAGGAGACGATTTACAGGACCAATCTCGAGGCCGCCGTCGCCATTGCACGTCAATTACGCCTGCGCAACCTGGGCGGGATCATCATCATCGACTTCATCGACATGGAAGAGGCCGACCATCGCGAGAACGTCCTGCATGTTCTCGAACAGTCGCTGGCCCGGGACCATGCGCGTCATCAGATCACACCCTTGTCGCCGCTCGGCCTCGTCGAAATGACGCGCAAGCGAAATCGCGAGAGCCTGCAGCATGTGCTCTGCGAGGGTTGCCCCTGCTGCAGCGGTCGCGGTTTTGTCATGACGGCCGAGACCGTGTGCTTCGAAATATTTCGCGAAATCATTCGCCAGTCGCGGCAGTTCGAATTCGATGAGGTGCGCGTGCTCGCTCACGAAGACGTCATCGAACTGTTGCTCGATGAACAGGCACGCAGCCTGGCCGAACTCGAAGAACAAACCGGCAAATCGATCCGTCTGCAGACCGAGTCACTGTACCTGCAGGATCAGTTTGACGTCGTATTGATGTAGGGCCTGATGTGATCGGCGAGACATGAAATCTTTCCTGCGACGACTGCTGAAAATTGTTGCCTACGCGGCGGCTGGCGTCGTCATCGCGCTTGCGATCGCGGTCGGGCTGTTTCGATTGTTCCTGCCGCGGCTGCCTGAGTACCAGGAAGAGATCAAAGGCTGGGCCAGCACGGCGCTCGGCATGGAAGTCGAGTTCTCTGGTATGGATGCGCGCTGGGGTCTCAGTGGTCCGGAACTCGAGTTCTACGACACCGAACTCGTTCGGCCCGGTACCCAGGCGCGAGTCGTCGCCGCCAAGGAGGTGCGCGTGGGCGTTGCTGTTACGCGCCTGCTCGTCGATCGTCAGCTGCTGGTCGACCGGGTCGTCATCAGCGGCACCAGTATCGAGGTGCGACAGCTGGAAGACGGTCGCTGGTGGGTGCAGGGGAGCCCGGCCGCAAGCCTGATCGGACCGCGCACGAGCGAAGCTGATGCCCTGTCGGATATCGTCGTCGTCGGCGAGGACATCGAGATCATATTCCTGCAGCCTGGCGACGAGCGGCCCCGGTTTTTCGATGTAACGAGCGTGGTCGCCAGCGCTGACGGTAACAGGCTGGCGCTGGATGCGGATATTCGCCTGCCCGAGGACCTGGGCCGGCAGCTCGAGCTGTCAGCGACGCAACTGCTGACCGTGCCGCCCGAGGAGCGGCACTGGGACATCGCCATAGAAGCGCCGGATGTCGATCTTGCGGGCTGGACGAAGATCCAGGGGATCGGCGATCAGGAACTGCTTTCGGGTAGCGGTGACCTGGACCTGTCACTTGCCTATGCTGATGGTCGCATCCGCAGCGCCAGCGCCGAGATAGATCTCGCGGGAATTGCTGTTGAAGGAGACGAGTCTTTCGACTTGCAGGGTCGGTTCGAATTCAATGCCACCGACGACAGCTGGCTTGTGGCCGCCGAAGAGTTCCGTATCGTGACGCCCCGGCACGAATGGCCCGAAGCGCGAGTGCGCGTCGAAGCCAGCACACTTGCCAATGGCGAAGTGGTCATGCTCGATTTACGCGCTTCCTACCTTAAGCTCGACGATCTCGACCTGTTCGCCCCATGGTTTGCGCCTGAACAACGACAAGCGCTGCTCGAGAGCGAAGTTTCGGGTGTCGTTACAGGTCTCGTCGCCACGATCTCGGACGTCGATACCGATTCACCGGGCTTTGATGTCGAGGCCCAGCTTGACAATGTGGGCATTGCGGTCCGCGACGAGCGGCCGGGCCTACGCGGATTTTCCGGCCTCGTGCGTGCCAACAGTCTCGGTGGCCGGCTGGAAATCCGATCGACCGATATGACGGCCGACCTGCCAGCATACTTCGCCGAGCCGGTCGACATCTCCTTCGCTGAAGGCACCGTGATCTGGCGTCACAGTGATGCGCGCACCACGATCCTGTCAGATGGTATCCGCATCAGCAACGACGTTTTTGACAGCGAGAGCAGCGTGCAACTGACGATAGAGGGGGACGGCTCGTCTCCGGTGATCGATCTTGCCAGCTCCTGGAGCATCAACGACGTCGCGGAGGTCAGTAAGCTCATACCGGCCAGGATCGTCAAGCCGGTACTTTACGACTGGTTTCAGCAAGCTTTCGTGCAGGGATCGATTCCCAGAGGCACGACGCTACTCAACGGCCCGTTGGACAAATTTCCGTTCGACAACGGCGAGGGTCGTTTCCTGGTCGAGGCAACGCTGCGGAACCTGATCTTCAACTACCATCCCCGCTGGCCGCGCTCGATGCAATCGGACATGGAGGTCGTGCTCGAAAACACCCGCCTGTACTCGGTACGCAACCAGGGCCGCAGCGCAGGCAACCGGGTGGTCGATGCCAGGATAGAGATCGCGGATCTGCGCAAGCCGGTGCTGGTCATGGAAGCGTTTTCGACCGGCACTCTCGAGACAATTCGTTCATTTACTGCGCAGAGCCCGATTGCCGACGTATTCGGAGGCCAACTCGAGCGAATTGCGGTTACGGGTGACGCCTCGTTCGGCTTGAACCTGACCGTGCCCCTGCTCAGTCGCCAGGACTTCGATTTTACGGCCCGACTGAGGAGCAATAACGGCACGCTGGCGATCGAAGGATTCGGTCCTACGGTGACCGACCTGGCCGGCGAGGTGACGATCATGCGCGATGACATATCCAGCGAGGCGCTGGGTGCAACCTTCCTGGGCGAGTCGGTGACGATTGACCTCGGGATGTCAGAGGACGAGCGTTTCAGGGTCGTGGCCACTACCGAAGGTGTCGCAACGGCCGAGGCCATCGTCAGCGAGCTGGGTCTGCCGCTCGAGGGACTGATCAGCGGCAGCACGGCCTACAAGTCGCGCATATTGTTTCCTGCTGGCGACAGCGATGTGCCGCCGCCGTTTACAATCCAGATTGAGTCCGATCTCGAAGGACTGGGCATCGAATTGCCCGCGCCCGTTGGCAAGTCCGCAGATACTGCACTCGAAGTTCGAGGTGATATTCGCTTTGTTGACGAAAACGTCATCGAAAGTGCGGGATTTGCGGAGAATCTTGTTGCCTGGCAAATCGCCTTCAACGAGTCGGAAGATCTCTGGGACCTCGATCGTGGCGTCGTGACGATGGGCGGCGACGTCATGAATGGCGCGGAAACGCGCGGCCTGCACATTCGTGGCTCGACGACGACCGTGCGCCTCGATGACTGGCTGGCGTTGTCGCGGAGTGGCGAGGGCAGGGGCGGTGTTGCCGAGCGTATTCGATCAATCGATCTCGTGATCGAAGACATGTTCGCCGTCGGCCAGCATTTGCAGGGACATCATGTTCGCGTCGATCGCAGCGCCCGCGACTGGCTCGTGCAGGTCGAAGGGGAGCATGTCGTCGGTTCCGTGTTCGTGCCGTACGATTTCGATACGGACCGCGCCATGGCGGTCGAGATGGAGCGGCTGCATATGCCCGGCGACGAGGTGTCTCCCAGGGACGATTCGGTGCTGGATCCCAGGACACTGCCTCCAATCACGCTCAAGGCGAGCGACTTTGCCCTGGGTAATCGCTATTTCGGGAGTATCGAGGCAGATGTGCTACGCATTCCCGAAGGTCTGGAGGCAACACGGATCGCGACCAACGATGACACCTTCGAGATTGCTGCCACCGGCCGCTGGATATTCGATGATACGGATCCCCTGGGCGGCCGTACCTTTTCCACCGGGTCATTGACGAGCAGCGACGTGGAACGAACGATGGCGCGACTCGGTTTTGCGCCGGGTATCGTGAGCAAGGTAATGACCGTGGACTTCGACCTCAGTTTTTCGGGCGGGCCGCGCGCCGACTTCCTCGATGTGCTCGATGGCAGCGTGGGCGTTGAATTCGGCGCCGGGCAACTCGAAGAGGTTGAGCCTGGCGCCGGCCGCATGTTCGGACTCATGAGTGTCACGGCATTGCCACGTCGCCTGTCACTTGATTTTCGTGATGTCTTCAACAAGGGGTTCGGATTCGACAAGATCGCCGGCCGCTTCCGCATCGACGATGGCGAAGCCTACACCTGTGACCTGTCGCTCGAGGGCCCGGCAGCCGACATCGGAATTGTCGGACGTGCTGGCCTGGCCAATCGCGACTACGATCAGACGGCCGTCGTGAGCGCTAATTTCGGCAACACGTTGCCGATCATGGGTGCCGTGGTCGCAGGTCCGCAGGCCGCGGCGGCATTGCTGATCTTCTCGCAGATCTTCAAGAAGCCGCTGCAGGAGGTTGGGCAGGTCTATTACAGCATTGGCGGGTCGTGGGACGAACCGGCCCTGGACCGCAGCGATTCGGAAGGCTTCGCGGCCGTCGGTGATTCGGCTGGCTGCCTCGCCGCCACAGAGTAGAATGCCGGCATGACGACGGGTAGCGAAACAATGCGAGTCGCGGCTATTCAGATGAACAGCGGGCCCGTGGTCGCGGACAACCTGGCGTTGGCGGAGCGCTTGCTGGCTGAGGCCGCAAGCGATGGCTGCACGCTGGCCGTCCTGCCCGAGAACTTTGCGCTGATGCCTGAACATGGGCGCGACAAGGCCCGGCATGCGGAGGAACCCGGCAATGGTCCGATACAGGACTTCCTTGCGGCAACAGCGAAACGCCAGGGCCTCTGGATAGTGTCGGGCAGTTTGCCGCTCGTATCGCCGGAAATCGCGGCTCAACGCGTCTACGGCGCGTGTCCCGTCTACGACTCGCACGGCGCCGCGCGTGCGCTGTATCGCAAGATCCACCTGTTCGATGTCGATGTTGGCGAGGAGTCCTATAGAGAGTCTCACTCGATGTACCCGGGCGACGAGCTCGTCGCGGTTGACACTCCTTGCGGCCGCATCGGGCTTACAATCTGCTACGACCTGCGTTTCCCCGAGATGTTCAGACGCCTCATTGACGACGGTGCAACGGTTTTCACGGTACCCGCGGCTTTCACGGCAACGACGGGTGAAGCCCACTGGCACACCTTGCTGCGCGCGCGGGCAATCGAAAATCTGGCATATGTGATTGCGCCGGGGCAATATGGCCGGCACCCGGATGATCGCTCCACGTACGGACACTCGCTGATTTGTGACCCCTGGGGCCGTATCCTGGCCGAGCGGGCCGATGGCAACGGTGTCGTTGCGGCAGACATCGATCCTCTGCTACCCGATAAGCTGCGTCGCGAATTTCCGGCGCTGACGAACCGACGCCTTCGATAGACACACCGACGAATGGAATAGTGGCTTGAAAACAGAAAATCCGATAGAGGCCGTCATGACGCGCCTGCTGGACCCGGCCGGGCTCGGCGAACAAGCGCTGACCGCGACGTTGAGCTCCGTCATGCAAGGCGGCGTCGACTACGCCGACCTGTATTTCCAGGTCAGCCGCCAGGAAAGCTGGACGCTCGAGGACGGCATTATCCGGGAAGGCAGTTTTAGCCTCGACCAGGGCGTTGGCGTGCGGGCAACGAGCGGCGAGAAGACAGGCTTCGCGTATTCGGACGAACTCGTGTTGCCGGCGCTCGAGCAGGCAGCGAGCGCAGCACGCGCGATCGCGCGACAGGGACAGGAGAGAGAGGTTCAGGCATGGCAGCGTAACACTGCGGCGCCGCTGTACCCGCTGACTGACCCGACGACGAGCGTCGACGACGAGCAGAAAACGGCCCTGCTCCTGGAGATTGACCGCGCGACGCGGGCGCTCGACAAGCGTATCGAGCAGGTCATCGTCAGCCTCGCCAGCAGCCAGGACCTCGTGCTTGTAGCCGCCTCGGACGGCACCATGGCGGCCGACATACGACCGCTGATTCGCCTCAACGTCAGCGTAATCATGGAGCAGAACGGGCAGCGCGAACAGGGATACTCGGGCGGTGGCGCGCGCTGCGATCTGTCCTACTTTGTCGACAGCGACAGGCCCATGGAATTTGCGCGCGAAGCCGTGCGGCAGGCCGGCGTACAGCTTGAAGCGCAGCCGGCACCGGCCGGCACAATGCCCGTCGTGCTGGGCCCGGGATGGCCCGGCATCCTGTTGCACGAGGCCGTGGGCCACGGCCTCGAAGGTGACTTCAATCGCAAGGGTTTATCGGCGTTCAGCGGCAAGATCGGGCAGAAAGTAGCATCGGAATCCTGCACGATCGTCGATGATGGCACGATCGCAAATCGACGCGGATCGCTGGCGGTCGACGACGAAGGCACTCCGGGACAGAATACCGTGCTTATAGAGAACGGCATTCTGCGTGCCTATATGCAGGACAAGCTGAATGCCCGGCTAATGGGCGTCGACGCCACGGGTAACGGTCGTCGCGAGTCGTTCGCACACGTGCCGATGCCGCGCATGACGAATACCTACATGCTTGCGGGCTCGCACGATCCGGGCGAGATCATCGCGTCAGTCGACAAGGGTATTTATGCGCCGAACTTTGGTGGTGGCCAGGTCGATATTACGTCCGGCAAGTTCGTGTTTTCCGCGAGCGAGGCCTATCTCGTCGAGAACGGCAAGATAACGGCGCCCGTCAAAGGCGCGATGCTGATTGGCGATGGACCAGAGGCGCTGCACAAAATCTCGATGGTAGGCAACGACCTCAAGCTCGATACCGGTGTCGGCACTTGCGGCAAAGAGGGGCAGTCGGTTCCCGTTGGTGTCGGGCAACCTACGTTGAAGATCGACGAAATCACGGTTGGTGGCACGGCCTGAACGCGCGGCATTAGCACCCGGGTTTCACATAAGCCGGGAAAAATAGACTTCACAGCTCACAGTGTGAGTTACCTCACTTCATTCAACATATCGTTGCGGTAACGTTCGTCCATCTCATGGAGGGATACGACGATGGCATTCGAAAGTACGATTACAGAACAAGACATGGACGCCAATTCCCAGCAATTTGTTCAGGGCTTACGCGGCGAATCCAGTGATTTTGAGCCGGACCTGGCTGTCGACGGCCTGTCCGAGTCCATACTCTCGCGGATTCTTGGATTGTTCGGCGTCGGTCGCTCCTGATTCCTGAAAGGGGGTCGAGACCCCGGATCAGAGGGCGATACGCAGCAGAGGCCCGGCAGGAATGCCGGGTCTTTTGCGTTATGGCACTGGACAATGCGCCCCGGCTATGGAGAATGAATTGACCCCGGGGCAGAAAAGACAACGATATGTGGGTCTCAAAGCCAATCTACGAAAGTCTGCCGTACTTCTACCTGCTGGTTGGCGCCGTGTCGCTGGGTGCCTCGATGTACCTCAATCACTGGTACTGGCCGACAATTTGCTTCGTTGTCGGGCTGCTATGCCTGGTTGCAGGCCTGGTCGTATTATTGAAGCGTCGTGATTATCGGGTCACGGATCGTCGTGTCGGTGAGCGACAGGACTACTAGCCCGACGAACTCTGTTCGCTGACGACCGGCTTCTGGCCGCCTGAATCCTCAAGCTGGTCTTCGACGGGTTTGTCGAGGGTAGCCGAGCGCAGGTCGTGATAGAGGATCTCGTGCATGCCGAGAGAAATCCTTTCGCCATCGCGCAGGCGGTACTTCTTGACCTGCTTCTCGCCAACGAACACGCCGTTAGTGCTATTGAGGTCCTCAACGATGCAGCCGTTTTCGTCGCTCACGAGCTGCGCATGGTGACGGCTGACGAACTTACTCTTGATATAGATCTCATTGTCGGGCGAACGTCCGATGATGACGCGCCCCAACGGAAATTCATGTTTTGACACAAGCTCTCCATCCGCGCGAATCTCGATGCGCGTGACCTTGGCGCCGGTCGAATGACGTTCCTGAATTTCCTGCAGCTTTTCATGAATATCGGTAGCGCTCTTGCGCTGCTCCCAGTCGAGCTCGTTCACGGCCGACATGATGTCGGTGTCATCGACGACCGCTTTTTCCTCCGCGAACGCGCAAAGCAATGCCGTATCACACAATGTGTTGATCAGGCGAGGTACGCCCCCTGTGTATCGCTGGATAATTTCGAAACTGTTATCCGCGAACAGTCCCTTGGTCTTGCGGCCGGCGACGGCGAGGCGGTGCTCAATGTACTCCCGTGTTTCCTGACGACCCAGGGAGCTCAGGTGGAAACGCAATCGCACGCGTTGCACGAGTTGTTCCAATCTCGGCGAATTCAGCGTGTCTCGCAGCTCCGGTTGACCCGCGAGGATAATGCGCAAAACCTTTTCCTTGCGCGTCTCGATGCCGGACATCATGCGAATTTCCTCGAGCACTTTCCGCGACAGGTTTTGGGCCTCGTCGACGATCAGGACGACTTTCTTGCCACTCGAGTATTGCTCGATCAGGAACATGTTCAGCATGTCCATCAGTTCGACTTTGCGCTTGTTGAACGGTTTGAAGCCGAACTCTGTCAGGACCGCCTGCAGGAACTGGGTATCGGTCAGTTGGGTTTGCGACACGACAGCGTAGACCACATCGTCGTCGAGTTCCGACAGGAAGGACTGCAGCAGCGTGGTCTTGCCGGAGCCAATTTCTCCCGTGATGACGACGAAACCATCAGCGAGCCAGATCGTGGATTCCATGTACGCTTTGGCGCGAGCATGTTGCTTGCTCCAATAGATGAAATCCGGATCGGGCGTAAGCCTGAACGGTTGTTCGGTCAGCTGGAAATGTTGCAAATATGACATGTCAGTGAAGTTTACCTGCTTTTACGGTCGCCGGGCTACGCTGTGTTCTCAGTCGCTGTGGCCGATCAGGTCACAGTTTTGTCAATTTTATCGACAAGCGCGTCGCGCCTGGCCGCGGTGTCGGCGACGACGGTGATGTGGCCGAGCTTTCTGCCGGGGCGCGGCTCCTTTCCATAATCATGCAACCGCCCGTCCGCCAGGTTGCGCGCCGCATCGGGTATTTCGCCGATCAGGTTGATCATGCCCGCGTGACCACGGGCATCCGTTGTGCCCAGCGGCAGGCCCAGGACGGCCCGCAGATGATTCTCGAACTGGCTCGTAACCGCGCCCTCGATCGTCCAGTGCCCCGAGTTATGCACGCGCGGCGCAAACTCGTTGGCCAGCAGATTCTCGCCCTTGACGAAGAGCTCCAAAGCCAGCACGCCGACGTAGTCGAGATGGTCGAGCAGCCGATGCGCGTAGTCGCTTGCCTTGCGGGATAGTGTCGCATCGTCGACGGGTGAACAGGACGTGCGCAGGATTCCGTGTTCGTGCACGTTGTGTGTCAGAGGATAGACACGCACGTCGCCGGCCGCATTGCGCACGCCGATCGTCGATACCTCGTAGTCAAAATCGACCCATTGTTCGGCGATCAGGGGCTGACTGCCCAGTGCGTTCCAGGCGGCGGTTACATTATCGATACTCGTGACGACGAACTGGCCCTTGCCGTCATAGCCCAGGCGCCGCGTCTTGACGACCATGGGCAGACCAAGCGTCGCTGCGGCCGCTTCCATATCGTCGCGCGAATCGATCGCATGATATGGGGGCAACGGAATGTCGAGCTCGTCGAAGAGCCGTTTTTCGTCGAGGCGGTCCTGCGCCAGGCGCAGGGCCTCCGGCGGCGGATAGACCGGCACCCGGCCGGCGATCTGACGCAAAGCCGCAACCGGCACATTCTCGAACTCGTAGGTAATGACGTCGCAGCCATCGGCCATGCGGGCGAGCGCGTCGGCGTCATCGAAAGGACGCTGGATCACCTCTCCGCACGTGGCAGCCGGCGGCGCAACGGACGGGTCCAGGAAACAGCATTCAATATCGAGATCGCGCGCTGCAAGACCGAGCATCTGGCCGAGTTGCCCGGCGCCGATTATGCCGATGCGCATGACGATTATTTCGTCGGATCGCTGTCGGCCAGAACCTTGTCGGTCTGGTTCTTGCGATAAGCGTCAAGTGAAGCGGCGATCGCCGCGTCGTTGTTGGCAAGAATGGCTGCCGCAATCAGCGCGGCGTTCACGGCACCGGCCCGGCCTATCGCCATGCTGCCAACCGGTACGCCTGCCGGCATCTGCGCGATCGACAGCAATGAATCCATGCCGTTCAGCGCCTTGGATTGCACAGGCACGCCGAGAACCGGCAGCCGTGTCTTGGCTGCTGTCATCCCCGGGAGATGCGCAGCGCCTCCGGCGCCCGCGATAATCACCTTGAGGCCTCGTTCGACAGCACTCTCGGCGTACTCGAACAGGAGGTCCGGCGTGCGGTGCGCCGACACGACGCGCACTTCGAAGGAGACGCCCAGTTCATCGAGCGTGTCGCTCGCGTGCTGCATCGTCTCCCAATCAGACCGGGATCCCATGATTATTCCGACATCGATACTCATGATCCGAATTCTAGCACCGTTTAGCGACGTACCTTTGCCAACGCGGTGCGTAATGGTTCGGGATCGATGCGTCGCATCAGCTTGCCGATATACTGTTTCTGCCGCCGCAGCGCACCACGCGACTTGATCTGGCGCGCCTCGAGCACAGCTTCGCGCAGGTCCTCATCCAGCTCGATGGCGAGAAGGTCGGCCTTGCGCAGGGTGAGCAGTTCTTCGCCGAGTTTTTGCAGTGCCAGGTACTCGCGTTTTCTCGCGCTTTTACTGGGCTTTAATTCCGTCACCGGCTAAAGTACTCCCGCAGTCAGTCCTGTAACAGCGGCCGGAGTCTAACACGTGCTGGTCGGCGCACAGGACATCAGGAGGGTAGTGAACAGCATGAGCAAACTGGCGAAGCGCGAAGCGCCGGACCGACCGGATCTCGAGAACCTCGTTTCTCTTGCGCTTGAAGAGGCGAAGCGGCTTGGTGTGGACCAGGCCGAAGTCGCCGTGACGCACAATACAGGCCTCGCCGCTACGGCGCGGCTCGGAGATGTCGAGAACCTCGAGTACACGAATGATCGCGGCATCGGCATCACGGTCTACAAGGATTCACGCAAGGGCGGCGCAAGTACGTCCGACATTTCGGCCGCGGCCATTCGCGAGGCAGTCGCGAAAGCCTGCAGCTTCGCCGACGTGACGGCATGCGACGAGTATGCGGGCCTGGCGGACGCGGCGCTCATGTGCGGCGATATCAAGGATCTCGACCTCGACCACGCCTGGGACCTGGAGGCCCGGGAGGCCATCGCGATTGCGATCGAGTCGGAGGCAGCCGCCCTGCAACATGACAAGCGTGTCAGCAATTCGGAGGGTGCCACCGTTTCCACCAATCGCGGCATTCGCGCTTACGGCAATACTCACGGATTCGTGGGTAGTTTCTCGCGCACGAGTCATAGCATCTCGTGCATCGTCCTGGGCGAGTCCGATGGCGTCATGCAGCGTGATTACTACTACACTTCGGCTCGTGATCCGCAGGACCTCGACGATCCTGCGTCGGTCGGTCGCAAGGCAGCAACGAGGGTCGTCAACCGCTTGGGCGCGCGCAAAATTGCCACGACGCGTGCGCCTGTGCTCTACATTCCCGAATTGGCGCGCGGATTTATCGGGCATGCGATTGGGGCGATCGCTGGCGGTGCGCAGTACCGGCGGTCCTCGTTTCTGCTCGAGGCCGTGGACGAAAGGATTTTCCCTGAATTCGTCAATATCCAGGAACGGCCACACCTGCCGAAGGGCATGGCAAGCGCACCCTATGATGGTGAGGGCGTCGCCACCTACGATCGCGAAATCGTCACTGACGGCGTGCTGCAAGGCTACGTCTTGTCGAGCTATTCCGCGCGTCGCCTGGGACTCGAGACGACCGCCAACGCGGGCGGCGCACAGAACCTGGTCGTGCCGGGTAGCGACACTGACAGGGAGTCGCTGATCCGGGAGATGGGTACGGGCCTCGTCGTCGAGGAATTGATAGGCCAGGGCGTCAACGGTGTTACGGGCGACTATTCCCGAGGCGCCGTCGGCCAGTGGGTCGAGAACGGCGAGATCCAGTACCCCGTGCATGAAGTCACGATTGCCGGCAATCTTCGCGAGCTGTACCAGCGCATTTCGGCGATTGGCAGCGACCAGGACGAGCGCGGCGGAATTCGATGCGGATCGCTGCTGGTGGGGGAAATGACGATCGCCGGGGCGTGACGTGTCGCTAGGCCTTCGTTTCGAGTTCGTCGAGCAGATTGGAGAGCGAGCGATTTGAGATCGTTTGCTGGACGGCGGCGTCGACACTGTCGCCGATGCTCTCCACGAGAGCATTCCATTTCGGATCGCGATGCGACCCCGTTTCACCGTCAACGCGAACCACGTCGAGAATATCCGCCAACGATATGCGCGACATCTCGCGACCGGGCAACAGCATGTCTCTCTCGTTGGTTGTGAGCAGGCCGCCGCTTTCGAGATCGGCAATGATCGGGGCAATCGTAATCGACGGAATCCTGAGTTCCCGGCTGAGTTCCCGGAGATCGATGCTCTTGTCCGAGTCGCGGAATGCAATGCCGACGAGCAACATGATGTTGAGCGCAAGCCGCTCGCGCATCGCGTTCGACAGCCGCGGTTCGCGCCGCCCGATTCGGAGGTAGGCCGGGTTCTGGAAGTAGAAGGCGAGCTGTGCGCCGATCAGCAGGATCAACCAGTTCAGGTACAGCCAGATCAAGGCAAAAATCGCGATGGCGAAACTCGCGTATATCGCCTGGATGTTAGTGGTGTTTGCGAGGAACGCCGCAAATATCACGCCGGCTGTTGCCCACAGGAATCCGCCCGCGATGCCGCCGATCAGCGCCGAACGAAATCGCACGTTGGCGTTCGGCATGTACCAGTACATGAACGTGAAGACACCCGTGACGAGCAGGTAGGGCGTGAGCCGCGTCGTGGCCGCGAACAACGGACCGAACACCGCGTTGTTGGCGAGCCATTGGACGATCGACTCGTTCTGCAGCGACGCAATCGCTCCAAGCGCGATGACGATCGCGACGGGACCGATCAGCAACACGAGCATGTACTCGGTAAACCGGCGCGCGAAACTGCGCGGTTTGGATACGTACCAGACGTAGTTGAAGCTTTCTTCAATCTTTTCGATCATGGAGATCGCTGTGTAGATGAAAAAGGCGAGACCGAGACCACCCAGGACGCTGCCGTTGACGTTTTCGACCAGCATCATGATCTGGTTCGTGATCTCTTCGCCCCGCTGGCCCAGCGGCTCAAGGACCGTAGCGAGGCGCGCCTCGAGCTGCTCGGCAACGCCCAGACCTTTCAGGACTGCGAAGCTGAACGCGATCAGCGGTACGACCGACAGCAAAGTCGTGTAGACGAGGCTCATGGAGCGCAGCGTCAATTGCCCCGAGAAGATATCGCGCAGGACCGCATACAGGTTTCGCATGACGCC
Source organism: uncultured Woeseiaceae bacterium (assembly GCA_947259985.1). Lineage (GTDB taxonomy): Bacteria > Pseudomonadota > Gammaproteobacteria > Steroidobacterales > Woeseiaceae > UBA1847. The sequence continues at coordinate 44,796 of CAMYOJ010000005.1, forward strand.
GGTAAGAATCCGGCCCGCCAGCCCGTACTCTCTCAGCTTCTCGCCCCAGACGAGTTCGTCGATCTTCTTGCCGAGTTCGCGCATCATGAGGCGTATTGTACGCCTAGGAACGCGTCATGCGTTCGAGTGCTTCACGGTATTTCTCGCCGGTCTGGCGCAATACCTCGGCGGGCAGTTCAGGGCCCGGCGCGGTCTTGTCCCAGTCGAGCGTATCGAGGTAATCGCGTACGAACTGCTTGTCGAAACTGGGCGGGCTGGTGCCCACCTCGTAAGCGTCCACAGGCCAGAAGCGCGATGAGTCAGGGGTCAGCGCCTCGTCGATGATGTACAGGCGGCCCTCGTTGTCCAGGCCGAATTCGAATTTTGTGTCGGCGATGATAATGCCGCGTTCGAGCGCGTAAGCCGCGGCGCGCTCGTAGATCTCGATCGCCACGTCGCGTACCCGTTCCGCGAGTTTTTCGCCGACGAGCTCGATGACCGCGTCGAAACTGATATTTTCATCGTGCTGGCCGGACTCGGCCTTGCTCGACGGCGTGAACAGCGTGCGTGGCAGCTTCTCGGCCTGCCTGAGCCCTGCGGGCAGGTCGATGCCGCAGAGCTTTCCGGTCTCCTGGTAATCGCGCCAGCCTGAGCCGATGAGGTAGCCGCGCACGACGGCCTCGATCGGCAGCGGCTTGAGGCGCTTGACGACGAGCGCGCGGTTCTTCAGCAGATCTCGCGTTGCGGCGTCCTGGACGACGTCGTCGACACCGAGATCGGTCAGCTGGTTATCGATAATGTCGGCCATCATCCGAAACCAGAACAGCGAGATTTTCGTCAGCACTTCTCCCTTGCCCGGAATCGGGTCCGGCAGCACCACGTCATAGGCGGACAATCGATCCGTCGTCACTATCAGCAGGTGATTTTCATCGACGCTGTAAATGTCCCGGACTTTGCCGCGGCCAATCAGTGGCAACTCCGCAACGGAAGACTCGAATAACACGTTGGCTGTGCTCATCAGGGGCACTCTCTTGCTACGCTATCGCATGCGGATGATCGCCTGTCGCTCACATGCAGGCAAGCGCTGAGCATAGGAAAGCCCGCGAACACGCGTTAGGATTAGACTTCTCTTGACTGCCCGACGGCGGGAAACGGCATTGTATTGGGGCAAGATCATAGGCACCGTGGCCGGGCTCGCGACGCTCAAGCCCTGGCTCGCGATCGCAGGGCTCATCCTCGGGCACCAGTTCGACCGCGGATTCGCGGCGCGCTATCGAGACTTCGAAAAGCAGGGCAGCGATATCGGTCGTGTCTCGGAGGATTTCGTGCGCGCGCTGTTCCAGACCATGGGACACCTCACCAAGGTCGATGGTCGGGTCTCCGAAGACGAGATTCGCGCGGCTCGCATGGTCATGCACCGACTGGGGCTCAGCCCGGCGCACGTCAGACGCGCTATCGGCTGGTTCGATGATGGCAAGCGACCGGGCTTTCCGCTGCTGCAAACGGTCCGTGAAGCGCGCCGTGTCAGCGCGCGTAGCGCCGGCAAACGTACGATGTTCGTGCGGCTGCTGCTCGAGGTCGTGCTGGCCAAGGATTCCCTCCGGAAAGAAGAGCGCGCACTGATCTGGAAAATCTGCAATGAACTGGATATCGGGCGCGTGGAGCTGGCCCAGCTCGAGGCGATGATCCGCGCTCAAAAAGGATTCAAGCGCTCGCCGGCAGGCAGTGCCGATGCCGCGCGCGTCACGCGCGCTTACAGCGCGCTCGGCATGTCTCCGGACGCAACCAATGATGAAATCAAGAAGGCCTACCGTCGCCTCATGAATCGAATTCACCCGGACAAGATCGCGGGCAGCAACCCCGATGCGGCGGCGATCGCCGAGGCCGAACGGCGCACGCGCGAGGTGCGCGTTGCTTACGAAATGCTCAAGGCGAGGCGGTCGATACGTTGATCCGTCCCGTCATGACTCTCCGATGTACTGTGACAAAAAACTCAAGGAACTACCGTGACTCCATTAATTGCTCCCTCGATTCTATCGGCTGATTTCGCGTGCCTGGGCGAAGACGTCAAGGCTGTGCTCGACGCGGGCGCCGATATTGTTCACTTCGACGTTATGGACAACCATTTCGTGCCGAACCTGACGATTGGCCCGATGATCTGCGATGCGTTGCGCAACCATGGCATCGACGCGCCGATCGACGTGCACCTGATGGTTGAACCCGTTGATCGCATCATTCCGGACTTCGCGAAGGCCGGCGCCAGTTACATCACCTTTCACCCGGAGGCCAGCCAGCATGTGGACCGGTCGCTGGGCCTGATCCACGAGCAGGGCTGCAAGGCCGGCCTCGTCTTCAACCCGGCGACGCCCCTCGACTGGCTCGAGTACGTCATCGACAAGGTCGATATGGTGTTGCTCATGTCGGTGAACCCGGGATTTGGCGGGCAGAAGTTCATACCGTCGGCGCTTGCCAAGCTGCGCCAGGCACGGCAGATCATCGACGACAGTGGGCGCGAAATCCGCCTCGAGATCGACGGCGGTGTCAAAGTCGACAACATAGGCGAGATCGCGGCGGCCGGCGCGGATACGTTCGTGGCCGGATCGGCGATCTTCGGCAGCGATGACTATGCAGCGACCATCGCTGCAATGAAGTCGGAAATCGGGAAGGCCGCTTGAAGATAAGGGGACAGTTTACTTAATTGCAATTAAGTAAACTGTCCCCCAAATTCTAGAGGTTTCGGTTGGGTCGAGCGCCGTAGACGACAATCGTCTTGCCGCTCGCAGAAACCAGCCCCTGTTCCTCGAGGACCTTGAGCACGCGCCCGGCCATTTCGCGCGAGCAACCGACGAGGCGACTAAGCTCCTGACGGCTGACCTTGATCTGCATGCCGTCAGGGTGGGTCATGGCGTCGGGCTCGTTACACAGGTCCATGATCGCGTGCGCGACGCGGCCCGTCACGTCGACGAACGCCAGGTCACCGAGCTTGCGATTGGTGCGATCGAGACGCGTGGCGAGCTGTGTGGCGAGTTCGAACACGAGCCCCGGGCTTTCGCTTGCGATCTGGCGAAAGCGCGGATAGGTCATTTCGGCGATCTCGCATTCGGTGCGCGTGCGCACCCAGGCGCTGCGGGTAGGCTGCTCGTAGAACAGCCCCATTTCGCCGAAAAACTGTCCCTTGTTGAGGTAGGCGAGAACCATCTCATTGCCATCCTCGTCCTCGATCATGACTTCGACCGAACCGTCGACAATGTAGTACAACACGTCGGGCAGATCACCGGCGTGAATCATCACGGTTTTCTGCGGCACAGTCCGTACGCGGCAATAACTCAGGAACCGGTTGATCGCCGGTACATCGCTCAAGTTCTTGGCTGTTGTCTGCATTGATTGATCCTCGCCCCTGTTGCGATCCTCTTTTAATACAGTTTGCCTGTCAGGGCAAGCTAAGTCCGTGTTTTAGCGCGTTTTATCGCGAATCCGATGTGATCAGACCCGATACGCCGTGCTCGTCATGACTTTCGCCGTCAGCCGCATCAGTTTCTTGACCGGTTCCGGCAACTCGGCCGCACCGGCGTTGATGGCGTTTTCGCCGTGCTCCTGTTCCTCGTCGCGCATGGTTTTCACGATCGCCCGGCTCTTCGCATCTTCTTCGGGCAAGCCGTGAAGGTGACTGTCGAGGTGCGCGCACACCTGTCGCTCCGTCTCGGCGATGAATCCCAGGCTCCATTTGTCACCGAGGATGCCGCTGGCCGCGCCAATCGCAAATGCCCCGGCGTACCAGACCGGCGCAAGCCTGCTCGGCGATTCGCCGAGTTCCTCGAGGCGCTGCTCGCACCAGGCGAGATGATCGAACTCCTCGTCCGCCGCACGCTGCATTTGTTGCTCGACGGTCTTGTCGCGCGCGACGGTCGCGTGTCCCTGGTACAGGGCCTGTGCGGCGATTTCGCCGGCGTGATTGACGCGCATGAGTCCGGCCGCATGCGATTTCTGGGCAGGCGTCAGCCGTGCATCGGCAAGGGTTTCGGCGGGGTTGTCGCGGGCCGGGCGCCCGGCGGGAGTTGCTACCGTCCTGAGGGCGTTGTTGGCGCTCGCGAGCAGGCGGTCGACAGGGGAAAGTTCACGATTGTTCACAGTCCGATTATAGCGAAACGCTTCGACCTGACGGTATACTCCGCAGCCTTTTTGCACGCATATCCGGAATAAACAGGGAGAGGACCCATGAAATTTCGTCTGGCACTGGCCGTCGTAGCACTGATTACGCCGTTTTCATTGATGGCCCAGGAAGAAGCGGAGGGACCCTGGTCGGGGAATGCCACGCTCGGCTACCTTGCCACGTCCGGCAATACCGAGAATTCGACGCTGAACACGGGCTTCGAGTTGGGCTACAAGATCGGTAAGTGGCAGCACATTGCCACGTTGAAAGCGATCAACTCCTCGGAAGAGGATACGACGACGGCGGAAGCTTATGAGGTCGGCCTCAAGAGCGAGCGCAATCTTACTGACAAGGACTTCCTGTTCGGCAAGCTGGACTGGCGCAAGGATCGGTTCAGCGGTTTCGACACGCAGTTCTCGCAGGTCGTCGGTTATGGCCGCCGCCTGATCACTACCGACAAGCATTCGCTCAATGCCGAAATTGGTGCCGGTGCGAGGCAATCGGAGCGGCAGGATGGCACCGAGGAGGACGAGACGGTATTCAGCGGTGGCCTCTACTACAACTGGGCCTTCAGCGAAACGGCAGCGTTCAGCCAGGACCTGACCACCGAGGTTGGCGCGGACAACACCTATTCAGAGTCCATCACGAAGGTATCGGCGCAACTCATCGGCAACCTTGCATTAGTCGCTTCATACACGATCAAGCACAATAGCGATGTGGTGGCAGGGACCGAAAAAAAGGACACATACACGGCCTTGTCGCTCGAATACGGGTTCTGATAGCGTGTTTTCCGGCGCGCCCGCGGCACTAAAAACTTAAGTTATTGAAAAATAAGACAATAAAGTGTCCGGTCACGGACGCTTTATTTACAGAAAAAGTGGTCCCACGGATTGCAATAGGGCGGGGCCTACAGTAGAATTTCGCGCCTTTCGCCGTTCCAGCGAACGATTATGCGTGCGCGGGCGGCAGACGGGGCTGATTGAGTCAGGCACCCGAAAGAACAAGACCCTTAACGGAAACCAGGATTATGAAGACGTTTTCTGCGAAGCCAGCAGAGGTTCGACGCGATTGGTACGTTGTCGATGCGACGGGCAAGACCCTGGGTCGCCTGTCGACCGAGATCGCGCACCGCCTGCGAGGCAAGCACAAGCCGGAATACACACCGCACGTGGATACGGGTGACTACATCGTGGTCATCAACGCCGCCAAGGTGCGTGTGACCGGAAACAAGATGCAGGACAAGATGTATCACCATCACACGGGCTACATCGGCAACCTGAAATCCATCTCGCTCGAGAAATTGCTCGACGAGGCGCCCGAGCGTGCCATCCAGCATGCGGTCAAGGGCATGCTGCCGCGCGGCCCGCTGGGTCGCAAGATGCTTGGTAAGCTGCGTGTATTCGCAGGCGCCGAGCACAGTCATGCCGCACAGCAACCCATTCCTTTGGAAGTGAATGCCTGAGGCTTCGGCCCCCGGCATTGAGAACAGATTATGAGTGATACGTTTTTCTACGGTACCGGTCGTCGCAAGACATCAACGGCTCGCGTTTTCCTGTCACCCGGCAGTGGCGACATAACGGTCAACAAGCGTCCGCTGGATGCGTTTTTCGGACGCGAGACGGCACAGATGATCGTTCGCCAGCCGCTCGAGCTGACCCAGTTGACGGATAGATTCAACGTCAACGTAACGGTCAAGGGCGGCGGCACGACGGGCCAGGCTGGCGCTATTCGTCACGGACTGACGCGCGCGCTGATGGCTTACGATGAGTCGCTGCGCCCGAGCCTGCGCCAGGCCGGCTTCGTCACGCGCGATGCCCGTGAAGTTGAACGCAAGAAGGTGGGCTTGAGGAAGGCGCGGCGCGCTACGCAGTACTCGAAGCGCTAAAGAAGCATCGCGATCGCTTATTACTGGGGGATCGTCTAGCGGTAGGACTGCGGACTCTGACTCCGCCAACGGGGGTTCGAATCCCTCTCCCCCAGCCAAAAAACTCAGGCCCGCTTTCGCGGGCCTTTTTTTGCCGGGGAGATGTGGATGAGAACCCCTGGTTCGACAAAACCGCGCAGCGGTTTTGGACGGCGAAGCCGCCCGCAGGGTGAGCGCCGTAGGCGCGAATCAATCCCTCTCCAGGGGCGCAATCGGCTACGACAAAGATCCCTCTCCCTAAACCCGCATCTCCCTGACGCCGGTGTCGCTGGCGATCAGCAGAATATCTGCCGAACGATCCGCAAAAATACCCACGGTGACTACGCCGGGGATGCGGTTTATTCGTGCTTCCATCTCGAGCGGATTAGGAATCTGCAGGTCGTGAACGTCGAGAATGTGATTACCGTTATCGGTAACAAAGCCCTCACGCCAGATTGGCTGGCCGCGCATCTTGACGAGTCGCTTTGCAACGAATTCCTGGGCCATCGGCAATACCTCGATTGGCAGTGGGAACTTCCCCAGCATGCCGACGAGTTTCGAGTCATCAATAATGCAGACGAATCGCCGCGCTGCACCCGCCAGTACTTTCTCGCGCGTGAGCGCACCGCCGCCGCCCTTGATGAGCTGCAAGCGCTTGTTGCTTTCGTCGGCACCGTCGATATAGACGTCGAGATCGCCTACTTCATTGAGCGTCTCGACTTCGAATCCGTGTTTCTCCAGCAGCGCCGTCGAGGCCTTGGAACTCGACACAAGCCGGTCAATGCGATCACGTACATCGGGAAGCATGTCGATCAGGAAATTCACTGTCGAGCCCGTGCCGACACCCAGCCTGGTGCCCGGTTCGATGAACTGCAACGCCGCCAGGGCAGCACTCTGTTTTTTCTGCGATGCATCCATAGGGCCGTACTATAGTCAAAACCCCGTCAATTGCACATACGACCAGTGCACAGTTCTCGGAAATGAAAAGAGCCCGCCGAGGCGGGCTCTTTTGCTTGCTTGGGAAGAAGGCCTCTTCCGAAGCGTCCAGCTAACTACCGTTTCTTTCTGCGGGTAGCCTTCCTCTTGGTGGCTTTCCGCTTGGTAGCTTTTTTCTTCGTTTTACGCTTGGCTACTTTCTTCTTAGCCTTTTTCTTGGTCTTACGCTTGGCTACTTTCTTTTTAGCTTTGCGTTTGGCCTTCTTCTTGGTTTTACGTTTGGCGACTTTCTTTTTCGCCTTCTTCTTGGTCTTACGCTTAGCTACTTTCTTTTTAGCTTTGCGTTTGGCCTTCTTCTTGGTTTTACGTTTGGCGACTTTCTTCTTCGCCTTTTTCTTCGTCTTACGCTTGGTTACTTTCTTCTTAACCTTGCGTCTGACTGCCTTCTTCTTCTTAGCAACCTTCTTCTTCTTCTTCGCTACTTTCTTCTTCACCTTACGGCGGACAGATTTCGCCTTCTTTCTTACAGTCGCCTTTTTCTTCGCGACTCTTTTCTTCACTTTACGTCGTACAGATTTTGCTTTCTTAGCGACTTTTCGCTTCGAAGCTTTTTTACGAGACTTCTTTCTGGTAGCCATCAATTTTCTCCGTGTCGGGTACCCGCAGCTGAGTATATACAACAATTGCAAAAAATCCAGAAACCGAATGCGCAGAAATGGCAGGAAAAAAACGCTGCTACAAATGGTGTTTTTGTACCGCGATGGGCGATGCGTAATTCGATCGGTTACGCAATCAGTGCAGCGCCGGAAAATTGGCGCTGCTCGATCGAGTCAGAACAAAATAAAGCAGAGGCGAATTCGAAATCCGTCGCGCACTTTGCAGTAACGACAGAAGCGTATTGAAAGACTTGCAGAGAGTGCTTATTAACCGTCAGTAAAAACGCGATAAAGCGGTATATCCCAAGCGTTTGGCGAGATTTTCTCGACTTTCTGGCAGTCGAAGGCTACCCCGATAAGCTTAGGGCGCAGCCAGTATTTTCTGTGTCTCAGGTAGGAGAAACAGCGGTCGAAATAGCCGCCACCCATTCCCACACGATTGTTATCGCTGTCAAACGCAACCGTCGGCGCGATAGCAATATCGAGTTTCCGCGGCGAGATGAAATCGCCTGAAGTCGGCTCCCAAACGCCGTACGCGTTTCTCTCCAGCACGGTTTCCGATTGCATTTCGCGGAACAACATTTTGCGTCCCTTGCGCAAAACTGGAATGAAAATGCGCTTATTCGCGCGCCATCCGCGCTCGATGATCGAGCGCGTGTCGACCTCCTCGTCCGTCGGCAGGTAGCAGCCAATTGCATGACTCGAGAAAAAAATGCCGGAGTGAATTACACGTTTGCAAATCAGCTCCGACGATTTCGCGCGATCATCAGGATGCATTTCGCGACGTGCGCGCAATGCATTTCTGCGATGCTTGTTCATTAAAGGAGGCGCCTCCCGCCTGTGCCGTTACAAACCGTCGCTCTCGAACCGGAGCAACAGGTGGGGTCAACCGTGGCCGCAACAGGCTTACCGTCGAAACGGCCCTGCTTAGGGTCGAAAGGTATCCAGGTCGGTATCGAACACTGCAGGAGACGCCAATTCAAATAACACGCGGAGACAAAGCTTCAGAGATTGAGTTGCTGGGTGTCACTCAAAACGTTGTCTACGCGATCGGAAATAATCTTCAGCCGATCACTGATATTGCCCTCGAGCTCCTGGTCACGGGCCCTGGCGTGTATCAGATCATTCGCCATATTCAGTGCGGCCATTACGGCAATTCGATCGAGGCCGACGATCCTGCCAGTGTCACGAATTTCTCGCATCTTGGCGTTCAGGATCTCGGCAGAATCCAGTAAATCAGTGCGCTCCTCGGCAGGGCAGGCGACCTGGTACTCCTTGTCGAGAATGCGGACGCTTACCTGGGCGGTTTGATCAATCATTTGGCGTACTCCGTTAGCCTTTTGGCGGCGCCATCAAGAGCCTTGCTCCATCGCTTTGAGTCGGCCGATCATCGCTTCAACGCGCGCCCGAACCTGCTCGTTTTTCTGTAGCAGGCCGGCGCGTTCGGATGTCAGAACATCCTGCCGTTGTTTCAGAGAACGGTTTTCGTCCTGCAACTGGTCGCATACCCGAACCAGGGCATCAACGCGTTTTTCAAGGCGCTTGAGTTCGTGTTCGAATGTCGAATTGATGTTGTCATCCATGGGGTCAATATAGTCACGCTAACCGGGAGGGTCAATTGTCTTGAATATGTCTGGAACGGTAACGTGGCCCGCGGGCGACGTCCGTGGGATCATAAGGGTCTGGCAGGATTGAAAAGGTTGCACTCGGTATGCAGGAAAAGGTCGACTACGATGCGCTCGAAGACGCGTTGAAACGTTGCGGCGCGAGCTGGGATGCTGCGCAAACTCACGGCTTGTTGACCGGAAGGCTGGCGGTCGCGGGGGTGCCTGCCGGACCGGAATGGTTGCAGCACGTACTCGAAGGTACTGATCAAAATAATGCATTGACGCTTGAATGCCAGAAGATGCTCGATACGGTGTATCAGTCGACGTTCTGGCACTTGTCGGAACGGCTTTCCGAGTTCATGCCTCTGCTACCCGACGATTACAGCGATGCGCGGACGCGGACGGTTGCCATGGCGCACTGGTGTGAAGGATTCCTGCATGGGCTTGTCTCCGCCCGGCACGGCGACGCGGTTCGCGACAGGCTGGCGACCGAGCCGCTTTCCGACATCATTCGCGACATGCTCGAGATTACGCGCGCCGACGTCGACGAGGAGACCGATGACGAGTCCAACGAGGCCGCATACGCCGAACTCGTTGAATACCTGCGCGTCGCCGCGCAGCTGGCCTACGAGGAGCTTTCGGACCTACGCCATAAGGTGGGCAACGAGGCTGCCGAAAACCCCGACACGATGCACTGAAGCGTTGTGACGGCGTAGAATACGCCCCGCCCGCACTGAAGAGCACACACGATGAATAGCAAGGAATTTGAGCGCCGTCGCAGGCAACTGATGCGTATGGTCGGCGCCGACGGTATCGCCATCCTGCCGGCCGCGCCCGTCAGGACCCGCAGTCGCGATGTCGAGTACCGCTACAGGCAGGACAGCGATTTCTATTACCTCACGGGCTTTGCGGAGCCAGAGGCAGTCGCGGTGCTGGTGCCCGGACGCGCCGGCGGTGAGTTTCTGCTGTTTTGTCGCGAACGTGACCGGGACAAGGAACAGTGGGACGGCATTCGCGCCGGTCAGGACGGGGCGATCAACGACCATGGCGCGGACGACGCGTTCCCGATCGACGACATCGACGACATTCTGCCCGGCATTATCGAGCCTTGCAGTCGCGTGTACTACACGATGGGCATGTATTCGGATTTCGACACGCGCATCGCTGACTGGGTCAATTCGCTGCGCTCCGGCCTGTCGCGAGGTCTGCACACGCCACATGAATTCGTGGCGCTGGATCACCTGCTGCATGACATGCGCCTGTACAAGAGCCGCGGTGAGGTCGCCGCAATGCGACGCTCGGCGAAAGTCGCTGTCGACGCCCACAAGCGCGCAATGCAAATGACACGTCCCGGATTGTATGAATACGAGGTCGAGGCTGAATTCAGGCACGAATTTCGCAAGAACGATGCCTGGGTTTCCTACAGTCCCATTGTCGGCGGCGGCGCCAACGCCTGTACGCTGCATTACGTGGAAAATAATGCAGAACTCAGGGACGGCGATCTGCTGTTGATCGACGCCGGCTGTGAACTGGATTACTACGCATCCGATATCACGCGGACCTATCCGGTTAATGGGCAATTCAGTCCGGAGCAGCGAGCGGTTTACGAGATAGTGCTCGAGGCACAGCTGGCGGCCATCGAAAAGACCGTGCCCGGTAACCACTGGAACGAGCCACACGATGCTGCGGTCAGGGCCATCACCCTGGGGCTCAGGAAGCTTGGGCTCATCGCGGGCAGTCTGCCGAAATTGATCAAGGACGGCGCCTATCGGCAGTTCTACATGCACCGGACCGGACACTGGATTGGCATGGACGTGCATGACGTCGGCGATTACAAAGTCGGGGACGAGTGGCGCGTGCTCGAGACGGGCATGGTAACGACGGTTGAGCCGGGTATCTATATTCCGGGCAAGAGAAACATCCCGAAGAAGTTCCGCAATATCGGCATACGTATCGAGGATGACGTTGCGATAACGGCCAAGGGGCCGGATGTCCTGAGCAAGGGCCTGGTCAAGGACCCTGATGGTATCGAGGCATTGATGCAAAGCTGATGAGCGACACTGAGCGACACTATGACATCGTGATTGCCGGCGGCGGCATGATCGGCACGAGCCTCGCGATAGCACTTGCGCCGCTGGGGCTCAGGGTGGCGGTCATCGAGGCCGTTGCCCGGCAAAGTACGGGGCAACCCAGTTTCGACGATCGCTCCACAGCGCTATCGCGCAGCACCCAGCGCATGTTCGAGGCGATGGGCCTGTGGGACGATATCGTTGCAGCGGCCACACCGATTCGCAGCATCCACGTCTCTGACAAGGGCCGCTTCGGCTTTTCGCATATTGACGCCGAGGAGCAGGGTGTCGAGGCGCTCGGCTACGTTGTAATCAATCGCGTGCTCGGCGGGGTGTTACAGACGGCGATGAAGGGTGTCGAAAAGGTCGATGAGCTGTGTCCGGCGCGCATTGTCGACATCGACCTGGTACCGGGCTCGGCACAGGTCGTCGTCGACCTTGGCGATACTCGACAGACATTCAGTTGCGACTTGCTGGTGGCGGCAGACGGCGCGAACTCCCAGGTGCGCGACATGATGGGAATCGAGGCAACGAAAAGTGAGTATGGCCAGCGCGCGATCATCGGCAACCTGCTGCCGGAAATGGGGCTTGATCGGCGTGCCTTCGAGCGTTTCACATCGCAGGGACCGCTTGCCGTGCTGCCGGTCGCCGACAATCGCGCGGCTTTCATCTGGACTGTTTCGGAAGATGATGCGGAACGCGTGCTGGCACTCGACGACGAGATGTTCCTTGGCGAGCTGCAGCGTGAATTCGGCTACCGGCTCGGCAGGTTTTCGCGCGTCGGCAAGCGGGCGTCCTACGCGCTCATACTGAGCAAGGCTCTGCGCCTTACGGCGACCCGCAGCGTACTGGTCGGCAACGCCGCACACGGCTTGCACCCGGTTTCGGCACAGGGATTCAACCTCGGAATGCGCGACGTGGCAGCGCTTTGTGACTGCATCGCTGACGCTGCCCAGGGCACAGCATTCGACCCGGGCAGCCCAGAGCTGCTCGAGCGCTATGCAAGCTGGCGGCACAGCGATCAGAAGAAGCTCGTGCGCTTCACTGACAGTCTCGTCAAGCTCTTCGGCAGTGCCAGGAGGCCGCTGCGCACGCTGCGCAATATCGGCATGCTCGGTTTTGACCTCGTACCTGGCGTGCGCTCGACGTTCGCGAAGCACACAATGGGTCTTGCCGGGCGTTTGCCGCGCCTGTCTCGCGGGGTGCCGTTGAAATGAGGCAAGGGTTCGAGATTGTCATTGTCGGTGGCGGTATTACCGGGCTGACGCTGGCTGCCTCGCTGGTCGCAATGAAACACGCTGGTGCACTGAGTATCACGCTGCTCGATGCGGCGCCACGCCCCTCGTTTTCGGTCGTGGATGATGTGGCATTGCGCGTGTCCGCGATCGCGACAGGTTCGGCGCAACTCCTCGATGCGGTCGGTGCCTGGCAGCATGTTCTGGACTCACGTGCAAGCGCCTACGAGCGCATGTGTGTATGGGACGAAAACGACACGCCCACGAGCGGCACGGCGCTGAACTTTGACGCGGCAGAGTTCGCGGTGCCGCAGCTCGGATTCATCGTCGAAAACCTGTTGTTGCAGGACGCCTTGTTGAGGCGACTCGACAGCGCAGACGCCACGCTCGACTTCTCCTCCCCGATTCGCTCGCTCAGGCAGGTCGGTCGCCGTTACCGGGTGGAGCTGGAGGACGGTCGCAAGCTGCTTGCCGACCTGGTGGTTGGCGCTGACGGCGCGCGCTCTTTCGTGCGCAGTGCCGTTGGTATCGAAACCAGGAAGTGGCCGTACGGGCAAGCCGCCTTCGTTACGCATCTAATGCCCGAACACGCGCACGAGGCGACGGCCTGGCAGCGATTCCGGGCCGATGGACCGCTGGGCATACTGCCGCTCGCCGACGGCCGTGTTTCAGTGGTTTGGTCAACCACGCCCGAAACAGCCGGGCGCGCGCTCAAGGCCGACGACGCGGAACTGGGCCGCATGTTGAGCGTCGCGTCGGACTATGCTTTGGGAGAGCTCACCGTCTCGGGGCCGCGCGGGGCGTTTCCGCTCGGTGCGCAGCACGCGCAACACTACGTGCTCCCCGGAATCGCGCTTGTCGGGGACGCGGCGCACGCGATTCACCCGTTGGCCGGCCAGGGAGCGAATCTCGGATTGCAGGATGCCGCCGCGCTCGCAGCCGTGCTGGAATCGGCGCTGGCGGACGGATTGCATCCGGGCGACCGGCCGGTGCTGAGGCGGTATGAGCGAGCGCGCAAGGGCGCCAACGCCACGATGTTGCACTTTATGACTGGCCTCAATCGCCTGTTTACGACAGACTCACGGTTAGTCGCAGAACTGAGAACGGCCGGCATGCGATTATTCAATCACAGCGGGCCGATACGAGAACGCGCCGTCAAGGCCGCGCTGGGCGTTCGCTAACGCTCGATTGGGGGGACAATGAAGCAGCGCTATGTATACGTGCTCGCCGCATTGCTGGCCGCTATCGGCCTGTCCGTATTTTTCTATAAATGGCAGGTGCTCGGCTTTCCGCTGGACGAAGACCAGGAGACGCCGGTGTGGACCATCGAGTCCGCCGTCAGCTTCGACAGTGGTCCAGGATCCATCAAGGTTCAACTTCAGGTACCGACGCTGACGCCCGGGTTCAGGATCCTCGACGAAAATAGCGTTTCTCGTGGCTACGGTTTCGGCTTCGACTATGGCCGCGGCGGGCGCGAGGCGCAATGGGCTATCCGCCGTGCGCGCGGCGAGCAGACGATTTACTATCGCATCTCGGTTTACGAGGATGAGGGCGTCGACCAGTCGGATACGACGCCGCCGTTCCCGCCGTTGCCCGTCATTGACGAGCCGATCAAGACCGCCGTCGATGTGCTCGTCGCCGACGTGCGGGCGCAATCGGCCGACGAGGCTTCGTTTACGACCGAGCTGCTGCGGCGCATGAACGACCCGTCACCCGACACCAATGTTGAATTGCTGCTTGCCGGCGTCGATGATGACGGCGACTTCGTCAGTATCGTAACGACGATACTCGCGACCGCGAGAATCCCCTCGCGCATGGTACGTGGATTCCCGTTATCCGGACGCCAGCGTCATGCACCCGTCGTCGCCTGGCTCGAAGTTCACGACGGCAACCAGTGGCTGTATTTCAACCCGGCTACGGGCGAAGAGAGCCTGCCCGCACGATTCTTCGTGTGGTGGCGCGGTAACGAACCGCTCATCAACGTCGAGGGCGGCAACAACGTCCAGGTCGATTTCGCGATCCAGGAAAATCATCTCGATGCTGTTGCGATCGCCGAGACCCAGGCCGCGCAACGGGGCACGAGCGCCGTCGATTTTTCGCTCTACAGTCTGCCGATCCAGACGCAGGCCGTTTACGCCGTGCTGCTGATGATCCCGGTCGGCGCGCTGATCATGGTAATCATGCGCAACATCATCGGCATCGACGCATTCGGCACGTTCATGCCCGTGCTCATCGCGCTGGCCTTTCGTGAGACCAAGTTGCTGTGGGGTGTCATCCTGTTCACAACGCTCGTCGCACTCGGCCTGAGCATCCGCTTCCTGCTTGATCGACTGCGCCTGTTGCTGGTGCCGCGGCTCAGTGCCGTTCTGATCATTGTCGTTCTGCTCATGATGCTCATCAGCCTGATATCGCACCGGCTCGGCATGGAGACGGGCTTGTCCGTGGCGCTGTTTCCGATGGTCATTATCGCGATGACGATTGAGCGCATGTCGGTCGTCTGGGAGGAGCGCGGCGCTTCCGATGCGATGCACGCCGGCCTGGGAAGCCTGGTCGTGGCCGTTGCG
>CAMYOJ010000006.1:0-88462 GCA_947259985.1 uncultured Woeseiaceae bacterium
CACCACCGACATGGTCGTAGTGCACATGCGACACGAGGATCACCTTGATGTTCAGCGGATCGAAACCGAGTGCACGAATGTTCTCATCGATAAGGGCCGCCGACTGCGGCAGACCACCGTCGATAAGGACCAGGCCCGCATCGGTTTCTATGAGAATCGATGACAGTCCATCGGTGCCGACATACCAGGTATTGCCATGCACGCGGAACGGATCCTGCGGCTCGTTCCAGCCGTCACAACGTTCGCATTCGATCGCGTCGTCGGGTGCAAGAGTGCGGGGACCGCAGGCAACCAGGGCCAGTATCAGGGTCAAGAATGACAGTCTTGATGCGCTCATACGAACGCCCTGTAGAAAAGACGAATGGAGGCGATGACGAGAAAGGCCCCGAACAGCATGCTCAGGCGCCTCCCGGAAAACGCATGCGCGATTTTCGCGCCCAATGGCGCAGCCAGAACCGTGGCCGGAGCGATGCACGCAAAACCGATCAGGCTGACGTAGCCGAGGCTCGCCGGCGGCACCCGCGCATCGCCCCAGCCCGCAACCATGAACCCGATCGTCGCGGGCAGGCTGATTACGAGGCCGAACAACGCGGCCGTGCCCACGGCCCTGTGAATCGGCTCGTTGAACAGTGTCAACGTCATCACTGAGAACGTACCACCGCCGATGCCCATCATGCTCGAGAAGCAGCCGATCGCCGTCGGAATCACGGCCACGGCCGGGCCACGCGGCACCTCCATGGTCAGGTTGCGGCTCTCGGGCATCAGGACCATCTTGATTGCGACGAGCAACGCCAGCGTCGCGAACACCATGGCAAGAACGCGGCTGTGCACCTGCGACGCAATCCACGCGCCGAGCAGCGCACCGAGCAGCACGAAAATACCCCAGCGTTTCACGATATCGACGTCGACCGACTTGCGCTGGTGGTGGGCTCGTGCCGAAGAAACGGATGTCGGGATAATAGTCGCGAGCGACGTGCCAACCGCAACATGCATGCGAATGGCGGGATCCACGCCGACAAAACCGAGCGCGGCTTCGAGCACTGGGACAATGACGATGCCACCGCCGATACCGAAAAGACCGGCAAGCACGCCGGCGACGGACCCCGTGGCCAGCATCGCGACGCCGAGAATGAGCCATTGCTCCATCGGTGGTCAGGCGCCGAGACGCTCCGCGTGATGCTTCAGGTGATCTTCGATAAACGTCGAGATGAAGTAATAGCCGTGGTCGTAGCCCTCGTGAATCCGCAGCTCCAGGGGCAGGCCACTTTCAGAACACGCGGCCTTCAGCAGCTCGGGTTTCAGCTGCTCGGCGAGAAACGGATCATCGGCGCCCTGGTCCACCAGGATCCTGTCGTAGATCGACGGATCGCTGACACCGCGGGCGACCTCACAGGCGTCATAGTCGTGCCAGGTGATGGTATCGCTACCCATGTAGTAGCCGAGCGCTTTTCGCCCCCAGGGACTGTGCAGCGTCGTGCAAATGGGCGCGAATGCCGACAAGGACCGGTACATACCAGGATTCCTCAGGCCGATCGTCAGCGCACCGTGGCCGCCCATCGAGTGACCGGTCAGGCCATGTCGCTCCGCGTCACCGGGAAAATTGCCGAATACGATCTCGGGCAGTTCCTGCGTGATGTAGTCGTACATGTGGTAGTGCTGCGACCAGGGCTCCTGCGTCGCGTTGAGGTAAAAGCCCGCCGCCAGGCCGAAATCGTAATCGTCGTCGGGATCGTCTGGTACGCCCTCTCCGCGCGGGCTGGTGTCGGGCGACACGAGCATCAGGCCGAGTTCGGCGGCAACACGCTGGGCGCCGCTCTTGACCATGAAGTTCTCCTCGGTGCAGGTCAGCCCCGACAGGAACGTCAGGACAGGCACCTTGCCATCGGCCGCCTGCGGCGGCACGAACACGGAGAACTGCATGTCGCAGTTATTGCTGGAGGACGTGTGCCGGTAAAAGCCGATGCGGCCACCGAAGCAGTTGGTTTCGCTGAGTGTCTCGATTTTCATAGCGGCCGATTATCGCCCAGATCGGCCGCCGGCACACTAGCGTTTCTGGAAAACGAGCGTCGCGTTCGTGCCGCCAAATCCAAAGCTGTTGGACATGACGGTCTGGACGCCGGCGTTGTCAATACGCTCCGTGACGAGCGGCGTACCGTCCACGGCCTCGTCGGGTTCATTGACGTTGATTGACGGCGCGATGAAATCCTCTTCCATCATGAGCAGGCAATGAATCGCCTCCTGTGCGCCTGTCGCACCCAGCGAGTGGCCGCACATCGACTTCGTCGAACCGTAACGCGGCATATCGTCGCCGAACATCTCCTTCATCGCTACGACTTCCTGGACATCGCCGACCGGCGTACTCGTGCCGTGCGTATTGATGTAGTCGATCGACCCCTCGACCGTGGAGCGTGCGATGTCCATGCAACGCAGCGCGCCCTCGCCCGATGGCGCAACCATGTCATAGCCATCCGAGGTAGCGCCATAGCCCACGAGTTCAGCGTAGATCTTCGCGCCCCGCGCTTTGGCGTGCTCGAGTTCCTCGACAACAACCATGCCGGACCCGGCCGCGATGACAAAACCGTCTCGCGTCGCGTCGTAGGGTCGCGATGCCGTGGCAGGATCGTCGTTGTATTTGAAGGACAACGCGCCCATGGCGTCGAACAGGCAGGCCAGCGTCCAGTGCTCTTCTTCGCCGCCACCGGCAAAGATAACGTCCTGCTTGCCAAGCTGAATCTGCTCGGCAGCAGCTCCGATGCAGTGTGCACTCGTCGCACAGGCCGAGGTGATCGAGTAGTTCACACCCTTGATCTTGAACGGCGTCGCGAGGCAGGCAGACACGGAGCTGCCCATCGTGCGCGGCACGCGATAGGGACCGATCTTGCGTACGCCGCGCGAGCGCAGCACGTCGGCACTCTCGACGATATTGTTGCTCGAGGCGCCTCCGGACGCTGCGATCAGCCCCGTGCGGGGATTTGACACATCGGATTCCTCGAGACCCGAGTCATCGATCGACTGCTGCATCGCGATATAGGCGTACGCAGCCGCGTCGCCCATGAAGCGCCGCACCTTGCGATCGATATGCTCGGTGATATCGATATGACAACTTCCCGACACCTGGCTGCGAAGCCCCATCTCCTGGTAGCTCTCGTTGGCAACGATGCCGGAGCGCCCACTGCGTAGTGAATCGAGAATCTCTTCTTTGCTGTTGCCGATGCAGGAAACCGCACCGATCCCTGTAATGACTGCACGCCGCATGCTTAGAAATCTTCCGTTGAGGTGAAAAGGCCGACCCGCAGGTCTTCAGCCGTATAAATTTCTCGACCGTCGACGGACATCGTGCCGTCGGCGATCGCCATGTTGAGTCTGCGCGAGATAATGCGCTTGATGTCGATCTGGTATTCGACGAGCTTCGCTTTCGGCAGGACCTGTCCCGTGAATTTCACCTTGCCGACGCCGAGCGCCCGGCCTCGGCCCTGCAGGCCCAGCCAGACAAGGTGGAATCCGACGAGCTGCCACATCGCATCGAGCCCAAGGCAGCCGGGCATGACAGGGTCGCTTTCGAAATGGCACCCGAAAAACCACAAGTCCGGCCTGATATCGAGTTCGGCCTTGATCTCGCCCTTGCCGTACTTGCCACCTTCATCGGTGATCAGCGTAACGCGATCGGTCATGAGCATGTTTGGCAGCGGCAGCCGGCCGTTCGTGGGGCCGAACAACTTGCCATGGGCACAATCGAGCAGCTCTTCGTAATTGTAGGCGTTTTGCCGTGCCGGCAGTTCGGCCGCCGTGTTGCTATCAGTCATACGCCCTCCGGCGCTTATTGCTTCTTATTGGGCCCGACGAATCGGACAAAGTTTAACCCCTAATTTTACGCCCGGCGGCTCTCATTGAGTTTTGAAATCGCGCCATTCGCGGCGGCCGCCGTGGCGGCCTATGACTTGTCATAGTCCAGTAATACGGCCCGGCTGACGGGCCGCGACTGGCACGCCAGCACGAAGCCCTTTTCGACCTCCCAGGGTTCGAGCCCGTAGTTGGTCGCCATGCGGACCTCGCCCTCGCGAACGTGCGTGCGGCAGGTCGCGCAGACGCCACCCTTGCATGAGTACGGCAATTCCACGCCCTGCTCCGCCGCCGCATCGACGATATTAGCGGCGTCTTTGGACATCGCGAAAGACTTCTTGTGGCCATCCATGATAACGGTGATTTCAGCACCATCCTTGCGGCTCTCCGCAGACGCTGCGGCCTTTGTGCGCCGTGGCGCACCGAACCGCTCCGCGTGGACGCAGTCCGCCCGCATGCCGAGTTCGATGAGCGCCGCGCTTACGGTGTCGATCATCGAATCCGGACCGCACACGAACGCCTCGTCAACCTCGATCCCGCTGCAGAAATGACCGTGCAGTTCCTTGAGCTTGTCGGCGTCGATTCGGCCTGCAGCCACTTCGAACTCCTGCTCCTCCTGGCTGAAAACGAAGTGCAGCTGCAACCGGTCCGGAAAACGATTCTTGAGTGCGTACAGGTCCTCGATGAACATCGTCGTACGCTGCTTGCGGTTACCGTAGAACAGGATGACGCGGCTGTCTTTCTCGCCATCCAGCACAGACTGGATAATCGACAACACGGGTGTGATACCGCTGCCCGCTGCAACGCCAAGATAACACTTGCCATCTGTTGCCTCGGGCTTGACGTGAAACTGTCCATTCGGTGGCATGACCTGGAGCTCATCGCCCACCTGTAGCTCGGTCGCGGCGTATTCCGAGAACTGCCCGCCGGGCTGCACGCGAATGCCGATCTCGAGCGGCCACTGGTCCCTCCGCGAACATATCGAATAGGTTCGGCGCAGGCGCTTGCCGTCGCGTTCTACCTGGACAGGCAGGTGCTGCCCGGGGAGAAACGCAAATTCCTCGCGCAGTTCCTCAGGCACGTCGAGCGCAATACGCACGGCGTCGCTGGCTTCGCGAGATTTGGCAGCGACCTTCAATGAATGAAACTGTTTCATAGGCACTTGAAGTATTCGAATGGCTCGAGGCAATCGAGACACTTGTAGGAAGCTTTGCAGGCCGTGGACCCGAATTCGCTGACGCGCGCCGTACTCGTCGAACCGCAGCGCGGACAGGCAATCGGCCGGTTGCGGCGCTCCGGGGGCGCTATGCCGTAAATCCTGAGCTTCTCGCGCCCCTCGTTACTGATCCAGTCGGTGGTCCACGGTGGCGACAACACACGTCTTATTCGCACGTCCGGGACCCCGCGATCCTCGAGGGCGGCCACAACACTTGCCTCGATGGCCTCGGTCGCAGGGCAGCCCGAATAGGTCGGCGTCAGCGACACCGTGACGCCGTCACTGCAGTCGACCTCGCGCACTATGCCGAGGTCCATGATCGTAAGCACCGGGATCTCCGGATCCGCGACCTCCGACAGCCAGTCGAGAATCTGCTCGCGTTTGTACTCGGCCGCTACCATGCCACTCCCGGGTAGGCGCGCTGCATGTTTTGCAGATCCGCGAGCAGGTAGCCGAATTGCTCGGTGTGCCGCCCTTGCTTGCCGCCGCTCGCCATCCAGCCATCGTCCGGCAAAGTGAGCGTTGACGCATTGACGATCGCAGTGACTGCATGGCGCCATTGCCTGGCGATCGCCTCGAGATCCGGACCCTCGAACGCGTCACGCACGATGTCGTCGAGTTCATCCGCGACGAACATCTCGCCCGTGTAACTCCAGAGACTGTCCAGCGATTCCTGCACGCGTTCATGGCTTTCTTCCGTGCCGTCACCGAGTCGCACGAGCCACTGGCTGCTGTGCTTGAGGTGGTAACGCACCTCCTTGATCGCGCGCGCCGCGATCCCGGCGAGTCCCTCGTCGCTGCAACGCGTCAGCGCGTCGAGAAGGAGCACATAGAAGGACTCGAACAGGACGGCGCGAACGGTCGAATCGCCGAAGTGACCGTTCGGCTGCTCGACCAGCAAAAGGTTTCGATACTCATGCTCGGGTCGCAGGAACGCGAAGTCGTCCTCGTCACGACCCTCGCCCTCGCGTTCGCCGGCGAAGGTGTAGAACATGCGTGACTGGCCGAAATAGTCGAGCGAGAAGTTGGCGTTCGCAAGTTCTTCCTCGAGTTCGGGGCTCGCCGCCACGAGTTCAATCATGCGCTGGCCCAGGACGAGCGCATTGTCGCCGAGCCGTGTCGCGTAGCGCGTTAATGCATCGTCAGGCGTCACAGGTTCTCCACGTCGTCGGGAATGTCGTAGAAGGTCGGGTGACGATAGATCTTGTCCTCTGCAGGCTCGAAGAACGCCGATGCCTCCGCCGGGTCCGACGCGATAATTCGGTCCGAGCGCACGACCCAGATGCTCACACCTTCGTTGCGCCGCGTGTAGGTGTCACGCGCGTTCGTCAGCGCCATCTCGTCGTCGGCTGCGTGCACGCTGCCCGCATGCCGATGACTCAGGCCTGACTTGCTGCGGATGAAGACTTCATAAAGCGGCCATTCCTGTTTCGTCATGATTACTCCTATGCGACGTCGCGGGCAGCTCTCTTGGCTGCATAAGCGCGCGCCGCCTCACGCACCCAGGCGCCATCGTCGTGCGCCCTGCGGCGTTTCGCCATACGTTGTTTATTGCAGGGACCATTACCCGCGATGACGTCGAAAAACTCCTGCCAGTCGATGTCGGAGTGTTCGTAATGCCCGGATTCCTCGTTGAAATACAGCCTGTCATCGGGCACCTCGAGACCGAGGAACTCGGCCTGTGGAACGGTTACGTCGATGAACTTCTGGCGCAGTTCGTCGTTCGAGAATCGCTTGATCTTCCACTTCATCGACTGCGCCGAATGCTTCGAATTGGCGTCATTCGGGCCGAACATCATCAACGACGGCCACCAGAACCGGTTCAGCGCATCCTGCGCCATCGCCTGTTGCTCTTCGCTGCCGCGACACAGCGTGAGCATGATCTCGAAGCCCTGCCGCTGGTGGAAGCTCTCCTCCTTGCAGATGCGGATCATCGCGCGCGCGTACGGCCCGTATGAACAGCGGCATAGCGGTATCTGGTTCATGATGGCCGCGCCGTCGACGAGCCAGCCGATGGCGCCGATGTCGGCCCACGTGAGCGTCGGGTAGTTGAAGATGCTCGAATACTTGGCTCTGCCGGCGAGCAGATCGGCAACCATCTGGTCGCGCGACACACCCAGCGTCTCGGCGGCGCCGTACAGGTACAGACCGTGGCCCGCTTCGTCCTGAACCTTCGCGAGCAGGATGGCCTTGCGCTTCAGAGAAGGCGCGCGAGTCAGCCAGTTGCCCTCCGGCTGCATGCCGATGATCTCCGAATGAGCATGTTGCGATATCTGCCGTATCAGCGTGCGCCGGTACGCCTCGGGCATCCAGTCCTTGGCCTCGATCTTCTCTTCGGCATCGATACGCGCCTGGAACGCCGCCAGTTGTTCGGGCGTCTCGCTGGCGCCACTGACGGCTTCTCCTTTCTGGTCAAGGCCTTGCGTGTACATGCGATGAGCTCCTCTGTGGATTCCGTCAATGTGACACGGTTTTTTTCACTTTTCAATGATATCCGTATCAGTTAACCACCGAGCAGCTGCTCCTCGCCGCTTATCGAACGGCCGCGGAATAATGCGACGAGCTCACCGTCCTGATTGTCGATCCTGACCTTGTAATAACCGGTCCGCCGACCCCGATGCTCTTCCGCTGCCACCGCCCGCAGCTGGTCACCCAGCTTCGCGGGTCGCAGGAACTCGATGTTGCCGGACGCCGCAACGGTCTTCCGGTCGTAGGCATTGCAGGCGAACGCAAATGCCGTGTCCGCCAGCGCGAACAACAGCCCACCATGGCAAACGTCGAATCCGTTCACCATATCCTCGCGCACGGTCATGCTTGCCGTCGCCGAGCCGACATCACGAATCTCGACCTTCATGCCCAGCGCCTTTGACGCCTTGTCTCCCGCCCACATCTTACGAGCGCAACGTTTCGCCGTTTTCAATTCAGTCATTGACCGCACTCTCCCTGTTGTCCGCCGGTTCCAGGCCGCCGAAGCGACGCGCGAACGCGGCAGCCGGCGGCGGCAACGGCCCGTCTGCCGTTTCCATTACGTCGTTGAGATACGCATCGGCGCCGCGGTGAACGAGTCGATACAGGTTGCGACACAGCTGATAGGCCGCGGCGCCGTGCCAGCCCGCCGGCAGCAGCTCGACGGGCAGCAACGGATCCCTGAGCAGCACTTTTCGATACTCCTGGATCAGCAAGGTTCGCACCAGGAACGCCGATTTGTCGCTCATTTCAGGGGTCCTGGAGAGAGCCTGGAAGAGCGGCCGGAAGCGCGTGACGAATTCGACGTAACGTGCGTCAATGTCGTCCAGGTTCCAGCAATCGCGCGTCAGTTCACGCATGGCGTGCTCGCTCCTGATGGTTTGCCCGCGCATGACGATCAGCTCGTCCTGTACCTCCAGCCGCCGCATCGTCACGTCGAGCTCGGTGAAGTCAGGCGATGGGTGGGCCAGCACATTGGCCGACAGTGGTCCAAAGCCGAGCCAGCCACACTCCCTGCGAACGCGATCCTTGACCTCGGTAGCGAGCGCCGAGAGCAGCAACAGGCACCACTCGCCATTCCAGTGTCCGCCGGGTTCCCCGTATATCCGATGGGTCGCCTGCTCGAACTGTTCTCGACCAGCGTCGGTCAGGCTGTAGTAAGAGCGCCGTCCGACCTGCGCAGACTGCAGCCAGCCATCCTTGGCAAGCCGAAACACCGACGTGCGTACGAGGCGCTCGCTGATGCCGAAGTCGGCCATGACCGCGATCAGGCTGCCTAGCCATACCGTGCCCCCGCGCGGAGCGATCGAATCGCCGAACACCGTCGTAATCAGCGACCCGGAGCGCAATGTCGGGCGCGCGCGAAATTCTTCCAGCAGTTTTTTGCAGGCGGTTTCTGGACGCATTGGTCGCTGACTTGCTTTCGGTCCGTCCGACCGTACAATTTGATACGATTTTTTTCAAATTCCTTTTTTTCTGTATCGGCGGGAGGCGACCCAGGATGAAGCTCGGCAATCTCGTGAAAGACCAGTGGGTCGAAGGCAGCGGTGATGGCACGTTGCTGACGAGTGCAGTCAGCGGCAAACCCGTCGCCGCAATTTCGAGTGAAGGCCTCGACTTCGCCGATATGCTGCATCATGCGCGCAGCGTGGGAGGCGCCAATTTGCGGCGCTACACGTTTCACGAGCGCGGCGAAATGCTCAAGGCACTGGCCAAGTACCTGATGGAGCACAAGAAGGAATTCTACGCACTGTCGACCGAGACCGGAGCAACCCGCAGCGACAGCTGGATCGACATCGATGGCGGCATCTCCACACTGTTCGTCTTCTCGGGCAAAGGACGCCGCGAGATGCCTAACGACCATGTCTACCTCGACGGACCACCTGAATATCTGTCGCGCAACGGCACGTTCGTTGCTCAACACATTTGCACGCCCAAGCTCGGTGCGGCGGTCCACATCAACGCTTTCAATTTTCCGTGCTGGGGAATGCTCGAGAAGCTCGCGCCGACGCTGCTTGCCGGCGTTCCGGCGATCGTCAAGCCGGCTTCGAGCACGGCTTACCTGACCGAACTCATGGTGCGTCGCATCCTGGACTCCGGAATACTGCCGGACGGCGCCTTGCAGCTCATATGCGGCAGCGTCGGCGACCTGTTCGACCATCTCAACTGCCAGGACACGATTGCGTTCACGGGTTCCAAGAACACGGCGGAGTTCCTGCAACAGCATCCGCGTGTCGTCAGCGAATCCGTGGCGTTTACGGCCGAGACCGATTCGCTGAACGCCTCGATACTGGGGCCCGACGCCGTGCCCGGTACGCCCGAGTTCGAACTCTATATCAGGGAAGTCACGCGTGAGATGACCTCCAAGGCCGGGCAGAAGTGCACGGCCATCCGGCGCATCATCGCGCCCGCCTCGATAGCAGGCGATGTCGTAACGGCGCTGTCGACTGCGCTCGGCGAGATTCGCATCGGCAATCCGGCAAGCAAAGAGGTTGACATGGGTGCGCTTGCGAGCCCCGGCCAACGCGACGAGGTTCGCGGTCGCGTCAACGAGTTGTCGCACCAGGCCGAAATCGTCTATGGCGGCAAGGATGAATTCGAGCTCGTCGACGCCGATGCGGACAAGGGGTGTTTCTTCATGCCGACGCTCCTGCATTGTGAAAAGCCGTTAACCTCAAAGGCCGTGCATTCGGTCGAGGCGTTTGGGCCGGTCAGCACCGTATTGCCCTACGAGAATCTCGACGAAGCGATCGAATTGTCGCGGCTCGGCGAAGGCAGCCTGGCCGGCTCGATCATCACGAATGACAATGCCGTGGCCCGAGAGCTGATCCTCGGGACGGCCCCGTACCATGGCCGCATGCTCGTCATCAATCGCCATTGTGCGGATGAGTCAACGGGTCATGGATCACCGCTGCCGCATCTCGTTCACGGCGGACCAGGACGAGCTGGAGGTGGCGAGGAGATGGGCGGCGTCCGTGGTGTACTGCACTACATGCAACGCACGGCAGTACAGGGTTCGCCCGAAACACTGACCGCCATCGGCAATCGCTGGATCCGCGGGTCCGACCAGAAACGAGCGGACGTGCACCCTTTCAGAAAGACCTTTGAACAAATTGGCGTCGGCGACACGCTGCACACGGATGAACGCGAGATCACGCTCGACGACATCCAGCACTTCGCCGATTTCACTGGCGACAGGTTCTATGCGCACACCGACGAAGAGGCGGCCGCAAGAAACCCCTTCTTCGAAGGCCGCGTCGCGCATGGTTACCTGATCGTGTCGTTCGCCGCAGGCCTGTTCGTGGACCCCGACTTCGGCCCCGTACTCGCGAACTACGGCGTCGACGATCTCAGGTTTGCCAAACCCGTCAATTACGGAGATACGCTCAAAGTCAGGCTGACCTGCAAGCAGAAGACCCTGCGCACCGGCACGGGTTACGGGGAGGTACGCTGGGACACCGAGGTTACGAACCAGGACGACGAGGTGGTCGCCCAGTACGATGTCCTGACCATGGTGGCCACCGACGAACACTGGGCTTCGGTGCAGTGAGATCTGCTAAGTCTCTGTTTAAAAAGTAGTTATTTTCAGGCGAGAGATTTCCAGTCGGGCGCTTTATAATGCCCCGCCGCGTGGTAACACCCGACAATAGCAACAAGGGACTCGCATGAGCACAGCCAAGATCATCTACACCAGGACCGACGAAGCGCCCGCGTTGGCAACCTACTCGTTCCTGCCAATCGTGAAGGCGTTTACGGATGCCGCCGGTATCGATGTGGAGACACGCGACATTTCCCTCGCCGGCCGTATCATCGCGAATTTCCCCGACACGCTGACCGGCCAACAGCGACAGAGCGATGCGCTGGCCGAACTCGGCAAACTGGCCAAGACCCCAGAGGCCAACATCATCAAGCTGCCCAATATCAGTGCCTCGATTCCGCAGTTACAGGCGGCGATCAGGGAACTGCAATCGAAGGGTTTCGATATTCCCAACTACCCCGAAGAACCCTCCACCGATGCCGAATTGTACACACATGCACGCTATGCGAATGTGCTCGGCAGCGCCGTGAACCCGGTGCTACGCGAAGGTAACTCCGATCGCCGCGTAGCGGCTGCTGTAAAGGCCTACGCGAAGAACAACCCGCACTCGATGGGCGAGTGGAGCGGCGAGTCGAAGTCGCATGTTGCGCACATGGAAGACGGCGACTTCTATGGAAGTGAGCAGTCTGCCGGCGTTGCGGCGGCCGGTGACCTCTGCATCGAGCATGTTGCAACTGACGGGGCAACGACGGTGCTTCGAAAAACCGTTCCCGTTCTGGCAGGCGAAGTCGTCGACGCGTCCGTCATGAACTGCCAGGCGTTGCGCGAGTTTTTTGCGACCGCGATCGATGCAGCCAAAGAACAAGGCGTGCTGTTCTCCCTGCATCTTAAAGCGACCATGATGAAGGTGTCTGACCCGATCATGTTCGGTCACGCCGTGACCGCCTATTACGCCGACGTCTTCGAGAAACACGCGGCACTGTTCGATGAGCTCGGTGTTGATCCGGACAACGGCATCGGCGACGCTTATGCAAAAATTGCCGACCTGCCCGATGAACAGCGCGCCCAGGTCGAGGCCGATATCGAGGCCGTGTATGCCAACCGCCCTGCCCAGGCGATGGTCGACTCGGACAAGGGCATTACCAATCTGCACGTACCGAGCAACATCATCATCGACGCGTCAATGCCCGCGGCAATACGTTCCTCGGGCAAGATGTGGGGGCCCGACGGCAAGCTGCACGACACCAAGGCCGTCATCCCCGACCGTTGCTACGCCGGTATCTACCAGGAAGTCATCGACTTCTGCCGAAAAAACGGGGCTTTCGACGTAACCACGATGGGCAACGTCTGCAACGTGGGTCTCATGGCGCAGAAGGCCGAAGAATACGGCTCCCACGACAAGACCTTCGAAATTGACGCGGACGGAGAAGTTCGTGTCACTGACGGGGATGGCAATGTGCTGATGCAGCATGCCGTACGACAAGGCGATATCTGGCGCATGTGCCAGACCAGGGACCTGCCCATTCGCGACTGGGTCAAGCTTGCCGTCTCACGAGCGCGCGCCACCAATTCGGCCGCGATCTTCTGGCTCGACGAACAGCGTGCACACGATCGCAACCTGATAGAGAAGGTCGGTCGCTACCTCAAGGAACACGACACAACGGATCTCGACATTCGCATCCTCGCGCCCGTCGACGCCATGCGGGCGACGCTCGAACGCGTGCGGAACGGCGTCGACACGATCTCGGTGACGGGCAACGTCCTGCGCGACTATCTTACGGACCTGTTCCCGATCCTCGAGCTCGGCACGAGCGCCAAGATGCTGTCGATCGTACCGCTGCTGGCGGGTGGCGGGCTCTACGAAACCGGCGCCGGGGGCTCGGCGCCCAAGCACGTCCAGCAGTTCCTCGAGGAAGGCCACCTGCGCTGGGATTCGCTGGGCGAGTTCCTGGCGCTCGCCGTTTCTATCGAGGATCTCGCCGAGAATACGAGCAATGACAGGGCCAGGATCATTGCGGCCGCCCTCAACGAAGCCAACGGCCGCTACCTCGAGGAAAACAAATCGCCATCACGTAAAGTCGGCGAGCTCGATAATCGCGGCAGCCATTACTACCTTGCGACGTACTGGGCACAGGCTGTTGCTGCCAATACCCAGGACCTGGAACTTGCCGAGCATTTCGAGGGCGCGGCGAAGGCGCTTCAGGAAAACGAGGCGAAAATCCTCGCAGAGCTCGACGCCGCACAGGGCGCCCCGGTCGACATCGGCGGCTACTATCGCCCCGACGACGATCTCGCGTCGAGTGCAATGCGCCCGAGCGCAACACTCAACGCCATCATCGATTCGATCGGCGCCTAGCGAAACGGCAGGGCCGTATCCGCCTTGATCTCCTTGAGGACGATGTTCGAGCGCACCTGCGAGACACCCGGCAGCTTGAAGATGAAATCGTCGAGGAATACGTTGTAGGCGTCGATATCCTCGACGACGACGCGCAGGTGAAAATCAGCCTCGCCGCTGGTCGCGAAGCACTCGAGTATTTCGGGATGGCGTGACACTTCGCGGATGAAGTTGTCGACGTTTTTTTGCTCGTGGCGTGCCAGCGATACGTGCACGACTGAAGACAGGCCAAAGCCGGCCTTGCGTGTATTTACGATCACGGCGTATCGATCGATGACGCCTGTCTCCTCGAGGTTTTTCACTCGCCGCCAGCACGCCGAGCTCGACATGCCGACACGTTCGGCAAGCTCCTGCATCGTCAGACGACTGTCGCGCTGCAATTCGGTGAGTATCAGGCGGTCCCTGCGCTCGAGCATGGTATTTCATCCCAATTTCTCTTATAGAAATATTCTACCGATTTTGACAATTTTCCGGTAATTTTTTCCGTTTTTTTAGCAAATACCGGGATGATAGGCATCCACTCGCGGCGCGGATTTGAGACACTGTGCGCTTACGTTGAGGTATCAAGATGTCAGCCAATCCCCATTACCCTCTCGACAATTACGAGCTCGCGGACCGCTACCGCCGTGAATCCGGCCGCGTCCTGTTGACCGGCACCCAGGCGCTGGTTCGCATCCCCCTGATGCAGCGCACACTCGACCGGGCCGCCGGCCTGAATACGGCGGGCTATGTCAGCGGCTACCGTGGCTCGCCGTTGGGCATGGTCGACCAGGAACTGTGGCGCGCCAAGCGCTTCCTCGATGAAAACGACATCGAGTTCCTGCCGGCCGTCAACGAGGACCTGGCAGCAACCGCGATCCTCGGAACGCAGCAGGTAGAAACCGATCCGGACAGCGTCGTCGACGGTGTGTTCGGCATCTGGTATGGCAAAGGTCCCGGCGTCGACCGCGCCGGCGACGCGCTGAAACACGGCAATGCCTATGGCAGCTCGCCGCATGGCGGCGTGCTCGTGGTGGCCGGCGACGATCACGGCTGTATTTCCTCGTCCATGCCGCATCAATCCGACGTGGCGTTCCTGACGTTCATGATGCCGTGGCTGAACCCCGCAAGCGTCGCCGAGTACCTCGAGTTCGGCTTGTATGGCATCGCGCTGTCGCGATTCTCGGGCATGTGGGTCGGTTTCAAGGCGATCTCCGAGACCGTCGAATCGGCCATGTCGATCGAACTGCCGGCCTATCCACAGTTCCAGTTACCGGCGGACTACAAGCCGCCCGCGGACGGCCTTCACTATCGCTGGCCCGATTTTCCGGGGCCGCAGATCGAAGAGCGACTCGAAGCCAAGAAAGCCGCAACACTCGCGTTTGCCGCAGCTAACCCAATCGACCGCAAGATCTTCGATGTCCCGAAAGCGCGTTTCGGCATCGTGACGACGGGCAAAGGCCATCTTGATCTCATGGAGGCCTTGCGCCTGCTCGGCATCGAGAACGACGAGGCACATCGTCTCGGCATCGACGTCTACAAGGTCGGCATGGTCTGGCCGCTCGAGCCGCAGGGCGCACTCGACTTCGTGCAGCACAAACACGAGGTACTCCTTATCGAGGAGAAGCGCGGCATCATCGAAAGCCAGTTCAAGGAATACTTCTACGATTACCCGGGCCGCAAACCGCAGAGCATGGTCGGCAAGGAGGACGAGAACGGGCAAAGACTCGTGCCCTGGGTCGGCGAGCTTTCACCGGTACAGCTCGCACCGATCGTCGCACGTCGCCTGGACCATGTATTCGGCGGCCATGCCTTCCGTGATCGTGCCGAGCAACTCAAACGCCAGCGCGGCCCGAAGATCGAGATCGGCGGCGCCAGGCGCATGCCCTACTTCTGTTCGGGCTGCCCGCACAACACGTCGACCAAAGTCCCGGAAGGATCACGGGCGCTGGCGGGCATCGGCTGCCATTTCATGGCCAGCTGGATGGACCGCGACACCGACGGGCTCATCCAGATGGGTGGCGAAGGTGTCAACTGGATTCCGCGCTCGCGATTCAACGGCGGACAGCACGTCTTCCAGAACCTCGGCGACGGCACGTTCTATCACTCGGGCTCGCTCGCGATTCGCCAGGCCGTCTCGGCTGGCACGAACATCACCTACAAGATCCTCTATAACGATGCTGTCGCGATGACGGGCGGCCAGCCCGTCGACGGACCGATCTCGGTGCAGGGCATCGCTCATGCCGTACGCTCGGAAGGCGTCGAACGTATCGCGCTGGTCACGGACCAGCCCGAGACTTTTGAGCGCTCGGATTTCCCCGCGGGCGTCACTATCTCTCACCGGCGCGAACTGGACGCCGTGCAGCGAGAGCTTCGCGAAATCCCGGGGGTCACGTTGCTGATCTACGCGCAGACCTGCGCAACCGAGAAACGCCGCCGTCGTAAGCGCGGCAAGCTCGAGGATCCCCGGAAGTTCGTCGTCATCAACGACCTGGTCTGCGAAGGCTGCGGCGACTGCTCGGTCGAATCCAATTGCCTGTCCGTGATTCCGAAAGAGACGCCGTTCGGTCGCAAGCGGCAGATCGACCAGCACAGCTGCAACAAGGACTACTCCTGCCTCAACGGCTTCTGTCCGAGCTTCGTCACCGTGGAGGGCGATGCCCGGCTTAGCACGGCGAGTGCCGCGAGCGACGCGGACTTTGCTTCTCTCGAGAATTCTCTCGAGGACCCTGAGATTCCGGTCATCGACCACTGCTACGATCTGCTCGTCACGGGCGTCGGCGGCACGGGGGTAATCACGGTTGGCGCGCTTATCACGATGGCGGCGCATATCGAAGGCAAAGGCGCATCGGAACTCGATTTCATGGGCTTCGCACAGAAATTCGGGCCCGTGTTGAGTTACCTCAGGATCGCCGGGCAACCGTCGGACATCAACCAGGTACGAATCGAACCGGCGCGCGCCGATGCGCTTATCGGCTGCGACCTCGTCGTGAGCTCGTCCCCGAAAGCCTCGATTACCTACCAACGCGATCACACGCGCGCGATCGTCAATACGGCCGAGATGCTGACGGGAGATTTCATCAGGCATCGCGATGCAAGTTTGCGCGCGAGCGATCGAATCGCCGCAGTAGCGACAGCCGTCGGCCAGTCCAACCTGGAGACGATCGACGCGAACCATCTCGCCGAGCGTCTCATGGGCGACACGATTTACGCGAACGTATTGATGATCGGCTGCGCCTGGCAGCTGGGCCTCGTGCCTGTTTCGATGCGGGCGTTACTGCGCGCCATCGAACTGAATGGCGTCAAGATCGAGGAGAACAAGCGCGCTTTCACCTGGGGACGGATCGCGGCGGCAAATGCCGAGGCTGTGAACATGTTGCTGACCGACGCGCGGCCGCAACCGGCAGAAACTCTCGACAAGATGCTCGAGCGGCGCAGCGAATTCCTGGTCGGATATCAAAACGAAGCGCTCGCAATGCGCTACCGCAATCTCGTCGAACGAGTTCGGGCAGCCGAGACAGCGGTCTCCGGCGGAGACGCGCTCAGCCGTGCGGCGGCCAGGGCCTATTTCAAACTGCTCAGCTATAAGGACGAATACGAGGTTGCCCGCTTGCACACGCGCGGTGACTTCCTTGACTCGATTGCCGCGGAATTCGGTGCGAAAGCGAAGCTCCGTTTTCACCTCGCACCGCCAGTGCTGAATGGCAGGCGCGACGCGCGCGGCAGACCCCTCAAGAAAGAATTCGGCGCGTGGATGCTGCCCGTGTTTCGACTGCTCGCGGCATTGCGCGGATTGCGCGGGACGGCGTTCGATGTTTTCGGATACACGTCCGAACGACGCATGGAGCGAGCCTTGATCGAGGAGTTCGAGACGAACATCGACGAGTTGCTCACGGAATTGAACGCGGCAAACGTTGACGCGGTCGCCGAGCTTATTGGCAAATACATGGACATACGGGGATACGGCCCGGTCAAGGAGGAGTCGGTTCACGACGTGCGTAATGAGATAGACGCGGCGAGGCGCGCGCTGGCTGCGGAGGATCGCGCCGCCGCCTGATCAAATATCGACGACGAGATTCGCGCCCACGACCAGCATCGGCACGGCTATGAGCGTGCGCAGCAGGAAGATCGCAAGCAGGTCACGAAAGCCCAGTGGCAGTCTCGATCGCAGGATAATGACGCCAAGCTCGGACATGAAAACGAGCTGGCAGACCGACAGGCCCGCCAGCACGAAACTGGTCCGTTCGGCGTCGATACTGCTCGCGATAATGGCGGGCATGTACTGGTCCATGAAGCCCGCGAACAGGCCGGGCGCCGCATTCGCTGCCTCGGGCATGCCCGCCAGTTCCAGCAGGGCGATGAACGGGTACCCCAGCCACTCGAAGACGGGCGTGTGGAATGTCAGCAATGCCGCTATCGTCGCGAGCGCCATCGCAGCCGCCACGACCGAAAACAGGAAGAACATCAGGTTGCGGGCGCCCATGACAAAGTAGTCCGTCACGCCGGGCGATGTCCGCGCGCGCTCGATCGCCTTGTTCCAGGCCTCGACCAACAGGGACCCGGACTCTTCCACCGCCCAGCCCGCCGGCAATGAACCGTCGATGTATTCATTCGCCTTGCGCGACAGCGGCGGCAGGCGTGGCGTAATGATGGCTGCGGCGATACAGGTCAGAACCACGAACGCGTACCAGGGCACGAACAGATGGCCGATTCCCGACACATTCGCCACAACCAGCGAGAACGGGATGGAAACAACCGAAAAGTTCGCCGCTATCACCGACGCCTCACGCGCCGTGTAGAATTTTCGCTCGTACTGTCCGATCGTAATCAGCAGGCCGATCGCAGAGGCACCGACAAACGATGCCGTTGCATCGATCGCGGCGCGTCCCGGCAAACGAAATACGCGGCGGAAAAACGGCCGTGCCAGCGTGCCGACAAATTCCATGAAACCGAATTCCGTCAATAGCGGCAGCAACAGGCACGCGCTGATATAGACGGCGACGACGTTGACCGCAATGTCCTTATAGACGGCGCCACCGACTTCCTCGGACAACAACAGCGCGGGACCTGCCTGGTACAGGTACATGAGGCCAAAAACCGTACCGGCCAGGCGCACCAGAAACCAGCTCATCGGCACATCGAACAAACTGCCAAACCAGTCGCTGTCGCGAACCAGGCGCACTTTGAGCACCGAGGCGAGGAAAGTCATGACGCTCGTCAGCACCATCAGAACCACGACGGTCTCAACACCGTATGCGCCCATCAACGCTTTTACCCATTGCGTGATGATGCCGATACCGATCGTCAGTTCACCGTCCCAGGCGACGGGCACCAGGAAGATGGCAACGCCCAGTGACGAGGGCAGGATGAAGCGCAGCAATGCAGTCTTTTCGGGCAAGTCCCGTTCCGGGGCACGATTAGTCTCCGCAGCATAGCGCAATGCAGGGGGCATCGTGCGAACATCATCGTATGGACAAGATCCGCTACGAGTTCGACCAGCGACCTGCCGAAGGCGCAACGATGAACGTCGCCGACGACATACTCTGGTTACGCATGCCGTTGCCGTTCTCCCTCAATCACATCAACCTCTGGTTGATACGCGACACATCGTCATGGGTCATCGTCGACACGGGCGTGGACACGCGCCACAGCCGCAAGGTGTGGCAACAGACTTTCCGCGACGCGATGGGTGGCGACCCGGCAAGCCATGTTGTCGCAACGCATCTGCACCCGGATCATGTCGGCTGTGCAGGCTGGCTCGCGGATCATTTCGACATCGATTTGTGGATGAGCAGGGACGAGTACCTGCTTTGCCGCGTCCTCACCGCGGACACCGGCAAACCGGCACCCGAGGAAGGCGTTCGCTTCTACAGAGCGGCCGGTTTTTCCACGAGTCAGCTCAGCGCTTACCAGGACACTTTCGGCATGTTCGGACGATTCGTGCACCCGCTCCCCGAGGCATACCAGCGCATGTCGGATGGCGACAGTATCCGCTTCGGTGATTGTCGCTGGGAGGTCATTGTCGGTCGCGGACATTCGCCCGAACACGCCTGCCTCTATGACCCGCAGCGCAACATCCTCATCGCAGGCGACCAGTTGCTGCCCACGATCTCTCCGAATGTCAGTGTCTGGCCAACCGAACCACTCGCCAATCCGCTCGGGGACTGGTTCTCGTCACTCGACACGCTGAAGGAACGGCTGCCGGCCGATGTCCTGGTGCTGCCGGCTCATGGCAAGCCATTTCGTGGCGCGCATCATCGCCTGGGGCAACTGGCGCGGGAGCATGAAGACCGGCTCGATCAACTGCTCGATATTTGCCAGGATCCACAGCGCGTTTCGGACATGTTCTCGTCGATATACCGGTCGAAAATCGATGACAGCAATCGCATTATGGCGACGGGCGAAGCCGTCGCACACCTCAACTACCTTTGTGACATCGGTTCCATGACCGCCGAAACCGACGACGAGCACGTGACGTGGTATCGGCGCAGCTAGTCCCGATCAGCTCGTGAAACCCACCATCGGACCGATGTGCATCGATAGCACGAGGAACGCGGCGGCTATTGCGAAGATCTTCAACAACAGCGGTCCGACGAAGCGGAACCAGGCCGAGTACGGCACCTTCCCGAGGGCCAGCGCCCCCATGACGAGCGCGCTGGTCGGCACGATCATATTCGTGAAGCCGTCACCAAACTGGTAGGCAAGCACTGCCGTTTGCTGCGGCACATCGGTCAGCGTGGCCAGCGGCGACATGATCGGCATCGTAACGAACGCCTGGCCGCTACCCGATGGAATGAAGAAGTTACAGATCGTTTGCACAAACAGCATACCGATCGCCGACGCTTCGGCCGGCAGTCCCTCGAGAACACTCGCGATGTGGAAGACGATCGAGTCGATGATCTGCCCGTCGGTCAATACCACCTCGATCGTGCGAGCGAAGCCGACCAGCAGTGCGGCCGGCGTCATGGCCGCGGCGCCCTCGATGAACGCGCGACTCGTTTCCCCGGCCGACATGCGGGAAATCGCGGCAGAGACCAGTCCGATACCGAGGAATATCGCGTTCAGTTCGGGGATGTACCATCCATGCTCGGAGACGCCCCAGACGAAGCCGACGAGGCCAAGCACGAAAACAGACAGAATCGCTACCCTGCGGCCATTGAAATGGAGGTCGGCCGGCGCCTGGAAGCCGACGCTGTAGTCGATGTGGGCAACGAGGCTCTCTTCCGGGTGTTTCTTGACGCGCATTGCATAACGATAAATGTGGTGAAATGCGACGACGAGGAAGACGAACATCATCGCGAGCCGCAAACCCCATCCCGATGTCAGCGGCACGTTCGCTATATTCTGTGCGATCAGGACGCCGAACGGATTGATACCGGCGCAGGCCCAGCCGATGCCGTAGGGAATCCAGACCATGCCCATCGCAACAATAGCGTCCATGCGCATGGCAAGGCTCATCGTCACGATAATCGGTACCAGCGGCACGTACTCCTCACCCATGCCGATCGTGAACGAGCCGATGCTGAACAGCAGCAGGCAACCACCGATCAACAGCCAGGGCGTCTTACCGAGTCGCTGCACGGCGCCGTGCAGCGCCGCATCAATCGCCCCTGTATTCCTCAGGACCTGTATGACGCCGCCAACCAGGAAGATCAGGAAGATAATGCCCTGCGCCTTCGCCAACCCGTCAGTTATCGCCATCAGGAAATGCCAGGGCGGCAGAGTCAGGTTCTGCTCTCCCGTGAAGACCTCGTAGGTACCGGCGACGACAACGGTGTGCGATGCGTCCCCCGGCGCCGGGGCACGCTCGTAGCCGCCGTGCGGAATTGCGTAGGAGAGCAACTGGGCAATTACGATGAACGAGAAAATCAGTACGAGGGAGTCAATTGACCAGCCGCGTTTGGACATCTGGTGGGGCCTGTTTACCAATATTGGTATGCGGAGCCTAACGGAGGCGCACGCCGCGCGCAAAAAAAACCGGCGGTATTTGCTACCGCCGGTTCCATGCCTCTGAGCCTAATCGTTACCGCGTCTTTTCTGACGGCGGTCGATGCGATTGTCCGCGCGCTGCCCGCGACGGTCGTTGCGCCGATCGGCCTTCTCGCCACGTCGGTCGAGCTTCCTGTCGATCCGGTCGCCCTGCCGGTCCAGGCGCTCTGCACGGCGTTCGCGGCCATTCTCGGCGGCGCGATCCGACTTCCTGTCGAGACGCCGGTCAATGCGGTCGCCCCTGGCATCCAGTCGGTCCTCGATGCGATCGCCACGCTCGTCAAAGCGCTGCTCGACCCGGTCACCCGTATCAGCGAACGCCGTTCCGTATAGCAGCAGGCCGGCCGCAACGATATAAATCAGTTTCCTCGAATCCATGATGTTTCTCCTCGTTTCCTTACGTCTTCATAGCGAACAACGGCTGTCCTCGACTTCGGTTGACAGGGACGCGAGGGAGATCGATGGTTATTGTCAAATTGCAGAAGGAGACCTGGCCTGGCTGGATATCGGTATCGACGATGCAGTCCTTATGTCGGCACTCGCATTGCTGGCGCTTGTCGGGCTGACGGCTCCCGTAGCGACGGTCGGCAACCTGTTCGTCGTTGCAAGCGACAAGGTGCAGCGCATCGACGCTTCCGTCGCCGACACTGTGGCGGTGATTACGCAATGCGGAGTGGATGCCGCTCAACTTTATGGCGGCAGGGCGGAGTCCGGCGGCGACACTCTACAGGAAGCCACCGGACCCGCCAGGCAACCTGCGGATCAGGTTTGATCGTCTGTGCTGGCTCCGGGCGCGCAGTTGGCGACACTCTTCATGCCGTTGTTGCAGCCGGATTCAGAAGCGTAGCTCTGGCTCGTGCCCACGACCTGGCCATTGGACGCGGTCAGGTTGAAGCGGAATTTGCCCGAAGCTGTCGTCTTCTTGACGAAGCGATCAGGATTCTGCGAGTTCTTCTTGACTGACTCAACGCCGTTCATGCAGCTGGTTTTCGAGCTATAGCCTTCGCCACTCAGGATATTCTGGCCATTGGCCGCTTTCAGCCGAAAACGGAATTCGCCCGCCTTGTCCTTATACACTTCAAATTTACCTGGCATTTCCTGTTCCTCCGATATTATTGCTCTTTAAGTGTTTGATTTATTTGACGATGAACGTGATCTTCATCGTTACCCGATACGCTGAGACGGCGCCGTCGACGACGACGACCTTTTGCTCCTTGACCCAGGCGCCTTCGATATTGTCCACGGTGTCGCTCATCTTGCGAACGCCCTTCTGGATGGCATCCTCGAAGCTCTTCGAAGAGGAAGCCGTGATTTCTGATGTCTTTGCAACACTCATCGCTTTTCTCCTTGTTTCGGGAAGTCCTTATAGCACTAATTTTGCTATGGAACATGCTGTGACGATTGCCGGGATCTTTGCACACACAGGCGACACAGATGATAGAATCGCCGCAAGCCGCCAGCAACCGAATTCAAATAATGCGTCGATCCTTACACGTTGCGCTTTGCAGCGGAGTCAGGGAAAAAACCTATGGAGTCAAACCTATGAGAACTTTCACATGCGTTGTCGCAGCGACTTTTATCGCGTTTACAGGGACCGAAAACGCATTTGCCGATGCAGAGCCGGGACAGGGCTTCCTGTCCGTTATGGGTTCTTACATCGATGACGATGAGAACCGCAACGTCGAGGACGGCTTTCGCGGCGGACAACTCGGCATGGGCTACGCGCTCAACGAAAAGTGGAGCCTGGAGGGTTACATACAGGCGGCGGTCCTGGACGCAGAGGGCGGTATCGACCAGGATCACATGGGACTGGGCCTTGATGTGCAACGCGTATATCGCCGCGACGAAAAATTCAGCCCTTACCTCTTTGGTGGCGTGGGATTCCTGAAGATCAACCCGGCTGGGGCAAGGAGGGACAGCGAAGGTGCGATGGGTTCGCTCGGCGCAGGTTTCCTTCTCGACATCTTCGATTCGAACGTCTCTCTGCGTGGCGAGTGGCGATCCCGGTACGAAAAGGCGTCGGATGACAGCCAAACCGACGAACTGTGGAGCCTGGGCCTCCACATACCGTTTGGCGCGGCCTCGCCGAAGTTCGTTGACTCCGATGGCGATGGCGTTGCCGATGGCATCGATCGCTGCCCGAATACACCACCGGGGGCGTCGGTAGACTCCTACGGCTGTGAGCTCGACAGCGACGGTGACGGCGTCAAGGATTCCCGGGACAAGTGTCCTGGCACGCCGAGGGGCGTATCGGTCAACGCCGATGGTTGCCCGGTCGACAGTGACGGCGACGGCGTCACGGATGACATGGACAAGTGCCCGGGCACACCAGCTGGCGCCAAGGTAGACGCCGATGGTTGCGAGCTCGACAGCGACGGCGACGGCGTCGTCGACCGGCTCGACGAGTGTCCGAACACTGCGCCGGGCGTACAGGTCGACATCAGGGGTTGCGAAATCAAGGAGGAAATCAGCCTGCAGGGTGTCAATTTCGAGAGCAACTCGGATCGGCTGCTGCCAGGTGCCACGCGTGTACTCGATGATGCGGTTGCGACCCTGAAGAAGAATCCGACGATCAAGTTCGAGGTTGCGGGTCACACCGACAGCGACGGTGCCGCCGACTACAACGAAGGCCTGTCAGCACGCCGTGCGAAGACCGTGCATGACTACCTGGCGGCCAATGGCATTGCCGGGAACCGGATGACGGTACGAGGCTACGGTGAGTCGCAGCCGATCGCAGATAATTCGAGCTCTGCGGGCAAGGCACAAAACCGGCGCGTCGTATTACGCATTACGGATCGCTAGATAAGGACCAATGCGGGCTACGGCCCGTTGAACAAAGGCGCGTACAGCTCCGGCTGTACGCGTTTTTTTTCGGTATTCGCAGACGCTCTACTTGCGTACTTTGTCGATGTCGATCACGGTCGAGCCGTGCTTGATACTCTGTGTGTCGACATAGCCATTGCTCCAGATCAACAGCTGATCGGCCGGCATGGGTCGCGCAATGAAGTATCCCTGCACGACGTCGCAGCCCAGCCGTCGCAGGACTGCGTACTGCTGGTCGGTTTCGACTCCCTCGGCAACAACCTCCAGTCCCATTGCCTTGCCAAGCGCGATGATTGCTTCCACGACGCGCGTCGTCGTATCCGAGTCCGTTAGCTTGGCTATGAAGCTCTGGTCGATCTTCAGCGTCTGTACCGGCAGCTGCGCGAGATAGCTTAGCGATGAATAGCCGGTACCGAAGTCGTCGATGTGAATGCCGACGCCGTAAGCGGACAGGTCGTTAAGCACGGGCTGTGCGATCGTCAGGTCCTCGAGCAAGACAGTTTCCGTCAGCTCGAGATTGATGAGTTCCCTTCCTACCTGCGCCCTTTCCAGAATACCCCGGATCAGGCTCACAAGGTCGCGGTTTCGCAGCTGGTGCGCCGACAGGTTGACGCTGACCGGGACGTCCCAGTCGCCCTGCCGCCGCCAGGCCGCAACGTCGCTGACGACCTTGTTCATGATCGTCTCGAACAGCACGTCCGAAATGCCCATCTCCTCGCTAAGCGGCACGAAGTCGGACGGAGGAACCAGTGTGCCGTCCGGTCGGATCCAGCGCGCCAGCGCCTCGATTCCCGTCAGATCGCCGCTTGTCGTGCTCTGCTGCGGCTGGTAATAGGGCGTTATCTGCCCGCTATCGATTGCGTATCGAAACTCTGCCTCGAGATCGAATTTGTGTCGTGCGCGGAAACGCATCTCGCTGTGATAGTAGGTAATCGCGTGATCGAGGCTGCGCATCGAGCGGTGCAGCGCGGCTTCGGCGCAGCGAAAAACGGATCTTGCATCGCGCCCGTGTACCGGGTGCCAGGCGACGCCGATGCTGGCTTTCAGGAACAGGTCCCGACCATTGATCAGGAAGGGCTCTTCCACGAGCTGCTTGACGTCTTCAGCCAGTTCGCTGATCCCGGAATCGGAATCAACACCGGGCATCAGGACGGCAAATTCGTCGGAACCGAAACGACCGACGATCGCCTTGTCGCTGCCTGTTTCTTCGCAGTATGTGCGGCTCAGGCGATTAGCGATCGAACGCAGTAACTCGGTGCCCGCATCGAAGCCCATCGTTTCGTTGATGAAGCTGAAGCGGTCAATGTCGAGCAGCACCGCAACGGTGTCGCCCTCTTCTTTCTCGGCCTTCTGGATGAATCCCTGCAGTTCTTCGAGCAGCAGCAGCTGGTTCGGCAGCCGCGTCACCGGATCGTAATAGGCCAGTTTGTGCAGTGCCGCAGTACGCGCTTCCACGCGTCTCTCCAGGTCTTCATTGGCGTGTCGTAATGCCGCGTCGGCGTGCCATTTGCCGCACAGGGCCGCCGCCAGCTGACGGCATTCGACAGCATGGAAAGGTTTCTTGAAAAAGAAGATCTTGTCGGCCGGCGGGATCTCCTTGCCGAGGTTGTCCGGATCCGCGCTGAGGGAGCCGGTGACGAGGACGATGTTGACATGCTCGTCGAGCGCACGAATCTGCTTCGCGGCCTCCAGGCCGTCCATGCCGGGCGGCATGCGGATGTCGAGGAACACGATGGCGAACGGTTCCCCTTTCAGCGTCGCGAGTTTCACCGCTTCGACCGCGGCCTCGCCCTGGTTGCGTGAGTGCACCTCGAACGACGCGGCGCCGCGTTCGTCGGTGTCCTCGCCGAACAGCACCTTCTCAAGGTCGCCCAGCGTCGTCGTCGCCACGTCCGGCTCGAAGTCTTCACCCAGGCAGCGCACGTACTCGTTGATCAGCATCGCATCATCGTCGACGACGAGCACACGATTGGAAATTTTCGGTTCGAGGTCAAACATCATTCTTCCATTAGTGAGAGCGGACCATCGTCACCACGTCCTCTGCGAGCTGGCTAAACGAAAGTGGCTTGTTGAAATAGTGCAGCCGCATCGATGGCGGCACACGGCGGCGCAGTTCCTCGAGTGGAATGTCCGAGAACCCGGTGACGAATACGATCTCGACATCGGGATCCAGTTTGCGAATCCGACTCCCGGCCTCGACTCCGTCGATTCCTGGGGGCATGCGCACGTCGAGTATCACGACATCGAACGGCTTGCCCTGCTCCGTCGCCGTCTTTGCTTTCCTGATGGCTTCCTCGCCCTGGCTGCAAGCCACGATGTCGAACTTCGGTTCATCGACAATGTCCTGCCCGGGGTCAAACAGCTCCGCGGCGAGTTCATCGAGTACGCGCAGGCGATTGGTTGGCTCGTCATCGCAAAAAGCCTCGCGATAACAATCGAGTACATGCTCGTCGTCATCGGCGACAAGCACGCGAATGTACTCCTGGCCTCTTAGCGTATACACGATCAGCCTCCTCGTGCCGTCGGAAGCAGCACGTGAAATTCGGCCCCCTGCCCGAGGCCGCGACTTTCAGCGTGGATACGGCCACCCATGCCGGCCACGGCGTTGGCGCACCAGTGCAGCCCCAGACCGGTAGTGCAGCCCTCGTTCTTGGACGAAAATCCTCGCTGAAAAATTCTCTCGCCCATGTCACTGTTAAATCCGCTGCCGTTGTCACGAATCGTTACGCGCACCATCGGCGTCTCATCGACCACTTCGGGTGCCGCATCCACAACGATGCGCCCGTCCGTCTTCTTGCAGCGCTGGATCGACTCGTAAGCATTCAGCATCAGGTTTCCCATCACCTGTAGCAGGCCTATCCGATGCGCGCGAACGCGAACGTCGGACAAATGCCCGGACATCTGTACGTCGATATCACGCATGGCGCGCTTCGGTATGACATGCGATGCCTCGTCGAGCACATCGTCGACACCAATATTCTCGGTAACCGGCGCAATGTTCGCGAAGCGCTCCTGGTCGGCGAGAATCCCCTCGATCTGACGTGCCTGCTTCGTGACGATCTTCAGATCATCGGCCGCCTCGGCGCCGACGCTCGCGATGTGATCGAATGACGCGCTGACGTATTGCAGGAACTTGTCGCGACGGTCGGGCGGACAGTCGGGATCAGCCAGGTGCTCGGTCGCCTCCTGGACGCGCAGTTTCCCGCTCACGTTGAACGCCTTCCTGAGCCGCTCGAGGCCGTTGATCATTGGCGTCATGGCGTTACGGATGTTGTGCAGCACTTCGGCCGCCGTATCGGCCTTGCCGGCTTTGAACGACTGATCGAGCAGTGCCTGGCGCGCGTCGTGAACCTCATCAGTCAGGTCGTCGAATTGTCTCGCCAGCGCACCGATCTCGTCATCGCGGCGCGCGTCCAGACGGTGCGAGAGGTCGCCACTCTTGCGGATTTCGCCAATGTGCGCGGCCAGCCGCTCGATAGGCCGCAAGATCGTGCCGCGCAACATGAACCAGACAAAGCCCGTGACAAGCACGCCGGCAATTGCAAGAAACAACAGCGCTGCGTTGATCGTCCGGGCGCCAAGACTCGAAATATTGCGCGGCGTAGCCACATGGAGCGTGAGGAACGGCGAACCGTGGATGTCCGAGAGGACTTTGCTGCTCGAAATCACATCGCTCATTACAGCCTGGCTGACTGTGCCGACAGCCTGAATTGACGCCGCCGGTTCATCGCCGAAGCCCGTGAATTCCCACTGAATATCCACCTCGGTGCGATTCTCCAGCCTGGCGAGGCGCTCTGCATTCAGAAACTGTCCCATGATCAGCGCACCGGCGATCGGGCCCGAGTCGTCGGAACGCAAGATGGGACGGGAACTGATCATCATCGGCCCGAGCTTCGTGCTGATGAACCCGACCGTGCGACTCGAGGCGACAGGGTGTGTAGTCAACGCGCCGTAGGAAAGATGCCCGGAGTCGAGTATCCCGAGTTCGCGTGGATCTCTCTCCACACCGTCAACGAGAACCTGGCCCCAGAGAAAGTCCCCTCTGAGGGGATATACGACCATGAAATCGAGCCCCAGGTTGCTCAGCGTCGGTCGATCGAGATTGGACTTTTTGAAGCCCGGGTATTCCCCGAGC
The DNA here is from genome assembly GCA_947259985.1 of uncultured Woeseiaceae bacterium. Taxonomy (GTDB): domain Bacteria; phylum Pseudomonadota; class Gammaproteobacteria; order Steroidobacterales; family Woeseiaceae; genus UBA1847. The sequence continues at coordinate 28,382 of CAMYOJ010000006.1, forward strand.
ACGTAGTGGTAGATGTCGTCCCAGGGCGCCCAGTCTGCCGTGATCGCCTCGAGGTTCTCGATGTCCGTCTTGATCGCCATTTCGGCCCGCGTCAGGTCGACCTCCGCGGCTGACTGTTCGAGGTCGTCGAATGCCGGCTCGATGACTGCATCCAGAATCGCGTAGCTCAGCGCGATGAACGTGCCAATCAGCACGGCCAGCGTCAGCGAGACCTTCGTCTGCAACGGCAATGAGCTTGGGCGATTTGACATAAAATGGGCGGTAATCCCGTATAAGGCCTACAGTCCTGCGCCCGAGTGTACGAATCCCGGAGAACGCCGGGCGTGACGCAGTGCACCATACCGCTAAGTCCTTGTCATAGCGGTAAAACTCCTCCTGAAAGGGCCTTCGGGCTGCCAGATTGCCAGCGTCCGGGAAATGCAGGATCATGACGATGCGTTGAACGTCACGGGGGGAACGATGATGACAGACGTAGAGCAGGCCCAAATCGACCGCGACGAACTGCCTTTTGTCGCGCCTTGCAGGACATTGTCTCCCTGGGCGCCGTTTCGCTGGCTCAGGCTCGGCGTGTCCGACCTCATGCGGGCACCGCAGCAGAGTCTCGCCTACGGGCTTGCCGTGGCACTCATGATCGGCGTCGTCTGCCTGCTCGCCTGGTTCCGCGGCAGCCAGTGGTTCATGTTCGCCATGCTGGGCGGATTCGTGTTCCTCGCGCCGCTGACCTGCATCGGCCTTTATGCCATCAGCGCCCAGCTCGAACGCGGCCAGGAACCGCTCATGGCACGCAGCATCCGCGCCGCATTCAAGCGCCATTTTGGCAACGAGATGATATTCGCGCTGGCGCTGCTGGTTATCTTCCTCCTGTGGGCGCGGGCGGCCGTCATGGTTACCGTGTTCTTCCCCACCGAGGGCGATATCACGATCCGGGAGTGGATCAACTACCTCGGATTCGGTTCGATGATCGGCGCCGTGTTTGCCGCCGTGACGTTTTCGGCCAGCGCGTTCTCGCTACCAATGATCATGCACCGCGACGTCGACAGCATTACGGCCATCGTGACATCGATCAACGCCGTACTTCGCAACAAGTTCGCGATGTTCGTCTGGCTGACCCTCGTCGTCGTGCTGCTGGTGCTTGGCGTCGTTACGGCATTCACAGGACTCATCGCAATCGTGCCGATCATCGGCTACGCCGCCTGGCACGGTTACCTGGAGACCATAGACGCGGAGCAGTTTCCGCGCCACTCGGTGGGCATAACGTCTGTCCCTCGTCCCGAAGACAACGCTCAGGATACGAGTTCCAGTACCAGGTAGGCCGAGCCAAGCAGGCCGGGTTGTTCATGCGTGATCAGCCGCGTCGGTATGCGCTCCAGTGCCGGCCGATAGCGTCCTTTGCTCTCGAATGCAGCGCGAAAGCGGCTTTTCTCGAGTACGTCCGGATAACGCTTGGCGATGCCGCCGGCAATATACACCCCGTCCAATGCGCCGAGGGTCAGCGCGAGGTCGCCCGCGACCTGGCCCAGCATTTCGAAAAACAGGTCGACTGTCTCCGCCGCGACGCTGTTGCTCCCGGACTGCGAAAAGATCTCGGCGGCGGTGAGCGGCGTAACCGACTTGCCACGTATGAGGGCGAGCGCCTCGTAAACATCGGGCAAGCCTGATCCGGCGACAAGCCGTTCCGTGGACACCCTGTCGAATTTCCCGCGCAGGGCTTTGAGAAGCTCGATTTGCAGCCCGGTCTCGGGCGCGAAACCGACGTGCCCGCCTTCGCCGGTCACGGGAACCAGCATATTTCCATGCCGGCGCAGGCCCGCAATTCCAAGCCCGGTGCCAGGGCCGAGAATGGCAACGTTGAAGTCGCCTTGCGGCAACCGGAAATCCTCATGAGGCCCGATCGCCACACTGTCACTCTCGGCCAGGAAAGGAATCGAATACGCGATCGCGCCGAAGTCATTGAGCAGGCGAACGGCCGACGTCCCGAAGCTCGCAGTAATATCCGCAACCGATATTTCCCAGTGGTTGTTGGTCATGTTCACAGCGTCGTCGATGACAGGGCCGGCCGCGGCAAGGCAGACCGCGTCGGGCTCGCGTGCGCCCGTCTCGTCGAGATAATGCCGTATCGCATCATCCGCCGTCGGAAATTGCTCGACCTGCAATTCAAGCAAGCTGTGGAAGCCCGGCACGTCGGTTGCGGCCTGCGCGAAGCGCGCGTTAGTGCCACCTATGTCGCCGACCAACAGGCATTTGTCTTTCATTTACGGCCGAGCCTCTACGTGCTTCGCGATGCCGTTATGCTCTCACAGGCCGGGTCGTTGCGCATCCGATCCTAGAGCGGCACCTCGTCGAACAGGCTGGCGCCCTGCTCCGCGCTGCACGAGCGTTCGCGGAAAGCGGAGAACAACTCGCGCCCCATGCCCGTATGAGTCACCTGCGGCGGCGGCGCCACGGCGCGACTTTCGAAATCCGCCGCGTCCTGCACCTCGAGTACGCCTTTTGCGGCATCGATATGAATGAGGTCGCCGTCGCGAATCGCCGCGATGGCTCCGCCGGCAACCGCCTCGGGCGTTACATGAATGGCAGCCAGGACCTTGCCCGACGCGCCGGACATGCGTCCGTCGGTGACGAGCGCGACATTGTATCCCCTGTTTTGCAGCAGGCCGAGATACGGTGTCAGTTTGTGCAATTCGGGCATGCCATTGCCACGTGGGCCCTGCTGCGATACGACCGCGACGAAGTCCTTCTCCAGTTCATCCTGGTTGAATGCGTCGACGAACGCCTGCTGCGACGCGAACACTCGCGCAGGTGCCGTGATCGCCTGGTGCTCCTGCTTGACGGCCGATACCTTGACCACGGCCCGGCCGATATTGCCGTTGACGAGGCGCATCCCTCCCTCCTCGTTGAAGGGCCTGGAACAGGGGCGCAGGATGTCTTCGTCCAGAGACCTGGGAGGCACCTCTGACCAGCGCAATTCACCGTCGACTCCGGCGGGTTCGCGACAGTAGGCCTGCAGCCCGGGACCCAGGATCGTATTGACGTCCTCATTCAGTAATCCATTTTGCAGCATGTCATTCATCATGAAGCCGAGCCCGCCAGCCGCGTGGAAGTGGTTTACGTCTGCCGTGCCGTTCGGGTAGACGCGCGACAGCTGCGGCACGACTTGCGAGAGCTCTGAAAAGTCCTGCCAGTCGATGCTTATGCCTGCGGCGCGCGCTATCGCAACGAGGTGTATTGTGTGATTCGTGGACCCGCCTGTCGCGAGCAGGCCGACGATGCCATTGACAATCGATTTCTCGCTGACGACGCTTGCCAGCGGCTGGTAGTTGTCGCCAAGATTCGTCGTCTTGAGCACGGTCGCGACGGCCTCCTCGGTAAGCAGGTCTCGCAGTGGCGTGCCCGGGTTGACGAATGAACCGCCGGGCAGCTGCAAGCCCATGAACTCCATGAGCATCTGGTTACTGTTCGCCGTGCCGTAGAACGTACAGGTGCCGGGCGCGTGATAGGCGGCCGACTCGGCCGCAAGCAATTCATCTCTGCCGATTTTCCCGGCGGCGAACTGCTCGCGAACCCGAGCCTTCTCCTTGTTGCCCAGTCCCGACACCATTGGCCCGGCCGGAACGAACACAACAGGCAGATGAGCGAAGGAAAGGGCGCCGATCAACAAGCCCGGAACGATCTTGTCGCAAATCCCGAGACACAGTACCGCGTCGAACATGTCGTGCGAAAGGGCGACCGCGGTCGAAAGCGCGATAACGTCACGACTGAACAACGACAGATCCATACCGTCGGTTCCCTGCGTGACACCGTCGCACATCGCCGGCACGCCTCCGGCAACCTGCGCCACTGCACCATGCTTCCTGGCAGCATTCTTGATGATCTCCGGGTAGGTCGAGAACGGCTGGTGCGCGCTCAGCATGTCGTTATAGGCTGTGACAACGCCGATATTCGGCACGACGCTGCCGGATAAGGCCTTTTTCTCGTCCGCGCCGCTGGCCGCGAAGCCGTGCGCGAGATTGCTGCAGGCGAGACCGCTTCGCGACGGCCCGTCACTGGCTGCCGCATCGATACGCGACAGGTATGCGTCGCGTCTTGCCTTGCTGCGTTCGATGATACGCGCCGTTACACTTTTGATGACCGGGTTCATTGCATACAGACCTTTGTCAGGGCGCCCAGAAAACTCTGACAGGCGCACGTTTTTGCCGGAGCAGCTTCGACACTGGGAACCCGTTCGCGTCCGCACGGGCCTGCTCATAGATCGCGAGCTTTTCCTCGCCGAAGAACAACAGCACGACCTCGTCGCTGCGCGATATTCCCGCGAGCGTCATGCTGACTCGCGGATGCGGACTTGCGGCGGTCGCGACGGGGATATAGAGACGCCCGCTTTCGACGTCGAGGCCTGACTCGAGATTATCCGCATCCGGAAACAGCGAAGCGAAATGTCCGTCGGTACCCATGCCAATCAGGGCGCACGAGAAAGGCAGCACCGGAAGCGGGTCCTGCAAATCATCGCAGCGCTGCTCCGCAGAGACACCTGCGGCGTAGACGGGCTGCAGCTGTGCTTCAGATGCCTTGTCAACGAGTAGCGCTTCGCGCGCCAGTTTCTCGTTGCTGTCGTCATGATCGGGCGGCACCCAGCGCTCGTCGCTGAGCAATATGTCCACACGATCCCAGTCGAGCGGCGTTTCCGAGAGTGCGCGAAAGCATTCGAGCGGCGATGAGCCACCGCTGATCACGAAGGACGCATGATCCTGGTGCTTCAGACGGTATTTCAGCAGCTCGGCTATTCGCGAGGCAGCCGCGGTCGACGCTTCGTCGCGTGATTCAAATCGATGTTCGGTCATGAGTCCTGATCCGTATGCCAGGCGCGCCCATCGCGGTCCAGTAGTAACGAGGAAGCCGTCGGCCCCCAGGAACCTGCGACGTACGCTTCTGCCTTTTGTTTCGATGTTTCCCAACCCTCGATGATGCCGTCGATCCAGTGCCAGGCGGCTTCGACTTCATCACGGCGCATAAACAGCGCAGGATTACCGCGCAGCACTTCCATCAGCAGGCGTTCGTACGCGTCCGGGTATCGAACGTCGAAAGTCTCTTCGAAACTCAGGTCGAGCGCGACCTGCTGCAAATCGAAACCGCCGGGCCCGGGCTGCTTCGCCATGACGGACAGCTTCACGCCCTCGTCCGGCTGCAGTCGTATGCGCAGCAGGTTCGGCGATACGTCATACTTTTGCTGCGGAAAGATCGAATGCGGTACGTTCTGGAACTGCACGACGATCTCCGAGTGCTTCTCTTCCAGTCGCTTCCCCGTGCGCAGGTAGAACGGTACGTTCGACCAGCGCCAGTTTTCGATCTCGAGCTTCAGGGCCACGAAGGTCTCGGCCGTACTCTTGTTTCCCTGCAACTCGTCGATATAACCGGGCACCGTCTGCTTGTTGATGGCGCCCGCCGAGTACTGGCCGCGAACGGTTTTCGCTTTCACGTCCTCCGCCTTGATCGGTCGCAGCGAGCGCAGCACCTTGATCTTCTCGTCACGCACGGCATCGTGGTGCAAACTCGAAGGCGGCTCCATTGCGAACAGGCAGACGAGTTGCAGGATGTGGTTCTGTACCATGTCTCGCAACGCGCCGACTCGATCATAGAACTCGACGCGTCCCCCTACGCCGAGATCTTCAGCTACAGTGATCTGTACATTGTCGATCGCGCTTCGTCGCCACAATGGCTCGAACAAGGAGTTCGCAAAACGCAATGCCAGCAGGTTTTGTACGGTCTCTTTACCGAGATAATGATCGATACGGAAAATCTGATTCTCGGCGTAGCACGCGCCGACTTCGTTGTTGATTTCGCAGGCCGACTCGTAATCGTGGCCGAGCGGCTTCTCGAGCACGATGCGTCCCTGTGCAGTCACGAGACCATTGTGTTTCATGCCCTTCGCGACTGCGCCGAACAGGCTGGGCGCCGTCGCCAGGTACGCGACCCGGACGCGGTCCTCGTGGCCGCCGAGCAGGTCGACGAGCCCCTGCCATTCGTCATGCGCGAACGCGTCGGTCTGCGCGTAATGAATGCGTTCGCTGAACGAGTGCCAGTGGGCATCGTCGAATTCGCCCTCGCGCAAGTTGTCGCGCAGCCCTGCCTCGACTTTGGCCAGGTACTCCTCACGCGTCATGGCACCGCGGCTGGCCGCGACAATGCGGCTGTCGGCCGTGATCTGACCGTCGAGATCGCGATGGTATAGCGCCGGCAGCAGCTTGCGCATTGCAAGATCTCCGGTACCACCAAAAATGATGAGGTCGAATGTGTCGACCGGCACGAGTTGAGCCATTGTGCTTCCCCAGGGGAATTTCTGTAATTTTACTACTTATCGGCGATTTAATGTCAATAATAGGTGATTTCAAGTGAAATTTTTTGTAGTTTTACTACATGCTCGACAAAATCAACGAAATCCTGCCCATGCTGAGCCCGTCCGAGGCGCGCGTCGGCCGGTGGATCCTCGCGCACCCCAAAGAGGCGGCCAACGCAACACTGGCACGTCTCGCGCGCGAGTGCGAAACGAGTGAACCGACGGTCCTGCGCTTCTGCCGGCGCGTCGGTCTCAGCGGCTTTCGCGATCTCGCCCTGAGACTCACCGAAGCACTCAGCAATCCGGTCAGATACGTGCATCGCGATGTCGGACCTGACGATTCCACTCCTGACGCCATGCTCAAGGTCATGGACGCCTCCATCCAGTCGCTGATCGACATGCGCGCGCAGCTTTCATCCATGCCTGTCGAAGCCGCCGTCGAAGCGATGCGGGAAGCTCGCCAGATCGCGTTCGCGGGACTCGGCGCATCAGGGCACGTCGCAACAGATGCCTGTCACAAGTTTTTTCGACTTGGTATTCCCTGTACGTCGCTTTGCGACACGCCGATGATCCTGCAGTTCGCAGCCATCGCCGAACCCGAGGACGTGCTTGTCCTGTTATCCCACACAGGGCGCTGGCCGGACTTTGTGCGCGCGGCCAGGCTGGCCCGAAAGCGTGGCGCGACGGTGATCGCAATAACAAATCCGGAGTCCGACGTCGCAGCAGAAGTCAACCTGCTATTCCCCTGCCAACTCATCGAGGATACGAGCGTCTACACGCCCATGAGTTCGCGCCTGGCGCAACTTGCACTGCTGGATGCCATACACGTCGCGCTGGCGCTCGCCAGGGGCGAGACAGCAAGCGACACCTTGCGTCGCAGCAAGGATGCGCTGAAGTCCAATTTTCCTGATATTTCAACGCATTAGCGCGCGCATCCTTACGCGGAAAGCACCGCGTCCGGCAATGAGCGTCCGGTTGCCAGGATTTCCCGCTGCGGATGGCCCTTATTACGATATAAGCGGTTTGTGATACAAATGTAGCGTCCAGAGGGCGTTAACGAAATCGACGACATGAAAGTCGAAAATCCGACATCCAGAGATATTGCAGACCTCGCCGGCGTATCGCAGGCGACCGTGTCGCGCGCGCTCAGAAATTCGCCGCTCGTGCGCGAAGAAACCAGGAACCGGATCCAGGCGATTGCGCGTGAGCTGAACTATTTCGTCAACCGCAATGCGGCGGGGCTGCGCACCCACCAGAGCAATACGATCGCACTGCTGCTGTTCGACGAAACGGGCGGCGAGGACGCCCAGATCAACCCGTTCTTCCTTCCCATGCTCGGCTACATAACGCGTTCCGCCGCCGAGCTCGGCTACGACGTTCTCATTTCGATGCAGCAGTTGACCGACGACTGGCATATCGAATACCAGGCCAGCCATCGGGCTGACGGACTCATCCTGCTCGGCTACGGCGACTACATGACGTATCGCGAAAAGCTGCGGGCGCTCGCGCGGGCCAATACGCGCTTCATCATCTGGGGGCCAACCATAAACGAGCAGCCGGGTCACTCGATCGGCTGCGACAACGTCATCGGCGGTTTGCAGGCCGCGCGGCACCTGTTGGGTGCCGGTCGACGCAGGATCGCGTTCCTCGGCAATACCACGCGGCGCTGTCCCGAATTTGCAGCCCGGTACGAGGGTTTCCGCAGGGCTCACGAGGAACTGGGCATCGGATTTGACCCGGGTCTCAAGGTCGATGCTGACAACCTCACGACGCTCGGGTCCAGGGGGATAGAGCAACTGCTCGCCGACGGCCGCGTATTCGACGCCGTATTTGCCGTGACCGATGCCATCGCTATCGATGCCATTCATGCGCTGCAGCAAAATGGCTACGACGTACCTGGCGACGTCGCGGTCGTGGGCTTCGACGACATACCGCTCGCGGCGCACGTGACGCCCGCCTTGACCACGGTACGCCAGGACATCCGCCAGGCCAGCGAAGCACTCGTGAAGAGTATTGTCGGCCTCATCGAAGGCGAACCCGTCGAGTCCTCGCTCATGGCACCAAGGTTGATCGTCCGCCAGTCCTGCGGCGCGTCCGGCTAACGCGGCCAAGCGACCGCGGCGTCGCTATTGCGGCTCCGCTGCCTTGTCGACCAGCAGGGTCACGCCACCCGCCACGATCATCAGAATGCCGCCGATGACGAGCCCGAAAATCGTCTGCAAATCGAAGAACTCGCGCAGCACGAGACCGAGGACACTCGCCGCGACGAGCTGCGGTATCACGATGAAGAAATTGAAGATACCCATGTAGACGCCCATCTTGTGCGACGGCAGATTGCTCGATAGCAGCGCATAGGGCAATGACAGTATCGACGCCCAGGCGATGCCGACACCGATCATCGGAACGATCAACAGCTTCGGGTCCTTGATGAAATAGAAACTGATCAGGCCAAGCCCGCCGAGGCTGAGGTTGACCAGGTGCGACAAGCGGCAGCCGATACGATTCGCCACGAACGGTATGGCGATCGCCGCGAGTGCGGCGAATCCGTTGTAAGCCGCAAACAGGACGCCGTTCCAGTCGGCACCATCGTTGTAGGCTGCCGATGTCACGTCCGTCGTGCCGAAGTGATGGCTCGTCACGGCGGCCGTGCCGTAAATCCACATTGCGAACAACGCGAACCATGCGAAAAACTGCACGACGGCCAGTTGCCGCATGACTCTTGGCATGTGGAACAGGTCGTGCATGATTTCGTACATGCCATTCCTCGTGTGGCCGCCGTTTTGCAGGATGCTCGTGATGACCTGAAGCACGCCGAACACGGCGAAGCCGCCCGCCAGCACATAGAGTTGCTTGTCGAGGCCGTTCGCCGTGATCCACGCCCACCCTGCAATGCCGATTGCGGTCCAGACGATGCCACCGTTACGGTACTTGCTGGCCGCCCGCAGCGTCACATCATCGGCAACATGCCCGGGGGGTCGTGCCGCATCGAACTCAGCCAGTTGCTCGGGTGAGTACTCGCGGGTCCTGAGCACCGTCCAGCCTACGGCGAGGAAGAACACGGCGCCGCCCAGGTAGAAGGACAGCTTGACCGAATCCGGCACCACGCCGGGGGCTGCCGTATTGCTGACGTCGAACCAGTTGGTCATCATCCAGGGCAGCGCCGAAGCGACGATGGCGCCGACCCCGATAAAGAACGTCTGCATTGCGAAACCGCCGGTGCGTTGCTTCTCGGGCAACATGTCGCCGACGAATGCGCGGAACGGTTCCATCGAAATATTGATGCTGGCATCCATGATCCACAACATGCCGGCAGCGACCCAGAGTACTGGCGAATTCGGCATGACGAATAACGCAAGCGACGCGAATATTGCGCCGACCAGGAAATACGGACGCCGGCGGCCGAGACGGTTCCAGGTCCGGTCGCTCATGTACCCGATGATGGGCTGTACCAGCAGGCCGGTGAGCGGCGCAGCCACCCAGAGTATCGGGATATCGTCGATCTCGGCGCCCAGCGTCTGGAAGATGCGGCTGACGTTGGCGTTCTGCAATGCGAAGCCGAACTGGATGCCAAGGAACCCGAAACACATGTTCCAGATTTGCCAGAACGAAAGGGCCGGTTTTTGTTTCATTGTTATTCCGCCTTCGCTATCGGGCTGAATCGGATGGCCGTGCCGCCCCCTGCGGCCAGTTTCAGTTCGAGCATGTCTTTGCGGCTGAGGACACGTTGCTCGACGACGTAGTCATACGGGTCGTCCTTCCAATGAGCATCATCACCGTCGCGGTAAATCGTCGCCTCGTAGCGCTGGCCGGCGACCAGGAACGACAACGGCACTTCGATATCCCGCGCCACTTCGTCGGTGATCGCCCCAAGGTACCAGTCGTCGCCGCCGCGCTCCTGGCGTGCGAAAACGACAAAGTCACCGACCTCTCCCGCAAGCGCAACACTTTCTTCCCAGTCGGTCGGAACATCGACGATAAACTGGAACGCGTCGCTGTGCGTCGCGTAGTTCTCTGGCAAATCGGCTGCCATCTGGATCGGGCTGTAGAACACGACGTAGAGTGCGAGCTGGTGCATGAGCGTACTTTGCACACGGAACTCCGAGTCGGGTCCCTGATGGACGAGATCGAAAATACCCGGCGTAAAATCCATCGGCCCGGAGAGCATTCGCGTATAGGCCAGCGTCACGTTGTGCTCGAGCGGATTCGGTTTCGCCCAGGCTGCGTTGTACTCCTGGCCGCGAGCGCCCTCGCGGCTGATCCAGTTCGGATAGGTGCGCCGCAGCCCCGTGTCCTTGACAGGCTCGTGCGTATTGATGCTGATCCTGCGCTCGGCCGCTTCCTTCAGCACATGCTCGAAATGCCTGACCACAACCTGGCTGTCGTGCCACTCGTAGTGCATTACGCCGTTCTCGTCGACGCGCTGAATTCCGCCACCGTCCGCAACGTATCCCGTCTTTACCTGGCGTACGCCGACCGATTCGTAGAGGTCGAAGGCATCTTCCATCTGCGCTTCGTAATTACTGATATGCCCGGAGGTTTCGTGATGCCCGATCAGGCGCACGCCCTTGTCGCGGCCGTAATCGGTGACGGCCCTGATGTCGAAATCCGGATAGCTCTCGGTAAAACTGAAGATCGCACCGTTGTTGAACCAGTCACCGTCCCAACCCGTATTCCAGCCCTCGACGAGAACGCCATCGAAACCGTGTTCCGCTGCGAAGTCGATGTGGCGTTTCGTGCTCTCCGTCGTCGCCCCGTGCTTGTCGCCCGAGCCCCAGGTCTTTTCGTTTACGTGCATCGCCCACCAGATACCGATGTATTTGCCGGGCTCGACCCAGGATACGTCGCCGAGCGCATTCGGTTCGTTGAGGTTCAGGATCAGGCTCGAATTCAGCAGGCCCACCGCGTCGGGTGACACCTGGATCGTGCGCCACGGCGTCACGAACGGTGTTTTCGTCTTCACCCGTATGCCGTCGGACCGCGGCGTCAGGTTGGTCTGAAAGATCCCGTCACGTCGCTGATCCAGCATGTACCCGGCGTAGTCGACGAGTGCGGCCTCGTGCAGGCTAAGGTGCGTGCCACTTGCAAGGCGTAGCGTCACCGGCGTGTTGGCGAGCGCGATTTCGTCCAGACCCGACTCTTTGTACGGGAATTCGTAGCGATTCCAGGCCCGGCCCGGTATCCACCAGGCCGTCGCGTCGATCGGCAGGTGGAATTCCGTCACCTCATCCACGATGTCTACGGCGCCATAAGCGTCCTGCCCGGGGACCTCGTAGCGGAATCCGATGCCGTCGTCGAAGACCCTCACACGGATCGAAAATTCGCGGTCCGGTCCGTCGGTGGAACGAAAAGTGACGAGCATCTCGTTGTGCCGATCGCGCACTGTCCGACGCTCGCCCCAGGGCTGCGTCCACGTCGTATCCTGGGAACGGCGCTTGACGGCTGCGATCTCGACGCTGCGATCGAGCGGCAACGCCGATTCGAAACGCAGTCCCAACATGGACTTGCGAATGACGACCTCGTCACCATAAGCGACGGAATACGAGGGCCGACCCTCGGCATCGGTCGACAGGGAGAAGCGAATAAGCCCATCGGGCGAGAGCACATCGTCGGCTGACGCAGCCAGGCAGCTGACGGCGCCAAGAAGAACGAACGATGCCCGTGCCAGCCGATTCATCGTTTCGATTGTACCAACATGATTCCCGCAAAGGACTGTTTGCAAACGTATTCATCCGCGACAGATCGCTGAAATTACTAGTATTATTGCTCGCTCGACGTGATGCGCCGCGGGAGATTCGACGAGAGTGACCGACAAACTGAACCAGTTAATACTGTTCGCCGTCACGCTGCTCATTGCGGCGCCCGCCGCCGCGGATTTCGGTCAATACCGGAGCCATGAACTCGACGGCCAGACACTGCGAGTTCGAAGCGATCTCGGCGAACTGCGCATTAGCGCCCTGGACGATGCGGCGTTCGAGGTGCATTACCTCGAGGACGGCGTCAAGCAACTGCCTTCATTCGCGATTGCCGACGAGCCCGAAGACGTTCCCGTGGCACTCAGCGAATCCGATACGCAACTCGCGTTCGCAATTGACGGCCTCGTTGTGACAATCGATAAGTCACCGCTGCGACTGTCATTTGCCAATGACGACGAACTGCTGTTTGAAGAGGAGCACGGCTACTTCGCGTACGACACGATCCGCGGCTTCCGCTTCCGGCTGCAGGACGACGAGAAGATAATGGGCGGCGGTCAGCGCGTGCTCGGCATGGACAGGCGAGGCAAGCGGCTGCCACTTTATAACCGTGCTCACTACGGGTATACGACCGAGTCATACCAGATGTACTACGGCCTGCCGGCGGTCATGTCGAGCAGGAAGTACGCGATCGTGCACGACAATTCAGCAAGCGGCTGGATCGACATTGGCAGCACCGAGAAAGACGTACTGCAGTTTGAGGCGGCCGGCGGTCGAACCGCTTATATCGTGGTCGCCGGTGACACGTATCCGCAACTGATCGGCAATTACACGGACGTCACCGGAAAGCAGCCGCTGCCACCCCGCTGGGCATTCGGCAACTATGCATCGCGTTTCGGCTATCGCACGGAGAAGCAGACGCGCGACGTTGTGCGGCGCTTCAGGCGTGCCGACATCCCGCTTGATGCCGTCATCCTGGATCTCTACTGGTTCGGTCCCGACATCCAGGGCCACATGGGTAATCTCGACTGGGACCGGGAAGCGTTTCCGACGGCCGAAGACATGATCGCGGATTTTCGCCGGCAGGGTGTCAGGACGATCCCCATCACCGAACCGTTCATCCTCACGACGTCGACAAACTGGCAGGACGCGGTCGATAACGAAGCGTTGGCGAAGAACGCGACCGGCGCGCCCAAGACCTTTGACTTCTACTTCGGCAATACCGGGCTCATCGACGTTTTCAGCCAGGCGGGCCGCCAGTGGTTCTGGAAGCACTATCAGACCCTGTTCGAGCAGGGCGCCGCGGCGACCTGGGGGGACCTGGGCGAGCCCGAGGTGCACCCGGCCGATTCCCTGCACCGCGTCGGCAGCGCCCTGGCATCGGGGGACGAAGTCCATAACGCCTACGGCCACATGTGGGCGAAGACCGTGTACGACAATCAGGTCGAACGATTTCCCGACATGCGCCCGGTAATCATGATGCGATCGGGTTTCGCAGGATCGCAGCGCTACGGCATCCTGCCATGGACCGGCGATGTCGACCGGTCCTGGGGAGGACTCAAGCCACAGGTGGAATTGAGCCTGCAGATGGGACTGTTCGGACTGGCTTACAACCACTCCGACCTGGGCGGCTTCGCGGGCGGCGAAACGTTCGACAAGGAGATGTACGTCCGCTGGTTGCAGTACGGCGTTTTCCAGCCCGTCTACCGGCCGCACGGGCAGGAACACATTCCATCGGAACCCGTGTTCCATGACCGGGAAACGCTGCGCTTGTCGCGCGAGGCGATTCGACTGCGTTACCGGCTGCTGCCCTACAATTACACGCTTGCGTGGGAGAATACGACGACCGGCATGCCGCTGATGCGGCCGTTGTTCTTCGAGGACGAGAGTGACCCGGGACTTATCGATGAGAAAGACGCGTACCTCTGGGGCGACGCATTTCTCGTCAAGCCCGTGACCGATCCGGGAGTTTCCGAGGTGGAAGTGCCACTGCCAGACGGCGCCTGGTTCGACTTCTGGAATGACACGCGCTACATGGGCGGACAAACAGCAAGCGTGCCGGTGACGCTCGAGACGATTCCCGTGCTCGTACGCGCGGGGTCGATCATTCCGATGGTCGAAGCCGTCAACACCACCGACGATTACAGCAGCGAAAAACTCACGTTGCACTACTATGCGGACTCGTCGGCGACCCAATCCTCGGCACGACTGTTCGAGGACGACGGGTCAAGCCGCACCAGTCTCGAGGACGGCACGTACGAGTTGCTTGAATTCAACGCTGACCGCTCCGGCGACGCGCTGCGCATCAGCCTGAATCGCAATGGCGAGGGCTACCCGGGCATGCCGAAACGGCGCAAACTGGAGATCGTGATTCACAACTGGTCGGCACCCGTCGACGCTGTGACGTTCAACGAAGACAGCGTTCGTGGGCGCAAGAAGGACGGCACGTTGACCGTAAACGTCGACTGGGACCATGCGCCCGCGACCCTGCAAATCAACAGGCCCGAGGAACAGGTCATGAATGGCAAGCCTGTCGTGTACCAGGTGTTTACGCGTCTCTTCGGTAACAAGACCGCGACGAACAAGCCCTGGGGAACAATTGAGGATAACGGCGTTGGCAAATTCAGCGACTTTGACGAAACGGCGCTCGAGGCCATTCGCGAACTTGGCACCACGCATATCTGGTACACGGGCGTACCGCACCACGCCGTAATACGCGATTACACGGACTACGGTATCAGCAACGACGATCCCGACGTCGTCAAGGGCCGCGCGGGCTCGCCGTATGCCGTCAAGGACTACTACAGCGTCAGCCCGGACCTCGCCGACGATCCCGGCAACCGGCTTGCCGAGTTCGAGGCACTGATCCGGCGCACGCACGCGTCGGGCATGAAAGTGATCATCGATATCGTGCCGAATCACATCGCGCGTAGCTACGAGTCACTGGGCAAGCCCAAGGGCGTCGCGGATTTCGGCGCGGGCGACGACACCTCGGTGGAGTGGGCGAGGGACAACAACTTTTACTATGTCGTAGGCCAGGACTTCAGCGTTCCCGTGTCACCGGACGGCTATTCGCCGCTCGGCGGGGAGCCGCACCCGCTCGCCGATGGAAAATTCACAGAGTCCCCCGCGAAATGGACTGGCAACGGAGCGCGTGAAGCACGCCCGCGGTTCGACGACTGGTTTGAAACCGTCAAGGTCAACTACGGCGTGCGCCCGGACGGCAGCTACGCGTTCGACCGGCTGCCCGCGGCGGCACGGGACTGGACCGCATCGCAGCATGCGGGATTCTGGGCGGACAAGGACGTGCCGGACAGCTGGAAGAAATTTCGGCACATCGCGCTTTACTGGCTCGACAAAGGCGTCGACGGCTTCCGCTACGACATGGCCGAGATGGTCCCCGTCGAATTCTGGAGCTACCTGAACTCATCGATCAAGAGCAAGAACCCGGACGCCTTCCTGTTGGCGGAGGTCTACAACCCGGACCTGTATCGCGACTACATCCAACTCGGGCGCATGGACTACCTCTATGACAAGGTCGGTTTTTACGACACGCTAAAGCCGATCATGCAGGGCAAGGCCGGCACCGACGCCCTTGCAACCGTGCATGCGAAGGTTCTCGACATCGAGGAGCACATGCTGCACTTCCTGGAAAATCATGATGAGCAGCGCATAGCGAGCCCCGATTTTGCGGGCGATGCGGCGATAGGAAAGCCTGCGATGACCGTGTCCGCGCTCATCAGCCGCTCACCGACAATGCTGTATTTCGCGCAGGACGTCGGCGAGCCGGGTGACGGCGACGCTGGGTTCGGTAGCTCGACGCGCACAACCATCTTTGATTACTGGGGCGTACCGTCGCACCAGCGCTGGATGAATGGCGGCGCGTTCGACGGCGGCGAACTCGCGCCTGGCGAGCGATCGCTGCGCGACTTCTACGTCCGACTCATGACGTTCAGCGCATCCAGCCCGGCAATGAACGGCGAGTACCAGGAAATCCACTCTTTCAATCGCGCGCAGCAGAACGATGCGTACAACGACCGGGTGTTTTCATTCGCTCGCTGGACAGACGACAAGCGACTGTTCGTCGTGGCGAATTTCGATGACGAACAAGCGCACGATCTTGAAGTTCGCGTGCCCGCCGACCTGGTCGGCAAATGGGGGCTGAAGGATGCCCGCTACATGCTCGACGAGCAGCTCTATCGCCGCAACCATGCACAGCTGGTCGTCGAACAGGGAAAAGGCGTATTTCGGATCACGCTCGAGCCACTTGAATCGGTAGTGCTCAGCGTAGGCGCACAAAACATCGCACTGCACTGACGCATCGCACGGTCGGATCACCCTGGCACGATGGCTCAGCAGGCGCTTTGCAGTAAGGCCAGCTGCTCCTGGTGAGGCTTGAAGTTCAGCGCACATCCCTCAAGGTAACTCGCGATCTGTTTCAGGTCGTACTTGAGTGCAAGTTCACTACCGGGCCGTACCTGTTCCTGCGTCGGATAGATGCCCTTTCCTGCGAGCAGGCAATTCCACGAGACGCTCGGGAAGTAGGCATCGAGATTCTGGCGTTTGAGCTCGTCGGTGATGTTCTTGCCCTGCGTCCATGCAGCCAGGATCTCGCGCAGTGAACGGGAGATCTTGTCGTTGTTGCCGTTATCGATCCAGTAGGGTGTGTCCGTACGGGTATTGATCCGGTAATGGCAGACGATGTAGTCGCGCACCGCATCGAAACGCTTGCTGACATGATTGTTGAAATCATCCCGGTACTTGTCGGTCATATTGCCGTTGTTGGCAGCCTCTATGAAGCGGACGACGGTTTCCTGCACCATGTCGAGCGCCGTCGCCTCCAGCGGCTCGATGAAACCCTGCGACAGGCCGACAGCCACGCAGTTCTTGTACCAATGCTCCCGGACCCGGCCCACCTTGAATTTCAGTCGCCGAGCCTCGATGTCCGCATCGACGAGCCCGAGTTTTTGCCTGAACTCCAGCTCGGCATCATCGTCGTCGACATACTTCGAGCTATAAACGTAGCCGTTGCCAAAACGCGAGGTCAGTGGAATCTTCCACGACCAGCCGTACTTCAGAGCCGTCGAAATCGTCTGAGGCTCGGGATTCTCGTCGGGCTCAGTCGGGAATACGACCGCGGAGTCGTTGAACAGCACATCTTCACAACTATCGAAGGGCACGCGCAGTGTCTGCTGCAACAGATGACTCCTGAAGCCGGTTGAATCGATGTAGAAATCGGCCTTTATGACTTCCTCGCTGTCCGTTTCAAGAAAGTCGATGTATCCCTGCTGGTCCAGCACCACCTCGGTCACGGTCGCCTGCCTGTACTTGACGCCCTTCTTCGCGGCCCATTCCTTCAGAAACTCACCGAGCAAGCCGGAATTGAAGTGGTAGCCGTAGTTCATCTCGAACGGAAAATTCGGCGGCGCAATCGGCGCAAGTCGTTGTTTCGCGAGCTGCCAGGCCATGAAAAACTGGCTCGGGTGGCCGTCGAGGTCAACGCCCTTGCGCCTCAGGAAGCTGTTGTGAAAGAACGCGGGTACCGAGAATTCATCAGGCTGGCACAGGAACGGGTGGAAGTACTCGTCGAACCCGGGTTTCGTCGACCAGTCCCTGAACGTGATGCCGACCTTGTAAGTGGCGTCACAGCGGGCCATCCAGTCTGACTCTTCAGTACCGATGATCTCCATGAAGGTCTTTAGCGGTGGCGTCGACCCTTCGCCGACACCGATGATGCCGATGTCTGGAGACTCCACCAGCGTGATGTCGAGGCCCTTGTCCTTCCAGTGCGTCGCGAGGAGATTCGCGGCTATCCAGCCGGCGGTGCCACCGCCAAGGATTACGATGCTCTTGGTATTACTGCGCATTTTCGGTCTTCACAAAAATTGTAGACTGCCAAAAAAAAGACCGCCCGAAAAGCATCCGGGCGGTCTTTGTGTCTTTCTATAGAGAAAAGACGTGTGGTATTGCCCTCGCCTCTAGTACCGGTAATTCAAACCAAAGTAATACTGGCGTCCGAATTCCTTGTACTCGCCGAAAGCGCCATCGATGCCATACTCGATGATGTTTTCCTCATCCGTGAGGTTGTTGGCCGAAACCACCACGCTCAAGCCGTTGTCCCAGGCGTAGG
Organism: uncultured Woeseiaceae bacterium; assembly: GCA_947259985.1. Taxonomy (GTDB): domain Bacteria; phylum Pseudomonadota; class Gammaproteobacteria; order Steroidobacterales; family Woeseiaceae; genus UBA1847. The sequence goes on from CAMYOJ010000006.1 coordinate 46,530, forward strand.
ACATCTGCGCGTCGACGGTCGTGTAGTCCTGCGCATAGACAGGCGAGTTGGCGCCGGGAATCGGCAGGTTCTGCACAAACTCATCACGATAGCGGGTGTTGACATGTGCACTGAAGCCTTCGTAATCGAAGAAGACAGTAGCACTCCAGACGTTTTCGGACAGGCCCGGCAATGGCAGATTCTCGCCGTAGAAACTACCGCCGCCCACCTCGGTCTCGCTCTCGGTGTACGAGTAACTCGCCGTGGCGCCCAAGCCTGACCAGATGCCCGGCAAGTTGTCGAAGGTCTTGGTACCTGCGAGCTCGATGCCGCGAATATAGCCACCCAGGTCATTGTTGAGGTAGGTCTGGTAGATATTGAGGAACTGCCCGTCGGGAACGATGAGGCCAATGTCGTCAGGATTCACGTCCGTAAACTGCGTCGGGCCCTCGACCAGCGAGTCGATGTCCTTGTAGAACACGGCCGCGGTGACGGCGCCACCGTCCTCGAAGTAGTGCTCGTAGGAAACGTCGAACTGGTTCGCCTCGAACGGATCGAGATACGGCGTACCGTTGGTCCAGACGTTGTACTCGGTCAAACCGAAATTCGGATCAGCAGGATCGCTAATGGTCGCGCCGTTCCAGGAGCCGGCACCGCCCTTCATCTGGCCGACCGGCGGACGGCCCATGACCTTGGCTGCGGCAAAACGCAGGATGTCGTTGTCGGTGAGCTCGAAGCTCAGGTTGACCGACGGCAGCCAGTCTTCGTAATCCGGGCCGTAGTCTACGTAGTCGAGGTTGTCCTGCGTGACGCCCACGCCGTCTGTAATCGGCGTACCGTTTCCGGCACCAACGTTCTGCAGGCCGACCGTCTTGACGTCGCTATCGACGTAGCGAACACCGATATTGCCGCGCACAGGTACGTTGCCCCACTCGAAGTCGAGGTTCGCCTGAAGGTAATAGGCATCGGTATCTTCGTTGATATCGTTCGACTCGATGAAGGTCCAGTCACGGCTGTGCAGCTTTACGCCGCCGTCGTTGCCGGCGCCGAAGATGCTCGCCGAGAGACCTTCGAGATCGTCGATGACGAAGTGATCCGGCACGCCCGGGAGTGACTGAACCGAGACAAAGCCATCGACCGGCTGCGGGGTACAGGCGGCAAGCGAGGACGTATCGTCTTCGCACCAGCCCGTTCCCTGGCCGCTGCGCGAACCGTACAGGAACGTGCCGCGATCCGCAGAGAAGGTGCGATCGGAGAAGCGCACACCGACCTCGATCGAGGAGATGGCCTTCCAGTCGAGATCGAACTGGTAGTCCAGCTTCCAGGCGTCGATTTCGTCTTCGTAGGTGTGCGGGTAGCGCTCGTAACGCGACAGGCGCATCATGTCGAGGTCAGTGAAGTTGACACCCGCGAAGGATGCGCTTGCGACGTCCTGGCCGTTCAAGGTGTAAGTCACGGACTGGCCAGGCAGCTCCCCGAGGACAGCGCCCGTTACGGGATCGATGTCGTAGGCGTGCATCGAGGCGATGCGGTCTTCGCGGGTCTTCTTACCGTCGCTGTTGTAAATGTCGAAGGTCAGCGTGCTGCGCTCGTTGACGTACCACTGCAGGTTCAGGCCCAGAGTTTCGCTCTCGGCCGAGGTCGTCTGGTCCTCGGTACGCGCCTCGAACCACGGATGGGACTGGTTGTCGAGGTTCGGATCCGTCGGGCTGATCGTCGCCGTGGTCGCGAGACCATTGGACACTGTTGCGCCCGACACAATGGCATTGGCCTCATCCTCGTCGAGTCCGCCAACCGTGATGCCCTGGCGCCGGTCGCCGCGATCGAAATCCGAATCGAAGTAATCGACTTGCGCCTTGATCAAATCGTTCGGCTCCCAAACGACCGATGCAAGAAAGCCCGTGCGCTCATCGTTGCCGCTTCCGCCCTGCCACTGGAATGCGCGCGGCAGGCTGTCGTCATTACCATCTGCATTGACATCGCGAGTGCCGTAGCCCAGCTGGCTATCAGCGCCGGCGCGCGAGAAGACAAAGGCATTAGGCTGATCGAGGTAGGAGTAACCCAGGGCGACACCCAGAGTCTCTTCCAGGAACTTGCCCTGGTAGGCAGCGCTATAACGTTCGCCATCCTCGTCAGCACCGTAGTCGTCGGCGCCATCGTTGTACGACAGGCGCGCGTTGAGTACGAAGTTGTGCTCATTCTCGGCCTGCAGCGGATTCGCCGTCCGGAGTTCGACAGTACCCGCGACGCCACCTTCGATCTGGGAGGCTTTGGGCGACTTGTAGACAGCCGCCTGGTTGATCAGTTCGGCCGGGAACTGGTCGAAGGACATCCAGCGCGTGGCTTCCGAGTAGCCCGCTGTCGACGCCTGCTCGCGACCATTCATCGTCGTCTGGATGAAGTCGCCGTTCATGCCTCGAATGTTGAGCTGCGAGGACTGTCCCGAATCGCGGATCGTGGTTACGCCGGGAACGCGGCCCAAAGCGTCGGCAATCGACTGGTCTGGCAGCGCGCCGAGCGCGCCCGCGTCGATCACGTCGGAAATCGTGTCCGCCATGCGCTTCGAGTTGACCGAGTCCATGATACTGGTACGCACGCCAATGGTGACGATTTCCTCGATCACCTCATCGTCGTTGTCCTGGGCAAGTGCTACGCCCGGCGACATCGACGCGGTAGGCAAAGCTGCCGCTACGGCCAGCGAAACCGCCGTACGGCGAATATTGCTTGTCAAGTTATTTGAGTCGTCAGAGACTGACTGCGCGCCATGGCGCCGTTTATTGACCATTATGGAATCCCCCCGAAGGTCTTGAAATTACTTACAGCTACGCTGGTAATGATAAGAAGTGCACCTTTACGGGGCAATCCAATGCATACGTATTCATTTCCTGAATACGTATGCATTTCTTGCCGTATGCAAGCGCACTGGCTTAGTTTCACTTCTAAACAAGATGCGTTCGCAATTAAGATGATGGCCAACCTCCCAGAACCCGAAACTTCAGTTTCCGAACCAGATACCGCAGCCGTGCGGCGACAGGCCGGTGTGTGCCTGCACATTGCGTCACTGCCCGGGCCTTATGGCATCGGCGAGATCGGTGCCGAGGCGCGTTCCTTCGTCGACACCCTGTCCGCGATGCAGCTCGGCGTATGGCAGTTTTTACCAACCGGGCCAACGGCTTACGGCGATTCTCCGTACCAGCCGCTGTCGACGTTTGCCGGCAATGAAAACCTGATCAGCATCGGCGACCTGCTTGCCATGGGCCTTTTGACAGAGGACGAAGCCGGGGAGCTGAAGACGCTGCCCGATCATTATGTCGACTACGGCCAGCTGATTCCCATCAAGAAGCAACTGCTGAACGTGGCGGCACAGCGATTCTCGGCCGGCACCGATTTCGAGCTGCGCGCGTCATACGCCGATTTCCTTGCCCAAAACGACAAGGCCTGGCTTCACGACTACGCCATCTTTCGCATTCTGAAAACACGCCATGGCGAACGACCCTGGCCCGAGTGGCAGCCCGAATATGTCCACCGCGACCCCGCCGCGCTCGCCGAACTGGAGGATCGCGAGGCCACCGAAATCGAATCGATCAAGGTCACCCAGTTCCTGTTCCATCACCAGTGGCGAATGTTCCGTAGCTACGCAAACGGAAAGGGTATTTCGCTATTCGGCGATATGCCGATTTACATCGCCCTGGACAGCTCTGACGCATGGGCCAATCGCGAGATCCTGTCTGTCGACGAGGACGGCAATATAGTCCGCATCGACCATTTCCGGGGATTCGAGGCCTACTGGGCCGTAGCCGCGGACTCCGAAACCGCCCGTGTCGGCAGCTGGGTACCCGGTCCGGGCGACGGGCTTTTCGAGGCGATCAAGGCCTCGCTGGGCAGCCTGCCGATCGTCGCCGAGGACCTCGGCGTCATCACGCAGGAAGTCGAGGACCTGCGCGACCGCTACGAACTGCCCGGCATGCGCGTGCTGCAGTTCGACGTCACCGACGAGGAATTCGAACTCGCAGGCGTTGGCGAGAACAGCGTCTGCTACACGGGCACGCACGACAACGACACGACGATCGGGTGGTTCCATGGGAGCCCCGACGATATCCGCACGGAGGAAGAGATCCGACGTGCACAGGAGGCCGTTCTTGCGATGACAGGCGGCTCGGCGGAGACGATCCACACCGACCTCATCAAGGCGGCATTCTCAACGGCCGCTCGACTCGCCATAGCACCCATGCAGGACTATCTCGGTCTCGGCTCTGAGGCACGCATCAATACGCCGGGCACCTGCGGCGGCAACTGGCGCTGGCGGTTAACTGACTCACAATTGACACCAGAACTCTGCGACAATATCGCCAACATGGTTCGAGCGTCGGGTCGCGGTCCTGCTCTTTGAGGCAACTCACCGATTGACGGTTTGCCCGTAGCTCGTCTGAATACCTCCAGCTATAAGGGACGAGTTGCAGAATGATCGACCAGAATCTCAAGGCAGATGCCAGGTTTGTCAGCCGCCTCACACGCGACACGCTGGTGCTGATTCTCGCGGGTGGGCAGGGCTCACGTTTGCACGAGCTGACGACCTGGCGCGCCAAGCCCGGGCTGCATTTCGGCGGCAAGTTTCGCATCATCGACTTCGCTCTTTCGAACTGTATTAATTCGGGCCTGCGGCGTATCGGCGTCCTGACCCAGTACAAGGCGCATTCGCTGATACGGCACCTGCTCAACGGCTGGTCGTGGTTCCAGTCCGGCCGCGGTGAGCGCGAATTCGTCGAGATCCTGCCGGCCTCGCAGAGAGTCGGCGGTGAATGGTACCGTGGCACGGCCGACGCCGTGTACCAGAACCTCGATATCATTCGCACGCACGGACCGAAGCTCACGCTGGTGCTGGCCGGCGACCACATCTACAAGATGGACTATGGGCCCCTGCTCGCTTATCACGCCGAAATCGAGGCTGATATGACGATCTGTTGCATCGAGATGCCGCTCGAAGAGGCGGCCGGCGAGTTTGGCGTCATGACGGTCGATGAGGACTGGCGCATCATCGGCTTCGACGAGAAACCCGAGAAACCCAACCCGATCCCGGGCAAGCCCGGTATCTGCCTGGCATCCATGGGCAACTACCTGTTCAACACCGAGTTCCTCTACGAACAAGTCATCAAGGACGCCGATACGCCGGGCACGCAGCACGATTTCGGCCGTAACGTCATCCCGTCGATCATCGATGACTACCAGGTATACGCGTACCCGCTGCGCGACCCGGAGACCAACGAGCAGGCTTACTGGCGAGACGTCGGGACGCTCGATGCATTCTGGGAGGCGAACATGGAACTCGTGTCCCTCACCCCGCAGCTGAACCTCTATGACAAGGTCTGGCCGATCTATACGCACCAGGTACAACTGCCGCCCGCCAAGTTTGTCTGGGACGAACCCGGTCGTCGAGGCGAGGCATTCCAGTCGATGGTATCGGGCGGCTGCGTCATTTCAGGATCCACGGTGCGCAGGTCGCTGTTGTTTTCGAACTGCTACGTGCACTCCTACAGCACCGTGACCGAGTCCGTGATATTGCCAGAAACCGATATTGGCGAAAATTGCACCATAAACCGCGCGATCATCGACCGCGGCACTATCGTACCGCCAGGCACCGAAATCGGCGTTGACCAGGAGGCCGACCGTGAACGCGGCTTCCGCGTGACCTCCAAGGGCATCACGCTGGTGACGCCGGACATGATGGGCCAACAACTGCATTTCACGCGGTAGGCAGGCGCATATCGATACCCGCTCAGTCATCTTCCTGGCGTCAGAGAACGGCGCCCTGCCAGGTGGCAAAGTCGGTGGCGTGGGCGACGTCGTGCGCGATCTGCCGCACGCGCTCGGGGCGGCCGGCTGGGATGTATCGGTGGCTACGCCGTCCTATGGGGCACTGCACGCGCTACCCGGCGCTACGCACTTGACGACACTGGACGTCCCGTTTCGCGGCATCACGGAAGCGGTCGACGTCTGGCAATTGCAGGACAGCGACAGCCATGTCCGCCACGTCGTACTCGAGCATCCGCAGTTCGCGAAGAATGGTGCCGGTCAAATCTATCACCGTGACGCGCCTTCACGTCCGTTTGCGAGCGATGCCAACAACTTCGCATTCTTTTGCGCGGCGGCGGCGCAGTGGATCTACGCGAGCGAGAGACTGCCCGATGTCGTGCACCTGCATGACTGGCATGCCGCTTTTTACCTGCTGCTGACACAATACGTTGAGCGCTATCGAAACCTGCGCGACATCCGCACGGTATTCACGATTCACAACCTTTCGTACCAGGGCATCCGCCCTCTCGCCGGAGATGAGTCTTCCCTTGAAGCCTGGTTCCCGGGCCTCGACTATGACATCGGCGAGATCGGGGACCCGCGTTTCGATGACTGTTTCAATCCGATGGCGATGGCGATCCGGCTGGCCGACCGCGTCAGCACCGTGTCGCCCACCTATGCCGGCGAGATCTGCCGGCCGAGTGACGCGAGCACGGGATTCATCGGTGGCGAGGGTCTCGAGGGCGACCTCGTCAAGGCACGCGACGATGGGCGTCTGTCGGGCGTGCTCAACGGCTGTTATTACGACGGACCCATCGGGCGGCGCCCTGGCTGGCAACGCCTGCTTGCCATGACCGATGCCCAGTTACACGACTGGGCACATCAGCAACCTGCGAATCGAGCTCACGCGCTGGCGCTCGAGCGGCTCGCTCATCTGCCGAAACGTCGCCCCACGCATGTCCTGACGAGCATCGGCCGACTCGTTCCCCAGAAAGCAACGCTGCTGCTGGCGCCGCTCGATGACGGGCGGACCACGCTGCAGCACATAGCAGACTCGATGGGCAGGAAAGGCGTGATCTTCCTCCTGGGCAGCGGCGACCCGGACCTCGAGGAGCGTATGCTCGAGGAGGCAGGCAAGATCCCGAACCTGGTTTTCCTGCACGGTTATTCGGAAACACTGGCAGCCCCTTTCTATCACGGTGGCGACCTTTTCCTGATGGCGTCGAGTTTCGAACCCTGTGGCATCAGCCAGATGCTGGCCATGCGCGGCGGCCAGCCATGTGTCGTGCATGGCGTCGGCGGACTCAGGGATACGGTTGAGGATGGCGTTACCGGCTTCGTGTTCGACGGGCACAGCCCGGACGAGCAGGCCAGAGACTTCGTGGCAACGACCGATCGGGCATTACAATTGCGCGCAAACGACCCGATCGCCTGGCAGGACATTTGCAAACAAGCCGCTGCCCGGCGTTTCGACTGGGCATCATCGGCAGAGCAGACAATAAGAACTCTCTATGGCGAAGACAATGACCGAGAACAATGACTAGAAACAGCGATTACGCCGCGCTCGTCGCCGGCCAGCACAATAACCCGTTTGCGATACTTGGTCCCCACAGTGGCCCGGACGGGCGCGTCGTACGCACGCTGCAGCCCGATGCAAAAGCCGTCGATATCGTCGACACTGACGGCGAAACGACGCGCTGCGCATCTCCTGGCAGTCCGGGGAGCAGTCGGTGATCGAGGATCCGTACCGCTTCCCGTCCGCGCTCGGCGAGATGGACCTGTACCTGCTCGGCGAGGGGTCCGACCGTTACATCTATCGCAAGCTCGGCGCACATCTTTGCGAACTCGCGGGCGTGAGCGGCACGCGTTTCGCGGTCTGGGCGCCCAATGCCTCACGCGTCAGCGTCATCGGCAACTTCAACAGCTGGGATGGCAGGCGGCACGTCATGCGGCTGCACCCGGGCAACGGGATCTGGGAAATTTTCGTCCCCGGCGTCGGTAACGGGGAATTGTACAAATACGAGATCCAGGACAGGGACGGCAAGCTGCTGCCGCTGAAAGGCGATCCGTACGGGACCTTGCACGAACCGCCGCCTGGCAATGCATCGGTGGTATTCGACACGAGCTACCAGTGGCAGGACGAAGACTGGATGCGGCGACGCAAGGTCGAACCCGAACTCGATCGGCCCGTCAGCCGCGACTTCGCCGACGAACTCGTCGGCTATATCGCCGACATGGGCTTCACGCACATTGAGCTGCTGCCGGTGACCGAGCACCCGTTCGACGGGTCCTGGGGATACCAGCCGATCGGCCTGTTCGCGCCGACGCAGCGCTTCGGCAACCCCGACGACTTCCGCTACCTCGTCGATCGTTGCCACGATGCCGGTATCGGCGTCATCATGGACTGGGTGCCGGCGCACTTCCCGGGCGACGAGCACGGTCTCGCCCGGTTCGACGGTACGGCATTGTACGAGCACCAGGACCCGCGCAAGGGTGCGCATGCCGACTGGGGTACCCTGATTTTCAATTTCGGACGCCGCGAGGTCATCAACTACCTGCTGGGCAGCGCGCTTTACTGGATCAAGGAATTCCATATTGACGGTCTGCGCGTCGACGCGGTCGCGTCGATGCTGTACCTCGACTACTCGCGTGAGGAAGGCGAGTGGATTCCGAACGAATTCGGCGGCAATGAGAATCTCGAAGCGGTGGAGTTCCTGCGCCGTCTCAACACCGAGGTTCACGCGCACGGCGCAACATCATTCGCCGAAGAGTCGACAGCCTGGCCCGGCGTGTCCAAGCCCGTCGACGCGGGCGGCCTCGGTTTCACCTACAAGTGGAACATGGGCTGGATGAACGACACGCTGGCCTACATGTCCGAAGATCCCGTGCACCGCAAGTACCATCACGACAAGATGACCTTCGGCCTCGTTTATGCCTTCAACGAGAACTTCATTTTGCCGCTATCGCATGACGAAGTCGTGCACGGCAAACACTCGATCCTCGGGCGTATGCCCGGCGACGACTGGCAACAGTTCGCCAACCTGCGCGCCTACTACGCGTCCATGTATGCCCATCCCGGCAAGAAGCTGCTGTTCATGGGCGACGAGATCGCGCAGCGCGATGAGTGGAACCACGACCAGTCGCTCGACTGGCACCTGCTGCAATTCATGCCCCACAGTGGCGTTCAGGCGCTCGTGCGCGACCTGAACCGACTGTACCGGGACGTTCCCGCACTTCACGAAGTGGATTTCGACGGCAGTGGCTTCGAATGGATCGACTGGAACGACAGCGACAACAGCATTTTGAGCTGGGTTCGTCGCGACCATAATGGCGGGCACATCGTTTGCGTAATCAACCTGACGCCCGTCGTGCGCGACGGCTACCGCCTCGGCGTGCCGGATGGCGGCGCTTACAATGTGCTGCTGAACACCGATGACGCAAAATACGGCGGCAGTGACCTCAAACACACTGTCATCGCGAGCGAAGACATCGAAAGTCACGGCCGACCGCACTCGCTGCAGCTGGCCCTGCCGCCGCTCGCAACGCTTATACTCCAACCGGCGCACGAGGAGACTTGACCATGGCCGCGAAGACCGACAAGACAGCCGGAATCGGCGACATAGAGTTGCTGCAGGCCCCGAGCTTGCCGATGACCGCCGACGCGATGCTGGAGGACTTCACGCATTACTTCGGCCGCATGCTCGGCCGGCAGACGATTCGCACCAAGTCGCCGTTCCTGTACCAGGCCGTGGTGTTCGCCGCGCGTGACCGTCTCATGGAGCGCTGGGCGAAGACCCGAAACGCGACCGAGAGCGCTGACCGCTGTCGCGTCGCCTACCTGTCGCTCGAATTCCTCATGGGACGGCTGCTGCGTAACGCATTGCTCAATCTCGGCATCGAGGATGAGACCTCCGAGGCGCTGTCTCGTCTCGGTCTCGACCTCGAGGATGTTTACGAACGCGAACAGGATACGGGACTCGGCAACGGCGGTCTGGGTCGCCTCGCGGCCTGCTTCCTCGACAGCTGCGCAACGCTGCGCCTGCCCGTGATCGGCTACGGCATTCGCTACCACTACGGCATGTTCCACCAGCGCATCGAAAACGGCTACCAGGTGGAAGAGCCCGACTCGTGGCTGCGCGAAGGTTTCCCCTGGGAGATCGAGCGCATCGAGTACGCGCAGACGGTCCACTTCGGCGGCCGCAGCACCGTGTACACGGACGCTTCGGGCAAGACCCGGCACGCCTGGGTGGACACGCATGATGTACTTGCGATCCCGTTCGACATCCCGATCCCGGGATACAAGAACGACATCGTGAACACACTGCGCCTGTGGTCCGCATCGGCGACTGACGCGTTCGACCTCAATCAGTTCAACGCCGGCAGCTATGCGGATGCCGTTGCCTCGCAGAACGAGGCGGAAAACATCACGATGGTGCTGTATCCGAATGCCGAGACTGAGAACGGCCAGGAACTCAGGCTGCGCCAGCAGTATTTCCTCGCCTCCGCGAGCCTGCAGGACCAGCTGCGGAACCGCTTCGAGCATCACGGCCCGGGTTTCGACGACTTCGCGGACAAGCACTGCTTCCAGCTCAATGACACGCATCCGGCTATCGCCGTCGCTGAACTCATGCGCCTGTTGATGGACGAATACTCTCTCGAGTGGGACCAGGCCTGGGAGATTACGAGCAAGTCCATGGCCTACACGAATCACACGCTGCTGCCGGAAGCACTCGAAATGTGGCCTGTAGCAATGTTCCGCAGGCTGCTGCCGCGAATCCTCGACATAATCTACGAGATCAACGCGCGGTTTATCGTCGAGATCAGCCAGCGCTGGCCCGGCGACAACGATCGAATCCAGCGCATGTCGCTGATCATGGAGGGCAGCGAGCCCATGATTCGTATGGCATATCTCGCCATCGTCGGCAGCTTTTCTGTTAACGGCGTGGCCGAGCTGCACTCGAAACTGCTGCGCGAAGGCCTGTTCCGCGACTTCTACGAACTGTGGCCCGAGAAGTTCAACAACAAGACCAACGGCGTCACGCAAAGACGCTGGCTGGCCGCCTGCAACAAGGGCCTCGCAGAGCTCATCACGGACAAGATCGGCGAAGACTGGGTCACCGAATTGACGCAGCTCGAGGAGCTCACGGCCTACGCCGATGACGCCGAATTCCGCAAAGACTGGCGCTCGGTGAAACTCGGCAACAAGGTCAAGCTTGCGCGCGCGATCCAAAAGAAGACGGGACTGGAGGTCAATCCGGGCTCGCTGTTCGACGTGCAGGTCAAGCGCATTCACGAGTACAAGCGCCAGCTGCTGAACGTGCTGCACGCCGTCCACCTGTACGACCGCATCCGGCGCGGCGACGAGGTCGTGCCGCGTACCATTATCATCGGCGGCAAGGCGGCGCCCGGCTACGAGATGGCGAAGAGCGTCATCAAGTGCATCAACAACGTCGCCCGGGTCATCAATGCGGACCCGGCCATGGACGGCAAGCTTCAGCTGATCTTCTATCCCGATTACAACGTCTCCGCGATGGAAATTATCTGCCCTGCTGCCGATCTCTCGGAGCAGATTTCAACGGCGGGCAAGGAAGCCTCCGGCACGGGCAATATGAAGTTCATGATGAACGGCGCCGTGACAATCGGCACGCTCGACGGTGCCAACGTGGAGATCCGCGAAGCTGTCGGCGACGAGAACTTCTTCCTGTTCGGCCTGAACGTCGACGAGATAAAGGAACTGCGCGGGCAGTACGACCCGCGCGCGATCATCGACGCCGACGAAGATTTCAGGCGCGTCATCAATTTGCTCGAGAGCGGGCACTTCAATCGCTTCGAGTCTGGAACGCTCAATGCCGTGATTCAGTCAATTCGCGAACCGTCGGATCCGTGGATGACAGCCGCGGACTTTCGCAGTTTTGTCGACGCTCAGGCTGCCGCGGCCGAGGCTTACACCGACGTCGAACGCTGGACCCGCATGAGCATCCTCAACACGGCGTCCTCGGGGCGATTCTCGACGGATCGAACGATGCGCGATTACAACGACGAGATCTGGCGCCTGGAGCCGATTGAGCTCAAGACGACTTGATGCAGGCCGGTAATCCCGCAGTACTCGGTGCCACGCCCGACGATTCCGGCACCAACTTCGCCATTTACTCGGCAGTCGCCGAGCGCGTTGAGCTATGTCTGTATGCCGAAGACGGGCAACACGTCAGTAATGTCGACCTCCCCGAGTGTGCGGACGGCGTCTGGCATGGCTACCTGCCGGGCTGTGCGCCGGGCCAGTACTACGGCTACCGTGTCCATGGCCCTTTCGACCCGTCGGACGGTCTGCGCTGTAACCCGGGCAAGCTGCTGCTCGACCCTTATGCTCGCGAAATCCGCGGCGAGTTTCGCTGGCATCCCGCCGTCTTCGATTACAGCGGCGACGAGATGGACGTCAACACTAAAGACAACGCGGCATACGTGCCGCGCTCCGTCGTGCGTGCCGCACACGCGGATAGTCTGCCGAGCGGCCCATACGTTCGCTGGGCGGACAGCGTGTTCTACGAGTGCAATGTCCGCGGCTACACGATGCGCCATCCGGCGATCGAGGAAGCCGCTCGCGGCACCTTCGACGGCTTGCGCCACAAGGATGTGCTCGCGCACCTGAAGGCGCTCGGCGTCACGTCTGTCGAACTCATGCCCGTGCACACGTTCATTGACGAGCATCATCTCGCCGAGCGCGGTCTCAGGAACTTCTGGGGATACAACTCCGTGGGCTTTTTCGCGCCCATGCAACGTTATTCGCGCGCCGATGCGGTCGGCGAGTTTCGCGAGATGGTACGCGCACTGCACGATGCCGGGCTCGAGGTGATCCTCGATGTGGCCTACAACCATACGGGCGAAGGCAACCGCTTCGGCCCGTCGCTCATGTTCCGTGGCATCGACAACCGAACGTATTACCGCACAGAACCCCAGGACCACGGCACCTATATCAACGATACGGGCTGCGGCAATACGATCAATATCGACCATATCCGCGTTCGCCAGCTGATCCTCGACAGTCTCGACTATTGGGCCACGGACATGGGCGTCGACGGCTTTCGCTTCGACCTCGCCCCGATACTCGGTCGTCGCAGCGACGGGTTCTCGGCCACCCACCCACTGCTATCGGATATCAGTAACCTGGATAGCCTCGCGAATAAGAAGCTGATCGCGGAACCCTGGGACCCGGGCCCGGGAGGCTACCAGCTCGGTAACTTTCCGCCGCGCTGGGCCGAATGGAATGACAAGTACCGCGACAACGTGCGGCAATTCTGGCGCGGCGACGAGGACACCAGCGGCCTGCTGGCCACTCGACTGCATGGCTCGGCCGATATCTTCGAGGCCAGTCGACGACGTTCGCCGGCAAGCATCAACTTCATCGCCGTGCATGACGGATTCACATTGCGCGACACCGTCAGCTACGAGCACAGGCACAACGAGGCCAATGGCGAAGACAATCGCGACGGACACGCGCACAACTACAGTCATAACCATGGGGTCGAGGGAGAAACCGACAACGAAGCCATTAACCGGCTAAGGCGCCAGCAGCGCCTGAACATGATGGCGACATTGCTGTTCTCCCAGGGCACACCGTTGATACTCGCCGGCGACGAGATCGGCCACACGCAGGAAGGCAACAACAATGCCTATGCACAGGACAACGAGACAGGCTGGCTGGACTGGTCCGGACTCGACGACGACCCTGAATTTCTCGACGAAGTTCGCGAACTCGTCTGGCTGCGACGCGAGAACTCGCTGCTGCGCATAGAGGACTACGTGCATGGCTCGCTGGAGCGGGACGACAGCCTCGTCGAGATTCACTGGATCAACAAGGACGGTGAAATCAAGCAAAGCGAGGAATGGGCAAAGAGCCGCGCGTTTTCGGTATTGATCGAGGAGAAATTCGGCGACGGCGGGTACAGCGCGGTAGCGATATTCATCAACCGATACGACGAAACGACGCGCTTGCGGCTACCCGAGAATGTCGAGAAAGAAAGCTGGCATGTTGCCTTTTCGAGCTCTGCGGAGAGTGCCGCGATGCTCGACCGACGGTCAGTGGATGTTCCCGCACTATCGGTTGCGCTGCTCAGGACCGACTGATCAATCCTGCCACTCAGACGGGCAGCGCCGTCGTGTACTTCACTCGCCTGAGGACGAAAGTCGAACTCGCAGAGCGCACGGCCACGTGCTTGAGAATCTCGCCATTGAGGAATTCGTTGTAACTGTCCATGTCCCTGACGACAACGTGCAACACGTAATCGCGATCACCCGAGACCGAGAAACACTCGGTGACTTCGGGCAAGGTCGAGACGTGACGCTCGAAACTCTGGCGATTCTCATCGGTGTGTTCGGTCATTGCGACCAACAGCAGCACCTGGATATTGAAGCCCGCCACCTTCGGGTCAAGTAACGCAACCTGGCGTTCGATCAGGCCGGCGTCTTCGAAATCCCGAATCCGCCGCCAGCACGAAGTCCGCGACATCCCGACGACCTCGGCGAGATCGCTCTGGTTCTGGCTCGCATCACGCTGCAGCTCATTGAGCAGGCGTCGATCCGTGGAGGTCAGTTTCATGTTGTGCAATTTATCCTTAATCAGTCCCTATTTGCAATACTTGTTTCACTTTCTGTGAAATTCGGAACAAATTAGGACACTAATTCGCTGGGAAACGCGCATAATGTCGAAAAGATTTGTTTGACTCCGAGCGAGGACTCTCCCATGCCCGACCTGTTCGAAAACCCCATGGGTCTCGACGGCTTCGAATTCGTCGAGTTCGCATCGCCTGACCCCGCCATTCTCGAGAACGCCTTCACGCTGCTGGGCTTCACCGAGGTAGCCCGCCATCGCTCCAAGAACGTGACGCTTTGGCGCCAGGGCGACATCAACTTCATCATTAACAACGAGCCGAACAGCCAGGCTTTTTATTTTTCCCGCGAACACGGCCCCTGTGCCTGCGGCATGGCGTTTCGCGTCAAGGACGCGCACCACGCTTACTCTCGTGCTCTCGAACTGGGCGCACAACCTGTCGAGATCCCCACGGGACCAATGGAACTGCGGCTGCCGGCCATCAAGGGAATCGGCGGCGCAACCGTCTACCTGATTGATCGCTATGAACGCGGTTCGACGATTTACGACATCGATTTCGACTTCATCGAAGGCGTCGACCGGCACCCGGAAGGCTGTGGTTTCGAAGAGATCGACCACCTGACGCACAATGTTTACCGCGGTCGCATGGAGTACTGGGCCGACTACTACGAGAAACTGTTCAACTTCCGTGAAATCCGCTACTTCGACATCAAGGGCGAGTACACGGGCCTGCTGTCCAAAGCCATGACTGCGCCGGATGGCAAGATCCGCATCCCGCTCAACGAGGAGGCGTCGAAAGGCACGGGGCAGATCGAGGAATACCTCATGGAGTTCAATGGCGAAGGCATTCAGCACATCGCCTTCAGCTGCGACGACCTGCTGGCGTGCTGGGACCGTTTAAAGAAACAGGGCATCGAGTTCATGACGGCGCCGCCGGCTGCCTACTACGAAATGCTCGAAGAACGGCTGCCCGGGCATGGCGAGCCTGTCGATGAACTGCAGTCGCGCGGCATTTTGCTCGACGGTACTACCGAGGGCGGCGAAGCGCGCTTGTTGCTGCAGATTTTTTCGGCGAACATGGTGGGGCCCACGTTTTTCGAGTTCATCCAGCGCAAGCAGGACGAGGGCTTCGGCGAGGGCAACTTCAAGGCCTTGTTCGAATCGATCGAGCGCGACCAGGTCGCCCGTGGCGTCGTCAGTGTCGACGCCTGACAGGAGCGAAACATGAACCTCAAACGAATCCACCACGTCGCCTACCGCTGCAAGGACGCGAAAGAAACGGTCGAGTTCTACCAGCGTGTCCTCAACATGGAATTCACGGTTGCGTTTGCCGAGGACCAGGTGCCGTCGACCAAGGAACCCGATCCTTACATGCACGTGTTCCTCGACTGCGGCATGGGCAACGTGCTGGCGTTTTTCGAGCTGCCGACGCAGCCCGACATGGACCGCGACCGCAACACGCCGCAATGGGTGCAACATATCGCATTCGAGGTCGAAGACTACGACGCATTGCTTGCGGCCAGGGAACACGTGGAGGCCGAGGGCATCGACGTGATCGGGCCGACCAACCACGGTATCTTCCAGTCCATCTATTTCTTCGATCCGAACGGCCACCGGCTCGAGCTTGTGGCGAACACGCAGACCCAGGAACAGATCGACGAACTCAAACGCGTCGCTCCGGCCATGCTCGAGGAATGGAGCCAGACGAAAAAAGCGCCGCGCCACGCCGCGTGGCTGCACGAACTCGAATTCAGAGGCGATCAATAATGAAGCTTGCATCCCTAAAAGAGGGCCGCGACGGCCTTCTCGTCGTTGTGTCCAGAGATCTCACGCGCTACCTGCCGGCAACGGATGTCGCCGCTACGATGCAGGCGGCGCTCGATAACTGGGCAACTGCGAAACCGGCACTCGAGATGCTCGCGAAGCGACTCGATGCCGGCGAAGGCGAAGCATTCAACGAAGCAGCCTGTGCATCGCCGCTGCCGCGCGCCTACCAGTGGGCGGACGGTTCGGCCTATGTCAATCACGTCGAGCTGGTTCGCAAGGCGCGCGGTGCCGAGATGCCTGCGACCTTCTGGACCGACCCGCTGATGTACCAGGGCGGCTCCGACTCGTTCCTCGGCCCGCGCGACGCAATCCCGATGGCCGACGAAGCCTGGGGCATCGACTTCGAGGCCGAGATCGTGGTCGTCACGGACGATGTGCCGATGGGCGTGTCTGCGGCAGATGCCGCTACACATATCCAGCTCATCATGCTGGTCAATGACGTTTCACTCAGAAACCTGATCCCCGGCGAACTGGCGAAAGGCTTCGGTTTTTTCCAGTCGAAACCATCGAGTGCGTTTTCGCCCGTGGCGATCACGCCGGACGAGCTCGGTGCCGTGTGGGAGGACAGCAAGGTACATCTGCCGCTGATGTCGTTCCTTAATGAAAGCCTTTTCGGGCATCCCGATGCGGGTGTCGATATGACTTTCAACTTCGGGCAGCTCGTAGCACACGCGGCGAAATCGCGGCCTCTTTGCGCCGGCACGCTGATTGGCTCCGGCACCGTGTCGAACAAACTCGATGATGGTCCCGGCAAACCTGTCGAGGAAGGCGGCGTTGGCTATTCCTGCATCGCCGAAATGCGTACGATAGAAACTATCCAGAACGGCAAACCATCAACTTCATTCATGCAGTTCGGCGATCGTATTCGTATTGAAATGCGTGATTCGGACGGTCAGTCGATTTTCGGTACGATCGACCAGGTCGTTGAAAAATACAAAGCCTGAATGGCGATCAAACTCTACAGTTACTGGCGATCTTCTTCGGCCTATCGCGTCAGGATCGCGCTGAATCTGAAAGATCTCGACTACGAGATTATCCCCGTGTCCCTGGCCCCCGGCGTTTCGGAGCACCAGAAGGACGAATACCGAAGCATCAATCCGCAGATGCTCGTGCCATTTCTCGACGACGGTGAAGTCGCCATTGGCCAGTCGATGGCTATCCTCGAGTACCTCGAGGAGACTTACCCCCGGACACCGTTGCTTCCTGCGGATGAACCGATGCGCAGCCGCGTTCGGGCATTTTGCAACATGATTGCCTGCGACATTCAGCCCCTCAACAACCTGCGCGTAATGCAATTCATCAAGACAGAGTTCGACGCGGACGCATCGGGCGACTGGTATTCACACTGGATTCACGAGGGATTCCGTGCCGCCGAAGCACTGGCAGGTGATGGCCCTTACGTGTTTGGTGACGCGCCGACGCTCGCCGACGCAATGCTCGTGCCGCAGGTCTACAACGCGCGGCGATTCAATGTGCCGCTCGGGGATTTTCCAAAGCTGCTTGCTGCTACCGATGCGTGCAATGAACTCGACGCGTTCAAAAAAGCAGCGCCCGAACAACAGCCGGACGCCGCTTGATCCTTAATCCGTTCTATTGATTCGCGAACAGGCTGCCGTGAGACTGCACCCACGCGTCGACCTGCCCTTCGGCCTCTGCTACCTGCGCCGCGTCCATCCTTGAGGCCAGGAACTCGAGCTTCAACTTCGCGTCGATGTCACCGAATTTCGCCGCAAGTGCGAACCACTTGTACGCTTCGACGGGGTCGTAACCTTCCGAGAAGTCCATCGCGTAAACCCGGCCCAGTGCCAGCTGTGCACCCACGACGCCCTGGTCTGCTGCCAGCCGGTACCACTTCAGGCCCTCTTCCTCATTGATGGGGACGCCCCAGCCGTTCTGGTGCATGACGCCGAGGTTGTATTGTGCTTCGGCGTGCCCCGCCGCGGCCGCTATACCGTAGTACTTGAGCGCAAGTTCGTCGTTCATGTCGACGCCGAAGCCGTTGCCATAGAGCAGGCCCATGCCGTAGCAGGCATCGGGATCACCCGAATCGGCCAGATCCTGCCATTCACTCAAAGCCGTTGTGTAGTCCGTCGAACTGTATGCGTCCCAGCCCGCCTTGAAGCTGCCGGCCCAGATGACTGACGAGAACAGGAAAAGCATGACCGCGAGAAAGCCGCGTGAGAACCTCTGCATGATCTTGACTCCTCCTGAATTACTGCTGGCGCACGGTGGTATGCGCCAGAGCCTATGATGTCAAACGCCTCTCAAACCGGGCCATTCGGGGATGTACCTAGGCAAATCGCGGAAAAAGGGAGCATTTCCCGCACGGAAGCACTCGTCATTGCTGCGGGAAACGGCGCGGGCGCTTGGGGCTACTGGAAGTGCAATTGCTCGTTCTGGCTACGGAAGTTCAGCGAACAGCGGCGAACGAAGTCGTCGATAGTGGCCATGTCTACACGCGTGACTGCCGGATGATCGGCCGGAACCGGCCTCGTCGCAGGGTAGAAGCCATAGCCGGCGAGCAGGCAATACCAGGACATCGGAGTATAAGACGACGGGATCTTGAGCCGCTCCATCTCCTGGCTCAGATTCTGGGCCGACTTCCAGATGGTGAGTATTTGTTGCAGCCGTTCCGACACGTTCGAGTTCGACCCGTTTTGTCGCCAGTAATCCGTATCGTCTCGCGAGTTCATGATGTAGTGCGCAACGATGTAGTCGCGTACATTTTCGAAGCCCAGGTTTACCGTTTCGTTAAACGCCTCGCGACCCTCGCCCGAAAAACCATGGGCATCGACGGTGTCGATAAAGTCGTAAACGGTGTTACAGACGAGATTCAGTGCCGTGGCCTCGAGCGGCTCGATGAAACCCTGTGACAGCCCCACGGCCAGGCAGTTTCTGTGCCAGTGCTGATCGACCCGCCCAACCTTCATCTTGAGGTGCCGGGCCTCGGTGTCACTGTCGAGCAGCCCCAGGGCCCCGCGTAACTCCGTTTCGGCCTCGTCGGCCGAACAAAAACCGGAGCTGTACACATAGCCATTGCCAATTCGATGCGTCAGCGGAATCTGCCAGGCCCATCCGTACTTCATCGCAGTGGAGATCGTCTGCGAACCGATCGTCTCTTCCGCGTCCGTGGGCAGGACGACGGCGGCGTCATTGAACAGGTTTTCCGCAAATGAATGGAACGGCACATCGAGCGTGCCTTGAATCAGCGTTCCCCGGAATCCCGAACAATCGACAAAGAAGTCACCTTCGATCACTTCATTGGTATCGGTGAGCAGGCTGGCAATATCGCCATCTTCGGCCTGGTTGACTTCCACTACCTTGGCCTGCACGTGCTTCACGCCCTGGGCCGTAGCTCTTTCTTTGAGGTACTCGCCGAGCAACCCGGCGTCGAAATGGTATCCGTACTCGACAAAGAACGGGAAGTTCTCGTTGGGCTTTGGCCCCTGCCTGTTGTGCGCGAGGCGTGCAGCCAGGAAGAAACGGTCCGGGTGAGCATGCACGTCGACCCCCTGCCGGCGCGCATAGGTGTTGAAAAAAAAGGCCGTCTTGGTGTGCCGATCAATCTCTGATGCAAACGGATGAAAATAGCGATCGAATCCAGGCACCGTCGACCAGTTCGCGAAAGAAATGCCGACCTTGTAGGTCGCGTTGCATTTCGGCATCCACTCGGATTCCTGGATGCCGAGACCGTCGAAGAAAAACTTCAGGCGCGGTGTCGAGCCCTCACCCACTCCGACAGTGCCGATGTCGGGCGACTCGATCAGCGTTATATCGGCACCTTTGTCGCCCCAGCGCTGGAGCATGGCATTCGCGGTTATCCAGCCCGCGCTGCCTCCGCCAAGGATGACGATGCGTTGCTCAATCTGGCGGTCGCGGCTCATGAGTGGGACATCCTTTGGGGTGGGTCCGTTTGGCGCTGCTGGCGGGGTGAACCGGGAACAACGAGGGGTCCCCGTGGGGACCCCTTCTGCTGCCTGGTGGTGATGGGTGGAATTGAACCACCGACCTGCGGGTTATGAGTCCGCCGCTCTAACCATCTGAGCTACATCACCGAAATTCGGCCCACAGGCGTAAAGCGCCCTGCGAGGGCCGCAGATTGTCCTGATGCGGCCCCTGACTGTCAAGGCGGTGAGGCGCCAAAAACAGGTGTTTTCGGGTACAGTCACTGCCCATGGACCTGAGCTTCGTTTATATCCTGGAAATGCTGGGCACAGCGGCTTTCGCAGTGAGTGGTGCGCTGGCAGCATCGCGCAAAAATATGGATATTTTCGGCTTTTGTGTCCTGGCACTGATGCCGGCCGTCGGTGGTGGCACCGTTCGCGACATCATTATCGATCGCGTGCCTGTGTTCTGGATCAGCGACAACCGCTACGTCGCCGTCGCGATTATCGCCGCATTGATCGTTTTCTTCACTTCTTACCGGCCGGGCTCGCGTCGCCGCATACTCGTCTGGATGGATGCCCTGGGACTCGCACTGTTCGCGGCCCTGGGCGCCGAGATTTGTCTCAAGTACGGAACGGGTCCGCTCGTGGCGATCATGCTCGGCGTAACGACCGCCGTCACGGGCGGCATGATCCGCGACGTTATCTGCAACGAGATCCCGTTGATCCTGTCGCGCGAAATCTACGCGACAGCAGCGTTCGTTGCAGCGGTCTGCTATGTCATCGCGGACCGCGTGGGCCTGGGCGAACAACTCGCGCTCGTGATTGCCGTGAGTATCGGTTTCGTCGTGCGAGCGCTCGGGATCACCTACAACTGGTCGCTGCCGTCATTCGGCATGCACAAGAACAATTAAGGGAATTAAGGGGACAGTTTACTAAACGCCAATTAAGGGGACAGTTTACTAAACTCCATTCGGAGTTTAGTAAACTGTCCCCTTAATTCGTAAACTGTCCCCTTAATTCCCTTAATTGCTGTCCCCTTAATTGTCTCAGTCTTCAGACGTTGAAGCGGAAGTGCATGACATCGCCTTCCTGCACGATGTAGTCCTTGCCTTCGAGCCGCAGCTTGCCGGCGTCCCTGGCGCCATGCTCGCCGCCGAGCGCGACGTAGTCTTCGTAGGAAATCGTTTCGGCTCGAATGAAGCCTTTTTCAAAATCCGTGTGAATCTCACCGGCGGCCTGCGGCGCGGTCGCACCTAACTTCGTCGTCCAGGCACGCACTTCCTTGGGGCCCGCCGTGAAAAAGGTCTGCAGCCCCAGTAAGGCGTAGCCATGGCGAATCACTCGATTCAGTCCGGGCTCCGTGGCGCCGAAATCGGCCAGGAATTCGGCCTTGTCCTCTTCATCCAGCACCGCGATCTCAGCCTCGATTGCCGCGCAGATCGCCACGACCTCGGCGCCCTCCTTCGCCGCGTATTCCTCCACCGCTTTCAGGTACGGATTGTCGATGAAGCCGTCTTCGGCAACGTTCGCGACGTACATGACGGGCTTCGCCGTAATCAGGTGCACGCTTTTGAGTATTTCCTTCTGCAGGTCGGTCGTCTGCATCGATCGAACGGGCAGTCCCTCGTCGAGGTGAGCCTTGATGCCAGCCAGCGCATCGCGATGCGCAATGACGTCCTTCTGCCCGGTCTTGGCGTTGCGTGTCGCCTTGTCGAGCTGCTTCTCGACAGACTCCAGGTCCGCAAGCGCGAGTTCCGTATTGATCGTCTCGATGTCGTCGAGCGGATCGATCGTGCCCGTCACGTGGGTGACGTCGTCATCTTCGAAACAGCGCACGACGTGGCGACAAGGCCCGCAATATCGACGAATTCCATCGTGGTCGGCAGGATCTTCTGCGGCTTAACAATATCTGCCAGCATATCCAGGCGCGGATCGGGGACAGGCACTACGCCGACATTGGGTTCGATCGTGCAGAACGGGTAGTTTTCCGCCGCAATTTCGTTCGCCGTCAGCGCGTTGAACAGTGTCGACTTGCCGACGTTCGGCAAACCGACGATGCCACAGGTAATAGCCATGAATCAGTCTCGTGTATGTAGTGCTTTCTGTGCTGCGGCCAGGCCATCATCCAGTAAGGTCGGCATGACGCCCACAGCCTCGTCGATGTTCTTCATCAGGGCACTTTCGACATCGCTCGAGCCGCGCTTCAGCACGTAGCTCGTCACCTGGCTTTTTTCCCCGGGATGTCCGACGCCGAGGCGCAGGCGCACGAAGTCGGCGCCGCAGTGCCGGATAATGTCCCGCAGGCCGTTGTGCCCGCCGTGGCCTCCACCCTCCTTGAGACGCGTCGTGCCGGGCGGCAGGTCGATTTCGTCATGCGCCACGAGCAGCTCGGTCGTCCGTAATCGATAGTAGTCGAGTACAGCCCGTATCGGGCCGCCACTGTGGTTCATGTAGCTCTGCGGCTTGACGAGCCAGACGTCATCGCCCTGCAGGTTGATGCGGCAATAGTCGGCATCGAACTTCTTGTCGAAGCGGAAGTCGCCGCCGTATTTACTCGCCAGCGCATCCACAAACCAGAAACCGGCATTGTGCAGCGTGCGTTCGTACCGGTCCTCGGGATTCCCGAGGCCGGCGATGATGCGAATGTGCTTGGACATGGCGTGGCAATGTTAAACAAAAAGACCGCCGTGGGGCGGTCTTTTCGATACGGCAAGTGGCAGCGCTTATTCCTCTGCGGGCTCTTCGCCGGACTCTTCTCCCTCCGGTGCTTCTTCTTCCTCGCCCTCGACCGGTACCTCGCCTGGCTCGAGCTCTTCCTCTTCCTCAATCACGACTTCCTTGATGATGTGGATCGAGGCGACCGGACGGTTGGCTTCGGGACCCTGCGCCAGCGCAGGCATCTCGACACCCTCGGGCAATTTGATATCCGAGAGGTATAGCATCTCATCGAGCTCGACCTCGGAGATATCCAGGTCAATGTACTCGGGCAGGTGCTTCGGCAGGCAGACAATCTCGACTTCCGTCATGTGGTGCGACACTTTGCCGCCGCCCACCTTGACGCCAGGTGCCACGTCTTCACCGATGAAGTGCAACGGCACGTTCATCTTGATTTCCTGATCCTCGACGATCCGCTGGAAGTCCATGTGCATGATCTGGTTCTTCGCCGGGTGGCGCTGCATGTCCTTCAGGATCGCGGCCTGGCTATTGTCACGCACCTTGATGTTCAGGATGCTCGAATAGAACGATTCGTTCTCGAGCTGCTTGATGACCTTGTTGTGGTCGAAGGCAAGTGCCCGCGGCGGACGCCCGGCACCGTAGATGATTGCGGGTACTTTCCCTTGACGACGCAGGCGGCGGCTCGCACCTTTCCCCTGGTCCTCACGGGTTTCCGCAATCAGATCGAAGTCGTCACTCATGACTGTTCTCCATAACTGATTGTTTTTGCTTATCTTTTATAAGCGTTTCAAGACGCACGGATCGCGACCAATCCGCACAAGGCCGCGCATGGTACCGCAGGCGCTAATCCACGTAAAGGGAGGAAACGGACTCTTCTGTGCTGATGCGGCGCATGGTCTCGGCCAGCAGTTCGGCCGTCGACAGCTGGCGGATCCTGGCGCAGGCCCGCGCCTCTTCATTAAGCGGAATCGTATCGGTCACGACCATGTGATCGAGCGCCGAATCGGTGATTCGCGAGACGGCCGGGCCCGACAGGACCGGGTGTGTGATGTACGCGTCGACGCTCATGGCGCCATGGTCTTTGAGGGCCCCGGCCGCGTGGCACAGCGTGCCGGCCGTGTCGACCATGTCGTCGATCATGACGCAGTTCTTGTTCTCGACCTCGCCGATGATATTCATGACCTCGGACTGGTTGGCCTGGGCGCGTCGCTTGTCGATGATGACCAGGTCGGCGTCGCCGAGGCGTTTGGCCAGGGCGCGCGCCCTGACCACGCCGCCAACGTCGGGCGAGACGACGACCATGTCATCGTACTTCTGTTTCCAGACGTCACCGAGCAGGATCGGTGACGCGTAGACGTTGTCGACCGCGATGTCGAAAAATCCCATGATCTGATCGGCATGCAGATCGACCGTGAGCACCCTGTCGACACCGGACGTCTCGATCAGCTTGGCCACGAGTTT
The DNA here is from genome assembly GCA_947259985.1 of uncultured Woeseiaceae bacterium. Classification (GTDB taxonomy): domain Bacteria; phylum Pseudomonadota; class Gammaproteobacteria; order Steroidobacterales; family Woeseiaceae; genus UBA1847. The sequence continues at coordinate 70,755 of CAMYOJ010000006.1, forward strand.
TGCCGTGATCGGCACACGCGAGGCGCGCGGGCGACGATCCTGGCGGGCGAAACCGAAGTACGGGATGACGGCCGTGATACGTGCTGCAGACGCGCGCCTCGCCGCATCGACCATAACGAGCAGCTCCATGAGATTCTCAGCCGAGGGCGGGCTCGTCGGCTGCACGATGAAGGTCTCGCGACCACGGATGTTCTCAAGTATCTCTACGCTGATCTCGCCATCCGAAAATCGGCCAACGTGTGCTTTTGCCAGCGGAATACGGAGGTATCGAGCGATGTCCAGTGCGAGCCGCGGATGGGCGTTACCCGTAAAGACCGCCATTGTTCCGACTTCCACGATGTCCCCTTGTGTCGTGAAATGGCTGGGGCGGCAGGATTCGAACCTGCGATACACGGGATCAAAACCCGATGCCTTACCGCTTGGCTACGCCCCAATAGAAAGAAGTATGACCTGCGGCGCAATTGTGCGGTGAGGGTACAGTGCTGTCAACGATCGAAAAATGCCCACCGATCGATGACCATGCGCACACGCGTATCCGGGTTCGTGGCCGTCAGGATACGGGGCATTTGCTGGCCGCCGCCCTCCCGATAGCGGGAAATATCGACGCTCCAGCTGCTCTGCTGCAGCCGCGTGAGGAGCCCCTCCTCGTCAATCGCCGTTTCTGCCGGCATGGTCGGATCCGGAATCCCCAGCGCCCAGTAGCGCAGGCTCGCGACGGGGATAGTCCAGCCGTAGCGGTACCAAAGCTCGACTTCGGCGTCCTCGAGCGTCGTCTCGACGCCGTCCTTGTCGGTCAGCACCATGCGCCGGCCATCGCCCGTGATGCGCACAGTACCCATGCCCAGCGGTCCGCCGACCGTCGTATTAAACGTATCGCCCTGCTGCGACCAGTGGATTTTGCCATTGAAACCTTCATCGCCTGCCTTGACCGCGATGCGCCCCTTGAACTCCCAGGCGCGCAGGTCGCCAAGCACCTCGTTGCGCGAATCCCAGTTGCCGATATCGGGCAGTGCGATTCCCTGCCGGGTCGTGGCGCAGCCCGCAAGCAGCGCCAGGCTAATCAGCAAACAGGCGCGCGCGAACATCTGCCAGCAGTTTGCTGTCGGGACTCTCGACCTCGGCCGACTCGAGAAAAGCCAGCGCTTCGTCGCGGCGTTCCAATGCCACCAGCACCTCGACGATATGGGCCGCGACTTCGTGGTCACTGAACGCCTCGTAAGCGCGCTGCAGCTCGGTGAGCGCCTGGTCATAGCGGCCGAGCTTGAACAACACCCAGCCCATGCTGTCGATGATGGCGGGGTTGTCCGGATCGTATTTGAGTGCCTTGCGAATCAGTTTCTCGGCCTCACGATAACGATCGGTCCGATCGGCGAGCGTGTAGCCATAAGCGTTCAGCGACAGCGCGCTCTTCGGCCATTTCCTGGCGGCGGTCGCGTACGACTCGATCGCCGCATCGACGCGCCCCATCTGCAGTAACAACTCGGCACGGCTCAGGGCGAGGCCTTCCCGTTCCGGGCGATACTCGATGGCCTGGTCATAGAATTCCAGCGAACGTTCGTACTGTTCGAGGGATGCCAGCAGCGCGGCCTTGGCGATGAGCATATCCACAGCGTGCGGGGGAGACTCCTCGGCAAACTCGTCGAGCAGTTGCAGCGCCGCGTCAACGTCCTCTTTTTCGACGGCCAGCAGCGCACTTGCACGACGCCGCGATGCGACCGCATTGGAGCCGTATTTGACTTCGCTGTAAAAGCGGATCGCGCGATCGTACTCCTCCCGATAGTCCGCAATGCGCCCCAGGTAATAGAGCGCATCCATTCGGTACTGACCGGTCGCCAACAGGTCCTGGAAATCGTCCCATGCCGCGTCGAGATGCTCCTGGCGGAAATTGATGATCGCCATCAGGCGCAGCGCGTCGCTGCGCCCGGACTGTTCGAGCAGCACCTGGTTCACCTGGCTCAACGCGTCGTCATCACGATCCGCCATCATGTACATGACGGCCAGCTCCATCCTGGCATCGGGGTCCGGGCTCGGGTCATCGCCGATAATGCGGGCCGTGTATTCGATCGCCTCGTCCATCTCGCCTTCGATCATCAAAATGCGTGCATACAACAGTTTGGGCTTCACGTTGTCTGGCGCGAGCTCGGCGGAGCGCAGTGCCCGCTCCTTTGCATACCCGGTGTCACCGGCTTCCAGCGCCAGCGCGGCCACCGCGTAATGAGCCCAGGGAGAGTCCTTGTAAGGCTTTGCCAGCGACCGCATGAGCTTGTCGGCATTCTCGGGGTCGCCCTCTTCCGACAGGTAGCGCACCAGCGACAACAGTCGCTGCCCAGGCGGCTCCAGGCCGTTCTCTATGATCACGGCATAGTGGCGGCGAGATTTCCTGAGGTCGCCGACCCGGAAATAGCATTGCGCCAGGTACAGGCGAGCCTCGTCGCTGTCCGGGTCCAGCCGGGCCCAGCGCTTCGCCGATATCAGTGCGTCAGCGTTGAATTTGTAGGCGAATGCGACGCGTGTCGCCTTGCGTGCAATCTCCACGCTCGTGCTGAGCTCGGCCGCCTTGCGGTATTCGGTGGCCGCCTTGAGGTAATCCTGTGCCTGCAGGGCCATTTCGGCGGCGAGCACGTGCGCGCTTGCGTCCGAGGCGATGGCCTCGTCGGCTTTGACAGGGGGGGCAGTCAGCGCGATTAGCGTAATCAGCGCCATCGCTGACCAGCATCGTCGTATTTCAGGCATAAAAAGTCGTCCGTTTAGTACACAGACAAGGAACTCCGCTTTCAGTTCGCTTATCATACGCACTCCGAAATCCTTGAGTGCCGTATCAGCGGCGCCTATGACGTTATGCCGCTGCAAATACTCGGGCTGAACCATAACACGGCACCTGTCGAAATTCGCGAACAAGTCGTGTTCGCGGGCGACGAGGTGCCGCGTGCATTACAGGACCTCGTTCAGCTTGACGGCGTGGATGAGGCCGTGCTGCTGTCGACCTGCAACCGCACCGAGTTTTATGTCATGACCAATGACGGCGGCCGCGAGCAACTGAAGTCCTGGTTGCAGGATGACCGCAAGCTCGACCCCTCCTTCAGCGAGTCAATGTTTACGTTGCAGGATGAAGACGCAATCCGGCATATTTTCCGCGTGGCGTGTGGGCTGGACTCGATGGTGCTCGGCGAGCCGCAGATACTGGGCCAGATCAAGGACGCGTTTCGGCAAGCCCAGCAGGCGAAAACGCTCGGCCACAGGCTCAGCCTCCTGATGCAGCACACCTTCGGTGTCGCCAAGAAGATACGCACCGATACCGAGATCGGCGCAAGCCCTGTATCGGTCGCTTCTGCCGCCGTGAACCTCGCCAACCAGTTTTTCGCCGGCTTCACCAAGCACACGGCGCTGCTCGTGGGCGCCGGCGTCACGATTGAACTCGTCGCCAAGCACCTTGCCAAGAAAAACATCGGCCGACTATTCGTTGCCAACCGCAGCGTGGAGCGTGCCCAGGAATTGGCCGGGCGCCTCGGCGGTTTCGCATTGCCGCTTTCGGAAATCGAAGGCACATTGCCCGAAGCCGACATTCTCATCACTTCGACAGCCGCGACCGAGCCCGTGATCACGCTGGAGCAGATGCAGGCCGCAATCAAGGCGCGCAAACACAAGCCGATTTTCGCGGTCGACATCGCGGTACCCAGGGATATCGAGGCCGGAGCCGGTGAACTCAGCGACGTCTATCTGTACTCGATTGACGATCTGGACAAAGTGATCCAGGAAGGCCAGGGAAGCCGCGAGGCCGCGGCCGTCGAGGCCAGCCGTTTGCTGGACGAGGAAATTCGGCGCTATGCGGGCATCGAGCGATCCAAGGAAGTCGTGCCTGTCATCGCGGCGATCCGCGAGCAGAGCCAGCATGTTTGCGACGACGTCAACGCGCAGGCGAGACGACGTCTGGCGCGCGGCGAGTCCGCCGATGACGCCATCGCGTTCGCCACGGCATCATTGATGAAGAAAATCCTGCACAAGCCAAGCGTGACGCTGCGCAAAGCCGGCGAGGCGTCGGACCAGGAACTCATCGATGCCGCCCGCAAGTTGTTCGGCCTCGACACGGACTGAGCCGTGAAAGACTCCATCCGCCTCAAGCTCGAGTCCGTGCAGGATCGTTTCGAAGAAATCGCCGGATTGCTCGCCGACCCGGGCGTCATCGCCGACCAGAACCAGTTCCGCGACCTGTCAAAAGAATACGCGCGCGTAGAACCCGTCGTGCAAAACTTCCAGCAATACCAGGCCGTACTCGACGATATCGCGGATGCCGAAGAGATGGCTGGAGACCCGGATGCGGACGTCCGCGCGATGGGCCAGGAGGAGCTGGAGGGACTGAATGAGCGTCGTGAAGCGCTGCTGGAGCAATTGCAAAAGTCGCTGATACCAGCGGACCCGTACGACGAGAGCAACGTCTATCTCGAGGTGCGTGCCGGTACCGGCGGCGACGAGGCTGCGATTTTTGCGGGAGACCTGTTCCGCATGTACTCGAAATATGCCGAGACCATGGGGTGGAACATCGAGATCCTGTCTGCACGCGACGGTGAGCACGGCGGCTACAAGGAAATCATCAGCCGCATCACGGGCAGCAGCATCTACGCCAAGCTCAAATTCGAATCAGGCGCCCACCGTGTTCAGCGGGTACCGGCCACCGAGTCGCAGGGCCGCATTCACACCTCGGCCTGCACAGTCGCCGTACTCCCCGAACCCGACGAAGTCGAAGCCGTGGAGATCAACCCGGCGGAATTGCGCGTCGACACCTATCGTGCGTCGGGCGCCGGCGGCCAGCATGTCAACAAGACCGACTCCGCCGTGCGACTGACCCACCTGCCGACGGGCATCGTCGTTGAATGCCAGGACGAACGCTCGCAGCACAAGAATCGCGCCCGTGCAATGTCATTGCTGCAGGCACGATTGCTCGATGCCCAGGTGGCCGAACAGGAAACCGAACAGGCCGAGAAGCGCCGCCTGCTGGTCGGCTCCGGCGATCGCAGTGAGCGTATTCGAACCTACAATTTTCCTCAGGGCCGCGTCACCGATCACCGCATCAATCTGACGCTCTATAAACTCGACGAGATCATGGAAGGCAACCTCGAGCAGGTTGTCGAACCGCTCATCAACGAGTACCAGGCCGATCAGCTCGCCGCACTCGGGGACTGAAAATCAAAAACTCCTGAGCATCAGGACCCAGTTCTCCCCGGAATGCTGCCAGTCTTCTTTATCGATAGGCCGCGTTGCACGCTCCGCGAAGCCGTGCCGCTCGTACAGGCGCCGGGCCCCGACGTTGGAATCGGATGTAATAAGACTCAGGCCCGAACAACTCTCGCCGGCCGCCATTTTCGTGGCAACACCGAGGAGCTCGCTGCCGAGTCCCTGCCCACGATACTCCGGGTACGTCGCCAGTACGTTGATGTACCAGGTCCCGGGCACCTCGTTTTCCAGCTCGAGCAACGGCATGAGCATTGGCGGGACATCGTCATCGATCGGCTCCGGCTTCGCGGCTAACGCATAGCCAATCAGGCACGCTGCCACATTGCCATCGACCTCGCGAACCACCGTGTTGCGGAAAGCAAAGCCACCCGTGCCATTTCGCGCGCGCTCGCGGCCAACGTCCCAGGCCGACTGGGCCGGCCGCGCCGTCTTACCCCACAGGTAAAGCGGCAAGCCGTGACCTGCAATATTCACCAGTTCCGCCATATCCGCCGCATCGTCGATCGTGGCACGGCGAAATGCTGCGGCCAATTCGATCATCACCGACGCTGCAGCGCCTGATCGAGGTCGGCAACCAGGTCGTCGACGGCCTCGATACCGACAGACAGGCGAATGAGCTGATCGCTGATACCAAGCGCCGCACGTTCGGCTTCGGGTACGCTTGCATGGGTCATGATTCCCGGATGGTCGACGAGACTCTCTACGCCGCCAAGGCTCTCGGCGAGTGCGAATACCTCGCAGCGTTCGAGAAACAGCCTTGCCGTGTCTATGTCACCCTTGATGAAAAATGTCACTATGCCGCCGAAAGCGTCCATCTGCGCGGCCGCCAGTTCATGCTGCGGGTGCGACTTCAGTCCCGGGTACAACACGCTTTCGATCCGATCATCCTGCTCGAGCCATTTGGCGATTTGCATGGCGCTTTCGCAATGGCGCTGCATGCGGATGTCCAGCGTCTTGACGCCGCGCAGCGCAAGGAAACTGTCGAACGGACCGGCCACTGACCCGATCGAGTTCTGAAGGTACGCAAGCTGTTCCGCCAGCGCGTCATCGGCTGCCAGCACGATGCCGCCCACCATGTCGGAGTGGCCGTTGATGAACTTGGTCGCCGAGTGCATGACGATGTCGGCGCCGAATTCGAGCGGCCGCTGCGCGTAAGGCGTCGCAAAGGTATTGTCGACGACGACGAGCGCATCGTGTTGTTTCGCTATCGCGACTAAAGCATTCAGGTCGACGATCTTGAGCAGCGGATTCGTCGGCGTCTCTATCCATACCATGCGGGTGTTGTCAGTAAACGCATCCGCCACGTCGTCCAGTCTCGACAGATCGACGAAACTGAAATCGAGGCCCGCGCTGCGGCTGCGGACGCCGGAGAAAAGCCGGCGAGTGCCACCGTACAGGTCGTCCATGGCGACAACGTGACTGCCGCTGTCGATGAGCTCGAGAATCGTGCCGGTTGCGGCCATGCCCGACGCGAATGCGAAACCGTGCGATCCCGATTCCAGGTCGGCAACGCAGCGCTCGTAGGCCATGCGCGTCGGATTCTGGGTGCGCGAGTATTCGTAGCCCTGGTGAACCCCCGGGCTCGACTGCACATAGGTCGACGTCGCATAGATCGGCTGCATGATGGCGCCCGTCGAAGGATCGGGCGACTGCCCGGCGTGTATCGTGCGCGTCGCAAATGCCCTTTTCTTGTCATCGCCAGCCATGGTTCGCCCTCACATCTGTCGGCGCATATAGTTCAATACGTCGGATCGCGTAATCAGCCCCAGGAAATCGTCGCCGTCCATGATGGCCGCGTAAGGTTGTACACGTAGCATCGCAACAAGATTGTTCACGGTCTCCGATCGGTCCAGCTTGATGAATGCCGACTCCATCGCGTCGCCAACGGGTGCGTTCATGAGCTCGGGCTTGCCGTACACGAATTGCATGATCGTGTCTTCGGTCACGACACCGACGAGTCGCCCTTCCTCCATTACAGGCAATTGAGAGAATCCCGCATTGCGCAGGCGATTATGCGCCGTCGTCAGCACGTCGGTCGGCCCGACGGTAATCGTCGCGTGTTCGTGATGTGGCCTGCCAATGAGATCTCGCAGATCGCCGGTATGGTCGCGCTTGATGAAGCCCTGGTCCTCGAGCCAGAAATCGTTATAGAGCTTCGAGAGATACTTGTTACCCGTGTCACAGGCAAACGTCACGACCGTCTTCGCTTCGGTCTGTTCGCGGCAGTACTTGAGCGCCGCCGACAGCAAGGTCCCGGACGAGGAGCCCGCCAGGATGCCCTCTTTCCTGAGCAACTCGCGCGCAGCCTTGAACGACTCGGTATCGCTGATGGCATAGGCTTTAACGACCTTGTCAAAATTCGCGATCGACGGAATGAAGTCTTCGCCGATGCCTTCGACGAGCCAGCTGCCGCTCTCGCCGAGCTCGCCCTTGTTGATGTAGTCCGTCAGCACCGAGCCGACCGGATCGGCTAGCACCAGGTCGACGTGCGGCGCGTTCTCCTCGAGGTATTTGCCGATGCCCGTGACGGTGCCACTCGAACCGACGCCGAGCACGATCGCGTCGAGCTTACCGTCCATTTGCGCAACAATTTCCGGCGCCGTCGTCAGTTCATGCGCGAGCGAGTTGTCGGGATTGCCGAACTGGTTGATGAAGTAGGCGCCCCGTTCCTCGGCGATGCGTGAACCCAGATCCTGGTAGTACTCGGGGTGACCGCGGCCCACATCGGAACGCGTAAGCACCACCTCCGCACCCATAGCGCGCAGGTTGAAGATCTTCTCCTGGCTCATCTTGTCGGGCAGCACGAGGATCAGACGATAGCCTTTCTGCGCCGCGACGAGCGCCAGCCCGATGCCCGTGTTACCCGCGGTAGCCTCGACGATCGTGTCGCCGGGCTTTATGTCGCCTCGTTTCTCGGCCTCCTCGATCATCGAGATGCCGATCCGATCCTTGATGGATCCCCCGGGGTTCATGAGCTCGAGCTTGAGGAACAGGCGACAGGGCCCTGTGTCGATACGCGTTACCTCGAGCATTGGGGTCTCGCCAACCATGTCGAGAACATTGGAATACACGTTCATGGGCACATCAGTTACATTAGAAATTTTCGGCGAGTGTACTCCAACATGCGACTTGATGCTGCACTGGCAGCCGCCGTCGAACCTGCTCTGCCGCAGCATCGACGTGGCGCGCAGCTACGTGTTCGCGCATCCCGACGACGAGCTCGACGAGCTGTCGCAGGGCCGCTTTGACGCGCTCGTGCGACGCCGCGCCGACGGCGAACCCATGGCCTACATCACGGGAACGCGGGAATTCTGGTCGCACGAGCTCCTCGTCACGCCGGCCACGCTCGTGCCGCGACCGGAGACCGAACTGCTCGTCGACCTCGCCTTGCGGGAAATTCCCCGCAAGGCCGAATGGCGCATACTCGATCTCGGCACGGGCAGCGGCGCAATCGCCATTGCCATTGCCGGTGAGAGGCCGCTGTGCAATGTCACGGCGACCGATATCAGCGCTCAAGCGCTGGCCGTCGCCAAAGAGAATGTACGCCAGGCGGGTCTCGGCAATGTCGATTGCGTCGAAGGAAACTGGGGCGCGGCGGTCGCCGGCCGCCAGTTTGACATGATCGTGACCAACCCGCCTTACGTGCGCGCCGATGACGAGGCGCTGCAAGCGCTCAGGTTCGAGCCCGTATCGGCGCTCGCCTCAGGCGCCGATGGCCTGGACGACATCCGTACATTGGCCCTTGACTGCCCGGCTCTCCTGCCTGAGTCGGGCTGGTTGCTGATCGAACACGGAGCCGAACAGCCCGAAGCCGTAGCATCGATCCTCGGCGCCGCCGGCTGGACCGATATTCGCTGCCACAACGACCTCGCGGGCCTGCCGCGCGTGACAGTGGCGCGCCGGGGTGGTAAATAGGCGCGCACATTTCTTTCATTGCGAGACATTATGATTACTATCAAGACCAATCACGGCGATATCAGCGTTGAGTTGTTCGAGGACAAGGCGCCGATTTCCTGCGAGAACTTTCGCCAGTATGCAAAGGACGGTCACTTCGACGGCACCGTGTTTCATCGCGTCATCCCGAATTTCATGATTCAGGGCGGCGGCATGGACGAAAACATGCAGTCGAAACCGACCCGCGAGCCGATCAAGAACGAGGCCGACAACGGCGAGTCGAATCTCAGGGGCACGCTGGCAATGGCGCGCACAGGCGTTGTCGACAGTGCCACGTCGCAGTTTTTCATCAATCTTCGTGACAACGATTTTCTTAATCACGGGACGCGCGATTTCGGCTACGCCGTTTTTGGCAAGGTTAGCGATGGCATGGACGTTGTCGATACGATTGCCGCCGTCGCAACGGGCAATCGCGGCGGTCACCAGGACGTGCCCGTCGATCCCGTGACGATCATCGAAGTCACGACGGAAGACCAGGCGTAGAAATGCCTGCCGAAACGCTGAGCCGCGACGCCCGCCACCTGGCGCTGCCGCAGGTGGGCACCGAGGGTCAGCAAAAAATCAGCAGGGGTACGGCGCTGCTGATTGGCATGGGCGGCATCGGCTGCCCGGCAGCGACCTACCTGGCGTCGAGTGGAATCGGCAAGCTGTTGATTTGCGATTTCGAGGCCATACGCTTCGAAGGCCAGCTGGCCGTCTTTGGACCCGACTACGCCGAGTCGCCCTGTTATCGATGCCTGTACGTCGAGGCCGATGAATCACTTGGGAATTGCGCCGGCAACGGTGTGCTGGCCCCGGTGCCGGGTGTCATCGGCACGCTCATGGCCGCTGAGGCGCTCAAGTTCCTCGCAGGCATAAACGAAGCGGCCCCGGTGCTGAGGCTCTACGACGCCCTCGCGACGGAGTTCCGGCATCTTGGTATTCGCAAGCGTGAGGGCTGCCCGGCATGCGCGGCCGCGTAACGCTAATCGGGCTGCTGCAGGCGGCAGCAACGCTCACAGTGTCTGTTTCGCTGGTGACGGCATTCGATTCCCTGCACCACATGATCGAGTTGTTTTCCCACTTTCGATTGCAATACATGGTGGCTGCCGGCCTGCTGGCCGTCGGTTTCGCGGTGCTGCGCAGCCGCTACTACGCGGGCCTGCTCGCGCTTGCAGCGATGATGAACGCGGCATTCGTGTTGCCGTGGTACTTCGCAGACGCGGCGACAACGAGCGGCACGCCGCTCAAGATCCTGCATGCGAACGTGCATTCTTCCAGCATCAGTTACGAACGATTAATCGAAGTCGTTGGAGAAGAGTCTCCGGATATCGTGTTTCTCCAGGAAGTCACCGGCGCCTGGGCGGCGGCCACACGCGCGCTTGCTTCCGGATATGCTTTCCACTACGCCGAACCGCGGGAAGGCAATTTCGGCATCGCAATGTTCTCGCGCATCCCGCTCGATTCGGTGACGCACGTTGACAGTCCACCCTTCGGCAACCCGACGATCGTGGCGCAGGCCAATGTCTCCGGGCGCGCGCTTACGCTCATCAGCACGCATCCGGTGCCTCCGCTCGGCAAGACAGGGTACACGTCGCGCAACATTCAGCTCGAACATGTCGCCGACCTCGCTGCGGGCACATCGGGTCCCACGGTCCTGGTTGGCGACCTGAACACGACTGCCTGGTCACAGTCCTATCGATCGTTGCTGGAAGACACGGGCCTGCGCGACGCCCGCCATGGGTTTGGCGTGTTGCCGACCTGGCCGACATTCATGCCGTTCGCGATGATCCCCATCGACCATGCGCTGGTCTCGAGCGACGTCGGTGTCCTTGACGTACGACTGGGCAGGCGAATCGGTTCGGATCACCTGCCACTCGTCGTCACCGTTCAGCTCTAGTTCGTACCCAGTTCCCTGATACGAAAGGCGAGCGTTCGCTGGCTGTTGCCCACGGAACAGGTCGTCGCGTACTCACGGATTAACTGGTCTTCGGTGTCACCGTAAACGCGCGTATCGATGCGCAGCTTGTGGCCGATCGAACGCAGTTCCTCCGATTCGATCTCGCGTGGTGCACTCGCCGCGCATCGTCGTAGTTGGCGTAGGCGCCAATTTGCTGCACGCAATGATCAACCGTGCTTTGCGGCGCGTTTTTCGGGAACAGGGGGTCAGCCTGTGCGCCGGCGGAAATCACGAGTCCCAGTACCGCAATTGTCGTTGCTACTTGCTTGTTCATAGTCATTTCCTCGATTTCAAGATACAGAACAACTGTTCTGTTTCACTCCAAAAAAAGCGCATCCTCGATGCGGTTCAGGTGCCAGAATCATCGTTCTGACACGATCAAAAAAAATGTCAGGCCCGAAGCCCGTCCAAAGTACCTTCAACGATGCCGTGAAGCGATTCCCTGGAAAACCCGGTCCTGCCCAGAACGGCCAGGCCGAACAGCGTGCTCGTCAGCAACTGGCCGGTCGTATCGACGTCGACGTCCTTCCTGATCTCACCCCGCCCCTTCGCGGAGTCGAGGCCGATCGAAAACGCCTTCGAAATTCGCTTCATGAAGCGCTGCAGGACACCGCGCAATTCCTCGTCCTGAGGCGCGAGTTCCATGGCCGTGTGCACGAACAGGCAACCCTTGTATTCATGCCCGCTGCCCTGGTTTTCCGCTTCTCCACAGAGGTCGTCGATGCGCTCCTGGAAGATGGCGCGAATATGATCCAGCGATGCGCCGGGCTCGAGCAGCCGCAGGAATGACTTCTTGCCCATGCTCTCCGCGTATTGCTCCAGGGACTGCTCGAACAGCTCGCGCTTGTTGCCGAATGTGCCGTAGATGCCGTAGCGGCTCACGCCCGTGGCCTGCACGATATCCTCCATCGAGGTGTCGGAATACCCCTTGGAAGAAAACAGGTCGACAACCTGTGACAGCGTGGTTGCCGGATCGAATGCGCGTGCTCTGGTCATGATGATCCAGAATAGTCATTCTGAAACTGGATGTCAAGGCCCTACTTCACATTCAGGGGAATTCTCAGAACGATCGGTCCGGAAAGACCGTCAGGCAGGCGGTTATCGCGGTCGAAGCGATTCCAGTGACTGTTCGCGACGAAATAGAAATTCTCCCCACGAACAAAGCCCAGCGTCGGCTCATCGAACTCCTCGAGATTCGACGCGAGCGTGCGTGCGTTGACGACAGAAAGCCCGTCTGCGGCCAGCTGCAACCCGACAACGCGGTGTGGGCGGATGCCGTTCTGAATCACGATCAGTTCGTCGCCGTAGCGATACAGGCCGTCTATGCCGTAGTCGGTGACGTTGGCGGAAATCACCAGTTTGTCGACGCTGCCGGTGCCAAGCGCGACGCGATACAGGCCGCCGACATAGTCCGCAACGTACAGGTGCTCTTCAGCTGCATCGAGCACGAGACCCTGCGACGAACCGAACACGCCGCGATCGACGAGAATCTCGAACGCGCCACTGCCAGGTTCATAACTGTAGACCGCGCCCGTCAGGCTGTCGGTCGTGTACACCTCGCCGTCCGCGGCCAGCACGAGATCGCCGAGCACCTGTTCCTCGTTGGAATCGGGTAGAAGGCAACGCTCGGAAATCACCCCGCTGTCGAGGTCGAGCCGAAAAACGCCACTCTTGCCGAGATCGTCACCAACGTCGTCGAACTGAGGCACGGCTGCGCTGGCAAACCATAATCCGCCGTCGCCGTCGAAACGCATGCCGAACACGCTCCAGTGGCCATTGGCCGATGTACTGAGCAGTTCAGGTTCCTCGCCCAGGCGCACGAGTTGCCCATGACGGATGCTGCCCAGGTAAAAATGCCCCTCGGCGTCAGCCGCTATTCCCTCGGGTATGAAGTCCGGTGCATTCAACGTGGCGACGACCTCGGCGAAGCCCGCAGGCTCGTAGAGTCGCTCCACGGCAGCGGTGTAGTCGCCCCATTCGAGTTGCTCCCTGAGCGGAGCAAATTCCGGAATGCCGGCAACGTTGAAGTCGACGCCCACAGCCAGCAGGTCGCGCAGTGTCGCCAGCGACGCGGCCGGGTCGTCGTCGAGGACTTGCGCGAGTGCGAGATTGAACAATGCACCGGGATAGCCCGGGCGAGCTGCGAGCGCCTTGCCGGCCGCCTTGCGCATCGCGGCGAAGTCAGCCTGCTGGTGCGCGCCGACCATCTCGGTGCGGGCGTCCGCGTAGTCATCCGCGAAAGCGTTCACTGCGGCAAATAACGCCGGCAACAGCAATAGCGACAACAGACCGGTACTGCTCATGATGCGCGTCGCCTGACTAGGCGGCGTCGGCTGCGCCCGGATCGTAGCCCAGGTTTGGTGCCAGCCACTTCTCGGCCTCGGCAACGCTCATGCCCTTGCGCTCGGCATACGACTCGAGCTGGTCACGATCGACCTTGCCAACCGCAAAATACTTCGCATCGGGATGCGAGAAGTAGAATCCGCTGACGGCGGCCGTCGGGTACATCGCGTAGGAATCGGTGAGCGTCAATCCAATGCTCGCCTCGACATCCAGCAGCTTCCAGAGCTTGGCTTTCTCGGTGTGATCGGGGCACGCCGGATAACCGGGCGCCGGCCTGATGCCGCGGTACTTCTCGGCGATCAGATCCGCATTGCTTAACTGCTCTTCGCTCGAGTAGCCCCAGAACTCAAGGCGCGCCCTCTCGTGCATGTATTCGGCTAAAGCCTCGGCCAGTCGATCGGCAAGCGCTTTGAGGACGATCGAGCTGTAATCATCATGCGCGGCCTCGAAGCGTTCGACGTGCTCCTCGATGCCGATACCGGCTGTAACCGCGAACCCGCCGATGTAGTCCGCGAGCCCGCTGTCATCCGGCGCAATGAAATCGGCAAGGCAGGACTGCGGCTGCCCCTCGGCTTTTGCGCGCTGCTGCCTGAGGTGCACGAGCCGATGCTCGACGGCCGTCCTGCCCGCATCGCCATAGACCAGGATGTCGTCGTGGTCGTGGGAATTGGCAGGATAGAATCCGACGACCGCGCGCGCCTGCAACCATTTCTCGGTGATGATCGTGTCGAGCATCGCGATGGCGTCTTCATAAAGGGACGTTGCCGCCGCACCCACTGTGCTGTCACTGAGTATTTGCGGGAACTTGCCGTGGAACTCCCAGGCATTGAAGAACGGCATCCAGTCAATGTAGTCGCGCAGGACTTCAAGGTCGATATCATCGAACACACGACTGCCTGTAAACGCCGGCTCGGGCGGGACATAAGCCTGCCAGTCGCACCGGTGCCTGCGCTGTCGCGCCTGCGCAATCGACAGTTGCGGCGCCAGTCGTTTCTTGTTGGCATGCTGGTCACGCCTGCGCGCATTTTCGCGGCGAGTCTTGTCGACCAGCGCGTTGCGGGTACCGGGCTCGATCAATGCCTGCGCGACACCGACCGAACGCGACGCGTCCTTGACGTAGATTACCGGGCCTTCGTAGCGCGGCTCGATCTTGACGGCCGTGTGTGCCGGTGACGTCGTTGCCCCACCGATCAGCAGTGGCAATTCGAAGTCCAGCCTCTGCATCTCGCTGGCTACGTGCACCATCTCGTCGAGTGACGGCGTGATCAGCCCCGACAGGCCGATGATATTGGCACCCTCGCGTTTCGCGGCCTCGAGAATCCTGTCGCAGGAAACCATGACGCCGAGGTCGATAACCTCGAAGTTGTTGCATTGCAGCACGACGCCGACGATATTCTTGCCGATGTCGTGCACGTCTCCCTTGACCGTTGCAAGCACGATCTTGCCGTTCGAACTCAGTTCGCCGCCCTTCTCCTCCTCGATGAACGGCACAAGGTGGCCGACGGCCTTTTTCATGACGCGGGCCGACTTGACGACCTGCGGCAGGAACATCTTGCCATCGCCGAACAGGTCACCCACAACGTTCATGCCCGCCATGAGCGGCCCCTCGATGACGTCGAGCGGTCGCACTGTCGCCTGGCGCGCTTCTTCCGTGTCGTCGATGACATATTCGTCAATGCCGTTGACGAGCGCGTGCTCGAGCCGCTTCTCGACGTCGAGTTCTCGCCAGGACAGGTCCTGCGCCCTGGCTACTGCGCCGCTTGCCTGGCCCTTGTAGTTCTCGGCAACGGCCAACAGCTTATCGGTCGCCTGCTCGTCGCGATTGAGCACGACGTCCTCCACGGCGTCGCGCAGATCCGCCGGCAGGTCTTCGTAGATGGCCAGCTGCCCGGCGTTGACTATCCCCATGTCCATGCCCGCGCGAATCGCGTGATACAGGAAAACCGAGTGGATGGCCTCGCGTACGACATTGTTGCCACGGAACGAGAACGACACATTGCTGACGCCACCGCTGACGAGCGCATGTGGCAGGCTCGCCTTTATCTCTCTCGTCGCCTCGATGAAGTCGAGACCGTAGCTGGCGTGCTCCTCGATCCCCGTCGCCACGGCGAAGATATTCGGGTCGAAGATGATGTCGGCCGGGTCGAAACCGACTTCTTCTGTGAGCACCTCGTAAGATCGCTTGCAGATCCCAACCTTGCGCTCGACCGTATCCGCCTGTCCCTGCTCGTCGAATGCCATGATGATGACGGCCGCACCATAGTCGCGGCAGAGCTGCGCCTGCTCGATGAACGCATCTTCGCCTTCCTTGAGGCTGATCGAGTTGACGACTGCCTTGCCCTGCACGCACTTCAGGCCCGCCTCGATAACAGACCACTTCGATGAGTCGATCATTACAGGCAAACGGGCAACATCGGGCTCCGACGCTATAAGGTCCAGGAAAGTCACCATCGCCTTTTCTGAATCGAGCATACCCTCGTCCATATTGACGTCGATGATCTGTGCGCCGTTGTCGACCTGCTGGCGCGCGACGGCGACGGCCGCCGTGTAGTCATCGGCTTCGATCAGACGACGAAAGACCGCGGAGCCCGTGACATTGCAGCGTTCGCCGACATTGGCGAACAGGTCATCGGGCCCGATGTTGAACGGCTCGAGCCCGGACAGGCGGCACTTGACCGACAATTCGGGAACGCGTCTTGGCGCGAGGCCCGATACGGCCGTTGCGATCGCGCGAATGTGGCCGGGCCGTGTTCCGCAACAGCCGCCAACCAGGTTGACGAGGCCGCTCTCCGCGAACTCGCTGATCACTGCAGCCGTCTCCTCGGGCGTCTCGTCGTACTCGCCGAATTCGTTTGGCAGGCCGGCGTTCGGATGCGCGCTGACACGCGTATCGGCAATGCGGGAGAGTTCCGCGATATACGGCCGCAGCTCGCTGGCCCCCAGCGCGCAGTTGAGGCCGATCATGAACGGGTTTGCGTGACGCACGGAGTTCCAGAATGCCTCCGTCGTCTGGCCGGACAGGGTTCGGCCCGACGCGTCGGTGATTGTTCCCGAAATCATCACGGGCAGCTCAACGCCGCAGCTGCGGAAACTGCGTTTCAATCCGAAGATGGCCGCCTTGGCATTGAGCGTGTCGAAGATTGTCTCGATCATCAGGAAATCGACGCCACCCTCGATCAGGGCCGTCGCGGCGACTTCATAGGTATCGGCAAGCTCGTCGAAGCGGATATTGCGGAAGCCCGGGTCATTGACGTCCGGCGAGATCGACGCCGTCCGGTTCGTCGGGCCGAGCACTCCGGCAACGTAGCGTGGCTCACCGGTCTTCGCGGCGTGGGCGTCAGCGCACTCGCGCGCGAGCCTGGCCGCCGCCGTGTTGAGTTCTCCGACCAGCGCTTCCATGCCGTAGTCAGCCATCGACGGTGCGTTGGAATTGAAAGTATTCGTCTCGATGATGTCGGCGCCGGCATCGAGAAACTGACTGTGAATGTCCCGAATGACATCTGGCCGCGTAATCGACAACAGGTCGTTGTTGCCCTTGAGGTCGCTGCCCCAGTCGGCAAAGCGCTCGCCACGATAGTCGTCCTCACTGAGCCCGAACGACTGGATCATTGTGCCCATCGCACCGTCGAGAAGCAGGATGCGCTCGTCGAGCGAGGCCACGAGTGAACGGATTCTTTCCTTGCGTTCCATTGCTACCGTCCTATGCCGCGGCCTGCTTCGGACGTACACCCAGCGCATGGCAGATGGCGTATGTCAGTTCCGAGCGATTCAGCGTGTAAAAGTGAAATTCGTCGATGCCTTCCTGCTGCAGCGCCCTGACCTGCTCGATCGCCACATTGGCAGCGATAAGCTGACGCGTATCCACGTCGTCTTCGAGTCCATCGAAGCGATCGCGCAACCAGTCGGGAACGCTGGCGCCACACATTTTTGCGAAGCGCTCCAGCTGCGGGAAACGCGATATCGGCAGGATTCCGGGCACAATCGATGACTCTATGCCGGCCCCCGCGCAACGGTCGCGGAAGCGCAAATACAGCTCCACGTCGAAAAAGAACTGGGTAATTGCTCGCGTCGCACCCGCGTCCAGCTTGCGTTTCAGGTTGTCGAGATCGAACGCCGCGTCCGGCGCTTCGGGATGCACTTCGGGGTAAGCCGCAACCGAAATGTCGAAATCGGCAACCTTTCTCAGGCCTGCGACAAGGTCCGATGCATAGGCATAACCATCAGGATGTGGCTTGTAAACACC
>CAMYOJ010000006.1:88612-136941 GCA_947259985.1 uncultured Woeseiaceae bacterium
ACGGATACAAATCGTGGCTCGAGCTCCGCCAGCCGTTCGATGGACTTCCAGAGAGTGGCCTCCATCTTCTCGGTATTGGGCGGAAAAAACTCGAAAGACACAGACGGTCTGTTTGCTGAATTGGTGTCCATGGGTATCTTCTTCTCAGGCAGCAACCGACTTCTGGTCCGCTCTTGTTGCGACGGCCAGCAGCCAGGCGGGCGCCTTGTCGGGAATGGATCGTGGCGGCGCGAGTCGCAGTTCGGCCTCTGCCGCCATCGTGGAAAAACTCTGCTTCGTCACATCGACGTCCGAATCCGATACCGACGCAAGCAACAGGATCCGGCCAGCGGGACGCAACAGACGGATCGCCTCGTCGAGTACCTTCGCAGGCGAACCGGCATCTCGCAGCACGTCGTCGAGAATCACGGTGTCGAACGCCTCATCGACAAACGGCAACGCGTTCATGTCGCCCTTTCGCAGCGTACAGTTCGGCAACCCGGCCAGCAGCACTTCGGCGCGCGCAAGACGCCGCGCATCGGGATCGATGTCGACGCCCACGACCTGCTGCGCACGCGATGCCAGCAGCTTCAGCAGACGCCCCTGGCCGCAACCGATATCCAGCAGGTCGCCCAGCGGCGTTGCAACCGTCAACTCGACGAGCGCGCGATGCAGCAACCGGTCTGTTTCATCGACGGGCCCGGTCTCATCGTGCAGCCGCAGCGCGCGGAGCCTTTCGACGTCGGCCGCAAACTGCGGCTCATCGTCGGGCAGCAGGGTGAGCAGGCGCCGCCGGATCGCCGACTCGCCGCCATGGGTGGGTACCCGGTAAAACACGAAGTGACCGTCCCGAAAGCGCTCGAGCAGGTCGGCCGCGCAGAGTTGTTTGAGGTGCTGCGAGACGCGTGGCTGGCTTTGGCCCGTCACGGTCGTCAGCTCCGACACGCTGCACTCGGCGACTGCACACAGCGCGACGATCCTGGCTTTCGTCGCATCGGCCAAGGCTTTGAACTGGCTTAACAATTTGTCTGTAGAGACCTTCATATAAATATATAACTATTTATTTATATTTAAGGCCGAACAGTATACCCTATTTTTGCTGGCTGGTGGCGTTACTGGACCGAGTCGGGTGCGGAGAACACGTGGTCTGTGAACAGGCGCTCAACGTCGACGGCGTCGTACAGCCTTCGACGGCCGCAGTACTCGCAAATGATCTCGATGTCGCCGCGCTCCTCGAGCGCCTCGCGCGCCTCGTGCTCACCGAGCATCCTGAGCACGTCTTCGGTTTTGCGCGCCGAACAGCGGCAACGGAAATCGACATCGCGCGACCGGTAGACGCGCACGTCGTCCTCGGCAAACAGCTTGCCAATGAGCGACATGCCGGCCTCGCCCGCGAAGTCCCTGCAGCTGAGTGTTGCTGCCAGGTAGTGCAGCCGGTTCCAGTCGTCCTCGTCGATCCGCTGTCCAGGCACCTGCTGCAACAGCAAGCCGCCGGCAATTTCCTCGTTGGCGACGAGCGCGATGTGGCTCGGCACCTGCGCCGAGCGCGCGAAGTAATGCTCGAGGCTGGCGGCCAGGGACTCATTGTTGATTTCGACGATGCCCTGGTAGGGTCGCTCGCCGGCATCGACCGTGACGGCGCAATGCGAGTTGCCGGTCAGCTCGGCAAAACCGCTCGCCTCACGGCGGGTGTCAACCGATGCCATGCCGCGCAGTTCGAGCTCGCTCGTGCACTGCATGACGAGCATGCGCAACAGCACACCGCCCTGAATCTGCAGCGTAATCGCGCCGTCGAATTTGAGGCTCTGCGCAATAAGGCCTGTGGCTGCCGCCGCGTGTCCGAGCGTTTCGGTGACGAGGGCGTCGTAATCGTGGTCGCGCAACATCCGGCGCCAGGAGCGTGACAAGTGAATCAACGCTCCCCGGACCGGGATCGACTCGAAGCCGAACGGTATGACGCTATCGGCGGACATGCTATTGGGACAGCTTGTCCTTCAGGATCTGGTTGACCTGGCCGGGGTTTGCCTGGCCACGGGTTTCTTTCATGACCTGGCCCACGAAGAAGCCGATCAGTTTGTCTTTGCCGGCCTTGTATTCGGCAACCTGGCCAGGATTCGCCTCGATGACCTTGTCGACGACGGCTTCGATCGCAGAGTTGTCGGTAATCTGCTTGAGGCCTTTCGCTTCAATGACGTCGTCGGCGCTGCCCTCGCCGTCCCACATGGCCTCGAACACCTGCTTTGCGATCTTGCCCGAGATCGTGTTGTCCTCGATTCGCGTCAGCAGGCCCGCAAGCGCGTCAGCCGACACCTTGCTCTCCGTGATATCGAGCCCATCGCGGTTCAGAGCGCCGGACAGATCGCCGACGACCCAGTTGGCGACGAGCTGTGGCTTCGCGCCGGACGCAGCCACTGTCGCCTCGTAGAAATCCGCGACGGGGCGCGAGTTCGTCAGGATCGCCGCGTCGTCGGCCTTCAGCTGGTATTCGTCGATGAACCTGCGGCGCTTGGCGTCGGGCAACTCGGGAAGCTGCTGGCGCACGGTCTCGATGTACTCGGCGCTTATCTCGACCGGCAGCAAATCGGGATCCGGGAAATAGCGGTAGTCGTTGGCCTCTTCCTTGGAGCGCATCGGCCGCGTCTCGTCCTTGTCCGAATCGTACAGGCGGGTCTCCTGCACGACTTCACCGCCGTCCTCGATGACCTCGATCTGGCGCTCGATCTCGAAGTTGATGGCTTTCTCGACGAAGCGGAACGAGTTCAGGTTCTTGAGTTCGGTTCGTGTACCGAGCTCGTCCTGGCCTTTCGGCCGCACCGAGATATTGGCGTCGCAGCGGAAAGAGCCTTCCTGCATGTTGCCATCCGAGATGCCGAGGTAACGCACGATCGTGTGGATCTTGCGCATGTAGGCGACGGCTTCCTTCGCCGATCGCATGTCGGGTTCGGAGACGATTTCGAGCAGCGGCGTGCCGGCGCGATTCAGGTCGATGCCGGATGACTGGTCGAGACCCTCGTGTATCGACTTGCCGGCGTCTTCCTCGAGATGCGCCCGCGTGATGCCGATGCGCTTCTCTTCGCCATCGGCATCCGCAATAAAGAGCTCACCGTGCTCGACGATCGGCAGCTCGTACTGGCTGATCTGGTAGCCCTTCGGCAGGTCAGGGTAGAAGTAATTCTTGCGCGCAAACACCGAGCGCGGCGCAACCCTCGCGTTGACGGCAAGGCCGAACATCGCCGCCATGTGCACGACCTCTTCGTTGAGTACCGGCAAAACGCCCGGGTAGCCGAGATCGACAAGGCAGGCCTGCGTATTGGGTTCTGCGCCATACGCCGTGGACGCACCCGAGAAGATCTTCGATCGGGTCGCGAGCTGCGTGTGGATCTCGAGACCGATGACCACTTCCCAGCCGGCACTCACTGGAAGTCCTCCGGGCAGGCCGCGTGCCAGTCAGTCGCCTGCTGATACTGGTGGGCGAACCTGAGCAGCGTCTGTTCCTCGAAATGGTGTCCGACAAGGTGCAGGCCTACCGGCAGCCCGTTGACGAATCCGCAAGGCACCGACATGCCCGGCAGGCCGGCGAGGTTGGCGCCGATCGTGTAAATGTCGTTCAGGTACATCGTGATCGGGTCGTCGACTTTCTCGCCGATACGAAACGCCGGCGTCGGCGCGGTCACGTCAACGTCAGCAAAGGCCTTCTTGAAATCGTCGGCGATCAGGTGCCTGACCTGCTGCGCCTTGAGGTAATACGCGTCGTAGTAACCGGCCGACAACACGTACGTACCCGTCATGATACGACGCTTGACCTCGTCGCCGAAGCCCTCGCCACGGCTGCGACAGTACATGTCCATGAGGTCTTCGGCATTCTCGGCGCGATGCCCGAAGCGCACGCCATCGAATCGTGAAAGATTGGAAGAGCACTCGGCGGGCGCAACGACATAGTAGGTCGGTACCGAGTAGTCAATATTGGGCATATCGACTTCGACAGCCTCCGCGCCCAGTGACTCGATCACGGCAATCGCATCCCTGACGCGGTCACCGCAGTCCGGATCCAGTCCCTCATCGAAATGTTGCCGCACGATCCCGACCTTGAGGCCCTCGATCGACTCTTTGATGCCCGCAACATAGTCGGGCACCGGATGATCGACGGATGTGGAATCGCGTTCGTCGAAACCGGCCATGACGCCGAGTACACGCGCCGCGTCTTCGGCCGTGCGCGTAATGACGCCCGCCTGGTCCAGGCTCGACGCAAACGCGATCATGCCGTAGCGCGACACGCGTCCGTACGTCGGTTTGATACCGACGGTACCCGTCAAAGCAGCCGGCTGTCGAATCGATCCGCCGGTATCGGTGCCCGTCGCTGCCGGCACCAAGCGTGCCGCCACGGCCGCCGCCGAACCGCCGGACGAACCGCCGGGCGTGCACTCGAGATCCCAGGGATTGAACACCGCTCCGTAGTAGCTCGTCTCATTCGACGAACCCATCGCAAACTCGTCCATGTTGGCCTTGCCGAGCACAACGGCACCCGCATTGGCCAGCTTCTCGACCACGGTTGCGTCGTAAGGCGAGATGAAGTTATCGAGGATCTTCGATCCACAGCTCGTTTTCACGCCGCGCGTACAGAAAATGTCCTTGTGCACGATCGGCAAGCCATTCAGCGCGCCGCCTTTCCCCGCGGCCCGGGCCTTGTCCGCGGCTTCTGCCGCCGCCATCGCCTCATCGCCGGTCACTGTCACGAAAGCGTTGAGCTTGTCGTTGTGCGCTGCGATGCGGCTGAGCAGCGCCTCGGTCAGCTCAACCGAAGTGAATTCACCGCTGTCCAGACCGGCGATCAGCTCGGTCATCGATTTCGCGTGCAAATCCATCATTCGATGACTTTTGGAACGAGGTACAGCCCGCCCGAGACGGATGCGGCGTTTTGCTGATAATGGTCGCGTTCGTTGGCCTCTATGACGACGTCGGGCCGCAGCCGCTGGGCCACATCCAGGGGGTGAGCCATGGGCACGACACCCTCGGTATCGGCTTCGGACAGATGGTCGACGAAATCGACGATTTTGGAGAGCTTTTTGACGCTCTCGGCGTACTCGTCTTCGCTGAGTTCGAGCCGTGCCAGCTTCGCTATATGCTGGACCTGATCTTTGCTGAGAGACACTGTTCTTTTCCGGCGCCTTTGAGCTGCTGTTTCCGCGGGCACGCAATAATACACGCCGCCTTGTGCAATGTCGTGCGCATTGTTAGATTACGCCGTTAATCTGCTATCGAGTCCCGCCCCACATGTTCAAGAATATCCTGGGTTATTTTTCCAATGACCTGTCCATCGACCTTGGCACGGCCAATACCCTGATCTACTCGCGGGGACATGGCATCGTGCTCGATGAACCCTCTGTCGTGGCGATTCGAGAGGATTCGGGGCGCGGCGGTCGCATCGTGGAGGCCGTGGGTGCAGAAGCCAAGAACATGCTGGGCCGCACGCCGGGCAATATCACGGCAATTCGGCCGCTCAAGGACGGCGTGATCGCCGATTTCACGGTCACCGAGAAGATGCTGCAGCACTTCATCAGGAAGGCGCATCAGTCGCGCTATTTCCGTCCGAGCCCTCGCGTGCTCATCTGCGTCCCTTATGGTTCGACACAGGTCGAGCGCCGCGCGATTCGGGAATCAGCCGAGGGCGCCGGGGCGCGCAAGGTACACCTCATTGATGAGCCGATGGCCGCGGCCATCGGCGCCGGCATGCCCGTGCATGAAGCGCGCGGCTCGATGGTGCTGGACATCGGCGGCGGAACCTCGGAGGTTGCGGTCATATCCCTGAACGGCATCGTCTATGCCGCTTCGGTCAGAATCGGTGGCGACCGCTTCGACGAAGCCATTACCAACTACGTGCGCCGCAACTACGGCATATTGATCGGCGAAGCGACGGCCGAACGAATCAAGCACGAAATCGGCTCGGCGTTCCCGGGCCAGGAAGTGCTGGAAATCTCGGTCAAGGGTCGCAACCTGTCCGAAGGCGTGCCGCGCAGCTTTACGCTGAATTCCAACGAGATTCTCGAAGCGCTGCAGGAACCTCTGCAGGGCATCGTCGGCGCCGTCAAGGAAGCACTCGAGCAGACGCCGCCCGAACTCGGTGCCGATGTCGCCGAGCGTGGCATCGTCCTGACGGGCGGTGGCGCCATGTTGCGCGACCTCGACAAGCTGCTCATGGAAGAGACCGGGCTGCCCGTCGTGATCGCCGATGACCCGCTCACCTGTGTCGCCAGGGGCGGCGGCCGGGTCATCGAACTCATCGATGAACACGGTCCCGCGGTATTCGGCCTGGAGTGAATGGTCGCATCCCGGGGAAATAACAGTAATCCAGCCCGCATCCCGGCGCTGGGCATCCGGGTCATCGTCCTCATGCTCATCAGCATCCTGCTGATGTATTTCGATCAACGCCAGAATCACCTCGACGCGGTGCGCAAGGCGATCGGCGTTGCGGTCTATCCCCTGCAGCTCGTCGTCGACGCACCTGTGCGTTTCTGGGAGTGGCTCGGCGAGTCGACCACATCGCGCAACGAACTACAGCTCGAGGTCGGACGCCTCAAGGCAGAACGACTGCTCACGAATGCCCGGCTGCAGCGCCTGACGGCGCTCGAGGCCGAGAATGCGCGCCTCAGGGCGCTGCTCGATGCGCGCGCCAAGGTGCGCGACCAGGTGCGCGTCGCCGAAATCATGGCGGTCGACGCCAACCCGTACGAGCACAATCTCGTTATCGACATCGGCAGCCGGGATGGCGTTTACGACGGGCAGGCCATCGTCGACGCCGATGGCGTTGTGGGCCAGGTCATCGCAACGGGCCTTATGACGGCGCAGGCCGTATTGATCAGCGACACGGATCACGCGCTGCCCGTCGAAGTCAATCGCAACGGCCTGCGGACGATTGCGGTCGGCACGGGCGAGATCGACCGGCTCGACCTGCCGTTCCTGCCCAACAATGCGGACATACAAACGGGTGACCTGCTCGTTACGTCGGGCCTCGGCGGGGCTTTTCCTGCAGGCTACCCGGTCGCCGTTGTCGATGGCGTCACGCGCATGCCGCAGGAACCATTTGCCGATGTTACGGCGAAGCCGGCAGCAGCACTCGACCAGGTCCGGGAAGTAATGCTGATCTGGTCGGGGCCGGCGGTCGAAGAGCAATGAGCAGGGACCGCGACTCCCGCCGTTTGCCGGTCATCGCGACGCTGCTCGTCGGCCTGATGCTCACGATACTGCCGCTGCCCGAGGGCATCGAGCAGTTCCGGCCGGACTGGCTGGCATTGCTGGTTATTTTCTGGGCAATGCAGCTGCCGCGTACCTGGAGCATCGGCACCGCCTGGATTATCGGCATCATTCTCGACGTTTCTTACGGCACTCTGCTCGGCCAGCACGCGCTCGCCCTCTGTGTCATCGCATTCATCACGGTACGCTTTCACCTGCTGATGCGGGTATTTCCCCTGTCCCAGTTATCCGCGACCGTATTCGCACTGCTGGCGCTGTACCAGTTCCTGCTGTTCTGGATCAACGGTGTCGCCGGCGTCACGGCGCAGGCCATGGACTACTGGGCCCCCGTGATTACAGGCACGCTCGTGTGGCCATTCCTCTACATGTTCCTGTCGGGAGTGCGCGACCGGGCCCGCGCGGGAGCCTGACGTGGACCTGTTATCCCCGATCAAGGACCACCATTCCGAACGGCGTCTGTTCGTCGGTCGCGTCATCATTTCGGCGATCGTGTCGGTGCTGCTGCTCGGCGGCGTCGTCGCGCGCCTGGTGCAGCTGCAGATAGTCGACCATGAACTGTTCGCCGAAAAATCACAGGGCAACCGCGTTCGCATTGAAGCCGTACCGCCTATCCGCGGCCTGATTTTCGACCGCAAGGGCCGCGTGATCGCGGAAAACGAGCCGGCCTACCAGCTCGAACTGATTCCCGAGCAGGTTGACGACATCGACGGCACGTTGCGCCGTCTCGCCGCGCTCGACCTTATCGATGCCAACGAGATCGACACCTACAAGGAGCTCAGTCGCAGCGGTCCGCGCTTCAAACCCGTAACGCTGAAGTTCCGGCTCACGGAGGAGGAAATTGCCAATTTCGCCATACAGCGGCCGCGTTTCCCGGGTGTCGACTTCAAGCCGCGGCTGGTTCGCCACTACCCCGACGGCGAGGCTGTCGCTCATGCCATTGGCTACGTTGGCGCATTGAGCACCAGCGACCTGCAGCGGCTCGATGCTGCGCGCTATGCGGGCACGTCACATACCGGCAAGACGGGCGTCGAAAACAGTTTCGAATCCGTCCTGCACGGCGATGCCGGCTACCGGCACCTGATAACCAATGCACGCGGCCGACAGGTGCCGATCAGGTCCAGCGAACTGCTCGATACACTGCCCGTGGACCTGAGCCCGGGACCCGGCTCAAACGTATACCTGAGCCTCGACCTCGACCTGCAGCGCCTGGCGACGCGCGCGCTCGAAGGCCGCCGCGGCGCCGTGGTCGCACTCGATCCCTGGACCGGCGAAATCCTGGCGCTCGTCAGCGCGCCGACGTTTGATCCGAACCTGTTCGCTGTCGGCATGACGACCGCGCAATACGCCGAGTTACAGGGTAATCCCGACCGGCCGTTGTTCAACCGCGCCGTGCGCGGCGCCTACCCGCCCGGCTCCACGATCAAGCCGATGCTGGCGCTCGCGGCGCTGGAAACCGGCGCAACCAACCTGACGCGCAAGAGTCTGTGCATTGGCTATTTCATGCTGCCTGGCACGACGCACCGCTATCGCGACTGGAAACCCGAAGGGCACGGTGCGGTCGACCTGCATGACGCCATCGAGCAGTCCTGCGACGTGTATTTCTACGAGATCAGTGGCGACGTCGGTATCGACAACATTCACGATTATCTGGGCCGCTTCGGCCTTGGCAACCTGACGGGCATCGACATGAGCGGCGAGAGCAAGGGACTCGTGCCGTCGCGTGCCTGGAAGCGTGCGTCATTCGGCAATCGCGATGATCAACGCTGGTATCACGGCGAGACCGTCATCGCCTCTATCGGCCAGGGATACATGCTCGCGACACCTCTGCAGTTGGCCGCCGCCGCCAGCGCGATGGCCACGCGTGGCGTTCGGTACCGCCCGCATCTCGTCGCCGCCGTCGAGGATGCCCTTACCGGAGAACGTTCGATGATCCGGCCTGAGCGTCAGCCCGACGTAGAAATATCGAACGAGTTCTACTGGGACGAGGTCATCGCAGCGATGCACGACGTCATGCAGGGGCCGCGGGGAACCGCGCGTGCCGTCGGCAGGGGCGCGCCTTACGAGATGGCCGGTAAGAGCGGCACCGCGCAGGTTGTATCGATTGCGCAGGACGAGGAATACAACGAGGAAGAACTCGAGGAACGGCTACGCGACCATGCCTTGTTCCTCTCGTTCGCGCCGCTCGACGATCCGCGCATTGCCGTTGCCGTCATCGTCGAAAACGGCAGCAGCGGCAGCGGCGTCGCGGCGCCGATCGCAAAGTCGATCATGGATGAATACCTGGGGTACGGTGACAATGCGGCTCAGTGATACACAACGTCTGCTAATGCCCAAAGCGGCTCCGTTGTCGCACTTCTCGCTGCTCATGCGCCGCCTGCATGTCGACGGCCCATTGCTCGGCGGGTTGTTGCTGATCTGCGGATTCGGGCTGTTCGTTCTATACAGCGCCGTCGGTGAGAGCAGTCGCTTGCTCATGAACCAGGTCGTACGCCTGAGCGTCGCGTTTGTCGGCATGATCGTCGTGGCACAGCTGTCCCCCGACTTTCTTCGTCGCTGGACGCCCTGGGGATACCTGGCCGGCCTGATTCTGCTCGTGCTCGTGCTGACCAAGGGCGACGTCGGCCAGGGCGCGCGCCGCTGGCTCGATCTCGGCATACGATTCCAGCCGTCGGAAGCCATGAAACTCGGAGTACCGATGATGGCCGCCTGGTACCTTCACGACCGGCACATGCCACCGAGGCTCGGACAGCTCCTGGTCATCGCCGTGATGATCGTCGTGCCGACAATCCTGATCGCGCGCCAGCCGGACCTCGGCACGGCTCTGCTGATCGCGGCGTCGGGGATTATCGTCGTCGTGCTCGCCGGCATGTCGTTTCGCCTTATCGCGGTAATGGGTCTGCTGGCTGTGCCGGGGGCGCTCGGCCTCTGGAGTTTGATGCAGGACTACCAGAAGCAGCGCGTTCTTACGCTTTTGAATCCCGACAGCGATCCGCTGGGCGCAGGCTACAACATCATCCAGTCGAAGATCGCGATCGGCTCGGGCGGCGGCTCGGGCGGCCTGTTCGGCAAGGGCTGGACCAACGGTTCGCAGGCACACCTCGAATTCCTGCCGGAGCGCGACACCGATTTCATTTTCGCCGTGCTTGGCGAGGAGTTCGGCCTGCTGGGCGTGCTCTTGCTCCTCGCGCTCTACATGTTCGTCATCGGCAGAGGGCTGTTTATCGCCGTGCAGGCGCATGATACCTATTCGCGACTGCTCGCCGGCTCGATCAGCCTGACTTTCCTTGTCTATGTGTTCGTCAACACAGCCATGGTGACCGGGCTGGTCCCCGTTGTCGGCGTACCTTTGCCGCTCGTGAGCTTCGGTGGCACCTCGATGGTGACGCTGATGGCGGGTTTCGGTATTCTGATGTCGATCCACTCCCACCGGAAACTTCTACCTCACTGATGAAGAAACGATTACTCGTCGTAGCCGCCGCATTCCTGGTATCCGTGTCCTGCGCACGGGCCGTCGACGATGTCGTCTACGTCGACGTCGACAGGCCGGACGTTGCGGCATTCATTGACGAAATGGTCGCCCAGCACGATTTCGGTCGCGAGGCGTTGCGCAACGTCCTTGGCCAGGCCCAGATCAAGGCGTCGATCATCAGGAAAATTTCGACACCGGCCGAGCGCACGCTGACCTGGGGCGAATACCGAAAGATCTTCATCACCCGGGAGCGCATCAGTGCCGGCGCCACGTTCTGGCGCGAAAACCGCGAGATGCTCGAGCGCATCAGCGAGGAATCCGGCGTGTCCGTTGAGATGATCGTCGGCATCATTGGCGTCGAGACTTACTACGGCCGCATCACCGGCAAGGATCGTGTCATCGATGCGCTGGCGACGCTCGCATTCGACTATCCGCCGCGCTCCAAGTTTTTCCGCAAGGAACTGACCGAGTTCCTCGTGTTGGCACGCGAGGAGGAGATCGACGCAACCGAGCCGATGGGCTCTTACGCAGGCGCCATGGGTCGCCCACAGTTCATGCCATCGAGTTTCCGCGCCTACGCCGTCGATGCGACCGGCGATGGCAAGCGTGACATCTGGAACAACTGGGCGGACGTCGCAGGTAGTGTTGCCAACTACTTCGTGGCACACGGCTGGCGCAGCGACGAGCAAGTGACATCACAGGCGACGCTTGGAAGCGGCTGGAACGGCCCGGCGCCGAAGCCCAGGAACACCTTGAAAGCATCAGAGACCGTAGAGTCGCTGAGCCAGAAAGGTGTGCTGTTCGCGACGGATCTTTCCGCCGACAGCAAGGTCCAGCTGCTGACTTATGAAGGCGCCGACGGCATCGAGCACTGGGTCGGCTTCCACAATTTTTTCGTCATCACGAAATACAACCGCAGCGTCATGTACGCACTCGCGGCATATCAGCTCGGCCAGGAAGTCGCACTGCAGGTGATCGACGATGCAGCTTAGGGTCCTGCTGCCAGCTGCCTCGGCACTGTTGTTGGTGGCCTGCGCGGGCAGCAGCATCCGGGGCGACGGCCCGCCAGGCAGCAACAGGATACCCGATCTGCCCCCCGATCCGGTGCCACGCCCGGAAGCACGCAGCAAGTACGGAAACGGCCCCGTCTACGAAGTGCTCGGCAAGCGTTACACGGTCATGCCGACGAGCGCAGGGTATCGCGAACGCGGCGTTGCTTCATGGTACGGAAAGAAATTTCACGGCAACCTGACCTCGAACCGCGAGGTCTACGACATGTACGAGATGACGGCAGCGCACAAGACCCTGCCGCTGCCGACCTACGTGCGCGTTCGCAACCTGCAGAACGACCGCAGCATCGTCGTGCGCGTAAACGACCGCGGCCCGTTCGTGCACAACCGCATCATCGACCTGTCGTATGCCGCTGCCATGAAACTCGATATGGTCCGCGACGGCACGGGCCTCGTCGAGGTAACGGCAATCAACTTCGATGGACCCACGGGTGACCGCCCAACGAGGCGAGTGACCCCGGCGCAGCCCGCGCCGCCCCGGGAAGCGGCGGCTCGTGAACAGGCCCACCGCATATTCGTCCAGGTCGGGGCATTTGGCGACCGCGCCAATGCCGAGCGCCGGCTGGCATTGTTGTCGGCCTCGGGAATTGCCAACGGTTTCATCCACGAAGACCGTTCCACCGATCCGGCGTTGCTCAGGGTTCGCATCGGCCCCGTGGCGAACGTGATCCAGTACGACATTCTCGTCGAGGAGCTTGAGAACATCGGCATTATGGATCCCTACCTGATAGCTGAATAGCTTCAATTTGCGGCGTACAATACGCCGCCACACGATTTAACCGCCCCTGAAGAGGCCCCATGTTGCAACGATTCGTATTTACGCTCGCCGCCTTGTTATTGACCGTATCGGTCTGCTTCGCACAGGTGATGCCGGCGCCCGCCCCACCGATCATCGGTGCCAAGAGTTATCTCGTCATCGACAACAAGACCGGTCATGAGCTGGCGTCGCTCGATCCCGATGCGCCCCTTGCGCCCGCCAGCCTGACCAAGATCATGACGACCTACGTCGTCTTCCACGCATTACACCAGGGCCAGGTCCAGCTCGAAGATGAGGTTACGATCAGCGAAAAAGCCTGGCGCACAGAAGGCTCGCGTATGTTCGTCGAGGTGGGCACGCGCGTATCGATCCAGGACCTGCTACTCGGCATGATCGTGCAATCGGGCAACGACGCCAGCGTCGCGCTCGCCGAGCACATCGCGGGCACCGAGAGTGTATTCGCCGAACTCATGAATCAGTACGCGGCGAAACTCGGCATGCATTCGAGCCATTTCATCAACGCGACAGGCTTGCCCGCCGAAGGTCACACGACTACGGCACGCGACCTCGCCACGCTGGCGCGGGCGATGATCACGGAATTCCCCGACTACTACGCCTGGCATTCGGTCAAGGAGTTCACGTACAACGACATCAAGCAAAGCAATCGTAACTCCCTGCTCTGGCGCGATGCATCGGTCGATGGGCTCAAGACGGGTCACACCGAGGATGCGGGCTACTGCCTCGTTTCGTCGGCCGAGCGCGGCAACATGCGCATCGTCGCGGTCGTGCTGGGCACGTCCAGCACCAAAGCGCGAACAGATGGCAGCCAGGCTCTGCTCAACTACGGTTTCCGTTTTTTCGAAACCCGATTGCTGTACAAGGCCGGCGAGGAAGTAACCACGGCGCGTGTCTGGAAATCGGCCAATGAAAACTCGCGCCTCGGTGTGCTCGAGGACCTCTACATCACGGTACGACGCGGCGCTTACGATCAGCTCGAGTCGACGCTCGATATTCCGGCGATCGTCGAAGCCCCGGTAGCTGCCGGGCAGCCTGTCGCCGAACTGAAAATAAAGCTCGGCGAAGAAGAGGTACTCAGTGAGCCTTTACGCGCACTCGACGACAACCCGACAGGATCGTTCTGGCAGCGAACGCGCGACAGTGTGAGTCTCTGGTTCGAGTAGTCATGTCCGAAGAGTCCGCACTCCAGTTCCCATGCGAGTTCCCGATCAAGATGATGGGACGGGACACGCCCGAGTTTCGCTCGACGGCACGCTTGCTCGTAGAGAATCATGTGGGCGTCGTCGGCGACGAACGGGTGCAGGCATCGACAAGCCGCAACGGACGCTTCGTCTCGGTCACGGTCACGATTACGGCGACCAGCCAGCAACAGCTGGACGCCATCTACCAGGACGTAACCGCGCACGACGACGTATTGATGGCGCTATGAAGACCAGCTTTCTCGGCCGGCAGGAATACGTGCCTCTGTGGCGCGCAATGCAGGAATTCACCGACGAGCGTAACGAGTCGACGCCGGACGAGATCTGGTTCTGCGAACACCCGCCCGTATTCACGATGGGCCTCAATGCGAGCAAGGAACACCTTCTCACGCCGGGCGACATCCCGGTCGTGCAAATAGACCGCGGCGGCCAGGTGACCTATCACGGGCCGGGCCAGCTTATGGTCTATCCGTTGATCGACATTCGGCGCGCCAACATCGGGGTGCGCAAGCTCGTCACTGCACTCGAGCAGAGCGTCGTCGACCTGGCGGCGGAATACGATGTCGAAGCTGCGGCGCGACCGGACGCGCCGGGCGTTTATGTTGACGGTGACAAGCTCGCAAGCGTTGGCTTGAGAATCAGGCGCGGCGCGAGCTTTCACGGCATGGCGCTCAACGTAGACGCTGACCTCGAACCCTTCTCGAGAATCAACCCTTGCGGCTACGCCGAACTTGAGATGACGGACCTGCACCGGCTCGGCATCGAGTTACAACTCGAAGAAGCATCGGACAAGCTGCTACCGCATTTCCTGGAGCACCTGGGAATGTCGATCGAGTGAAGCGGATTCACTGTATCCGATGATGTTGATCTACTTGCTCGCGTTGGCGCTTGTTATTGTACCGGTCGCATTACTGTTCGCGCGCTTCGAATATCGTAAGCGCGGCAAGCTCAGCGTTCTCGGATTGTCGTTGCTGATCGCGATGATCTTCGTACCTAATCTCATGCTCGATTACGCTATAAAGTATGAAATGCCGAGTACGCCGCTGGACTATGTCGGCATCCTCATCGGGGCTACAGGAACAGTGCTGTGCCTGGTCAGCATTGTCGCCTTCCGTTCGCCGCTAAAGGTCTTGTGTCTCGATGTCGGCAAGCTTGTCGCAAGAGGGCCCTACCGGTGGAGCCGAAATCCACAATACATTGGCTTTTTCATGTTCTTGTCGGGTTTTGCGCTCAACGACTGGTCCTGGTGGTGTGTGTTGATACTGGCTATCGTTGCGTCCTACATGCACCTGTTGATTCTTGTGGAAGAAGAGCACCTGATCCGTACGTTTGGCGAACCGTATGCCGAATATTGCCGTACTGTCCCGCGCTACTTGTAGGTGAATTGAATGGCAGAACGCACAAACGTCCTCGACTCCATCGGCAAGACGCCGCTGGTGGAACTGAAGCGAATTGTTCCGCAGGATTTCGCTCGCGTATTCGTCAAGGTCGAGGGTCAGAACCCAACCGGTAGTATGAAGGACCGCATGGCGATTTCAGTGATTGACCGGGCGGCCGGGTCCGGTCGACTGAGTCCTTCGGGAAGCGTTGTCGAGTACACGGGTGGGAGTACGGGGACGTCCCTGGCATTTGTTTGTGCGGCCCGAGGGTACCCGATCACTATCGTGACATCCGACGCATTCAGCCAGGAGAAGCGCGATCACATGCGTGCCCTTGGCGCCACGGTCATCGATATCGAGAGCGACCGTGGTCGGACGACCAAAGAGTTGATCCAGACCATGATCGCCAGGGCTGCCGAGCTGAGTTCTTCGCCCGATGTGTTCTTCGCAGATCAATTCAACAATCCCGACGCCGCAGCCGGCTACATACCGCTGGCAGACGAAATCTGGATACAAACCCGGGGCAAAGTGGACGCTTTCGTGCAGTCGGTAGGCACCGCCCAGTGCATTCTGGGAGTAGCGGGAATTCTTCGACAGCAGAATCCGGACATCGAGATCGTCGCGGTCGAACCCGCCGAATCTCCAGTGCTGAGCGGCGGAGCTCCGGGTTCCCACAGGATTGAAGGCGTTGGGCCCGGCTTTGTGCCACCACTTTGGACCGACGAGATTGCCGATGAAATCCTGTTGGTGTCGACTGATGAGGCGAAAGCAATGGCCCGCCGACTGGCCAGGGAAGAGGCGCTGTTCGCAGGGGCGTCCGCGGGCGGCAATGTCGTAGCCGCCCTCCGAGTTGCCGAGCGCCTGGACCCTGGAAAAAATGTCGTGACCTTGCTTTGCGACTCGGGTCTGAAGTACCTGTCTACCGATCTGTACTCAAAGCGATAAACCTAATCTTCCCGAGGCAGATTCCTGCCTTCGTTGTCGAGCGCCGCGAGTCGCTCCGGCGTACCCACATCCGCCCAAACACCTTCGTAGACACTACCCGTGAGCTGTCCGGCGTCGGCCGCCTCGCGCAGCATCGGCACGATCGAGAATCGGCCCGCCTCGCAACGCTCGAAGAACTCGGGCCTGTAAATTGCGACGCCGCTGAACGTAAGATCATGCTTATTCCTGACACGTCCGTCCTGCAAACTGAAGTCGCCGCGGTCCCGGTATGATGGCGTCGGCACCAGCACGAGGTGACCTGTCGCATCGCCCGGCAGTTCAATCTCCGGCACCGGCATGTCCGTGAGAATGTCGGCATTGACAACCAGGAACGGTTCACTACCCAGCATCGGCAGCGCCTTGTGAATACCGCCACCGGTTTCGAGAATGTTTTCGCCTTCCGGGCTGTAGGTGACGTCGAGCCCATAGCGAGCCCCCGAGCCGACACGATCGAGAATCTGCTCGCCGAGCCAGCCCAGGTTTATGACGACCTTGTCGATTCCGGCGTCGCGTACGTGCTGCAAGTGACGCTCGAGCAGGCTCCGCCCCTGGACTTCGACGAGCGACTTCGGCAGCTTGTCAGTCAATGGTCGCAGCCTTTCCCCGCGCCCGGCTGCGAGGATCATGGCTCTCATCGTTCGACACCGAATGCCGGCAAGACCTTACTTTCTATGAGCCCGACCAGAAATTCGAGCTCCTCATAGGAATCACCGAGCTCGACGATGTAAGAGAGCGTTCGTGGAATGTCGCCCAGGTAGCCTGCCTTGCCATCGCGATGATTGAGCCTGCAAAAGATACCCGCCGCCTTGAGGTGTCGTTGCACGCCCATGAGTTCGAAGTGGCGCTGAAATACCGATTCGCTCAGGCCGCCCCGTTGCGACGCATCGAGTTGATGGTAGAACTGCAGC
This sequence comes from uncultured Woeseiaceae bacterium, assembly GCA_947259985.1. Lineage (GTDB taxonomy): Bacteria > Pseudomonadota > Gammaproteobacteria > Steroidobacterales > Woeseiaceae > UBA1847. The sequence continues at coordinate 105,624 of CAMYOJ010000006.1, forward strand.
GCCCATTGCCAGACCCTTTCGGCCGGCCAGCGCACGTAACAGTCCTTGAGTAACGAAACGAGATCGTAGGTCAGTGGCCCTTCCACGGCATCCTGAAAATCGAGGATGCCGGGGTTATTTTCGTCCGTGAGCATCAGATTGCGCGAGTGATAGTCGCGATGTACGAACACCTGCTCCTGGCTGAGCGCATTCTCCACGAGCGTGTCGCAACAGGCTCTCCAGGCGTTGTCTTCGTCGTCGGAAAAATCCAGGCCCAGGTGCGTGCCGCACAGCCAGTCATGAAACAGTGACAGTTCGAATCGCAGCAGCTTCTCGTCATAGGGCGGCAACAAGGACTGGTAGGCAACACCGCGGCGCTGCATCGTGACGAGCGCGGCGATCGCGTCGTCGTACAAGGGAGTCGCTTGCGCGGTGTCGCGCTGCAGTTCCGCGAGGTACTGGCGCGTGCCGAGGTCGCTCAACAGCAGGAATCCGTCGCGGAGATTCGCTTCGATGACCCGCGGGGCGTTCAGGTTCATCGCCTCGAGGTACCCTGCAATGCGCACGAACGGCAGGCAGTCCTCCTGCGGCGGTGGTGCATCCATCGCGATGAAACTCTGCTTGGCATTCGCGAGTCGAAAATAGCGTCGAAAACTGGCGTCCTCGGACGCCCGCACCGGATCGCGGCCCGCGACGGCCTCGATCTTCTCAATCCATTCTTTTAACGCGGCCAAACGGGCATCGGCCACGGCATGGGCGGTACTGATGTGTGATCTCCGTAACGCGTTGAAGCACCTCGAAAACTATGCGAAGGTAACAAATACTGGTCCTTATAACACCCCGGCCCGTTTTGCTTCGGCCGCAACCTGATCCGATAAGCGATTTGACTGCGAAACACATGTTTCTTGCTTGCGGCCTGCTGGCTGCCACGCATGCCCACGGAGCGGATCCCCTGGCTTGCGAGACAACGGTCGGCGAGCCGATCGACGTAGGGCCTTCAATGGCCGAAACTGCGCCCGATGACCCCAACACGCTCGTGTTCGAGGCCGGCCGCCTCGAGGCTCAGCTCGGCGAAGAGCCAACAGCAACGATGAGCGACGGGGTTATGCTGCGCCAGGCCGACAAACTTGCCGGCGCGGATACGGCGCGATTCGATACACAAGGGCGCGCCATGTATCTGGAAGGCAATGTGCGCTTCGAAGACACGAGCACGAAGATCATCAGCGACTCGGCACAGCTCGCGTACGAGTCGGGGCAGATCCGCTTCGATGGCGCCGAGTTCTCGCTCACGGAAAGCGCCTCGCGAGGCGCGGCCGACGTGCTGGAGATCAACCAGAGTGGTGAACTTATTCTCGAAGGGGTCGAATACACGACCTGTCCGCCCGGCTCTGAAGACTGGCTGTTGCAGGGCGACTCGATCAAGCTCGATACGGTCGAAGGCACCGGCAAAGCGAGAGGCGTAAAACTCAGGTTCAAGGGTGTGCCGATTTTGTATTCACCCTACCTGTCGTTTCCAATTGGCGATGCGAGGAAGTCCGGCATCCTGACACCAGAGTTCGGCAGTGCCGGCCGAAATGGCAACGAGATCCGGGTACCGTTCTACTGGAACATCGCACCAAACTACGATGCGACGGTCACAACACGAATGCTCACAGACCGCGGCATGCAACTCGGAGCCGTGTTTCGTTACCTGACGCCGCGCAACCTGGGTTCGATTTCTGGCGACTGGCTGCCGGACGACGACATTCTCAACGAAACCCGCCACCAGGTAAATTTCGAGCATCGCACACTGTTCGAAAACGGCTGGCGCAACCGCACCAATTACCGCGAAGTGTCAGACAGCCAGTACTTCGAAGACCTGGGCGGCAGCCTGAGCGTCTCCAGTCTCACGCATCTCGATCGCAGCATGATCTTCGACTACTTTACGGACAATGTGTCTCTGCTTGGCCGCGTGCAGGATTACCAGACCATCGACGCCGCGATTCAGCCCGATGACGAACCTTACCGTCGCATGCCGCAACTGCTTGCCAGCGCCTCGTGGTCCCGTAGTTTCCTGCGCCTTGGCATCGATGGCGAGATCGTCAACTTCGATCGCGACGTCGGCACGACGGGCTGGCGATTGAACGTGGCGCCAACGGTCGAAGTGCCAATTACAAGGCCGGGCTGGTTTATCACGCCATCGGTATCACTTGACCACACGCGCTACGAACTGGACGACACGGCGCCCGGGCAGGAGGCGGACCCGACGCGGACTGTACCGATCGCGAGTCTCGATACGGGCATGGTGCTCGAGCGGCTCATGCAAAACAGCAGCCGTGTACAGACGATCGAGCCGCGGCTTCTATACGTCAACATCCCGTTCGAAGACCAGGACAACCTGCCCGTCTTCGACACGATTGAACCCGATATCAATCTCGTGCAATTGTTTCGTAAGAACCGTTTCCTCGGCCCCGATCGCATCGGCGACACCGAGCAGATCAGTCTTGGCATAACGTCGCGTATTCTCGACGTCTCCTCGGGGCGCGAACTCATGACGGCAACCGTCGGCCAGACGCGTTACTTTGGCGATCGTGACGTTACGCTGCCAGGAACGTCCGCGGAGACGCTCGACGAGTCCGATTACATCGCGCAAGTCCGCTTCCTCGTATGGGAAAACATCAACTTCGATTTCGGCCATCAATGGGCACCCGGCCAGGACGGCACAGCCAAGTCCGAGGCGCGCCTGCAGTACCGTCCTGCCACCAACAAGATCCTCAACCTCGCCTACCGCTTCCGGCGGGACTCGCTCGAACAAGGCGACTTGTCATGGTCGTGGCCCGTCAGCACACAGTGGAACTTCGTCGGACGCTACAACTTCTCCTTCCGCGACGAAGAGGTGCTCGAGCAGTTCTTTGGACTCGAGTACGAAAGCTGTTGCTGGGGACTCAGACTCGTATCGCGCAAACATATCTCCACGCGCGATGGAACTCGCGATTCTTCGTTCGGTCTGCAATTGGTACTGAAAGGGATGGCGAGCGTCGGCACAGCTGCTGACAAGCTCCTCGAACGTGGTATTCTTGGCTATTCTGCAGATCTCCGGTAGCAAAACGTGTTAAAAATCAATGCCTTATGCGCAATCGTCGCTCTGGTAGCCGCGCCCGTTGTCGCCGAGGAACTCTCCGATACCGGTGAGTTCCTGGATGGCGTTGCGGCCATCGTGAACGAAGGCGTCGTGTTGAAAAGCCAGTTCAATGAGCAGCTCGATGTTATTGCGCAGCGAGCAGAGGCCCAGGGTATTCCGATGCCGCCAATGGCGATTCTCGAAGAACAGGTCCTGGAGCGACTGATCCTGACCGAGATCCAGCTGCAACGCGCCGAACGTATTGGCCTCGAAATCTCCGACGCGATGCTCAACGAATCGATCGCACGAATCGCCCAGCAGAACGGCGTCAGGTTCGAAGACATGCCCGCGGTGTTGGCCAAAGACGGCGTAGACTACGCCACGTTCCGTCGCTCGCTGCGCGACGAGGTCACTGTGGAACAGCTGCGGCGCATCGAAGTCGGCCGCAGCATTGAAGTCTCCCCGCGCGAGATAGCGAAGTGTATCGCCGACCTCGAGGGCAATGTCGTCGCCAACTCGGAATACGAGCTGTCGCATATTCGCCTGGCGTTTTCGGAAACCGCAAGCGCCGCAGAGATCGCCGAGGTCGAGGAACTCGCCAACAGCATTTACCAGCAACTGCAGGACGGTGCCGATTTTCGTGAAATGGCCGCACGCTATTCGGCGGGTGACACAGCGCTCGAAGGCGGTTCACTGGGCTGGATGCAGGGTCAACAGGTACCCACGTTGTTCGTCAGCGTTTTGCAGGACATGGGCAGAGGTGACATTTCCCCGCCCATTCGGGCCTCGAACAGCTTTCATATCGTCAAGGTCGACGATCTGCGCAGCGCTATGGAGCGTAGCGAAGTCAACCAGGTCAAGGTGCGCCATATCCTGATTACGCCCAACGAGATTATCGACGACGAAACCGCCAAGCAGCGCCTCGATGACGCACTCGTGAAAATTCGCGACGGTGAGGACTTCGCCGAATATGCCAAGTTGCTTTCCGACGATCCGGGCTCAGCCAACCTGGGGGGCGACCTCGGCTGGGCCGGGCCGGGGACCTTCGTCCCCGAATTCGAGCGGGTTGTCGCGATTACTGATATTGGCGTTGTCAGCGAGCCTTTCCGTTCACCGTTTGGCTGGCACATTGTTGAAGTGGTAGACCGCCGCGTTTACGACAACACCGAAGAACTCAAGGAACAAAACTGCGACTTGAATATCCGCAATAGCAAGATGGAAGCCGAGACGCAGCTGTGGATGCAGCGCATGCGCGACGAGGCCTTCGTCGAATCGCGCATCTAGATGTGGCGCTCGAGAAACCATTAGTCGTAACCGCGGGCGAGCCGGCCGGAATCGGCCCTGAGCTCTGCGATGCGCTCGTGCACTCGCCATACGCCGACGATATCGTCATCGTCGGCGACAAATCGCTGTTCAAGAGCGACCTGCACGTCATCGATACTCCATTCCCGGCAAACGTCGTGCCTGGCAAGCCGGACCCGGCCAATGCGAGGACGCTGCTCGATGGCCTGGAATTAGCCGTCAGGGCTTGTAGCGAAGGCCGCTTTGCGGGTCTCGTCACGGCGCCTCTTGCAAAAAACGTCATCGCGGAAGCCGGAATTCCGTTCACAGGTCATACCGAGTTCCTCGCGGAACTGACCGGAACACCGCTGCCCGTCATGATGCTCGTCGCGGGCGACCTGCGCGTTGCGCTCGCCAGCACACATATGCCGCTGAGCGCGGTCCCGAAATATATCGACCAGGAAAAGCTGTCGGCCGTGATCGAGGTCCTGCACGACGACCTCTCGTGGAAGTTCGGCATCGCGGACCCTGAAATTGTCGTCTGCGGCCTGAACCCGCATGCCGGCGAAAACGGCCTGCTCGGCCACGAAGACCGCGAGGTCATCGCTCCCGTCATCGACGCGCTCAGGGCGAAGGGCCTGAAACTGCGTGGCCCGCTGCCGGCCGACACGGCGTTCACACCCGCCATCGGCCACAAGGACGCCGTTCTGGCCATGTACCATGACCAGGGCCTGCCTGTCCTCAAGTACGCGGGATTTGGCCACGCCGTCAACGTAACGCTGGGCCTGCCGATTATTCGAACGTCTGTCGATCACGGCACAGCTTTCGATATTGCGGGCATGGGCACCGCCGATCCCGGGAGCTTGTTCGCCGCGGTTGAGCTCGCCGCCGAGATGGCGGGCCGCTGATGCACCGCGCCCGCAAGCGCTTCGGCCAGCATTTCCTGGCGGATCCCGCCGTCATCGATGCGATCCTCAACAGCATCCACGCGACGAGTGACGATGTCGTCGTCGAAATTGGTCCCGGACAGGGCGCTATTACCGAATCGCTTGCACGGCAAGCCGGACATCTGCACGCGATAGAACTCGACCGCGACCTTGCCGAAAAATTACGACGACGTTTCGAGCGTTACGAGTCGGTCACCATTCACGAGGCGGATGCATTGTCTTTCGATTTCTCGGCACTCGGTGAGCGGCTGCGAATCGTCGGAAATCTGCCCTACAATATCTCGACGCCGCTGCTGTTCCACCTGCTGAAGCACCGCAAGAACATTATCGACATGCACTTCATGCTGCAGAAAGAGGTCGTTGACCGCATGGCTGCGCGGCCCGGGACCAAGGCCTATGGTCGCCTCGGCATCATGCTCGGCTGTCACCTCAGCATAGAGTCGCTGTTCGAAGTCGATCGGCTCGCGTTCGACCCGCCGCCCGCGGTAACATCGGCCGTCGTTCGCCTGGATCCCCTGCCGCCCGGTACCTTCGAGATTGACAACGAGGCATTCCTGTCGACGCTCGTTGCAACAGCATTCATGCAACGTCGCAAGACGCTTCGCAATTCACTGAAGAAACTCGCCACGGCTTCGGATTTCAAAGCGACGGGCATCGACGCGAGCCAGCGCCCGGAGCAGATAACGATCGCCGACTATGTCGCCCTCAGCAACCTCCTTTCCCGGAAATCTTAGCGCCGCCCGGCACGGCCATACGTTAGAATATCCCCATGGACGAAAAGAACAGCGGCATACGCATCCAGGTTGCGACCAGTTATATCGATGACCAGTCCGAGCCCGACGCCGACCGTTATGTCTTTGCCTACACGATCACGATTTCCAACATCGGCGATGTCGCAGCGAAACTGCTCAGTCGGCACTGGGTGATCACCGATGCCAACGGCAAGGTGCAGGAGGTCAGTGGCGACGGCGTGGTCGGCGAACAACCACACCTGAATCCCGGGGAACGCTTCCGCTATTCGAGCGGCGCAGTTATTGAAACGCCCGTCGGCGCCATGCAGGGCCTGTACCGAATGATCGCCGATGACGGCGCCAGTTTCGACGCGCCGATAGCGCCGTTCACTCTCGCCGTGCCGGGTCTCCTGCACTAGGCTGTCGAGCGTGGCCATCTACGCAATTGGCGATCTGCAAGGTTGCTACGATCCCTTTCGCAGGCTGCTCGACGAAATTGACTTTGATCCCGCCGTCGATACGTTGTGGCTCTCGGGCGACCTCGTCAATCGCGGACCGAAATCGCTGAAAACGCTGCGTTTCGTAAGGAAGCTCGGTGATTCCGCGCTTACGGTGCTCGGCAATCACGACCTGCATCTCCTGGCCCTCGAGGCCGGTGTCGTTCGATTCGGCAAACGCTTCGGTTCGCTCGAGAAGTTGCTCAACGCGTCTGATGCCGCGGAGCTCTGCGACTGGTTGCGGCACCGCCCGCTCGCGCACTATGACAAGAAGCTCGATACGCTGCTTGTGCACGCGGGTACACACCCTGGCTGGAACGTGAAAAAGACGCTCTCACGAGCAGCCGAAGTCGAAGCGGCGCTGCAGGGTGAATTCCATGCCGACCTGCTCGGCAAGATGTACGGCAATCGGCCCAACCTGTGGTCCGGCAGCCTGTCCGGATACAAGCGGCTCCGATTCATCATCAATTGTCTCACTCGCATGCGCATGCTGACGAAGACGACGCATCTCGACCTGAATTTCAGCGGTTCGCCGTGGCGGGCACGCAAAGGGCTGGTACCGTGGTTCGAAGCGCCCGACAGGGCCTGGCGCGGAACACGCATCGCATTCGGCCACTGGTCTCAGCTCGGGCTCATCGTGCTGCCCCACCTGATCAGTCTCGATACGGGTTGTGTCTGGGGCCGGCAACTGACGGCCGTGCGCCTCGACAAGCGATTGCCGCACGTCGTGCAGGTGGAAGGACAGCAGCGATGAAATCCGCGACGACGTTCAGGCTTGCCGCCTGGCTCATCGCGCGGCTCGCGCCGTCAGGGATGTCCGGAGCGACCTGACCGCTCGTAGGTCCTGAACTCAAAGGCATAATCGTTGACGTCGGAGGCGTCGTGGGCCTCGTGCGCCGTCAGCTGCCAGTCCATTTCGTCGATGTCAGGGAGGTACGCATCGCCCTCGATATCGGCGTGCACGCGGGTCAGATACAGACGACCCGCTTTGGGCAGGAACAGCTCGTAAATCTGACTGCCGCCGATAATCATGATCTCGGCGGCATCGCCTGCTTTCGCGAGCGCCGCAGCCGGAGACACAACGACATCGCAGCCGACGGCCTCGAAACCCGACTGGCGCGTGATCACGATATTGTGGCGCCCGGGCAGCGGCCGACCAATGGACTCGAAGGTACGGCGCCCCATGATGATGGGCTTGCCCATGGTCAACTGTTTGAAACGCTTGAGGTCGTCGGAGAGTTTCCAGGGCAGTTCGCCCCGCACACCAATGACATTGTTCGTCGACGCGGCAACGATGATGCTGATCATGTTGACGTCAGACCGCGACAGCCGCCTTGATGTGCGGATGTGACTCGTAGTTGAAGATCTCGAAGTCCTCGTAGCGGTAGTCGAAGATACTCGCGGGGCGGCGCTTGATCGCCAGCGTCGGCAATGGCAGCGGGGCGCGGGCCAGCTGCTCATCGGCCTGCTCGAGATGATTGAGATACAGGTGGCAGTCGCCGCCCGTCCATACAAAATCGCCGACACCCAGATCGGCCTGCTGCGCAAGCATGTGCGTCAACAGTGCGTAAGATGCAATATTGAACGGCACGCCCAGGAAAATGTCGCAGCTGCGCTGATACAACTGGCAGGAGAGCTTGCCGTCAGCGACGTAAAACTGGAACAGGCAATGACATGGCGGCAACGCCATGTTCTCGATCTCGGCGACGTTCCAGGCGCTCAGCAGGATACGGCGCGAGTCGGGAGTTTCCCGTAGCTGCCGCATGATCTGTGCGACCTGGTCGATGCTACCGCCGTCAGGCGTCGGCCAGCTGCGCCACTGGACGCCGTATATCGGCCCGAGGTCGCCCTCTTTATCGGCCCACTCGTCCCAGATCGATACGCCATTCTCCTTGAGATAGCGAATATTGCTGTCGCCCGACAGAAACCACAGCAACTCGTGGATGATCGAGCGCAGGTGCAGTTTCTTGGTCGTGACGAGCGGGAAGCCCTTCGAGAGGTCGAAGCGCATCTGGTGCCCAAAAACACTCAGCGTGCCCGTGCCCGTGCGATCGTCCTTACGGGCGCCCGTATCGCGCACGAGTCGCATCATGTCGAGGTACTGTTGCATTCAGGCTCCGGCCTCCGCTGTGTTCCTGGAACGATACGCCATAACCAGTAATACGGCACCCGCGATGATCATCGGCGCGCTCAGCACCTGCCCCATCGTAACCCAACCCCAGGCGATATAGCCCGGATCCTTGTCGGGCAAGCGGACGAACTCGATCGCAAAGCGGAAGGCGCCGTAAAAAAACAGGAACATGCCCGACACCGCGAGATACGGACGCGGCTTCGCCGAGTATCCCCAGAGGATCGCGAACAGGACGAAGCCCTCGAGCAACGCCTCGTAAAGCTGCGACGGGTGCCGCGCCACGCCATCGACAATGAATGCCCAGGGCACGTCGGTGGGTTTGCCCCACAGCTCGCCATTAATGAAGTTGCCGATGCGGCCGAAGCCGAGGCCCAGCGGCACCAGGGGCGCCACGAAATCAGTCATGCGCCACATCGTCGCCTTGAGCTTGCGCCCGTAGAGCCACATCGCCAGCAACACGCCCGCGAGACCGCCGTGGAAGGACATGCCTCCCTCTGTAATCTTGAAAAGGTAAAGCGGGTCGCTCAGCAGCTGCTCGATACCATACACAAGCGCGTAACCGACGCGGCCGCCGAGGATGACGCCGAGCATCGCGTAAAACACGAGGTCGTCCACCTGCTCCGAGTTGATCGGGGAATCGCTGCGCTTGCTGCGTTTCTTCGCCAGCCACCAGGCCAAAAGGAAGCCGATGACGTACATGAGTCCGTACCAGCGAATTTTGAGAAACCCGATCGAGAATATAACCGGGTCGATCTCAGGATAGGTCAGCATCAAATACCGCTCGGAGTCGAATAAGACCGGTATCATAGTCAGTTTCCGCAGCGCGTCATAGTCGCGCCCGCTTCGAGGAAGCCATGCCCAACAGACTTGCCGGCGAAACCAGCCCATACCTGCAACAACACGCCGACAACCCCGTCGACTGGTATCCGTGGGGCGAGGAAGCCTTCGAGCACGCAAGGGAGACGGGCAAGCCCGTGTTGTTGTCGATCGGCTACTCTGCCTGTCACTGGTGCCATGTCATGGCGCATGAGTCATTCGAGGATGAGGACACGGCGAAGCTCATGAACGAGCTGTTCGTCAACATCAAGGTCGATCGCGAGGAGCGCCCGGATGTCGACAAGATCTACCAGACAGCGCACCAGCTCCTGACACAGCGTGGCGGCGGCTGGCCGCTCACGATGTTCCTCGATGGCGAGGACCAGCGTCCGTTTTTTGGCGGCACCTATTTTCCCAACGAAGCTCGCTATGGCATGCCCGCATTCGGTGACCTGTTGCAGAACGTGGCGAGCTTCTTTGCCGACAAACGTGATGCGGTGCGCGCACAAAGCGAGCGCCTGCTGGAAGTCTATTCGAAACTGGAGCCTGCGCCGGCCGCCAGCGGCCAGGACTTCGACGGTACGCCGTTGGCCAGGCTGCGCGATACGCTGGCGCAGACCTTCGATAGCGAATACGGCGGCTTCGGCTCGGCGCCAAAGTTCCCTCACCCCACGACGATCGATCGGCTGCTCCGTCACTGGCGCGCCAGCGCGAACGATGCCGAACCGGACATCGAAGCTCTGTACATGGCCACGCTGACGCTGACACGCATGGCCGACGGCGGCTTGTTCGACCATGTCGGCGGCGGTTTCTGTCGTTACTCGGTCGATCGCTACTGGCAGATACCCCACTTCGAGAAGATGTTGTACGACAACGGTCCTTTGCTTGCGCTTTACGCCCAGGCCGCGCTCGCAACCGGCGATCCCGCGTTTGCGGACGCGGCCCATGCGACGGCCGACTGGATGCTGGCCGACATGCAGTCCGATAACGGCGGTTTCTTCGCGACGCGCGACGCCGACTCCGAGGGGCACGAGGGCCTTTATTACCTGTGGCGGCCCGAGCAGGTTCGCGGCCTGGTCGGCGATGACTACGAAGTATTCGCACGACGTTTCGGCCTGGACCAGGACGCGAACTTCGAAGGACAGTGGCACCTGACCGTGCGTGAGTCCATCGATGACATTGCGGCCAGGGCGGGTCGCACCGGGAAGGAAGTGCAAGCGGCGATCGCAAGAGCGAAAGAATCTCTGCTCGCCGAGCGTTTGCAACGCGTCGCTCCGGGGCGGGACGAAAAACAACTGACATCGTGGAACGCACTAGCCATTCGTGGCCTGGCTATCGCGGGACGGGCACTCGAGCGAGACACTCTCGTCGACGCCGCGGCCGGGGCTGCATCATTCCTGCGCGAGACGATGCTCCTCGACGACCGCCTGCTCGCAAGTTACAAGGACGGCGAGGCTCGCTTCCCGGCCTACCTTGACGACCATGCCTTCCTGCTCGATGCCCTGCTCGAACTACTGCAGGCGCGTTGGAGCAATGAAGACCTGCGGTTCGCCATTCAAATCGCCGATCTGATGCTCGAACACTTCGAGGATCGCGATGCCGGCGGTTTCTTCTTCACGGCCGACGACCACGAAGCGCTGATTCACCGGCCCAAGCCGCTGGCGGACGAAGCCGTGCCATCGGGCAACGGGATCGCGGCGTTTGCGCTGCAGCGCCTCGGATTCCTGCTCGGCGAGACGCGTTACCTGGGTGCCGCCGAGAGTACGCTGCGTGTCGCCTGGCGAGCAATCGAAGAGTACCCGCATGGCCACGTCACGCTGCTGACCGCGCTCGAGGAATACCTGCAGCATCCCGAGATCATCGTGATTCGTGGCGACGACGAGATCGAGCGTTGGCGCGATGCGGCCGGCAGACTCTATGCACCAGGGCGGCTTGTATTCGCGATTCGCTCCGACGAGGTGGATCTGCCCGGCGCGCTGGCGGACCGTAAGCCTGTCGACGCAGAAACGGTCGCTTATCGCTGCCTGGGAACGCATTGCGAGATGCCCGTTACAAGCTGGGAGGCACTTGCAGCCGAACTCAGCGAGTCGCAAGAGAGCTGAATTCCTACCGGGATCTCAGGGAAGGCCAGCGCATCAAGATCGTCAGCAACGTGGTCGAAGCCGTGGGCCGCGTTACGCACTGCATGCAGGAACGGCGCGGCTGGGTCATGCATTGTGTCGCCGGCGTGTCATTCATCACGCTGCGCTTCGTGAATTCGGTGGGCGGATTCGTTTCCGACAGGGTGTAACGGCCGCTTTTGCGCAATTCGGCAGCGGATGCCAGAATGGGTGCAAATTTCCCTCCACAGGAAAGTACCCATGAATCGACTGACATTCGTGGCCATGCTGGCCGCTTTTCTCACGGCGTGCGGCGACAAGGCCCCCGATCCGACCGCGGCCGTAGCTGAGCCTGAACATGCCGCGCCGCCGGCCGTAATTCCGAGAAAAGACATCTTCGGCAACCCGGAGCGGTCTATCGCGCGCATCAGCCCGGACGGTCGTCACGTAAGCTGGCTGGCCCCCAAAGATGGCGTTATGAACGTGTGGGTAGCCCCGACGGACAATCCGGCCAACGCTCGTGTCGTTACGAGTGACAGCTATCGCGGCATCAGAATCTACTACTGGGCGCCGAACAGTGAATACATCTACTACACACAGGATGACGGTGGCGACGAAAATTTTCACGTTTACTCGAGCGATATCGAAACGGGTGAAGTTCTCGACCTGACGCCGGTTGCGGAAGGTGCTCGCGCTACGATCGAGCAGGTATCGCCCGCGATGCCCGATCATATTGTCGTCGGTATCAATGAACGAGATCCACAGATCTTCGATCTCTATATTGTCGACGTAACCTCCGGCGAACGAGAGCTGTTGAAAGAAAACCCGGGCTATGCGGCCTGGCTGATCGACAACTCGCTCGCGCCGCGATACGGCTTGCAGCCTACACCGGACGGCGGCGCCAATATCGTGGATTTCGACGGTGAAGTTTTCGCTGTTATTTCACCAGAGGACTTCCTGGTGACCCAGCCGATCGGGTTCAACAAGGACAACACCGCCATCTTCATGCTCGATAGCCGCGGACGAGACACGGCTGCGCTGACGCGTGTGGATCTTGGAACGGGCGAACCCGAGCTTATGGCGGCTAATGATGATGCGGACATCTCGGGCGTATTGACCGATCAGCGGACGTTCGAACCCGTTGCATACAACGTCAACTACCTGAAATCGTCATGGCATGGGCTGACCGACACGGCTAAGGCGGACTTCGAGGCCATTTCCGACCAACTCAGCGGATCACTGAGCATTGTCTCGACGACGGAGGACATGTCGAAATGGGTCTTGCACGAGGACGCGGCGGAAAAACCGGGTGCATATTACGTTTACGATCGTGCCGACGGCTCGGTATCGCAGATGCTCGTGACGCGGCCGGCATTGAATGACGCGACACTTGCGACGATGCAACCCGTCGTTATCGAAGCACGCGACGGTCTCGAGCTGGTGTCCTACCTGACTCTGCCGGCGCATAGCGATTCCGACGGCGATGGCCGTCCGGACGCGCCGCTGCCCATGGCGCTCGCGGTGCACGGCGGTCCCTGGGCTCGTGATGAATATGGATATCACCCCTGGCACCAGTGGCTTGCCAACCGTGGCTATGCAGTCCTTTCCGTGAACTATCGCGGCTCAAGCGGTTTCGGCAAATCGTTCATGCGTGCCGCGATCAACGAGTTCGCGGGCAAGATGCATGACGATCTGATTGACGGCGTAGCCTGGGCCGTCGCCGAAGGCATTGCCGACCCGGACAAAGTAGCGATCGTCGGCGGATCTTACGGCGGTTACGCGACGCTTATTGGCGTCAGCTTCACGCCAGAGACGTTCGCCTGCGGGGTCGACCTGGTCGGGCCGTCGAGCCTCGTGACACTCATAGAGAGCTTCCCCGAATACTGGAAGCCCTGGCTCGCAGGAACCTGGTACACGTACGTCGGCGACCCCGCAAACGAGGAAGAGCGCGCCGACATGCTCGAGCGCTCGGCCATCAGCCGCATCGACGATATTGCGGTGCCGCTGCTCGTCGGCCAGGGAGAGAATGACCCGCGCGTGACGAAGCTCGAATCGGACCAGCTCGTCGAGGCTATGTCGAATAACGAGCTGCCGGTAACTTACGTGAACTTCCCGGATGAGGGGCACGGATTCCAGCGTCCCGAGAACAGGCTCGCATTCTACGCGGTCATGGAAGGATTCCTGGCGCAGTGCCTCGGCGGGCGCGCCGAAGACGTCAAAGATGCCTTCGACGGCTCAACGATCGAGATTCTTTATGGCAGAGGCTACGTGTCCAATCTGCCGCTGAGCGAGGAAGGTTCAGGTAACTGAAAATCAGTGGATGCGGCTGATCTCGTCAGGGATAAGCCGCCAGGACATTGCCCGTTGCCGGAGCAACGCTGGTCGACATCGGTCCGCGGAACTCCACGGGCACGGACTGAATCGCCATGCCGGCATTGCGTTGCACCGCGAAATGCAGGTGCGGGCCGCTCGAGAACCCGGTGTTGCCCGAATCGGCGATGTACTGTCCCGCGACGACGTAGTCGCCTGGCCTGACACGCACCGAATCCCAATTCAGATGCGCGTACACGGCGTAGGTCCCGTCGTTATGAAGTATGCGCACGAAGTTCGCCGAATGCGCATTCTCGGCCCGGTTGATACCGCCCTTGAAGTTATGACCAGCGACTTCGAAAACGATACCGCCACGGGCCGCCAGAACGTCGGTACCGATCGGCATTGCGATATCAATGGCGTGCTCGCTGTCCGGCGTATCGTGGGTCACGGCCGCCGGGTACGCCTGCGTGACCGGGAAGTTGTTGCCGGCTGAGAACGGCGCTCGATAGCCCTCGCGGGCATGATGCCGGGACCCGGGGTCGCCCGGCAGGTAAGCGAAACGGTAGCTGACCGATGGCACGTTCGCATCGTCCAGCGCGGGGAGACTCAGCAGAGTGCGCTTGCTGCGCGGCGCCAGCACCCAGCGCAGCTCCTTGTCCGGGTCCGGAAACTCGGTGCCCTGAATGGAATCGAAGACGACCGCGATCTCGACTGGCGCGAAGTAGCTGTTGTCTGCTTCGAGCACTATGCTGTTGCCGGTCAGACGATGCGTGACAGATACCGCCGCCCTGGTCGAATGCGACTTGATGGTCCTGACCTCGGCGGCCGTACCGCTGGCCGGCGGGCGATCGGTGTAGATCCATTCGCCATTGTCGCCGCGGTACTTGTACAACGACTGCCCGGACGCGAAGCCCGTCGCGAGGATCGTAAGCGCCGCCAGCGCCAGCTTGCTGTAGCTGTTACGAGCCAAAACCGATTCGCCTCCAGCCGTCTTCGGTGCGCCGGATTTCATACGCGGGCCAATAACGCGTATCCAGCTTCAATGTGATGACTTCCTGGGTGCCGTTCCAGGTGACGGTCTTGAGCCGCACGGATTCGCGGTGCTCGATTCCTTCGACCGCCTCGATGAACGCCTGCAGATCAGGCGTCGGCGTCTCGTTGACTTCCACGACGCGGCGACCCGCCCAGAGACCGTAGCGTGTCGCAGGCGATCCATAGCTGAAATACGCCACGTAAACGCCGTAAGGCTCGACGCCGCGCTGCGCTGCCATGGCGCGATGCGGATCCTGCATCAGTGCACCGGCCCACGCGATAGCCCGGTCGATACCGCGACCGTCGAGCGCCGCGGTCTCTATCCTGATCTCGTGCACCTGGTCGACACGCCACACCGTGACAAGCACCTCGGGTTTTTGCACGGCGTTCTCGAGTTCCCGGTACGAGGTCACGACCTTGTCGTCAATTGCCAGGATGACATCACCGTTCTGTAGCAGCTTCGCCGCCGGGGTGCCTGCCACGAGCCGCGTGATGCTCAGGGCGCGCCGCCGCACCGGGTCGTTTTCCTCCAGCCGCCGCACCCATTCCTCGTCGACGCCCATCTTGCGGGCCGCAAACAATGGTGCGTAAACGAACTCGGCCTCCAGCGAGTAGAACGGCCGGCCCTCACGAACAGTTTCTACAAACTGCTTGACGACCTCGCTACCGACGCCGCGGTTGAACTGCGTGACCTCGGCGCCCGCCTGCAACACGAAGCTCGACCAGGTCGCCCTGACGCGGCCCTTCCTGTCTACAAGTACGCCGTCGACGTCGTTCGGCGCATTGACGAGCGAAATGCCCTCGATATTCGTATCACGGAACCTCAAGGTTCGGGACAACGGCAGGCGCAACGGGTCGACTGAAGACACCGAGCTTTGCTGGTGAATCAGCTGGTGGTCCGCCTTGATGCCGACGACCCAGACATCGTCACCGGCGCTGAGTGGCTCGGTATTGAACCGGGCCTCCCTGACGGGCGTGTCGCCTATGCTCGCGGGATCGTAAGACACGATGGCAAAATTGTGCAGGGGATGCAGCTGCTCGATCTTGCCTTTGACTTCCAGGGAGCCTGCGAAGGTCACCGTAACGTCACCGACCGCGATCGGCACCGTGTTGCGGTCAACAACGACGTAGCCGCGTTCCTTGTCGACGATCAGCCCGGTACCGTAGTAGTGGCGGTCCGCCACGCCCGAGAGCGTGTAGGGCAAATCGAAGGTCACGACAACCAGTGATGGCGCTATGGCGCGAACTATCGGATCGCTGTAGCGCGTAAGCTTCGTGCTGCCGCCCCCGGGTGCCTTCGGCGCCGGGCCGTCGGCGAGCGTGCGACAAGGCCAGAATCCCTGGGTATCATCCCGCGCGCAGCGCCGCGCCGGAAACCAGACGCGATTCATCTCGAGCAGGCGCACGACCGAGTTTTGCGGGTTCTCCATGGTCACGAAACGCACCAGGGCCCGTTCGCCGTCCGCGAGCTCTGCCAGCGCGGCTTCAAAATCGTCGAGGTCGCTGATCGACTCACCGTCCATCTCGATGATCACCGCGCCACGCGGAATTGCGGCCTTGGACAGCAGGTAGCCCGGATTGGCGACGTATACGCCGTCGGCGGCGCGATTGTAGTGGCGCGCCTGCTGGTACGACAGCTTGTTGACGACTGCGTCGCCGAATTCGACATACTCGTCGGGCGTTATCGCGTGAAGATCGTCAACGAGCACCGATGCCTTCACCCGCTCGCCGCCCCGTTCGAGTTCGATCTCGACCTCCTCGCCGACATGGATGTCGAGAATTGCTTCGAGCGGCACGAATTCGGTAACGAGCCTGCCGTTCACTCGCAGCAGGATATCGCCCGGCGCCAGCTTGCCGGCGGCTGGTGATCCCGGGATCACCTGGTCGACCGTGAGCATTCCGGTCTGCTCGGGAAACGTCGAGCGCAAGAGCTGCTCGGACTCGGCCGTCAGGCCGAGGCGCCGCAACTCGTCATAGGCTTTACTCTGGAACGTGCTCTGCAACGTGCCGCGGGTCACAGGCGCATCATCCTGCAGCATTTTCAATGCCCGATCGACACGATCGAGCGGCAGGAAAAAACTGCTCGCGGCCGAATTGTTGGCGCCGGCATTGAGCGCCACGACCTGCCCCTCGATGTCGACGACGGGCGACCCCGAAGATCCCCCTGACGTTCCGGACGCCGCCTGGTAATAGAAGGTGTTGAAGTCGTTGTACTTGCCGCGGCCGTATTCGGGCGCCTTGCGGTCGAGACGCGCGATCGTGCCCGCAAGAATCGAGAGCTGCTCTCCGGCATCGTTGCCAATGACCCGGATTTCCTTGCCAATACCGGCACCCTCGGGGGCCAGTTCAAGCTCCATCGGCTTTATGTAACTTAGCTTTGCGGGATCGTAGCGAAAGAAACCGAAATCGTGCACAGGATCGCGATACACGGGCGTCAGCGCCACTTCCTCATTATTTCTGAATACAGCCTCGGCGATAACGGGACCGGGCGTCACAACGTGTCGGTTCGTGAGGATCAGGCCGCGCTCGGCGTCAACGACGAAGCCCGTCGCCTGGCTGGAGCTGTTCCACTCAGTATCAAAGGCCCGCGTGCTGTCTACACGTATGGAAACCACGCCTGACGATATGCGCTCGAGCGTCTCGGTCCAGGCCGTCTCATCGGAGGCTAGCCCTAAGTACGGGAGAAACAGCGCGGCGACTGCCGTGATAAACCTGCCTGGTGTCATAGTGGTCCTGGTCGATTTCCGGGCCCGGTCGGCCCTGTCAGCCTTATTCTCGACTGATCAAGCGCGAATCGGTTCCCTATTTGAGCAGAATCCGCCGCCGAGAGCGAACACCGGCCTCACCCCCCCAAATGTGACGCGTGTCACACTTTTTCCCGTGATGTTCTACTCCGATTCGGGCCGATACGCGAGATCGAGCTGGCGCGCGGCCTTGACGTCGTCGAGACGCCGCACGGGCATCCTGTAGGGGGCTTCCTTGTACTCGACGCCATCTTCTTTCGCCGCCTTCGCAATATCGATCATTGCGGCCACGAAGTTGTCCAGAGTTTCCTTCGACTCGGTCTCGGTCGGCTCGATCAGCAGGCACTCGGGCACGAGCAGTGGGAAGTACGTCGTCGGCGCATGGAAATTTCGGTCAAGCAGGGCCTTGGCGACGTCCATTGCCGTCAGGTTCACTGATTTGGCCTCGTGCTTTAGCGTGATGATGAACTCGTGGCTGGCCCTGCGGCCTGGATAGGCGAGCTCGAAGCCCGCATCGCGCAGCCTGGCCATCAGGTAATTGGCGTTCAGCGTCGCATACTCGGCAATGCGTTCCATTCCGTCACGGCCGATCATGCGCATGTACACGTAGGCTCTCAATAGCACACCCGAATTGCCCATGAATCCGGAGAGGCGGCCGATGCTCTGCGGAATGTCTTCCTCGGCGAGCCAGTCGTACAGGGCCTCGCCGTCGACTTCCGTCTTGCCGACGACGGGTATCGGCATGAACGGCAACAGCCGCTTGTTCACGCCGACGGCGCCCGACCCCGGGCCGCCGCCGCCGTGCGGCGTCGAGAATGTCTTGTGCAGGTTCATGTGAATGACGTCGAAGTCCATGTCGCCGGGGCGAACCTTGCCGAGGATGGCGTTGAGGTTGGCGCCGTCGTAGTAAAGCAGGCCGCCCGCCTTATGCACCATGTCGGCGATATCCTTGATGTGACGCTCGAAGACGCCGAGCGTCGACGGGTTGGTCAGCATGATGCCGGCCGTCTTCGGGCCGAGAACCGCCTTGAGCGCGTCGATGTCGACGTCGCCATCGGGACCCGTCGGGATCTCCCTGACCGTACAGCCGCACATGTTCGCGGTCGCAGGATTCGTGCCATGCGCCGCATCGGGAACGATGATCTCGGTGCGCTCTGCGTCGCCGCGCGCGTCATGATAAGCCTTGATCATGGCGACCCCGGCGAGTTCGCCCTGGGCGCCGGCCATCGGCGTCAGCGAAACACCTTTCATGCCCGTCACGTCCTTGAGCATCTCCTGCAACTCGTACATGCAGGCCAGGAAACCCTGGCCATGGCTGACGGGTCCCAGCGGGTGGCGGCCCGCGAACTCGGGCAGCAACGCGAGCGCATTACACGCCCGCGGGTTGTACTTCATCGTGCACGATCCCAGCGGATAGAACTGCGTGTCGATCGAGAAATTCTTCTGCGACAGGCGCGTGAAATGCCGCACGGTTTGCAGCTCCGACGCCTCGGGCAGGCGCGGCTCGTCGCTGCGCAGGAGCTCTGCGGGGATGGCGATTTCAGGTGCATCGACCGGTGCTTGTGCAAAAGCGCGTCGACCGGAGCGCGACTTCTCGAAAATTAATTCACTCATCGATATCAATTCCCAACGCGCGGAAAGCGGCGCGATAGTCAGGTTCGGAGGTAATGTCCTCAATCAGTTCGCTGTGTACGACCGTATTGTTCTCGTCGAGCACGACGACGGCCCGCGAGAACATACCGGCGAGCGGCCCGTCCAGTATCTGCACGCCGTAGTTCTCGCCAAAGCCCGCATGCCGAATTGCCGACAGGCCAACGACGTGTTGCAGCTCGTGCTCTTTCTGAAAGCGCTTGTGTGCGAAGGGCAAGTCGTAGGAGACCATGAGCAATGCAAGGTCATCGCGCTCGCCGCCATAGCGCTCGAACTTGATGACCGACTCGGCACACACCGACGTGTCAATGCTGACAAAGATATTCATGATCTTGCGCATGCCCATCCAGTTGGCCAGAGAGACATTCTGCAGGTCAGTGTTGACGAGCGACACGTCGGGAGCGCGGCTGCCGACGGCCGGCAACTCGCCATGAGTGCGATAAGACGCGTGTTCGAACTGGATCTTGGCCAATGTTCTCCCCGTCAGCCCATGGCCGCCGTAAACGCCGCGATGTACGCGTCGATGTCGGCGTCGGTCTTGGTTTCGGTCGCACAGACCAGCAAGGCGTCGGTGTCCGCAAAGTCCGTCAGGTCGAAGCCGCCCAGGAAGTTTTGTTCGGCCAGCGCCGTGAGTAGTGGCGCCACGGCTCGATCCAGCTTCAGGGCCGCCTCGTGGAAATAAGGACCATCGTAGAGGCGGCTGACACCATCGATCGTGCAAAGACCGTCGACGAGCCGCGTCGTATTTGCATGCGAACGCCGGGCGACCGTGGCCAGGCCCTGGAAACCCAGCAAGGACATGTAAATCGTCGCTGCCGTGACCATGAGGCCCTGGTTCGTGCAGATGTTCGACGTCGCCTTGGTACGCCGGATGTGCTGTTCACGCGCCTGCAGGGTCAGCGCAAAGCCCGGATTGCCATCCAGGTCCGTCGTGCGACCAACGATGCGGCCCGGCATCTGCCGCACATGTTGCTGCTTGCAGGTCATATAGCCGAAGTACGGGCCTCCCGAGGATAGCGGCACGCCCAGCGGCTGCCCCTCACCGATGGCGATGTCGGCGCCCTTCTCTCCCCAGTGCCCCGGCGCCTTCAGGAGTGCAAGCGATGTCGGGTTGGCGATTGCGATGACAAGAGCACCTTCGGCATGGGCCCAGTCGGACAAGCGGTCGACGTCTTCGAGCGTGCCTGGGAACGAAGGCTGTTGCGTGACCACCGCGACGGGGTTTCGCCCTGCCTCGAGTTTGTCGAACGAGACATTGCCCGTCGCTGCATCTACGGGCAGGCGTTCAAACGTCAAACCCTGGGCGCCGGCGATCGCCACGGCCACCTGTTCGTACACAGGATTGACGCCCGGCGCCAGTAATACGAGACCGGTCTTTACGCGTCGGTTGGTGCGCACAGCCATGAGCGCAGCTTCGGCGAGGGCCGAAGCGCCGTCGTACAGTGACGCGTTGCTGACGTCGAGTCCTGTCAGCTCCGTGATCATCGTCTGGTACTCGTAGATCGTCTGCAGGGTACCCTGGCTCGCCTCGGCCTGGTACGGCGTGTAGGCACTGTAGAACTCGCCACGCGTCGCAATATCCCAGACCGCGGTCGGGATGTGATGTTCGTAGGCGCCGGCGCCAATAAAACACATTGGCGTGCCGTCCATGGCCGCGCGTTCGCGCATGAGACGTGATACTTCCATCTCGTTGTGCGCTTCAGGCACGCCGCGCAGGTGATCGATACGCAGTTCGGCAGGAATCTCGTCGAACAGTTCCTCGATGGAGTCCGCGCCGATTGCCGCGAGCATCTCCCGGGTGTCTTTCTCGGTATGGGGTATGAAAGGCATTTCTATTTACTCAGTCGTCGAGTTCGTCGAGCAGTTGCTGATAAGCGTCAGGTGACATCAACTCGCTCTCGTCAATGTCTTCACTCGGCGTCAGGCGCACGATCCAGCCGTCGCCGTAGGGCTCGGCGTTGATCTTCTCGGGATCGTCTGCCAGGTCGTCGTTGACCGCCGCCACGGTACCCGCAATAGGCGCGTAAACGTCGGAGGCTGCCTTGACCGATTCGACAACGGCCATTTCACCCTGTGTCTCGACGTCCTGCTCGACTTCGGGCAATTCGACGTACACGAGGTCGCCCAGCGCCGTCGCTGCGTGGTCCGTAATGCCGATCGTGACGCTGCCGTCGTCCTCGCGCCGCAGCCATTCGTGATCTTTCGTGTAAAGAAGGTCTCCCGGCAACTCACTCATCATGCTCTCCCATGTGTTTACCCTGCATCGACCTCAGGCGTCGATGCGAATCTGCCCGTTGCGAACGAACGGTGTCTTGACGATCCGAACATTCAGCAATTTACCCCTGACCTCGACCCGGGCACGGTCGTAGTCACCCGCAGGGACACGCGCGAGCGCGATTGAGCGCCCGATCGTCGGCGAAAAGCCGCCGCTCGTTATTTCGCCGTCGCCGACGCCCTCCACGACGACTTTCTGGTGATTGCGAAGCACGCCTTTGTCTTCCAGTAGCAGACCGACGAAGCGTTGTCTGTCCGGGGAGTTACGTAATGCCTCGAGCGGCGCCCGGCCGATGAAGTCGCGATCGTCGGGCTCCCAGGCAATCGTCCAGCCGAGGCCGGCCTCGAGCGGCGATACGGTCTCGTCCATGTCCGAGCCGTACAGGTTCATGGCAGCCTCGAGCCGCAATGTGTCGCGAGCGCCCAGACCGCATGGCGTGACGCCGGCGGCGAGCAGCCGGTCCCATGTCTTGCCCGCATTGGCCGCGGGCATAACGATTTCCCAGCCGTCCTCACCCGTGTAGCCTGTGCGCGCAACGAACACGTTGCCCGCCTGCAGGCCATTAAACGGCTTGAGCGCCATCGCGGCATCGCGCCATTCCCCGTCGATGCACGGGGCTGCCAGTTCGCGCGCTTCGGGTCCCTGCACGGCGAGCATCGCAAGTTCGGCCCGTTCGAGGACATCCACGTCGAAGGCGCCCGCCTGCTCGCGGATCCACTTGAGGTCTTTCTCCCGGGTCGCCGCGTTGACGATGAGCCGATACCCGGTATCGGCAATGAAGTAGATAATCAGATCGTCGATCACGCCGCCGTCGGGATTGAGCATGCAGGTATACAGCGCCTTGCCGTAGTCCTTGAGCTTGGCGACGTCGTTGGCGACCAGGTAGCGCAGGAATTCGCTGACGCGCTCGCCACCCAGATCGACGATCGTCATGTGGGAAACGTCGAACATGCCGGCGTGTCGCCGCACGGCGTGGTGCTCTTCTTTCTGCGATCCGTAGTGCAGCGGCATGTCCCAGCCACCGAAATCGACGATGCGAGCGCCGGCCTCAACGTGATTGTCGTATAGCGGAGTCTTGGAACCCATGATGTCAGCCCGTATCGATTATTGGCGCAAAAAAAAAACGGGGCGGCAGACTTTACAGCCTGCCGCCCCTCTGTCCTTTGCAACCTGAGAGATCAATGGCTGCGGTGCGCCTGCCACATACCCCTTCGGTGGGCCTTTTCGGCCGCTCTCCAGAGCTGATCAGCGTACACAGTCCTTTTGCCTGAGCGTTTCCGAGCGTGTTGCGCCTTCGGCGCCCCGATTAAACGGGGTCTCTTCTGTGCAGGCTATCGATCAGTGCCGGCAATCATAGCCAATGCTCCGTGCGGTTGCCAGCCGCGGCGGGTCCGGTAACAATGCGCCGGTCGCTGAATCAGGAACCTCGAATGAAAGCACTGGGAATAGCGCTGCTCACACTGTCGGCACTCGTTGATGGGGTCGCCCGGGCCGATACGGCCACGGACTTCCAGGCCCTGCTCGATGAGCACTGGGAATGGCAACTGGCGGCCTCGCCTGTGCGCGCCTCGATGCTCGGCGACCGCCGCTACAACCGCGAATGGGCGGATAGCAGCCTTGATGCCATCGAAACGCGCCATCGCGAGACGCGCGAGTTCCTGCGGCGTGTCTATGCAATCGATCGCAGTACCCTGCCTGAGCCCGGGCAGCTCAACTACGAGCTATTCCGGCGCCAGCTGCAGGACGACGTCGATGAGCACCAGTTCCAGGGCTACCTGCTGCCGTTTTCGCACCAGGGCG
Organism: uncultured Woeseiaceae bacterium; assembly: GCA_947259985.1. Lineage (GTDB taxonomy): Bacteria > Pseudomonadota > Gammaproteobacteria > Steroidobacterales > Woeseiaceae > UBA1847. The sequence goes on from CAMYOJ010000006.1 coordinate 129,019, forward strand.
GTGTCCAGAGCCTGCAGAATATGACGAGTCAGCTCAGGCTGACGACGGTCCGGGACTATGAAGACTGGCTCGCGCGCCTCGCAAAAATCGACTTGCTCATCGACCAGCGGATCGATCTCGCCGAAGCGGGCCGCAAGGCGGGACTGACGGCGCCCCGGGTGCTCATGGAGCGCATCCCACCCCAGATCGCGCTGCAACTCGTCGACAACGCCGACGAGAGCCCCTTCTATGGCGTCTTCGAGAAGCTGCCCGATACGATCGCGCCGGAAGACCAGGAACGCCTGCGGACTGAGGCCGTCGAGACCATCGAAAATACCGTGCTGCCCGCTTACAGGAAGCTCGATCGTTACTTCACGCAGAAGTACCTTCCCGCCTGCCGCGAGAGCATTGGCCTGTCCGTCTTGCCGAACGGCAGCGCGTGGTACGAGCATCGCGCGCGTTCATATACGACGACTCGCATGACACCGGATGACATCCACCGCCTCGGGCTCGAGGAAGTCAAACGCATCCGCGGCGAGATGCAGGCGATCATCGCGGAGGTCGAATTCGACGGCAGTTTCGAGGAGTTCCTGGCCTTTCTCAGGAGCGACCCGCAGTTCTACTACGAGGACCCTGAAGAACTGCTCGAGGCATATCGGGCTACCAGCAAGCGTATCGACCCTGAACTCGTGAAGCTGTTTGGCGTGCTGCCGCGCATGCCCTACGGCGTGACGCCGATTCCCGATTCCATCGCGCCGCACACGACCACTGCGTATTACTCGCGGCCGGCGGCCGACGGCAGCCGCGCGGGCACCTATTGGGTGAACCTCTACAAGCCCGAGGTGCGTCCCAAGTACGAGATCGAAGTACTGACGGTTCACGAGGCAATGCCGGGCCATCATCTGCAAGTCGCATTACAGCAGGAACTCGGCGAAGTGCCGATGTTCCGGCGCTTCCAGGGATTTACGGCATTCGTCGAGGGGTGGGGGCTTTACAGTGAACGGCTTGGCTACGACCTGGGATTGTACAAGGACGCTTATTCACGATTCGGACAGCTTACCTATGACATGTGGCGCGCCGTACGCCTCGTTGTCGACACAGGCATGCATTACAAGGGCTGGACGCGCCAGCAGGCCATCGATTTCTTCAAGGACAACGCGGCCAAGACCGAGCATGACATCGTCAACGAGATCGATCGCTACATAGACTGGCCGGGCCAGGCGCTCGCTTACAAAGTCGGACAGCTAAAGATACTGACCTTACGCGAACGTGCGGAACTGGAGCTCGGCGACGACTTCGACATTCGTGCGTTTCACGACGAACTGCTCGGCGGCGGTGCGTTGCCGCTCGACATACTCGAGCGGCGCATGGACGCATGGCTCGCGACTTATCGCGACGAGTAATAGGCGACAACGACCGGATCGGATTCTACGCGTTGCTGATGTGCGACGAGACCCGGAGCGAGCCGTTCCACGAGGTCCGTCGGCACATGCTCGAGGCTGCCGCTGCGAAGCCAGCGCGTCTGCCCGTACGCCTTGAGGTCGGCCATGGTCAGTCGGTTATCGGCAAAGTAATCGCCACCGCGCTCCAGTAGCGTACCGAGACCCTTCACGTACACGGAGAGCCAACCGTCGACGATCTTCTCGCGAGCCGCCTTGAGTTCGTCGCCCTCTAGTCCGAAGGTCGGCACAACGCAATGCAACATGTCTTCGAGCGCGCCCAGCGCTTCATCGCAGTAGAGTGCCTGCAGGTCGTCTTCCGGGTACAGGCCCGCCATCTTGCCGATATAGCGGCTCAGGGCATTGGACTGGGTAACCGGGACGCCATCAATCTCGAGCACAGGTAAGGCGTTGAACGGCGTGGTGCCGCGCATCTCGCCGAACTCGGCGAACGAAAGACGCTCGTCCTCAAATTCTATGCCCGCTGCGTGAAAAGCGATGCGGACAGGTTCGGCACGGCCGCCATCGAAATCGAAATAGGTCAGTTTGTAGTTTGTCATGTGTTGTCTCGTCATCCGAATCATCGATCGTGTCGAGTCTATCCCGTCAGGCAACCGAGTTTCAGCATTTCCTCGCGGCATTGCGATGCGTCGATAAATGCGATCGTCCTGATACCGAGCTGCGAGGCCGCAACGAGGTTTTCATGCGTATCGTCGATGAATACCGTATCGGAAGCCTGCAACCGATACTCGTCCAGCAAGTGCTCGTATATCTCCCTTTCCGGCTTCATCTTGTTGATACGACAGGAGATGACGGCGCCCTCGAACAGGTGCCAGACGTCGTGCGATGTTTCCAGGTGCGTGATCGACGGAAGCTGCATGTTTGAAAGCACATACAGGCGGTTGCCCGCATGCTTCGCCTCGCGAATCAGTTCGAACGCACCGGGAATCGGCGTGAGGCTCCCGGGCACTGCGCCGAACAGTCGCTCTATGTCTTCCCTGGGCAGACCGGTCCGTGACATGCCCCGTACGACGGCGTCATCGAGCTCGAGCGTTCCGCGGTCCAGGGTGACCCAGTCCTCGTGTCCGAAGATCCCTGCCTTCACCCGACTCTGAATTTCCGGATCCTGGAAGACTCGGCGAACAAGTGCATCCGGGTCCCAGCGGAATACGACGCCGCCGAGGTCGAAGACGACATTCACAGGCTTAGCCGTACTTCCTTTCGTGCGCGTCGAGCTTTCGCGATACGAGATTCAGCGCAGTTAGGATGCGCTCGTGCAGCGACCGGCTACCCATTCTGTCTGCGGTCAATGCGCTCGTATGGGCAGCGCACAGGTTTTCGGCGTCTCGCCAGGTCTCTGCCAATTCTGTCGCCCAGGCGCGAAAATCCGCCGCGGCCCCTCCTCGTTTCTCCAGCGCTTGCGTAAGCGTTGGATGAAAGCTGACTCGCCGCAACGGAAATCGCATAAACATCAGCGTGTCGTCGACATGGATGGTTTTTGAGGACCGGTGATAGGCCAGCACCGACGAGAAGTGCACATGCTCATTACTGGTCACCAGTTGCACGCCGCGCGGCACTGAGAAATCGAAATCCTGCGAATACTTGTCGTGCAGCTCCGCATGTTCCGTCCGCAATGCTTCCCAGGGCAGATCGGGCATGCGCTCGGCGTGACGTTCGGTGCCATAGAGTCTTGCATGCGGGAAATCGCGGTGCATGTTCGCGCAGTGCAGTGTATGGAACGGGTGCAGGTTGATAATCGCCTCAACAGCGCGGCCGTTTTCGGTCAGCTGCAGGACCTCGCTTTTCACGTCGTCTTGCAACGTGTACGAGTCGAGAAATACATACTTGCCATTCGACAAACGAACCAGCGACGCCTGCGTCCCGATATCGATGAAACCCAGGACGCGGAACGACCCCCGGATGTTACGGAAGTCGTCCGCTATCGGGAGGATCTCGTCAGACACGCTAGTCCGTTGACCAGTCGGGAATCCGTCCCGGCGTCCACGGAGCGCCCTTGACGTCGATTGCTTTCTCGAGCGCCGTGAGGTCCCGTTCGACGGTTTTCAGGGAAGCCAGTGCCGCCGTAAATTCGGTCGCAGCCACCTGGAAAGACTCTTCGAACAGACCGCCGACCGGCGACTGGGAGAACGCGAGGATGCCGTAGATCCTGCCCGCTCTTTGAGCGATGGACATCGGCACGGGCTCATTGCGCCCACCGATCGTGGCATCACCGTTCACTGCAACGCTGACGTCCGCGAGCCGGCCCGCGATGCCATTGAGTCTCGACCGCTCTGCGTCGCTGGCCGCCGGCGTCTGCACGAGCGCGGCCCGCACGTAGGCGATGCGGTTTTCAAGCTCGGCGATCGCGTTACTGGCGCCCGCCACGGCGCGCTGCAGGTTGGCCGCCTTGAGCTGGAAGTCCTGCAATGCCCTGCGGTCGCTCGTGATCTCGGGGCTGTTCGCCAACGCCTTGACCGTGAATCTCTGCGCATCGCCAACTTCGCTCAGGACACCCTCTCTCTCGACGGCCAGGCGCGCCGTGTACTCTCCGGGCAGAGCCAGCGGACCGACTGGCGGTTGCTCCCAGTATGGACGTTCGCCCTGCTCTTCGAGATTGATCGGATCGGGCGCGGGAAGGCGCAAATCCCATGCGCTGCGGTGCAGACCCTTGCCGGCATCGCCGGCGACCTGCCGCACCAGATTGCCACCCGCATCCCGAACCATCACGTGAACGGCCGGCGCGACTTCGCGATCCTCAGCGCGCACCTCATCCCAGGCTGGATACAGCGTATCGCCACCCTCTTTCTCAATCTCGATCTCTTTCTCGCGACGCTGCGCCTTGCGGGACTTGATGCCATCCTTCAGGTAGTAAGTGAACACGGCGCCGTACGGCGGGTTGGGCGTGTTGAAAAACTCCGCGCCCATCGAGCCCTTTTCGCGGCCGTCCCAAAGGTCGCCTTCGATGTACAACCACGGGTCGCGAACCGGGAAGAGCTGCTCGCTGGCGAGCGCCGACTGCTTCGTGCGCAGCGCGCTGTAGTCGTCGAGGATATAGATGCCACGACCGAAGGTGCCGACGACGAGGTCGTTCTCGCGCTGCTGAATCTCGATGTCGCGTACGGCGATCGTCGGGAAGTTGTTCTTGAGCTGGCTCCAGTTATCACCGCCGTCCTGGCTCACGAACAGGCCGAACTCGGTGCCGACGAACAGCAAGTCGGGATCGACGTGATCCTCGACGATCGAGTGCGCTGATCCACGCTCGGGCAGGTTGCCCGCGATCGACTTCCAGCTGCGGCCGCCATTCTCGGTTTTCATGACGTATGGCTTGTAGTCACCGCGCTTGTGATTGTCGAATACCGCGTAGGCGACATTCGTGTCATGCGATGAGGCCAGCACATCGTCGATGTATGTCATGTCCGGCACGCCACTGAATCGCTCGACACGTCGCCAGTTGGCGCCCCCGTCCTCGGTGATATTGATAACGCCGTCATCGGTACTGACGTAAATGAGTCCTTCCTTGAGCGGACTCTCACTGATCATGATCGCGCTGCCGTAGATCGACGTGGAGTCGTTCTTGGCGATCGTATCGATTCCCCAGACACGGCCCATGACTTCGAGCTGGTTGCGATCGAGCTGGCGCGTCAGGTCGGGGCTGATCTTCTCCCAGGTATCGCCTCGGTCATCCGAGCGGAACAGGTATTCAGCCGCGTAGTAAAGGCGCGTGGAGCTGTGCGGGCTGATGATCAGCGGTGTGTTCCAGTTCCACTTGTAGTTATTCTCGCCGCTCTTGGGCTGCGGCGTGATGTAAACGCGTTCCTGCGTGCGGCGATCATAGCGCGCGAGTCCGCCATACTGGTACTGCGGATAGATAATGTTCGGATCCGTAGGATCGATCTGCGGCTCGTAGCCATCGCCGCTCAGCACCATTTTCCAGTCGGAATTGGTGACGCCGTGAATGACCGTCGTCCGTGACGGCGCGCACAGCGAGTTGTTGTCCTGTGTGCCGCCGCAGACGTTGTAGAAAGGCGCCTCGTTGTCGGGCTGGATACGGTAGAACTGCGTTATCGACAGGTTGCGCACATGCCGCCACGTGTCGCCGCGATCGTAACTCTCGTAAATACCGCCATCGCCGCCGATGTAGAGATGCTCCGTATTCGTCGGGTCGATCCAGAGAGCGTGATCATCGACGTGGCGCCACTGATTTGAAATCGGCGCAAAGGTCTTGCCGCCATCTTCCGATTTCATCGTAAAGGTGTTCAGCGAGTAAACACGCTCCGCGTCGTGCGGATCGACGACGAGCTCGTTGTAATACTGCGGGCTCGTGGTCATGTAGGAAGAGCGCTTGCTCCAGTTGTTGCCGAAGTCGGTGCTCCGGTACACACCCTTCTCTTCATCGTTCGCTTCGATGATGGCGTAGATCATGTCGGGATCCGACGATGCGCCGGCAAGCCCGATGCGCCCCATATGATCGGACGGGAGTCCTGCCGTGATCTTTTCCCAGGTCTTGCCACCGTCGCTCGTCTTGTGGATCGCGCTGCCCGGCCCGCCATTGATCAGCACCCAGACATGGCGACGGCGCTGGTAGCTCGACGCAACGATGACGTCAGGATTGCGCGGATCGACGACAAACTCGTTGATACCCGTGTGCTCATCGATATCGAGGATCCGATCCCAGGACGATCCGCCGTCGGTCGTGCGATACAGGCCGCGGTCACCACCGTCGCTCCACAACGGCCCCTGCGCGGCCACGAGCACGTCGTCCGAATTCTCCGGGTTGATCCAGATCTGGCTGATGTGCCCCGAGTCTTTCAGGCCGACGTTCTTCCAGCTCACCCCGCCGTCGATCGACTTGTAGACGCCGTCGCCGTACGCGACGCTTCGCTGAGCGTTGTTTTCCCCGGTGCCGACCCAGATCGTCTTGGAGTCGTTCGGGTCGAGCTCGACGACACCGATCGCGTAGGAACCTTCGTTGTCGAATAACGGCGTCCAGGTAGTGCCACCGTTATCGGTCTTCCAGAGGTTGCCCGACGCGACCCCAACCAGGAATTCATGGTCGCCGCCCGGGTAAAACGCGAAATCCGAAATACGCCCCGACGTGATCGCCGGCCCGATCGGGCGCAGCGGGATGTCGGCAAGAGGATTGCCTTCTTCGTCGGCTGCTTTTGCGACCAAGGGTGAAATGGCAAGTACGCTGCAGATACTGGCAGCGATGACAAAACGCGATAAAGCGGTCATTGGAATCCCCGTGTTCTGTTGTTACTTTCGGCGCCCTGAAACGCCGGAGACAGAGCCTATCATGCCGTCGCCGCGAACTCTCGCCGGGCGAATGCCGCGCGCTGTTCGGGCGTTGCGCTGGCGTCGTGAATCTCTTCGATACGCGCGATGCGATCCGCGAGTCCCGCACAGTTCGCTATCTGGATAGCGAGTCCCGGCCGCGCGTTCATTTCCAGAATCAACGGACCGCGATCGCGGTCGATGACCATGTCGACGCCCAGGTAGCCGAGCCCTGTTACCTCGTAGCCGCGTGCCGAGGATTCCAGGATGAAATCCCACTGCGGAATCTGCAGTCCGGCCACGAGCGCTCCGGTGTCCGGATGCTCGTCAACGACCTGGTCGTTGAGTACGCCGGCGAGGGTCGTTCCGCTGCCCAGATCCACGCCCGCGCCGACCGCGCCCTGGTGCAGGTTGGCCTTGCCGTCCGAGGCCCTCGTCGGCAGCCGCACCATCGCCATCACGGGGTAGCCGCGATACACGATGACGCGGATATCGGGCACACCCTGGTAACTCACCGCGGCGAACGTCGGGTCAAAATGCACGCAATACTCGATCAGCGCCTTGTCACGATTACCACTCAGGCTGTACTGGCCGCCGACGATATTGGAAATATGATGCTGGATTTCCCCTTCCGATATGATAAGGCCGCTCGACAGCCGATAGCTGTTGCGCTTGCGCTGGCTGCGCCCGGTCACGACCAGAATGCCGTCTCCGCCACTGCCTCGCGCCGGCTTGATAACGAACGAATCGCGCTCGCCGACAATTTTCGCAAAGTGGCGGACTTCTCCCTGGTGCGCGATGATGCCGTAGAGGTCCGGTACGGCCATGCCCGCAGCGACCGCGAGTTCCTTGGTCAGCGCCTTGTCGTCAACACGTGGAAACAGGCGACGCGGATTGAGCCGCATGATGAAGTCGGCGTTGCGCTCGTTGAGGCCCAGCACACCCGACGCACGCAATTTTCTGGCTGCTGCAAGCATCAGTCTTTCGTTAGCTCACTGAACCGTCTGAGTTCGAACAGTCGGTAGCCCGTGTAGCGGCCCGCAAGCACGACCAGTGCCAGGATTATCAACAGCAATTCCGGGAACGTGAATATCAGGTGCTCGAGCCAGGCCATGCCCATGAAGGCGTACGCCGCAACGGCCACGACCAGGCTTCCCAGGCCGGCGTGCATCGCATCGGAAGCGCCGCGCTCCTCCCAGACGACCGACATGCGCTCAATCGTCATCGCGAT
>CAMYOJ010000007.1 GCA_947259985.1 uncultured Woeseiaceae bacterium
ACCTGATGGCATACGTTGCAATCGCAGATCGCGATCACGAACAGGAACATCACGATCCGCAGACGTTCATCACGAAATATGTCTGGAGCCAGGACCACAAGGTCATTGCCATCCAGTACGGTATCACGGCGATTTTTGTCGGCCTGATCGCACTCGGACTGTCGGCCATGATGCGCCTGCAGCTCGGCTTCCCGGACCAGTTCTCGTTTATCAATCCCGAGAACTATTACCAGTTCATCACGATGCACGGCATGATCATGGTGATCTACCTGCTGACGGCACTGTTCCTCGGCGGTTTCGGTAATTACCTGATCCCGTTGATGTGCGGCTCGCGCGACATGGTGTTCCCGTACATGAACATGCTCAGTTACTGGGTCTACCTGCTGTCGGTCATCATTCTTCTCATCAGCTTTTTCGTGCCTGGCGGGTCGACCGGCGCCGGCTGGACGCTGTACCCGCCGCAGGCGATCATGCCCGGCACGCCCGGCGTCGATTGGGGCATCCTGCTGATGCTTGCCTCCCTCGCGGTGTTTATCGTCGCGTTCACGATGGGCGGTCTCAACTACGTCACGACGGTGCTGCAGGCGCGCTGCAAAGGCATGACGCTGATGCGCATGCCACTGTCGGTCTGGGGCATTTTCATCGCCACGGTGCTTGGCCTGCTGGCATTCCCCGCGCTCCTCGTCAGCGCCATCATGATGCTGTTCGACAAGACGCTGCACACGAGCTTCTTCATGCCGGCCATCAGCTCGATGGGGGCCGACCCCGGCTATGTGGGCGGCAGTCCCATTCTGTTCCAGCACCTGTTCTGGTTCTTCGGCCACCCGGAGGTCTATATCGTGGCGCTGCCGGCCTTCGGCATCGTATCGGACCTGCTGTCGACGCATGCCCGCAAGAATATTTTTGGTTACCGCATGATGGTATGGGCCATCGTCGCGATCGGCGGGCTGAGTTTCATCGTCTGGGCACACCACATGTACGTCAGCGGCATGAACCCGTATTTCGGGTTCTTCTTCGCGACGACGACGCTGATCATCGCCGTGCCCACGGCCATTAAGGTCTACAACTGGGTGCTCACGCTATGGGAGGGCAACATCCACCTCAGGGTGCCGATGCTGTTCGCCATCGGTTTCATATTCACGTTCATCCATGGCGGGCTGACGGGCTTGTTCCTGGGTAACGTGACGATCGACCTGCCGCTGTCCGATACCTATTTCGTCGTCGCCCACTTCCACATGGTGATGGGCGTGTCACCCGTGCTCGTCGTGTTCGGTGCCATCTATCACTGGTGGCCGAAGATCTCGGGCAAGATGTACAACGAGACGCTCGGCAAGTGGCATTTCTGGATGACGTTCCTGGGCACCTACGCAATTTACCTGCCGATGCACTACCTGGGCTTCCAGGGCGTACCGCGCCGCTATTTCTCGATGGGTAACACGGAGTTCCTGCCGCAGTCTGCCCAGGATCTCAACGCCTGGATAACGATGTCGGCCCTGTTCGTCGCCGCGAGCCAGGTCCTGTTCTTCATCAACGTGATCTGGAGTCTTTCACGGGGACCGAAGTCCGATCCCAACCCGTGGAACGCGACGACGCTGGAATGGCAAACCGCGGATCACCCGCCGAAACACGGCAACTGGGGCCATGAGCTGCCGGTCTGCCATCGCTGGGCCTACGACTACAGCGTGCCCGGCCACCCCGACGATTTCATTCCACAGAATGTGCCGGCCGATGACGCGCCCGCCGGCCGTGACCACGGGGTCTCGCACTAGTGGAAATCGGTCTCATTGTACTGGCACTGATTCTGGCCACCCTGCTGGGGTGGCTGCTGAAGCAGACGTTCAATACGCAACCCTGGGTAACAGAGACGGTCGGCGATACCGCGCACCACGGACCGCTCGGCGACAGTAGCGGCAGCAAGCTTATTGCGCTGATAACGCTGCTGGCCGTCGTCACCTCGTTTTTCGCACTGATACTGAGCGCTTACGCGTTGCGCATGGAACTCGGTGACTGGGTGCCGCTGACGGAACCGCAGCTGCTGTGGACGAATACGGCGATGCTGGTGCTCGCGAGCGTTGTTTTCCAGTGGACCAGGAATGCGGCTGTCAACGGCCAGGCCGGGCGCTTGTTGCCGGGCCTTGTCCTGACGGGACTGCTGACCGCGGGATTCGTCATCGGGCAGCTTGTGGCCTGGCAGCAGTTGCAGTCGGGCGGTCAGCTGATTACGCAGAACCCGGCCAATGCGTTCTTCTATTTTCTGACCGGTGCGCACGCCGTGCACATCCTGGGTGGACTGTTCGTGTGGGCACGCGCCACGATCAGGGTCGTGCTGGGCAGGGGCGGTGACGTGGCGATACGTCGCAGCATCGAGTTGTGCACGATTTACTGGCATTTCCTGCTGCTCGTCTGGCTGGTTCTATTTGGATTGCTGTTATCGACCTGAGGAACACTTATGTCTGAAGCCGTAATGGAGAGTGGAGTCGAAGCGACCGGCACAAGAGGTGTCGCAGACGACTGGTCGCGGGACAAGCAGGTCTTCGGCGTGCCCTGGGGCAAGGCCATGATGTGGATCTTCCTCCTCAGCGACACGTTCATCTTCAGCTGTTTCCTCGTGGGCTACATGATGGTCCGCATCTCGACGACGGATCCGTGGCCGAACCCGAGCGAAGTGTTCGGCCTGAACGCGTTTGGTTTCGACGTCCCACTGCTCCTGATCGCCATCATGACCTTCGTCCTGATCACCTCGTCCGGCACGATGGCGCTCGCGGTGAACATGGGCTACCGCAAGGACAAGAACAAGACCTTCTGGCTGATGGTGGCCACGGCCGTGCTGGGCGCCACCTTCGTCGGCATGCAGGCGTTCGAGTGGACCAAGCTGATTTCGGAGGGCGTGCGCCCTTGGGAAAACCCCTTCGGCGCGGCACAGTTCGGTTCGAGCTTTTTCATGATTACCGGTTTCCACGGCATGCACGTGTCCGCGGGCGTCATTTACCTGCTCGTCGTTGCGTTTCGTGTCAAACGGGGCTTCTACGAGAAACGCGGCGGCAATTACGAGATCGTTGAGATCACGGGCCTGTACTGGCATTTCGTCGACCTGGTGTGGGTATTCATTTTCGCGTTCTTCTATCTCTGGTAAGGAATCTCGGGAGCAATCGCTATGGCTGCAGAAGGGCAACAACATCCGCTGAAAGTCTACTGGCTGATGTGGGGGGCGCTGTTCGTGCTGAGCGCGTTTTCCTACGCAACGGACTTCATGGACGACGGCGCGGTCCGCACGTTCCTGATCCTGTTGTTCATGATGCTGAAGGCGAGCGGCATCGTCGCCATCTTCATGCACATGCAATGGGAGCGTCCGGCGCTCAAGATCGCGATACTCGGGCCGCCGGTCGCGATACTGGTCCTGATCTGGCTGATGTCCTACGAAGGGCTTTACGTCGAGGACACCCGTGTCGAGTACTACGGTGAGAGTACCTTTGAACCGCAGGCCCCGCCGCATCACTAGGTGATGTGAAGGCTTCGCAACAAAGGCCCGTTGAGCGGGCCTTTTGCTTGTGAGGCCGGGTTAGCAGGCGAACACCAGGGAAAGACGTATGCAAATCATTATGAGCCTCGTCGGGATGGTCACGATCTTCGGGCTGGCATACCTGTTATCGAATAACCGGGGCGCGATCAATCGACGCACGATCGGGATCGCGTTTCTCATACAGGTCGTAATCGCGGCGCTGGTGCTTTTTGTGCCGATCGGCGGCGTCGTTCTCGACAAGGTCGTAAAAGGCGTGCAGTACGTCATCAATTACGGCAATGATGGCATCGACTTCGTGTTCGGCACGCGGATCAAGGACTCGCTGGGCTTTACGATTGCGTTCAATGTGCTACCCGTCATCGTGTTCTTTGCGGCCCTCATGTCGGTGCTTTATTACTTAGGGTTAATGCAGCGCGTCGTCGGTACCTTCGGCGGCTGGTTGCACAGGCTGTTGCGGACGAGCCATGCCGAATCGGTCTCTGCCGTGTCCAATATCTTCGTCGGTCATACGGACGCTCCGCTGGTCGTGCGGCCATACCTCGCGAAGATGACGCAGTCGGAGCTTTTTGCCGTCATGACCGGAGGCTGCGCGACGATTGCCGGCGCCGTGATGATGGGCTACGCGCAAATGGGCGTCGAGCTCAAGTACCTGATCACGGCGAGCTTCATGGCGGCGCCCGGCGGACTCATGATGGCGAAGATCCTCGTGCCCGAAACGGTGCCTCACGAGGATACGCCGGTCGAGGACATGGTCGAGGAGGACAGGCCCGTCAATATCTTCGAGGCCATCGGCAACGGCGCGATGATCGGCATGCAGGTTGCCATGGCCGTTGGCGCGATGCTGATCGCCTTCGTCGGACTGATCTACCTGGTCAACGGTGTTATGTCCGGCGTTGGTGCCTGGTTCGGTTTCGAGGGCCTCACGCTGCAGTGGGTGCTGGGCTGGGTATTTTCGCCGATCGCCTTCCTGCTTGGCGTTCCCTGGGAAGAGGCTACGCAGGCAGGCACGCTGATCGGCCAGAAGCTCGTCATCAACGAGTTCTACGCCTACGCGAGTTTTGTCCAGATCAAGGAGACGCTGTCGCCCTACACGCAACTCGTCGTTACGTTCGCGTTGTGCGGCTTTTCCAATCTCGCATCGATCGCAATACTGCTGGGCGGCCTTGGAGCCATAGCGCCGACCCGCCGCCACGACATCGCGAGATTTGGTCTCAAGGCCGTGATTGGAGGTACACTCGTAAACTTGTTGAACGCGTCACTGGCCGGCTTCTTCTTCGCCTTGCAGTGACAAGGGAACCCGGCATGGCACGAGCAATCATCCTCGTACTCGATTCCTTCGGCATTGGCGCCACGGCCGATGCGGACAGGTTCGGCGATGTCGGCTCGGACACATTGGGGAATATCGCACGCGTGCGCGCCGACTCGGCCGAGGGCCCGCTACGGCTTCCAAACCTGTCGCGCCTCGGGCTGTTTCATGCCGGCAAGGAGAGCACGGGCAGCTTCGCTGCGGGAGTGGACACCGACGTCGAGCTGGTCGGGGCCTACGGCCATGCGGCCGAGTTGTCGAGTGGCAAGGACACGCCCAGCGGCCACTGGGAGATTGCGGGCCTGCCCGTGCTGTTCGACTGGGGCTATTTCACGGACAAGACGGATACCTTTCCACCCGAGTTGCTGGAGCAGCTGATCGAGCGCGCGGACCTGCCGGGCGTACTCGGCAATTGCCACGCGTCGGGTACCACGATCATTGCCGAGCTCGGCGACGAGCATGTGCGGACCGGCAAGCCCATTGTCTATACGTCCGCCGACAGCGTCTTCCAGGTTGCCTGTCATGAAGAAGCGTTCGGATTGCAGAGGCTGTACGAGCTTTGCGACATTGCGCGCGAGCTCGTAGACGAATACAACATCGGGCGTATCATCGCGCGCCCGTTTGTCGGTGATGGCCCGGACAGCTACGTGCGTACGGGCAACCGGCGCGACCTCACGACGCCACCACACGCCGCGACCGTGCTCGACAAACTCGTCGAGAGCGGCGGCGAGGTATACAGCATCGGCAAGATCGCCGACATCTACGCTCACCAGGGCATTACGAAAAAGATCAAGGCGTCAGGAAACGAGGCCTTGTTCAATGCCACTCTCGAAGCCATCGACGAAGCGCCCGAGCATTCGATCATATTCACGAATTTCGTGGATTTCGACATGCTGTACGGGCATCGGCGGGACGTCGAAGGTTATGCCCGTGCTCTCGAGTATTTCGACGCGCGTCTGCCCGAGTTGACGGAGAAATTAAGGGAAGACGATTTGCTGATTCTGTGTGCCGACCACGGCTGCGACCCGACCTGGCCAGGCAGCGATCACACGCGCGAGCATATTCCCGTATTGGCGTTCGGTGCCGGCGTCGAAGCCGGATCTCTCGGCCGCCGCGAGTCTTTTGCTGACATCGGCCAATCGATCGCTACGCACCTTGGCCTGCCGGCCATGGAATACGGCACGAGCTTTATCTAGGCAGCTCGCCTACTCGACAGTGCCGCGACACAATGATTGCTGCGTCGGCGCAGCTTCGGCGCAATGATCCTGCTTTCTCGCCTTCGCCAGCGCGCGCGCATACCACTCGTATTCGTCGAGGAATTTCACGACGCGCTCGTTGTAGGCCTGTTCGATGGCCTGCCCATCATTATCGAAGGCACTCTGAACCCGCGATACCGGGAAGGCGCTGGGAATGCTCGGCGTTCCGAGCTCGGCGAGGATACTGCGCAAGTTGACGAGCGCACGAACACCGCCGAACGGCCCCGCCGAGTAGGTGACGATGGCGCTCGGCTTGTACAGGTATTCACTCTGAAAGTGATCGAGCAGGTTCTTCAGAGCGGCTGGCACGCTGTGATTGTATTCGGCGCTGACCACGACGAAGCCGTCGGCAGCCTCGAGAATCCCGCTGACATCGCGCATGGCGGGTGGCGCATCGGACGGATCGTATTCCTTGTACATCAGGTCCAGCATGGGTAATTGGAATGCCTCGGTATCGACGAGGGTTACCGAGTGCTTGCGCTCCTCGAGCGCGCGAACCATGAATCGTGCTGCTCTTATTCCCTGGCGACCGCGCCGGGCGCTCCCATAGATGACGGCAGTATTAAGGTTCAAGACGAAGTCTCCCTAAGATGGAATTTATTAAGTACGGCCGGGGTCTATTAAGTTAAGAAGTTTTGGCTTATGTTAACAACTGTTAGCTGCGTCACATTCTGTTCAGCCTGACCCTAGTAACCTGTGGCACGTACTAATAGCCAATGAAAGGCTGCCAAAGTCGGATCGGGTTGTGAATTGACTCACACGGTTAGAAATAATGGACCTATTGAATTGAATCGGCATCACTGACCTGGAGGAACCCATAAATGAGTATCTTCGGACAATACCAGTCCCGCTTTGAAGATACACAACAAGAAGAATACAGTCTCGAAGAATACCTGGACATTTGTAAGAAAGACCCATCCGCTTATGCTTCCGCCTCTGAGCGCCTGCTGCTCGCAATCGGCGAGCCCGAACTGGTCGACACTGCTGACGACCCGCGATTGTCGCGCATCTACTCCAACAAACTGATCAAACGTTATCCCGAATTCGATGATTTCTACGGGATGGAAGAGTGCATCGAACAGATCGTGTCATTTTTCCGTCACGCGGCTCAGGGTCTCGAAGAGAAAAAGCAGATTCTCTATTTGCTCGGCCCCGTGGGCGGCGGCAAGTCGTCGCTGGCCGAGAAGCTCAAGGAGCTGATGCAGAAACAGCCGATCTACGCGCTCAAGGGTTCGCCGATTCAGGAGTCGCCTCTGGGGCTCTTCAACCCGAGCGAAGATGCGAAGATTCTCGAAGAAGAGTACGGAATTCCTCTGCGCTACGTGCAGGGCCTCATGTCGCCGTGGGCGGCCAAGCGCCTGCGCGAGTACAACGGTGATATCCGCCAGTTCCGCGTGGTCAAGGTACATCCGTCGGTGCTCAACCAGCTCGCAGTGGCCAAGACCGAACCGGGCGACGAAAACAACCAGGACATTTCGGCGCTGGTCGGCAAGGTGGATATTCGCAAGCTCGAGGAGTTCAAGCAGAATGACCCCGACGCTTACTCGTTCTCAGGTGGCCTGTGTCACGCCAACCAGGGCCTGCTCGAGTTCGTGGAGATGTTCAAAGCCCCGATTAAAGTGCTGCACCCGCTGCTGACGGCATCGCAGGAAATGAACTACAACGGAACCGAGGCGATCGGCTCGATACCCTTCGAAGGCGTCATTCTTGCGCACTCGAACGAGGCCGAATGGCAGTCGTTCAAGAACAACAAGAATAACGAAGCCTTTATAGATCGTGTCTATATCGTCAAGGTGCCGTATTGCCTGCAGGTTACCGAAGAGGTGCAGATCTACGAGAAGCTCCTCAGGAACAGCTCGCTCAGCGAGGCGCCCTGTGCGCCTGATACGCTGCGCATGCTGGCGCAGTTCTCGGTGCTGACGAGGCTCAAGGAGCACGAGAACTCGAGCGTCTACTCGAAGCTTCGCGTTTACGACGGCGAGAACCTCAAGGATGTCGATCCAAAGGCCAAGTCGATCCAGGAGTATCGCGATGCGGCCGGCGTCGACGAAGGCATGGACGGCTTGTCCACGCGATTCGCATTCAAGATCCTGTCCAAGGTATTCAACTTCGACTCCGAGGAGACGGCGGCGAACCCGGTCCATCTGCTGTACGTGCTCGAAAAGCAGATCGAGCAGGAGCAGTTCCCCGAGGACATTCGCGATCGCTACGTCAACTTCCTCAAGGAGTACCTGACGCCGCGATACATCGATTTCCTGGGCAAGGAGATCCAGACGGCGTATCTCGAGTCCTACTCGCAGTATGGCCAGAATATTTTCGACCGGTATATCACTTACGCGGATCTCTGGATCCAGGACCAGGATTATCGCAATCCGGAGACGGGCGAGATTCTCGACCATACCGCGCTCAATGATGAACTCGAGAAAGTCGAGAAGGCGGCCGGCATCGGTAATCCGAAAGACTTCCGACACGAGGTCGTCAACTTCGTATTGCGTGCCAGGGCTTCCAATGCCGGAAACAACCCGAAGTGGACCAGCTACGAAAAATTGCGGCTCGTCATCGAGAAGACGATGTTCTCGAGCACCGAAGACCTGCTGCCGGTCATCTCGTTCAATCCGCGTGCATCGGAAGAAGACCAGCAGAAGCATGAGGACTTCGTACAGCGTCTCGTGGAATACGGCTATACCCAGAAGCAGGTCAGGTTGCTGTCCGAGTGGTTTCTGAGGGTGCGTAAGTCGCAGTGATCGGTCATGGCATTTCTCATCATCGATCGGCGGCAGCAGGGTAAACAGAAAAGCGCCGTTAATCGCCAGCGTTTCCTGAAGCGCTTCAAGAAGCACATCAAGGAAGCTGTCACGGATGCTGTCAATAAGCGCAGCATCACCGACATGGAACGCGGTGAGGAAATTTCGATTCCGAAGAAGGACATCTCCGAGCCTATCTTTCATAGTGGCAAGGGCGGCAAGCAGCATCGTGTTCTGCCGGGCAACAAGGAGTTCGTGCGCGGCGACCGCATCGACCGGCCGAAAGGTGGCAGCGGCGGCGGAGGTGGCGGAGAGGCGAGCAACCAGGGCGAAGGCATGGACGAATTTGTCTTCGAGCTCAACCAGCAGGAGTTTCTCGACTTCATGTTCGAGGACCTCGAGCTGCCCAACATGGTGCGCAAGCAGCTCAAGGACTCGGATTCGTACAAGCTCGTCAAGGGCGGCTACCTCAAGGAAGGCATACCGGCACGCCTGAACGTCGTGCAGTCCTTGCGCGGCGCCAAGGCCCGGCGGATTGCGCTGGGCGGCGCGATCAAGCGCGAGATTCGCGCGCTCGAGGAGGAACTCGACGAACTCGGCGAGATGGCGAGCGAACGCCGCCGCGAACTGGAATACCAGCTCGAACGTACGCGGCGCCGCCTGAACCACATCCCGTTCCTCGACGACTTCGACCTTAGATACAACAACATGATCCAGCAGCCGACGCCCACGACGAGCGCGGTCATGTTTTGCCTCATGGACGTCTCCGGATCCATGACCCAGGACATCAAGGACCTGGCGAAGCGCTTCTTCGTGCTGCTGCACCTGTTCCTGAAGCGCCACTACGAGAAGACCGAGGTCGTGTTCATTCGTCACCACACCAAGGCCGACGAAGTCGACGAGGAAGAGTTCTTTTATTCGCGCGAGACCGGCGGCACGGTCGTGTCCAGCGCGCTCGAACTCATGAAGACAATCGCGCAGGAACGCTACCCGACCGATAGCTGGAATATCTATGCCGCGCAGGCCTCGGATGGTGAAAACTGGGCTGACGATTCGCCGAAATGCAGCGAGTTACTCGTCAAGAGCCTGCTGCCGCTGGTGCAGTACTACGCTTACGTCGAGATCTCTTCGGGTAAGGAGCAGGAGCTCTGGCGCGCCTATGACGCGGTAACGGACCAGTTCCCGGATCGCTTTGCGATGCGCAACGTCAAGGAGCCCGCAGATATCTTCCCGGTGTTCCGCGACCTGTTCGAGAGGAAGTCGACGTGAGCAAGCTGATCGCCGAAGGGTCGGAGTGGACCTTTCAGGCCCTGGAGGACTTCGAGCGTGAGATCAGCCGCATTGCATCCGACAAGTACCGGCTCGACACCTACTCCAACCAGATCGAGATCATCTCCTCTGAACAGATGATGGACGCGTATTCGTCGACGGGCATGCCGATTGGCTACCATCACTGGTCCTACGGCAAGCAGTTCCTGAGTACGGAGCAGCGTTATCGCAAGGGTCAGATCGGGCTCGCGTACGAACTCGTGATCAACTCGGATCCCTGTATCTCCTACCTCATGGAGGAAAACAGCCTGACGCTACAGGCGCTCGTCATTGCGCATGCCTGTTTCGGGCACAATTCTTTCTTCAAGGGTAACTACCTGTTCCGCGAATGGACCGACGCCAGCGCCATCGTCAACTATCTCTTGTTCGCACGAAATTTCATTAGCGAGTGCGAGGAGCGCCATGGGGTTGATGCCGTCGAGGCATTGCTCGATTCCTGCCATGCACTGATGAACCTCGGTGTCGATCGCTTCAGGCGCCCGCGGCCGATTTCGCCCGAAGAGGAGAAAGAGCGGCAGAAGGAACGCGAGGACTTCCTGCAACGGCAGGTCAACGACCTGTGGCGCACGATCCCGCAGAAAGAAACGGAACCGGAGGACGCCCATCCGCGCTTCCCGTCCGAGCCGCAGGAAAATCTGCTGTACTTTATCGAGAAGAACGCGCCGCTCCTGGAGCCCTGGGAGCGCGAGATCGTCCGCATCGTTCGCAAGATTGCCGTGTACTACTATCCGCAGCGGCAGACCAAGGTCATGAACGAGGGCTGGGCGACGTTCTGGCATTACAACCTGATGAACGACCTGTACGACGAAGGACTGATTACCGAGGGCACGATCCTCGAGTTCCTGCAGTCGCACACCAACGTTGTTTATCAGCCCGACTATGATTCACCGTACTATTCGGGCATCAATCCTTACACGCTGGGCTTCGCGATTTTTTCCGATATCCGGCGTGTCTGCGAGAACCCCACCGAGGAAGACAAACGATTTAGCCCGGAATACGCAGGTTCCGACTGGCTGGATACCGTGCATTACGCGATGGCCAACTACAAGGATGAGAGTTTCATCCTTCAATACCTGACGCCCAAAGTGATTCGTGACCTCAAGCTGTTTGCCATCATGGACGACGACGCCGACAGCGCGATCAGCGTCACGGCGATCCATGACGACTACGGCTATCGCAAGCTACGCGAAGAACTTGCGGACCAGCACAACCTCAGCAAACAGGAGCCGGACATCCAGGTGTGGGAGGTGGCGCTGCGAGGCGATCGCTCGATGACGCTACGGCACAACCAGCGCGACCGGATTCCACTCGATGAAGACGACACGAAGGAGACGCTCAAGCACCTGCATCACCTGTGGCGTTTCGACGTGCACCTCGAGTCGCTACGCGACGATAAGCTGCATCGCGTCTACCATTGCACCGACCAGAAAGTCTGGGTCGACGCCGAAAAAGGCGGCCAATCCCAAAAGTCCGACTAGCTCGTCGTCAGTCGTGCCGGACCAGTGCCGGCGTAAACGCCTCTTTCGCCGGCGCCTGTTTCAGACTCTCCGCCGCCGCTGCCTCCAGTTTCCTGACACGCCAGTTGTCCAGCCACCTGACGATCGCCTCGAGCTGTTCCATGTCGTTTTTCACGAGGTAGGCAGGCATATCGCAAACGCCGATGCCACGTGCAGCCGCATGCACGAAGACCTGGCTGTCGCGCAGCTTCGCGATGATTGGAATCTCGAGACTCGTCAGGAAGCGCATGAGCATGCGAAAACTGATCGTGTTCTTGCGCGTGCGGTTTGCGACGATTGCGAGATTACGCTTGCGACGATCGAACTGCGCGACGAGCAACAGGTTTGCGATGAAACGCGCAGCCGAATAGATATCGATCTCGGACGGCGTGATCGGGATCAGTATGCTGTCGGCATCGTAGGTCTCGTAGTAGAGCTGGTTCTCGGCAATCGCGGCGGGAAGATCGACGATCATCTGCCCGGAGCCGGGCCAGGCGTGCAACTCTGTACCTTTGCCTTGCTCAGTACAATGTTCATGGGCCGCAAAGCCGTAGATCTTGGGTGCCTGCGTCGAGCGGTTCTCGAGCCAGCGCATGCTGTAGCCGAGCGGGTCGCAGTCAATCAGGGTGGGTGGTGGCCCGCGTCTTGCGAAGAAACTGGCAAGATTTGTGGCGAGCGTGGTCTTACCCGAGCCGCCTTTCGGGTTCAATATGACAATCTTGTGGAGATTGCCTCGATCTGGGTTGATATCCATGGTACCTGGCCGGTTGCCCCTCCTTTTCAGTACTAGCTGAATGGTGTGACAAACCGCCCGAGCGGTATTCGAGTCCCTTCCATGCCCAAGCGGAATAACGCGAACTGCGACAATAGTACGTTAAAAGGCCGGCGAATGACGGATTGTACCGGAAAGGTACAATAGGCTGTTATATATGAACTGTTATATATGAACTACAATAACCATTTATGGCTGAGGAGGCAGTTATGGGGACAGTGACCTTAACAAATAGGGGACAGTGACCTTAATTCCGAACGGAATTAAGGTCACTGTCCCCTATTTGTTTTCTCTATTTGTTTTTCCAGGAATCCGGAACCCGAATGGCGATGACTTCGCCCTCCGCTGTCTGCGTGCTCCCCGAGTAGACCCGGGTACGTACCTGCGTCTTTTTCGGCCCGCATTCCTCGATTGTCGAGCGCAACTCGATCTCCGTCTCGATGGGCGTGGGGGCGAGGTAGTTGACGGTCAGGCGGCCGGTCACGCACCAGATCTCGGGTGTTTCGCCCACCTCTCGCCCCTCGAGCCGGTAGTAGTTGGAAAGCGCTGTGCCGACGCTGTGACAGTCGATCAGGCTGGCGATGGTGCCGCCGTATACGTAATGCTCGGGCCCGGCACATTGCTCGGGCCTGGGCATGTACCGGCACACGCATTCTTCGCCATGCCAGTGGCTCTTGATCTGCATGCCCTTGTCATTGTCTGCCCCGCAACCGTAGCAGTGGTTGTGGGGCAGGCAGTCCTGAACGGCTGTCATTCGCCTTCGCTTCCGGAGCCGGCGCCGATGGTCATGCCGAGCCACGCGGCGATAAGGATTCCCACGACGCCCATGATCGAGAACCAGGCAGGGTGTGGAATCATGATGAGGTTCGCAGCCGTCGCGAGAAGTACCAGGCCGCCGACAACCATGGTGTACGTCCTGGGTTCGGCATCTCCGATCCGACATGCGGTAACTATTCCGCCAAGGGTGCCGAGGAACCATGCGCCGGCAACGAACAGGAGGGCACCGACAGGAAGGGCGTCGATGTATGCGCGCATGGCATCGGCATCGGCGAAGTCGAGATCGGCAGGAGGCGGGTAGACCGAGTGACCGATGTTCTCGACGAACCAGACGAGTGCGAAGGCCACAATTACGCCGGCTATGCCGGCTGCTATCTTCTTGGCCATTAGAATCTCCCCTTGTTACTGGTTTCTTATCGGGCCTGGTTTCTTTCCCTGAGCGCGGCCTGGATACGCGCCGCTAGTGCCTTCGCTTCGGCGGCAACACGTTCGGTATCGATCGTGAGCATCTCGCGCTCCTTCATGAGCAGCTTGCCGTCGACGACGACCGACGCCACGTCCTGCTCATCAGTGACATAGACGAGATGCGAAATGACGTCGTAAGTCGGCACGTGGTGCACATCGTCAAACGCCACCTGGATCAGGTCCGCCTGCTTACCGACCTCGAGCGAGCCTACGCTGTCGCCGAGTCCTGTAGCGATAGCACCGCCACGCGTCGCCATCGTGAGCACGGTCGTCGCCGACATGACCTCGGGATCCATGCGATCCACTTTCTGTAGCAATGCGGCAAGGCGCATTTCTTCCCAGAGATCGAGGTCGTTATTGCTCGCCGCACCGTCGGTGCCGATGCCGACGCGTACCCCTGCGGCAAGCATCTCGGTAATCGGGGAAATGCCGGACGCGATCTTCATGTTGGAGGTCGGGTTGTGGATAACGCCAACCTTGCGCTCGGCGAGGATCGGAATTTCTTCCTTGGTCGGCCAGACGACGTGCGCCGCAATCGTCGGCCCTTCGAAGAAGCCGATGGATTCGTACATCTCGATGCTGGGCATGCCGTAGGTGTCCTGCGAGTACTGCAGTTCGAACGGTGATTCCGAGATGTGAATACTGATCGGGACGCCGAGTTCGAGCGCTGTTTTGCGCGTCGCGGCCAGCTGCTCGGCATCGAGCGTGTAATTCGCGTGCGGCCCGAATATCGGCGTGATGCGCCTGTTGCGGCCTTTCCAGCGTTCGATAAAGCCGATGCCTTTCGCGATGGAATCATCGGCGTTCTCGGCGTCCGGGCTGCGCTGATCGATAACCGTGGCCGAAATCATGGCGCGCATGCCGCAGCTCTCGACGACCTCGGCGATCGTATCCGGGAAGTAGTACATGTCGACGAACGTCGTCGTGCCGCCGCGAATCATCTCCCAGCAGGCTAGCTCGGTGCCGATGCGTACGAATTCGGGGTCGACGAATTCGACTTCGGCCGGGAAGATGTAGTTGTTGAGCCAGTCCATGAGCGCAAGGTCGTCGGCGACGCCGCGCAGCAGTGTCATCGCAGCGTGTGAATGGCCGTTAATCAGGCCAGGCATCACGATGCGGCTACCTCCGTCTAGCACCTCGATAGCCTCGTACCCGGCCTCTATCTCGGCGGCCGGGCCAATTGCCAGGATCAGCCCTTCGTCAACGGCGACGGCACCGTGCTCGTAGACAGTGCCCGACTCATCCATCGTGACGACGTATTCGCCTTTGATAATCAGGTCGATGCGATCGTCGTCGACGTTCGCACCGGGCTCTGTCCCCGAACCGCAGGCAGCGAGAGAGAAAATGAGGAATAGCGTTATTGAACAGCGAGTTGCGCGCGTCATCGTGCCCCCTTTTTTGGCCTATTGTAGCACCGCCGATTAGCATCGCCGCGGCAAAAAAAAGAGCCGGTCAAAGACCGGCTCTTGACGTGCAGTGCGAGGTTGGCGATTCAGAAACGCTTCGTGAAGCGCGCCCCAAATTCGCTGCGGTCGTTGTTCAGCATAACGAGCACGTAGTCGGTTACGTTCAGTCGAGCGTTGTCATACTCTTCATCCGTGACGTTGCGGCCGTAAATCGAAGCCGTCCAGCTCTCGTCCGGCGAATGGTAGGCGATATCGAAGTTGATGATGTCACGGCTGTCGATGAACGTGAATCGGGCCGGATCGGAACTCGGCTCGCCGAACATCTCGTCACGATAGGAGTAATCGGCGCGTAGCACGAACTCGCCGCCGCCACCCGTCGGGAAACGTGCCTCGGGGCTGATCGAGAACGTCCATTCCGGAGTGAGCGGCGCTTCCGGGCTAATTGTCTCGCCGTTCAGTACCTGGTCATCAACGTCCACGTCGATGTAACCGAGTGTCGCATGGAACAGGAAGTTGTCCGTCAGGAACAGCGTGTTCTCCCACTCGAAACCCGTCGAGTCCTGTTCCACGATAACGAGGCCCGTGTTGAAGCCAAAGCCCGTCGTCTCACTGATCTGGTAGGGCAGGTCCTCGTAATGCGTGAAGAACACCGTGGCAGCCATCTGGAAACCGTCCCATGGCTGGCCCTTGATGCCGACTTCGTAGTTGGTCGCCGTAATGTTGTCGCCGGCAAAGAAACAATCCGGGTCGCCGAACAGGCAGAACGGACGTGCCGGAAACTGGCCGGACTGGTAGCCGTTCTGGATACTGCCGTAGACGGTCATGTCGTTGTCGAGCGTGTAATTGACGGACAGATCCCACATGATTTCGTCCCAGTCCTCGCTCCCGGCGTCCTCCGGGTTGATGCAGCACCGGGTCAAGGCGTCCTTGTCATCGTTGGTGAAGCGAATGCCACCCGAGATACGAAGCGCATCGGAAACGTTATAGCCGACATTGCCGAAGACCGCGACGCTGTCGACCTCCTGCTCGAGGTAGAAGTTCAACGGCCCGAAGGCGTTGAAGGTGTAGCCTTCCTGGGTGTTGCTGCCTTCCTCGTGGAAATAATAGACGCCGGATACAAAGTCCCAGTCGCCCATATCGCCGTTGACTTGTACTTCAATCGAGGTCTGGTCGGCGTCGCCGATTTCCGGGAAGGACAGGAAATCGTCGACGAAGCTGTCATCGTCGAGACCGGACTTGTACTCCGACCGGCGATGACTGGCGATGACCTTCGTCGCAAGCGTGTCGCTGAATGCATAGTCCGCCGTTATCGAAACGCCCCAGGCCTCGTTGGTGACGTTAGTCTGGCTCGCCTGGCCCGTGTTGTTGTCGTACGGGTCGGAAGCGACGTCCGAGTTGCGGTAGCCGGCGTTGTAGACCGCGCCGTTGATACCGAGGCAGTTCACATCCGGGTCGGGGTCCGTCGCGCGGCAGTTGGCACCGAGTTCATCGATCAGCGTCGTGTAGGGCCGCAGGCCGCCTTCCGCATCGTTGGCGTCCGCCGTAACGACGACTGAAAAGTCATCGCTGGGCGCGTAGCGCAATGCTAGTCGTGCGTAAGTTTCCTGCATCTCGCCAACTTCCCTGCCGGCATTAGGCAGGTTCTTGAAGTCGCCGACCCCGTCGCGATGCTTGAATCCGCCCGTGACCGAGAACGCGAGGTCGTCGGTCAAGGCCATGTCGCCATAGAAATCGCCATTCAGGCGATCCCGGGTGCCGATCTCGACGCTGACCTTCGCGCCCGGATCCTCGCCCGGGGTTTTCGTAATGATATTGATCGCGCCGCCAATCGAGTTACGGCCGTAGAGCGTGCCCTGCGGCCCGCGCAGTACTTCCACGCGTTCCAGGTTGGACAGGTTCCAGTTCTGGCCGACCTGCCTGCCGAGATAGACGCCGTCGACGTAGACACTGACGCCGGGATCCGTCGTGATCAGGTGGTCCTGCAGGCCGATGCCGCGGATGAACGGATTGGCCGACGAATTGTGGCCGGCCGAGAACTGCGTGATGTTCAGGTTGGGTACGAACTTGCCGACATCGACGATGTCAACGATGCCCTGCTTGGCGAGGTTCTCGCCCTCGAATGCGCTGACGGCAATCGGCACTTCGAAGATACTCTGTTCGCGCTTGGCCGCCGTGACCGTGATCTCCTCGATCAGTGGATCGTCCTGGGCGACGGCCAAAGGTACCGCGCCGAAAAGTAAGGCCGTCGATACGACGCATACCAGTCCTGTGTTCTTGTTCACTATTATTTCTCCCCCGAGAAAGTTAGAGATTTGTTAACAGCCTGCTTGCAGGCACTTCTTAGGTGCACGAAGTATAGCGGAACAAGCAACTTGTTTGCGATGTATACGTGCTCTAAGGTGTTCATCCATGGGACACAATCAGGACAACATCAGTTCCATTCCGAGTTACTCAGCGCCACTGGGTGGCCGGCTGAGCGACGAGATGGTCTCGGACTTCAACAAGGCCGGCGTGCTTGTCCTGCACGACTTCGTCAGCATTGCCGACTGCGACAAGCTGCGTTCGAGAGCCGGTCAGCTCGTCGATGAATTCGATCCCGGGGAAGTGCGCAGCATATTCTCCACGACCGGCCAGCAACAGCTCGACGACAGCTATTTCATCGAATCCGGCGACAAGATCCGCTTTTTCCTCGAAGACAATGCGTTCGACGACGAAGGCAAGCTGCGCCAGGACAAGGAGCACAGCCTGAACAAGATGGGCCATGCCATGCACGACCTGGATCCCGTGTTCGACGAATTCTCGCGCAGCTCGGATCTCGCTGAAGCGGCACTCCGCATAGGGTTCGTTGATCCTGTGATCCTTCAATCAATGTACATCTTCAAGCCGCCGAATATCGGTGGCGAAGTCGTTTGTCACCAGGATTCGACCTACATTTACACTCAACCCGAATCCTGTGTCGGCTTCTGGTTTGCCCTCGAAGACGCGACGCTCGAGAATGGTTGCATGCAGTTCATTCCGGGCGGGCACAAACTGCCTCTCAAGAAGCGTAACTACCGCGGTGCCGACGGCAAACTCATTACGGAGACCCTCGACGACACGCCGTGGCCCGAGGACCGGAAAGTCCCGTGCGAGGCGAAAGCCGGCACGCTCGTGATATTCGACGGACGGGCGCCGCACCTGAGCGCCGCGAATCGTTCCCGGAAATCCCGGCATGCCTATACGCTCCATGTGATCGATCGGACCTGCTACTACCCACCCAGCAACTGGCTGCAGCGGCGCGATGATCTGCCGTTACGTGGCTTCGAGTAGGGAGCGTCATGCTGTTCACGGACGTAATTCGCACCAAGCGCGACGGCGGCGAGCTGTCCGACGAGCAGATTCAGTTTTTCGTCGATGGGCTGGCGGATGACAGCCTGCCGGCAGAGCAAGTATCGGCGCTGGCGATGGCTGTTTTCCTCAATTCGATGAATTTCGAAGAGGCCGGCAAACTGACGCTCGCGATGGCGGGTTCGGGCACCGTTCTCGACTGGTCGACCGAAGGCCTCGACGGCCCCGTCGTCGACAAGCACTCGACGGGCGGCGTCGGCGACAAGGTCAGCTTCCTGCTCGCTCCCATAGCTGCTGCCTGCGGCTGCTACGTCCCGATGATTTCGGGTCGTGGTCTCGGTCATACGGGTGGTACCACGGACAAAGCTGAATGCATCCCGGGCTACGACGCGACACCAAACTTCGGGCTGTTCCGAAAGACGGTGCGAGAAGTTGGCTGCGCCATCATCGGCCAGACGGCCGACCTTGCGCCCGCCGACCGACGCTTCTATTCGATCCGCGACGTTACCGGTACGGTCGAGTCGGTGCCGCTGATTACGGCGTCGATCCTGTCCAAGAAAATTGCGGCGGGTCTCCAGGGGCTGGTCATGGACGTAAAGGTCGGAACGGGTGCGTTCATGGAGTCACATGAGCGTGCCAGAGAACTTGGCAGAAGCATCATCGGCACGGCTGCAAAAGCCGACCTGAGAACGCATGCGATCATCACGGACATGAACGAGGTGCTCGGTACGACGGCCGGTAACGCGCTCGAGATCGCGGAATCGATGCAGTATTTGCGAAACGAAAAGCGTGACTCGCGGCTCGACGATGTGACCCTGGCGCTGTGCGCCGAGATGCTCGTCGTCGGTGGAATCGAAAGCGATCGCGATACGGCACGCGGTCTGTGCGACGAAGCGGTGACGAGCGGGCGCGCAGCCGAGGTGTTCGGCCGCATGGTAACGGCGATGGGTGGACCTGCAGACTTTATCGAGAAATACGATGGTCACCTTGCGAAAGCTCCGGTCGTGCGAACCGTAAGCGGTGAAGGCTATGTGGCGTCCGTCAACACGCGCGCCATCGGAAACGCCATCATCGAACTCGGCGGCGGACGCCGCAAGGTCGGCGAGGCGCTCGACCTGTCCGTGGGATTCAGCGACATCGCGCGTGTGGGCGCCGAGCTCGGCGACGATGCGCCGCTGGCCGTCATACATGCGGCGAGCGAGGCGGACGCGGAAAAGGCGGAACAGAACCTGCGCGACGCGTACGAGCTGGAGGCTGCGCCGCCCGACATTCGCCCGGTTATTTGCGAGATTTTGACCGGCTGAGCAAGCCAATGCGGTATGCTGGCTCAATCGACCAAGAATAAGAAATTCGCAAGAGAAGGCTATGGGTAATTTCATCGGTCTCGCCGGGATCGTCGTCATCCTCGGTATTGCGGTCCTGTTTTCCAGCAACCGCAAAGCGATCAATATCCGCATCGTCGGAGCGGCATTCGCTCTGCAGGTTGCGATCGCCGCATTCGTACTCTACTTCGACGCAGGCCGCGCGGTAATCGATACACTCAGCACGGGCGTGCTCAAGGTCATCGGCTATTCGAAAGCCGGCATCGACATGGTGTTCGGTCCGCTGGCCGACACCAACATTATCGGCTTCAGTTTCGCGATCAACGTGTTGCCGATCATCATATTCTTCGCGGCGCTGATGTCGGTCATGTACCATCTGCGCATCATGGAATGGGTGGTCAAGCTCGTCGGTGGTTTTCTTCACAAGGTCATCGGCACGGGCGCTGTCGAGTCGATGAACGCGGCCGCAAACGTCTTCGTCGGCCAGACCGAGGCACCGCTCGTCGTCCGGCCCTACCTCAAGAATCTCACCGAACCGCAGATGTTTGCTGTCATGGTGTCGGGTCTCGCGTCAATCGCGGGTACGGTGCTCGCGGGATACACGCTCATGGGCGCGGAACTCAAGTACCTGCTGGCTGCCGCATTCATGGCCGCGCCTGGCGGCTTGCTCATGGCCAAGATCATCATGCCGGACGAGCATGTCGTGAAAGCGCGTGAGCACGAAAAACTCATGATGGAGCCGAGTCATCACCGCAACGTCATCCTGGCCGCTGCGTCCGGCACGACCGATGGCCTGCGCCTTGCGGCCAACATCGGCGCCATGCTCGTCGCTTTCGTCGCGCTGATCGCCCTGTTCAATGGCCTCGTGGGCGGCCTGTTCGGACTCGTCGGAGTAGAGGGAATCACGCTGCAGTTCCTGCTGGGCAAGTTGTTTCAGCCATTGATGTATCTCCTGAGTGTGCCGTGGGCCGAGGCCGAGGCCGCCGGTGCGCTGTTCGGCGAGAAGCTGATCCTCAACGAGTTTGTCGCATTCTCGCACCTCAACGATTACCTGGCCGGCATGAGCCCGCGTACGATCGCGATCGCGACATTCTCACTCTGCGGGTTCGCCAACCTGTCGTCTATCGCGATACTGCTCGGCGGCCTCGGTGTGTTGGTCCCGGAGAAGCGCGAGCTGATCGGGGTGCTCGGTATCAAGGCCGTTCTCGCCGCGTCGCTCTCGAACCTCATGAGTGCGGCGCTGGCCGGACTGCTGCTGACGTTCTAAGCACGTGGCACGCCCGATTATCATCGACTGCGACCCGGGGCAGGACGACGCCGTAGCCCTGTTTCTCGCCATGTCATCGCCCGACGAGCTCGAAATCCTGGGCATTACGACGGTCGCGGGAAACGTTCCACTCGAACTGACCCAGCGAAATGCGCGCATGATGTGCGACATCGCCGGCCGCAAGAATGCGCTTGTCTTCGCGGGCTGCAACAAGCCCATGCGCCGGGAAGCGATCACCGCCGAGTACATCCACGGCAACACGGGCATCGACGGCGTCGACGTTTTTGAACCCGAGACACCGCTGCAGGAACAGCATGCTGTCGACTTCATCATCGAGACGCTGCTGGCGGCTGATGCACACGCCATTACTGTCGTTCCGACCGGGCCGCTGTCCAACATCGGTACGGCGATCGAAAGGGAACCGAAAATACTCGAGCACGTGAGAGAATTCGTGATCATGGGCGGCGCGATGCGCGAAGGCGGCAACCGTTCCCCGTCGGCCGAATTCAACATCCTGGCCGACCCGGAAGCGGCGGAAATCGTCTTCAACAGTGGCAGGCCCGTCACGTCGATGGGGCTCGACGTTACGCACCAGGTACTCTCGACGCGCGAGCGCGTGGCGCGTATCCGCGCGCTCGGCAATCCTGTCGCCGAGGCCACGGCCGGCATGCTGAGTTTCTTCCATCGCTACGACAGCAAGAAATACGGGTCGGAAGGTGCGCCCCTGCACGATCCCTGTACGGTTGCGTGGCTCTTGAAACCGGGGCTTTTCAAGACTCGCGTATGCAATTTATCGGTCGAAACGCAATCGGAGCTGACACTGGGCCACACGGCCGTGGACTTCTGGCACGTTACCGACAGGCCGCACAACGTCGACTGGGCTTACGAGGTCGACGCGGACGGTTTCTACGATCTTCTGAGCGAACGGCTCACGCGATTCGGGGGATAGAGCCATGCCAACGATTGCCGTCATCGGTTCCGTCAACCTGGATATCGTCGCAAAAGTAGCGCGCCTGCCGAAACCGGGCGAAACCGTAACCGGCGCAGA
The DNA here is from genome assembly GCA_947259985.1 of uncultured Woeseiaceae bacterium. Lineage (GTDB taxonomy): Bacteria > Pseudomonadota > Gammaproteobacteria > Steroidobacterales > Woeseiaceae > UBA1847. Next base: position 22,036 of record CAMYOJ010000007.1, read on the forward strand.
GCTCGCGAAATATCCGGGCGGGAAGGGCGCCAACCAGGCGCTTGCCGCGAAACGACTGGGCTCCGATGTCAGCCTGATCGCGCGCGTTGGTGACGATGCGGCCGCCGACGAAGCGCTGGCCTTGTTGCGTGAGGGTGGCGTCGATCTCGAGCAGTGTCGCGCGGTCGAGGGCGTCGCAACGGGCACGGCGCTGATCGCCGTGTCGCCGTCGGGCGAGAATCATATCGTCGTCGCTCCGGGCGCCAACCGCATGTTGACCGAGAACGATGCAGGCGCGGTTGAAGCCGATGCCCTGATCTGCCAGCTCGAAGTGCCCGTGCCCGTCATTGTGCATGCGGCAAAATCATTCGATGGTTTCTTTTGCGTAAATCTCGCGCCGGCCGCCGAGATCGACGTGACGGTATTGCAACGTGCCGACCTCGTCGTGGTCAACGAGACCGAGTCCGAGTGGTACGGTGCATCGCTCGAGGCCTGCGACGGGTACGTAGCGACAACGCGAGGAAAGGGTGTCGCGACGCTCGAACGCAACGGAGAACTTGTCACCGAGGCGTCGCCGCCGACGGTTGACGCGGTCGATACGACGGGAGCGGGAGATACCTTCACGGCCGCATTGACGGTGGCGCTCGTCGAAGGCCAGCCGCCCGACGAGGCATTGCAGTTTGCCTGCACGGCGGGAGCACTTGCGGCTACCGCAATGGGCGCGCAGCCTTCATTACCGAGCCGGCGCGCTGTCGAGGAACTGGAGTCCGGGGAATAATGCACAGGATCATAGAACGCATAATGTCTGGCAGCCTCGTGCTGCAGATCGCGGCCGGCATCGTCGCCGGTGTCGCGCTTTCACTCATATTGCCGGACGTCGCCAGGTCGTCAATGATGCTTGGTGACCTGTTCGTCCGGGCGCTCAAAGCCGTGGCGCCGGTACTTGTACTCGTGCTCGTGGCTTCGGCAATCGCCAATCGCCGCAAGAGCCATACGTCGCAGATGCGACCGATCGTCGGTATGTACCTCATTGGCACGGCGTCTGCGGCGCTGCTGGCGATCACGATGAGCACTTTTTATCCGACGACACTCGCGCTGCAGGTGTCGGAGGTTACCGCGACTGCCCCGCAGGGGATCGCGGAGGTCCTCGGTGGCCTGTTGGAAAAACTCGTCGACAATCCCGTCAACGCAATCCTGACCGGCAACTTCATCGGCATCCTGGTCTGGGGCGTATTGCTCGGTATCTTTTTGCACCATGCGGCCGACACGACCCGGCAGCTACTGCACGACACGGCGGATGCCGTGACACACATCGTGCGTATCGTCATTCGCCTGGCACCGATCGGCATCTTCGGTCTCGTCGCGGGCAACCTCGCCGATTCCGGCTTGTCGGTACTCGGTGGCTATGCACGAATACTGACCGTCTTGCTCAGCAGCATGCTGATCATGGCATTACTGGTTAATCCGTTGATCGTCTGGGTGAAGACGCGCAGAAACCCGTATCCGATCGTGCTGACGGCGCTCAGGGAAAGTGGCGTTACGGCGTTTTTCACGCGCAGTTCGGCGGCAAATATCCCGGTCAACCTGGCGCTGTGCGAGCGTCTCGACCTCGAAGAGGACACCTACGCTGTGTCGATACCGCTCGGCGCGACGATCAACATGGGAGGCGCTGCAATTACGATCACGGTACTGACCTTGGCTGCGACCCACACGCTGGGGATCCAGGTGGACCTGCCGACGGCGCTATTGCTGTCGATTGTCGCGGCGCTCTCGGCCTGTGGCGCGTCGGGTGTCGCTGGCGGCTCGCTCTTGCTGATCCCGCTGAGCTGCAGCCTGTTTGGTATCCCCAACGACATCGCGATGCAGGTCGTCGCGGTCGGCTTCGTCATAAGTATCCTGCAGGACTCGGCCGAAACGGCATTGAACAGTTCCACGGACGTCGTCTTCACGGCGGCAGTTGCGACAAAGGAATCCTGAGCGGGTTCACGGTTTGCATATCCGGCCGTTTTGCCCAGTTTTGGCTCACCCTGGTCGCCTCTAACCTACTGTTTTTCAATAAAAAACAACAACCTATCGGGTATAATTGAGGGTCCCACTATCCCTGCAGGAGTGACCCGATATGGCGACCAACCTGACCTCCATCGACGAGCTTGACGCGCGCATTCTGAACCTCTGCACGCGGATCAACGCCGCCACCTATGAACTACTGGTCATGATCCGCGAGTTCGATGAACGCGGCGGCTGCATCAAATGGGGCCTCGAGAGCACAGCGACGTGGCTCGCCTGGCGCTGCGACCTGTCGATGGCCACGGCACGCGAGAAGGTCCGCGTCGCACAAGCCCTAAAGCACCTGCCTCTGATCAGCGCGGCGTTCTTGAGCGGCGAACTGTCGTACTCCAAGGTCCGCTCGCTGACGCGCGTGGCAAACGGGGACAATGAAAAAGAGCTGGTGGCCTTTGCGCTCAGGAACACAGCCAGCCATGTGGCCGGGTTCTGCCAAGAACTGCGCATGGGTGAACCGGCATCGCTCGACATCGCCGAGCGAGCGTTCGTCAATCGTTCCCTGCGAGTTCGTCGCAACGCCGAACGCGGCACGATATCCGTTGCCGTCGACCTGCCGCTCGAGGCAGGCGAGCTCATCGAGAAGGCGCTCGACAAGGCGCGAGATGACGAGTGCCTCGAGATCCCCGACCTGGTGGACACCTCGTGGTCGAAGCGCCAGGCCGATGCTTTTGTGACGATGTTGAAGGAATACCTGCAGGACGGCGCTGCCCGGGGAGAAAACGGATCTGACAACTACTTGGTGACCATCCACGTCGATCAGTCTGCACTAGCCGGCGAGGTTGGACGATCGTCGGTGCCGATCGAGACTGTCAAGCGCCTGTGTTGCGACGGCCGCGCGGTGGTCCTGACGGAAACGAAAGACGGCGAACCGTTGAGCATCGGCCGCAAGTCTCGCGTCATACCGAAAGGAATCGAACGGGCGGTACGCGCAAGGGATAACAATTCCTGCTGCTTCCCAGGGTGCCGCAACCGGCGATTTGTCCACATCCACCACATCGAGCATTGGGCCGATGGCGGCGAAACGGCTATCGATACGCTGATGCTACTGTGCTCGAAACACCACACGCTGGTGCACGAAGGGCGCTTCCGCATCGACAGGGACTTTCAGAATAACTGGACTTTCTTCCGGCCGGACGGCATAGCGGTACCGGACTGTGGCTATCATGCGCAGGACATGGTCGATGACGACATCGGCGAGCGCTATGACCATCCGCCACGTGGCGGATTGTTGAGCGCCGTGGAAAAACTCGTTAACGAACCGCCACCACCGGACTATTTTCACTAGTTGTATTGCATGAGCCCCACCTTGACTGGCGCACATACACGTTCGTCGGATGTGGCGCTGTCGACTAGTTCAGGTCGTCGTTCTTCCAGTACTTGGTGCCCTGCAGTGTCACCTGTAGCGCGAGGCCCTTATCCGTGAGCTGGTAGACCGAAACACTTTCGTTGATCGTGCCCGCGGCATCCGCTGCGCCGGCTCCTTTACCTTCTTCCGCGTCCGTCGTAGCTGCGGCATCGGCCTGGCCCGTGAAGTTCCAGCCTTTGTCGACGAACTGATCAAATGCATCGCGGTCGTGAAAAACGAACACCGCACTGAATTTCTTCACACCAGCGCCCAGACCGGCGCCCGCCGAGAACATTCTCATGTAGATGTCCTTGTCGGACGCATTGTCGTGCGCGACGCCTTTGCCATTGCCCGTCGATACGACCAGCACGTTGATCCCGGTATTATGAAAAACGGCATAACCGACCGAGTTGGCGATCATCTCCTCTGTTTCGGGCTTTTCCGAATACAGCCTCGCCAGGATTTCGCCGCGCATTTCCTGTATCTCCGCGCGCTTTTCGTCGGCGTCTTTCTTGTCGAAAAGCCCCGCGCTGCTGTCGAATGGCAGCAAAATGACCGCTGCGAGCATTGCCAGTGTGTATCGAGCTTTCATTGCGTTTCTCCCATACCTATCATTCGGTGTTCGTCAGTCGAGGTGGAACGAAGCCGGCAGCAGCTCCTCGATCGAGTACTCCTGCCAGTCGTTGCTGTCATCTTTGACGATAATAACCGTATTTTCGTCGGCGAACTCGTGAATTCGTTGCCGGCATCCGCCGCAGGGCGTGCAGGGCGCGATGTCGTCGCGTCCTCCCACGACCGCGAGGCGGTCGATTCGCCTGCCACCTTCCTGAACCATGGCGGCAATGGCGCCGGCCTCGGCGCAGGAGCCCAGCGGGTAGGCTGCATTCTCGACGTTGCAGCCAACGTGCATGCGTCCCTGGTCGTCAATTATCGCCGCGCCGACGCTGTAGCCGGAGTACTTGCTGTAGGCCTGCTCGCGAGCTTCGGTCGCCGCATTGATGAGGTCTTCGTTCGCGATCGCCATCTAGTCTTTTTTCCGCATCGGGTTGTTGGGGTGGGTCGTCCAGTTCGCCTTTTCCTTCGACACTGGTCGCCCGGTTCTCGGGTCCGTGCCCTCGGTTAGCTGTTGCATCGTAATGCAATCTTCCACCGGGCAGACGCTGACGCACAGGTTACAGCCGACACATTCTTCGTCGATGACCTCGAAGCGCCGCTCGCCATTGACCGTGTGCGTGATCGCCTGGTGCGAGGTGTCCTCGCACGCGATGTGGCAACGTCCGCACTTGATGCACAGATCCTGGTCGATGACGGCTTTCTCGATGTGGTTCAGGTTGAGGTACTGCCAGTCGGTGACGCTCGGCACGGCTTTGCCGACGAGTTCGGCGAGCGCCAGCTGCTTGTCATCGAGGAAGGTGCTGAGGCCGTCGACGAGGTCGTCGATTATCTTGAACCCGTAAACCATCGCCGCCGTGCAAACCTGCACGTTGCTGGCGCCGAGTGCCAGGAAGTCGACGGCGTCGCGCCAGTCGGTGATGCCGCCGATGCCGGAGATCGGCAGCGTCGCGGTTTCCCTGTGGCGCGCAATCTCGGCCACCATGTTCAAGGCGATCGGCTTCACGGCCTCGCCGCAGTAGCCGCCGTGCGTACCCATGCCGTCCGTCGTCGGGTACATGGTCAGCGAATCGTAGTCGACACGCATGATCGAATTGATCGTATTAATCAGGGACACGGCGTCTGCACCGCCGGCGTTAGCTTGACGATGACGGGCACCGAAGCCGCACTCCTGGCCCACTCGGTGGCCATCTGGATGTACTCGGGCACCTGGCCGACGGCGGCACCCATGCCGCGCTCGGACATGCCATGCGGGCAGCCGAAATTCAGCTCGAAGCCGTCGACGCCCGTGTCCTCGATCATCGGCAGGTACTTCGCCCAGGTCTTCTCATTCATCGGCAGCATGACCGAGGCGACCAGCGCGCGGTCGGGCCAGTCTCTCTTGACCTGGCGCATCTCGTCGAGATTGGTCTGGAGCGGCCGGTCGGTGATCAGCTCGATATTATTGAAGCCGATAACGCGACGCTCGTTGCTGTGCAGTGCGCCGTAGCGGGGCCCGCTGACATTGACGATGTGCGGGTCTTCGCCGAGCGTCTTCCAGACGGCGCCACCCCAGCCAGCCTCGAACGCGCGATTGACGTTGTAGGCCTTGTCGGTCGGCGGCGCCGACGCGAGCCAGAAAGGATTCGGCGAGGTGATTCCCAGGAATTCAGTCTTGAGGTCGGCCATGACTAAGCCTCCCTCAGGTAGCGGTCGATGTCGATAGCGGCGAGCTTGCCGTGTTGTACGGCCGTTACCGTGAGGTCATCGCCCCCGAGGACGCAGTCGCCGCCGGCCCAGACGTCGTCCAGCGATGTTTTGCATACATAGTTGACGACGATGCGATCGTGTTCGACCTCGAGACTGTCCAGTTCCGCGCCCAGCTGTCCCGTGTCGACAGTCTGTCCAATCGCCTTGAAAACCGTGTCGGCGGTCAGCTCGAACTCGTCGCCGCGGGACCTCACGTGGCCTTTGCTATCGAGCTCGGTTCGCGCGAACTGCACGGTCGTGACGTGTTGATCGCCCCGAAGCGCGACGGGCATGGCCCAGTGATGGATCGTCACGCCATTGGTCTGCGCCAGGTCCTGCTCGTACCGGCTGGCACCCATCTGCTCGGGGCCGCGCCGATAGACGATGTCGACAGTCTCGGCACCCAGTCGCTTGCTTTGCACGGCGATGTCGATCGCCGTCATGCCGCCGCCGATGACCACGACGCGCCGTCCGACCGGCAGTTCACCCAGGTCGTCCGCCTGGCGTAATTCGGCGATGTACTCGATCGCGTTGTCAACGCCCTCGAGCGACTCGTGGTCGAGACCGAGTGCATTCGTGGCGCCGAGCCCAACGCCGATAAAAACGGCATCGTACTCGTCGCGCAGTTGCTTCAGAGTGAAGTCCTTGCCCAATGCCTGCTTGTTGCGTAACTCGATGCCACCTAACGACAGGATGTAGGCAACCTCTTTTTGCGCGAAATCGTCAATTGCCTTGTACGCGGCGATGCCGTACTCGTTGAGTCCACCCGGCTTTTCGTCTCGGTTGAAAACGACCACCTCGTGGCCGAGGACCGCAAGCCGGTGAGCGCACGACAGGCCCGCGGGACCGCCGCCGACGACGGCGACCTTCTTTCCTGACGCGGCCGCTCGTGCGAACAGTTGTGTGCCATCGGCAAACACCGGGTCCGTTGCATAGCGTTGCAAGAGACCGATCTCCACGGGCTTTTCCTCGTGCGTGTTCCTGACGCAGGCTTCTTCGCACAGCACTTCGGTCGGACACACGCGCGCGCACATGCCGCCCATGATGTTCTCCTGCAGAATCGTGTGAGCCGAACCGCGCAGGTTGTCGCTGCGGATCTTCTGTATGAAGCCGGGTATGTCGATGCCCGTAGGGCAGGCCGTCGTGCACGGTGCGTCGAAACAAAAGTAGCAACGATCGGCGGCGATGAGCGCTTCGGAACGACTCAACCGCGGGTGCAGGTCGCCGAAGTTGCGCGCGATTTCTTCATCGTCGAGCCGATGGCTCCGAACGTCGTGTTGTCGTGCAGCATCGCTCATCGGCTGTTTAGCGTTCCACAGGCGTCGGCTCGGCCAGCTGTGCCTGGACCCTGAGCGCGTCGTAGTACGTGGCGAACGGCGGGCGGTCGACGTAACGTCCTGCGCCGCGTTCGACGTCGAGTTCGCCGTCCGCAAACACGACTTTGCCGCGACTGATCGTGTGCGAGGCGCAACCCGCCACGGTCATGCCCTCGAAGATGTTGTAGTCGACGTTCTGCTTGTGCGTCTTCGCCGAAATCGTCTTGGTCGAGACCGGATCCCAGACGACGATGTCCGCATCGGCACCGACGGACACCGTGCCTTTGCGCGGGTAGATATTGAAGATCTGCGCCGCGTTGGTCGATGTCACCTTGACGAACTCGTTCATTGTCAAACGGCCTGTGCTTACGCCGTGATGCCATAGCACTTCCATGCGATTCTCGATGCCGGCCGTGCCATTGGGAATCGACCGGAAATCGTCTTTTCCCATCGCTTTCTGGTCGGCGCAGAAGCAACAGTGGTCCGTCGCCGTCGTCTGCAGGTTTCCGGACTGCAGGCCGCGCCACAGAAGGTCCTGGTGCTCCCTGGAGCGGAATGGCGGGCTCATGACATGGGCCGCGGCCGTCTCGAAATCCGGATTGAGGTACACCGAATCGTCGACGACCAGGTGACCGGCGAGCACTTCGCCGAACACGCGCTGCCCCTCGATGCGGGCGCGTGTGATCGCTTCGAGGGACTGCCGGCAGGAGTTGTGCACGATGTACAGCGGCGCACCGAGCACCTCGGCGATGCGGATCGCGCGATTCGCCGCCTCACCCTCAACTTCGGGCGGCCGCGACAGGGGATGCGCCTCGGGCCCGGTCAGGCCCTTCTCGAACAGTTCCTGCTGCAATCGGAATACGAGCTCGCCGTTCTCGGCATGCACGGTCGGAATCGCGCCGAGCTCCAGGGCGCGCGAGAAGCTGTTCACGAGAATCTCGTCGTCAGCCATGATGGCGCCCTTGTACGCCATGAAATGCTTGAAACTGTTCACGCCGTGATCGCGTACCAGCGTCCCCATGTCTTCATGCACGCTGTCGTCCCACCAGGTCACCGCGACGTGGAACGAGTAGTCCGAGACCGATTTCTCGGCCCATTCGCGCCACTGGTGATAGGTCTCCAGCAGGTTCTGCTGCGGGTTTGGAATGGCAAAGTCGATGATCATCGTCGTGCCGCCCGCCAGGCCTGCTGCCGTTCCCGAGTAGAAGTCCTCTGTGGTTACGGTGCCCATGAACGGGAGCTGCATATGCGTGTGCGGATCGATGCCGCCTGGCATCACGTACTGACCTCCCGCATCGATAACCCGCGCGCCTTTCGGGGCATCGAGATTTTCGCCCACTGCCGTGATGATTCCGTCCTGGCACAGTACGTCCGCTGCAAACGTTTGTTCCGCGTTGACGACGGTGCCGCCCTTGATGAGTACTGTCATGATGATCTCCCGATCTCGCCACGTGCGGCGAGGTAGTAGATGAGGCCGCCGAGAATGGATCCCGTGAACCAGCCGTAATTATAGAACCAGCCGAGCTTGCCCGTCGTGATTGCGACGAGCGTCAGGCCGACCGGGATCAGGAACGCTGTAAACCCGGCCTTGTTCCATGCGGGGTAACCCGCGTTGTCCTTGTACAGAGCGATCAGGTCGTAGGATTGCTGCTTGATCAGGAAATAGTCGACGATCATGATGCCTGCAATCGGGCCGAGCAGGCTGGAGTAGCCGATCAGCCAGTTGGAATAGAGGCTTTCGATGCTGACGTCGGTCTCGAGCCAGCCCATTTTCTTGAGTAGTTCCCAGCTCATAAGCGCCACGCCGATCAGGCCCGTAATAATCACGCCGCGATCTTCGTTGATGATCTTCGGAGCGACGTTCTGGAATACGTTGGTCGGCGAGACGATGTTGGCGGCCGTATTCGTCGAAATCGTCGCCAGGATGATCATGAGCATCGCGATGATGACCCAGAAGTCGTTGTCGATACGGCCGATGAGGTTGATCGGGTCGGAAATGGTCTCGCCCGTGAGTTCGACCGATGCCGCCGTGAGTACCACGCCGAGGCCCGCGAACAGCAGCATCGTCAACGGCAGGCCGATGATCTGGCCAAGCACCTGGCTGCGCTGGGTGCGCGCGTAGCGGCTGAAATCGGGGATGTTCAGCGACAGCGTCGCCCAGAAGCCGACCATGGCCGTCAGGCCCGCCATGAAATAGCCGAACACCGGTTCACCGGGCGCACGAGTGGCCGGCGTCGACAGTACTTCTGTCAGGGAGATCTTCGGCAGTGCCCAGAACACGAGTCCGACAGCGACGATGAGCAGTAACGGCGCCGCGAGCGCCTCGAGGTGCTTGATCGACTCGGAGCCGCGAATCACGACCGTGAGGTTCGCGACCCAGAAGATGAAAAAGCCCAGCACCTCGCCGACGCCGCCGAGGGCCGCCCAGGCATCGAACATGGCCGATAGCATCAGGTGAATGGCGATGCCACCGAACAGCGTCTGTACGCCGAACCAGCCGCAGGCCACGAGGGCGCGGATCAGCGAAGGTACGTTCGAGCCGATAATGCCGAACGAGGCCCTGAGTACGACGGGGCAGGGAATGCCGTAGCGGGTGCCCGGATACGCGTTCAGGGTCAGCGGTATGAGAACGACGATGTTGGCGATAAGTATCGTCCAGAGTGCCTCGCTCACCGAAAGGCCGAAATAGGCCGTAAGCACGCCGCCGAGCGTGTAGGTTGGCACACAGATCGCCATGCCGACCCAGAGGGCTGCGACGTTCCAGCGCGTCCACGTGCGCTGCGCGGCGCG
>CAMYOJ010000008.1 GCA_947259985.1 uncultured Woeseiaceae bacterium
AAGGGGTAAGAGCTAACAGGCCCCGACCTGTGCCTCCCATAAATTTGTCCGCAGTAAATTTGTTTGATTTTATCGCGATGGCTGCTTAGCTTCGAAGGATGGCCATGACGGAGCCTCGGACCGCGAGCCGTTGCCTGATCTGCGGACCTCGTGTATTATTCATTTTGAATAATTATTTGGTGGCGAGATTATGGCAACGACATCACTGAGCCTTGGCGGGCATTGGGAAGACTTTATCAAGCAGGAGATCAAGAACGGCCGATATTCGACCGCCAGCGAAGTCGTTCGGGCTGCGCTTCGCGAGCTCGAGGATCGGGGCAAGCGACTCGAGGCTCTGCGGGCACATTTGGCAGAAGGTGCGGGGCAGGCCGCCAGAAAGGATTTTGCCGAGGAGTTTGATATTGCAGATGTTATCGAGCGAGCCAAAGCTCGAGCATGAGCGCCAACTTCAGGCTTACACGCAGAGCTGCTGAAGACCTTGATGCGATTGCGGACTTCACGATTCAAACGTGGGGGCTGGATCAGCTGGAGACCTACCTGCGATCACTAACCAGGCGATTCGAATGGCTGGCCGAGAATCCCTTCGCAGGTCGTGAACGAAATGACGTTCACCCCGGTTATCGAAGTTTTCCCGAAGGCAGTCACATCATCTTCTATATCGTTAGCGACGATCACGTCGACATCATTGGTATTCCGCATAAGTCGATGGATATTGGGCCGGATTTGTTCTAGCCGCCGATCGCGTGCCATTGCGAACCGCGGTTTTGCCTTACTTATTGCCGGAAAATTTCCGACATCAATTGTGCATGGTCGTGCATCGCATGGAAGAATTCCGACGAACGACGCCTTTTAGGCTACATGCATATCCATTTTTTTCAATAGCCATTGCGGCTATGAACAAGATAATTTCCTTCTAAGAATGTGCCTGCGTACCGCTAGGCTACAAGGTCAAATCGCGGCAAAATTCTAAAGGAACCGGGCCGGAGACCGCATTATTCCTCGATTGCAGAATTGATTTGTAATCAGTAGGTCCCGCGTTCGAATCGTGGTGCCGGCACCATACAAGCAACGAATTGGCGCCTCCATCGTGGGGCGCTTTTTCGTTATTCAGCGTGAAAATTGTGACGACCGTCCCACGGATAACGTTAAGTTAAATGCTGAGTGAGGCTTGCCTCACGGCCCCTGATGTGAATTCGCTCTAAGCTGTTGCGACCACTTCTAATGGAGGGATCCGCAATGAGTGTAGAAGACCTGACACCGGAGTCGATCGGGCAAGCGACTGTCGAACGCACCGATCGCTCTCAGTTCATCAATAAGACCTATACGCATCTGCTCGCCGCAATATTCCTGTTTGCGGGTATCGAGTACGCGCTTTTTCAAACGCCGTACGCAGAACAGATGGCACTGTTCATGCTCGAGAAATCCTGGCTCGCGGTACTGGGCGCTTTCATCCTCGCGTCGTGGATAGCGAGTCACGTTGCTCACAGAGTCGAATCGAAAGGTGCGCAATACACAGCGCTCGTCGGCTTCGTGCTCGCGGAGGCAGTCATCTTCGTCCCGATGTTCTATATCGCCCTCGCGTTCGATCCGACGATCATCTCGAACGCCGTCATGGTCACGCTTGGCGCTTTCGTCGTGTTGACCGGCGTAGCGATGTTCACGGGGCGCGATTTCTCGTTCCTGCGTTCGTTCCTGATGTGGGGCGGCGTGATTGCGCTCGGAACGATCGTTATGGGCGTGTTGGTCGGCTTCCATCTTGGCACCTATTTCTCGATGGCCATGATCGGCTTCGCAGGCGCGTCGATACTCTACGACACCTCGAAGATCCTGAAGACATACCCCGAGGACCGCTACATCGCGGCGTCGCTCGAGCTGTTCGCGTCCATAGCGCTAATGCTCTGGTACGTGCTGCGCTTCTTCCTGTCGCGCGAGTGATTAGAGAGAACCCTGAAGACGAAAAGGGCCCCGCGAGGGGCCCTTTTTTTTCGAGCTATCAATAAAAAGCAACCAAACGGTGGCATTTCAGTTGGAACAATGCGATAGTATGCGCAACCACGAGGTTGCGCTTATGCAGGATTCAATCGAAAAGGTCATCGACCTGAAGGCACCTGTCAGCCGCGTCTGGCAGGCAATTACGGATTACAGGGAATTCGGAGCCTGGTTCCAGGTGGACCTTGAGAACCCATTCGTGGTGGGCGAAGTCACGCGCGGGGCGGTCACTTATCCCGGGTCCGAGGGCGTGAAGTGGGAGTCGACGACGGAGGCGATAGAGCCTGAACGCCTGTTCTCATTTAGCTGGTGCCCGTACGCCGACGACAAGGAGATGGATTACTCGACGGACGTGACAATGCTTGTCGAGTTTCGGCTCGAGCCAATTCCCACGGGCACGCGTCTCGTCATCACCGAGTCGGGTTTCAGCAAGTTGCCGGATGACGCCATGGCCACTAGAACGCTGCGCAGAAATACGGAAGGGTGGGATATACAGGCCGGGCACATCACCGCGTATGTTGAATCCTGACCCGGTCCCCGTTCTCGCTGCGCTCGGGGATGCGACGAGACTCCAACTGGTCTCCCGCCTTGCCGAAGGCGAGTCGCTCTCGATTGCCGAACTGACGGGCGGCCTGGGACTGACGAGGCAGGGCGTTACCAAGCACCTGCGTGTGCTGGAGCGCGCCGGTGTCGTTAGCTCCAGTCGAGTCGGAAGGGAGAGCAAGTTCAGCTTCGAGCCCGAGAAGGTCGACTTCGTCTGTTCCTATCTCCAGTCCGTGTCCGACCAGTGGGACGAGGCCCTGTCCCGGCTGCAGAACCTGGTCGAGTCGTAATCGACAAAATGGCTCATCCCGGCAGGCTGATCGGTGCGGGTGGCACCGCGTTGCTGACGCTGGTTACAGCCGGCTATGGTTTCTGGCTGGGCTTTGCTGCACTAACCTAGGCAGCCGCGGAGCGACTACTCGACGTCGCCGCAGGTCGGCGGATTGCAGTCCTGCGGCAAGTCCGGGTAGGTGATTTCAAGCATGTACTGGGCCGCAGCCTTGACGGCTTCTTCGGAAAGGTCGTTGCGACCACCCTTGGCGGGCATCTCGAGGTACCCCGTGATGGCATGGTCGAAAAGCACGGCGTCCCAGAGCTGCGAGCGGCTGCCCCAGTCCGCTGTGTTGCCGACCACCGGAGCGCCAAGCATGCCGGTCTCATGACAGCCGGCGCAGTTCTCGTTGTAGGCCTGCTCACCGTACCCCGTGGCCGTAACTTCAAAATTCGTATCGGCGGCATTGTCGGTCGCGCAGGCACCCAACAGCAGTGCACTCGCAGCAAGAAAGATCGTACGGTTCATGGCAGCACCCCTTTCAAACCCATGTTGCTATCCCGGTCACAGGCCAACAATACGCAATCCTGCCTACGCCGCTGCGGCTCACGTGTGGCAGCTTTCGAGAAACTCGCCCAGCAGGCGGAACTCCTCGGACCGGCGACTGCCCTTGCGCCAGGCCAGGCCGATAGTCCTGTAGCTTGCTTCGTTCATCGCATGCAGTTTCACCCTCGTGTTGCGGAGCAGTGTCGATCCGCTCGCCATTTCGGGCAAAAAGGTGATTCCTAAGTCCGCGTCCACCATTTCGATGAGCGTCAGCAGGCTGCTCGCGCCAAAGGGCTGTACCTTTTGGGTGTTGCGGATTCTGCACGCGGCCAGGGCATGGTCCCGGAGGCAGTGCCCGTCTTCGAGCAGCAGGATGCTCTCCGAATCGAGCCTGTTGAAACGGTAGTTTTCAGCATCCACGTGCTTCGTATCGTGGTGGCAGGCGAGGCAGAACGCGTCGCGAAACAGCGGCAGTTCCTCGACTCCGCGCATAGGCCAGGGCAGGGCGAGCAACAGCACGTCGAGGTCGCCATCCATGAGTCTTTCGTAAATGCGGTCCGTCTGGTCCTCCGTCAACAGAAGCCGCAACTCCGGGTATTGTTTGCGGAGCCTGGGCAGTGCGTCAGGCAGCATGAACGGCGCGATTGTCGGAATGACGCCAAGCCGAAGGTCGCCCGTCAACGGTTCTCTCTGGCCGCGTGCGCTCTCGACCAGGCTCTCGACGTCGCGTAGCACGAGGCGCGCCTGGACGGCGACCTGCTGGCCAGTCGCCGTAATTGTGACACTGCGATTCGTGCGATCGACCAGTTCCGCGTCGAGCGTGACCTCGAGCTCCTTGATCGCATTACTGAAGGCCGACTGCGACACGAAGCAGCGCTCGGCCGCCTGCCCGAAGTGGCCGGTGTCAGTCAGGGCAAGGAAGTAGCGAAGCTGCTTGAGCGTGGGAAATTTCATAATCGATAAAAACGAATATAATGAACGAATTAAACCATTTTATTCATTGATTGGCTATGGCTAATATCGTGGCAGATCAATGGAGACGACGATGGAACTCAACCTTGGAATTAGCCAGCAAGATCGCGAGACGATTGCCGCGGGACTGTCACGCCTGCTCGCCGACAGCTACACGCTGTACCTCAAGACGCATAACTACCACTGGAACGTCACGGGACCGCAATTCAACACGCTGCACCTGATGTTCGAGGGTCAATACACCGAACTCGCGGCCGCGGTCGACGAGATCGCCGAGCGGATCCGCGCGCTCGGTATCAGGGCGCCCGGCTCCTACCGGGAATTCTCCGAAATGACCTCAATCGAAGAGGGTAACGGTGAGGAGACGGCCGAGGAGATGATTCGACAGCTTGCGATCGGCCAGGAGACGGTGGTTCGCACGGCGCGCGCCGCCTTCCCGGCAGCCGATGGCGCCAACGATGAGCCGACTGCTGACCTGCTCACGCAGCGCATGCAGATACACGAAAAAAACGCCTGGATGCTCAGAAGCATGCTGGCCTGAAAACCCAATCATTCAAAGGAGAACACTAATGTTTAAGAACCTTGAAGGACAAAGAATTCCGAACGTAACGTTCAGGACGCGGCGTGGCCACGAGTGGGTTGACCTCACGAGCGACGAAGTATTCGCCGGTAAGTCAGTCGTTGTCTTCTCGCTGCCAGGCGCATTTACACCGACCTGTTCATCTTCACACGTACCGCGCTACAACCAGTTGGTGCCGAGTTTCGAAGCCAATGGCATCGATGAAGTCATCTGCGTTTCGGTCAATGACGCATTCGTCATGAACGAGTGGAAGCACAGCCAGAAGGCCGACCGCGTAACTTTCCTGCCGGACGGCAACGGCGAGTTCTCTGACGGCATGGGACTGCTCGTCGGCAAGGAAGACCTCGGTTTCGGCAAGCGTTCCTGGCGCTACTCGATGCTCGTGCGCGACGGCGTAATTGAGAAGATGTTCGTTGAGCCCGAGGAGCCCGGCGATCCGTTCCACGTATCGGATGCCGACACGATGCTCAAGTACCTGGACCCGCAGGTTGACATGCCTCACGACGTCGCTGTTTTCTCGCGCGAAGGCTGCCCGTTCTGCGTACGTGCCAAGGGCCTGTTGCGCGACGCCGGCATCGAGTTCGAGGAGCTCGTACTCAATCGTGACTACACGGATCAAACCTTGCGCGCCGTGTCGAACACGCACACCTATCCGCAGGTGTTTGTCGATGGCCAGCTTGTGGGCGACTCGGATGCGCTTGCTTCCTGGCTCGAGAACCAGCAGACGACGAGGTCTGCCGCCTAGAGTTCCCCCAAAGTAGGCGTTGCCGGGCAGGCCGAAAGGCCTGTCCGGCTTTCTTATATAGAGGTCCGATTCTGGCTATTTCGTACTCGTCACGCGCGTATACTTTGTGTCAAAGGAAACGCCATGATGAGCAACAACGAAATATTCGAACGCGCACGACTGTCGCGGGACGCGCGATTCGATGGCAAGTTTTTCGTCGGTGTGAGGACGACCGGCATCTATTGTCGGCCGATTTGCCCGGCGAACACGCCGAAGAGTGAGAATGTCAGCTTTTACCGCACTGCCGCGGCTGCGAGCGAGGCGGGCTTTCGTCCCTGCCTGCGCTGTCGTCCCGAATGCGCCCCGGGCACGCCGGCATGGGCCGGCACTTCGACGACGGTGCAGCGCGGCCTGCGCCTGATCGCAGAAGGGGCGCTCGACGAGGGCAACGTCGAAATGCTCGCGGACAGGCTTGGTGTGACGAGCAGGCATCTCAGGCGGCTGTTCACGAAGCACCTCGGCGCCAGTCCGCTGGCCGTCGCGCATACTCAACGACTTCATTTCGCGAAGAACCTGATCGACCAGACGCAGCTGAGCATGCATGACATCGCTATCGCGGCAGGGTTCGGTAGCGCGCGGCGATTTAATGACGCGTTCAGGAAAACTTACGGGCGGACACCGAGGGAACTGCGCAAAGGTCGTGACGCCGACGTCACAGCCAGCGCTTTGACCGTCAGCCTTCCGTACCGGGATCCGTTCGACTGGGACAGGATGCTGGGTTTCTTCGCGCTGCGTGCCACGCCCGGCGTCGAGTACGCAGCGAATGGGTGTTATTTGAGGACCGTCGAGCTGGGCGGAGAACGCGGTGTCGTCGACGTCCGGGACGCCGGGGGCAAGCTCCTGCTTCGCCTGCATGGTATCGGGACAGGTTCGCTGATCGCTGTCGTACAGAGATTGCGCGGCGTGTTCGACCTCGATGCCTCGGCCAGCGACGTTCATGAGGTGCTGGCTAAAGACGTTTTCCTGCGGCGAATGCTGAAGAAGAATCCCGGTGTCCGTGTGCCGGGCGCCTGGGACGGATTCGAGTTGACCGTGCGTGCAATCCTGGGCCAGCAGGTATCCGTTAAAGCGGCGACGACACTGGCCGGCCGCATCGCAGGTCGCTACGGTGAGAAGATCGATGTGCCGATACAAGGCGTTTCCGGCGGTCCCGACCGGCTGTTCCCGAAACCTGAAAAACTCATGCGCGCGCGCCTCGAATCGCTGGGAATCATCGGCAGTCGCTCGAGTACGATACGAGCGCTTGGTCGTGCGGTTAGTAACGGCGCGATCAGTTTCGATGCTGCACAGGATCCGGATGACTTCCGCAGGACGCTGTTGTCCATCAAGGGTATCGGTGACTGGACGGCTGACTACGTCGCGATGCGCGCGCTGAAGAACCCGGACGCGTTTCCCGCTTCCGATCTCGGCTTGCTTCGTGCTTTCGACGAGCCGCAGCGTGCAAGGCTGAGACCGGCTGAACTGAAATCTCGCGCAGAAGCCTGGAGGCCCTGGCGCGCGTACGCAGCATTATTGTTATGGGGCTCTGACGACGGAGCTGGAGGCTAGACCATGTACTACTGTTATCTCGATACGCCAATTGGTGAGCTGTTACTCGCAGGTGATGACGACGCGCTGGCGATGATCGGTTTTCCCAAGGGGTCCATGCGTCGCGACCCGGAGCCCGACTGGATCTTCAACGAAAAGCCGCTTGCGACGGCACGGCAACAGTTGACGGAATATTTCGCAGGCACGCGCAAGGAGTTCGATCTGCCCGTTGCGCTCAGCGGTACCGAATTCCAGGTCAGCGTGCTCGAAGCCCTGCAGCAAATCCCCTACGGAGAAACGGTGTCCTACGGTGAGATCGCCAGGCGCATCGGCAGGCCCAAAGCTGTGCGCGCAGTCGGCGCGGCGAACGGCCGCAACCCGATACCTGTCGTGGTGCCCTGTCATCGGGTCATTGGCAGCAGTGGTGACCTGACGGGCTTTGGCGGCGGTCTCGATACCAAGGAGGCGCTGTTGCGGCTGGAGGCCGAACACACCCACGACCTCCTGTAGGATCTTGGGGACCAGAAGTTTTGGGGACAGTTTACTTAATTGCGCGCACCGCAATTAAGTAAACTGTCCCTATAATTTTTTGCCTTGCATCCTGCGGACGGCTTCCGAGGGCTCGACGCCGTCGAGCATGCGGTCGTCCGATTGCAGGGTCGTGAGCCTGGACTCGAGCGGCAAAACGCCTGCCCAGATCGGAATGTCATAGTCTTCCGGTTCATCGCTGGGCATGCCGTTCGAAATTTTCGCTGACGCCGCTTCGATATCGACCGCGATGACGCCTGTCATCTTGACTTCATTAACGAGCGGGTCGCGGAGTTCGGCCCAGCGGCCGGGCATCGTGCACTCGGTGATGACGCGAAGTGCGTGCAACTTTTCCTGTTCGCCTTCGACAAGCCTGGCTGGCCCGAAAACCGTCGCAGACCGATAGTTCATCGACGAGTTGAAGGCCGACCGCGCAAACACGAGGCCGTCAACATGCGTGACATTGAGACACGCTTTACCCGTGCCTTCGAGCAGGCGTATGACACGTGCCTTGCGGGCGCCGTGCAGGAAAATCGTCTCCTCCTCGCGGCCAAAGAGCATCGGTACGACAACCGGCTGGCCATCCTCGACGAATGCAACATGCGTAAGCATCGCCGAGTCGAGAATTTCGTGCACGGTCTCCCGGTCGTAAGCGGCTTTCTCGCGCAGCTGGCGAACCTTGTTTTTCTTGCTGACGGAGTATTCCTGCGTCATTTTCTAATCTCCGCCAAGGAATTTAGGCGCCAGGAATAGCGCAACCGTGGATACGAGCACGATGCCGAAAAGATTGAGCATCATGCCTGCCCGGATCATTTTCGGAATCGTCAGCATGCCCGAGCCGAATACGATCGCGTTCGGCGGGGTTGCGACGGGCAACATGAACGCGCAGCTTGCCGCGAACGTGACGGGCACGGTCAGGACAATCGGATCAATCCCGGACTCTATTGCAATGGCGCCAACGACGGGAAGAAAGGTCGCCGTCGTTGCAATGTTACTTGTCAGTTCCGTGAGGAAGATGATCATTGTCGCGGCGATGACGACGAGCACGGCGACCGGAAGCATTCCGAGCGTCTGCAGGTTGCCACCGAGCCAATGGGCGAGCCCGGTATCAGAGACCGCGCTCGCCAGCGCCAGTCCTCCGCCGAACAGGATCAGGACGCCCCAGGGCAGTTTCTCGGCATATTTCCAGCGCAACAGAAGCGGGTCGGATTTGTCGCCGCTCGGAATCAGGAACAGGGAGATCGCACCCGCCATTGCGATAATCGAATCGTCGAGCGCCGACAAGCCCGGCAACTGCACGAGCAGCCGTCGCGTTATCCAGGTCAGCGCCATGAGAACGAATACGATGGCAACACGTTTCTCGGGCAGCGTCATCGACCCCATTTCCTCTTTCATGCGGTGCAGCGCCGCGCGACCCTCGCCCGAGGTCTTGAAATCGACGTTGAATACCCAACGGGTCAGCGCGAGCCAGGCCATCGGAAGCATCAGCGCGGACAACGGCACGCCGACCAGCATCCATCGTGCGAAGTCGACTTCCACGCCGTACGTCGTTTGCATGAATGAGGCAAACATCGCATTGGGTGCTGTCCCGATGAGCGTTGCCATGCCGCCGATCGTCGCGCCATAGGCGACGCCTAGTAGCAGCGCGTACTGGAAATTTTTCTTGTCCTCCTCATTGAGGCCATCCACGTTGTTGTGAACGACCGAAATGATGGACACGGCAATCGGCAACAACATCATCGTCGTCGACGTGTTCATGACCCACATGCTCAGGAGCGCGCTTGCGAGCATGAATCCGCCCACGAGCGAACGGCCGTCACTGCCGACACGCTCCAGGATGCTCAAGGCAATGCGGCGGTGCAGGTTCCAGCGCTGCATGGCGAATGCGACGATGAAGCCGCCGAGAAACAGGTAGATGACCTTGTTCGAATACGGTGTGACGGTGTCCGGAAGCTCTTTGATCCCGAGCAACGGAAACAGCACGATCGGTAGCAACGCCGTGACAGCAATTGGAACTGCTTCGGTTGCCCACCAGATAGCCATCAGGACACCTGCCGATGCCGTGCGCCAGCCCGCTGCGGACAGATCCGCTGGCGCGTCGGCGAGCATCATCAGCAAGGCGATTGCGGGCCCGAGAAAAAGGCCTATTACCTGGTGCCGCGATCGGCCCTCGATCATAGAATTCGTCAAAGCGGGTTTTCCCCCTGTTTCCTGTGGCAAGAAGACTACCTGTTTCGGCACGACCCGTCGTCTGTTTTGCGATAATAGTCTAGATATAGTGTGTAATTAGCCTTCCTATACAAGATGTAGTAGCATTCCGTGCGTACCAATCCGGTACGCACGGAGATGAGATGTAGGAAGGCAAAGTGGGCAAGCCGCCATGCTGGATGCGTGACTCAACGGGCGGGTGCTCTGTGAATCCTCTCAACACGTCACCCGATCGACTGCAACCTGCAATCAGTCGTTGCCGATGACGAAGCGGATTGCCAGCCGGGACGCGGTACAAGACGAATGCCAGCGCAACACTGATGTTTCGATCATTCGAATCTGTAACGTTCCCAGCCGAATACATCTTCTGCTTACTATGCCGCCCGTTTCGGGCGGCTTTTTTCTTGGCATAAAAGGTAACCAGATGCTCAAGTCCGCCTGTCTCTGTCTGATCAGTTGCCTGGTGATGACGGCCTGCGCCAGCGGGCCGCCGAAGCTGCCTTACCCGGCGTTCGTGCAGGTCGATGAACTGCCGGATATCTTCATGGCGAGCATGCCCGGTATTCGAGCGAAGCAACTGGCGGGGGACCCGAAGACGCGCCGCGGCAGCAAGCGTATCGACGTGCCGCCGGAGTGGAACGGTACCAGCGGCGGCATGCCGGGCCGATCGATGGAAATCTTCGTTGTAGACGGCAGCATGACGATCGCAGACATAGAACTTGGCCGCGGCGGTTACGCGTTCCTGCCGGCGGGCTCGCTCGGATTCAACCTGCGTTCGACAGATGGCGCCAGGATCCTGTACTTCCTGAACGACGTCGATCCGGAGTCGGTTATCCGCTCACCCATCATCATCGACGCATCCCTGCTTGAGTGGCAGTCGACGGCAGTCGACGGTGTGTCGACCAAGGAGCTTCGCAAAGATCCCGGTAACGGCGCGGCGACGTGGTTGCTGCGCGTAACGCCTGGCGCGGCACTTCCTTGGGAGGAATCGTCCACGATTCGCGAAGGTTACCTGCTGCAGGGCAGCTACCAGCACACTGAATGCGTGCAGGGCGAGGCGTATACCTGGCAGTACCAGGCGGGTGGTTATTTCTACCGGCCCGCCGGGACGATTAACGGCGGACCCGAATCCATGGCGATGAGCGAGACGACCTGGTTGTTGCGCGAGACCCGCGGAGGCGAGCACCAGACCGTGCCCGATTGCGTCGCGACGCCGAACGCTTCTTTCTAGCCGGGTACGCTTACCTCCGCGAGCGCTGCTCGCTATTTATTTTCGATCTGCCCAATAGCCAGAGCAGTAGCTTGCGGCACGCCGTCAGCATCGGGTAAACGGCCCTGGCTACTTTCGGGTTTCGAAAAATCGAGGACATGCTTCGGTTGAGTATTCCCTTGCGAGAACTCAGTAGAACGAGTTGTGCGTTCTGCTCGTCGGACGTCATTTCACAAGCTTCGTGATGCGCTTGCCGAGTTTCATGAGTTTGGTCAGCGTACTTGTCGGGATGTCGTTGATTTCCTCGTACCAGTGGCTCGTCGTTTCGACGAACTGGAGCATGTTCGCGACGCGCGTCTTGGTCAACGGGTCGGTGTCTTTCTCCTGGTCGATCTCGGCTGCGCAGTCCCTGAGCATCGACAGGGTTGGATTAAGTTCGCGCTGCTTTCTCTGTTCGATGATCACGCGGAACAGCTCCCAGACATCATGCAGCGATTCAAAATAGTCGCGCCGATCTCCGAGGACATGGGTCATGCGAACCAGCCGGTAGCTCTGCAGTTCGCGGATGCTCGTGCTTACATTCGAACGGGCGACCGACAACAGGTCGACGATCTGGTCGGCTCGCAGCGGCTCAGGTGACAGGTACAACAGCGCCTGTATCTGCGCGACGGTGCGATTCGTACCCCAGCGTGTGCCCATCTCCCCCCAGTGGAGAACGTACTTCTCGACGGCCGGTGTCATTTTCATCGGTTCTTTCTCTTGTTTCAGTTATGACTGAAATTATAGACCACGTGTGGCGAGATGCCGGGTTTCAGGCTGCAGGGCTCGTGGCGGTCACGACGGCGCGGTGCGGCGCAGGCCATCCTTCGATCGTGCGCGACGGGTCGTCGGGATCGAGCGCCTCGCGCAGCGATTCGAACGGCATCCACTCGGTGCTGCGTTGCTCATCGATGCTCGTAATCGAGGTATCGACGACATCGATGTCGCGATAACCCGAGCGCCGCATCCAGGTCGTGAGTTCGGCAATCGTCGGAAGTAGCCAGACGTTGCGCATCCGCGCATATCGATCGGATGGCGTGCAGGCGTAAGATTCTTCTCCGGGCACGAAGATTGTTTCGAGCACGAGCTGGCCACCGGGCCGCAGCGTCGTGCGCAGCTGCCGCAAGTGATCGACAGGCGAGCGCTGGTGGTACAGGACCCCCATCGAAAACGTGGTGTCGAAGGCATTGTTCGCGGGCGGTAACTCCTCGAGCCTCAATGGCAATACGAACACTGCCGGGTCTTTAACAAACTGATTGACGGCAACGAACTGCATGACGAACAGCAGCGTCGGATCGACGCCGATGACGAGATCGGCGCCGGCTTTGCGCATCTCGAGCGCGTAATAGCCGTTGCCGCAGCCCACGTCGAGCACCTTGCGGCCAGCGAGTGGCTCGATGCTGTCTGCAACACGCGACCACTTGAGATCGCTACGCCACTCGCTGTCGATCTCGACGCCGCCGACATCAAAAGGGCCTTTGCGCCAGGGCACCAGTTGGAGCAGCAGTGCCTTACGGTCAGCGGGCGCCGCAGTTTCCAGGGCGAGCAGAACTTCCTGCCAGCGCCTGAAGTCGCCATGCGTCGCCGCCGACATCCGGGTGCTACAGATCGCCTCGAGACTCTCGACCCAGCGCTCCAGGCCCATCGCGGAAAGTTGGCCAGCGAGGGCATCGAAGCGAATGAGGTCCGGCATGGTCAGCGAATCGCGATGATGGAAACAAAATTGAAGTATCGCAGCCAGACGGCCGAATCCGAGAATCCGGCGCGCTTGAGTCGCTCGCGGTGGGTCGCCACGGTTTCGGGTATCAGTACCTCTTCGAGAGCCGCGCGCTTGCGACTTATCTCGAGGGCGCTGTAGTCGTTGCGCCGCTTGTGCTCGTGATGCAGCTCGACGAGCAGGTCTTCCATCGCCGGATTTTCATCGACGACTTTTTCGGATAGCACGAGCAGTCCGCCTTTGTTCAGTCCGCGTGCGACGCGGCGGAGGAGCTCGTCGCGATCGTCGACGCCAAGGAACTGCAGGGTGTAGTTGAGCACGACCATGGACGCATTAACGATCTCGATATCGCGAATATCGCTCGCGACGACGTCAACATCGGTTTCCGGCGCCGACAGGCGATCGTCTTCGGCAATGATCTCCTGGCAACGTGCGATCATCGCCGGGGCGACGTCGACGGCCACGATCCGGCAACAGGGCTCACGTATTCCCTGGCGCATGGCGAGCGTGGCAGCGCCCAGCGAGCAGCCGAGGTCATAGCAGTTGGTGCCGGCACGCACATAGCGAGCCGCGAGCGAGCCGATGGCCTCGAGCGATGCCGTGTAACCGGGGATCGAGCGCCGCAACATATCGGGAAATACGGCCGCAACCTTGTCGTTGAAGCGAAACGGCTCGGCGCCTTCGTCGTTCCTGTAGATTTTGTCTTCAGGCATTAGTTCGTGTCGGCATCTCGTGAGACAATTGCGCACCTATGCTACGCGAATTGCACAGGGAACTCGGCATCCCCGAGGAATATGGGCGTGACGACGCCAAACCCGTCTATGACGAGGCCTCCGAACTCGTCGATATCGGACCCAACCTCGTGGGGCGCATGCAACGGCTCGAGCCGAAATCCGCCGTGCAGTGGGCTGCCATGGTGGATGCCGCGGCCGGTGACGGCATCCAGCTGCTGATCGTCTCCGGCTATCGCAGCTTTGAGTACCAGGCCGGCCTGATTCGCAATAAAATCGAATCAGGTCAATCAGTTAGCGAGATTCTTCGGGTCAATGCGGCGCCCGGATTCAGCGAGCACCACACGGGCCGCGCCGTGGACGTCGCATCCCCCGGCAGTCGCCCGCTGACCGAGGAATTCGAGGGCTCGCCGGCGTTTCGCTGGCTCACCGAGAACGCGGCCGGCTTCGGATTTTCGATGACTTACCCGCGAGATAATCCCTACGGATTCATCTACGAACCCTGGCATTGGGCGCGAAAAGCCTGATTTGTGCCGAATCGCCCACCGGCCAAGGGATTCAGGTACAATTCGGGCCCGGATCGAGAGCCAAAAAAACAGCGGCTTAGCTGTTGACACTAGGGCAGTCTGGTTAGACAATGCCCGGCTTGCGTACGCGGAGGGGTACTCAAGCGGTCAACGAGGGCAGACTGTAAATCTGCTGGCTATGCCTACGTAGGTTCGAATCCTAGACTGTAAATCTGCTGGCTATGCCTACGTAGGTTCGAATCCTACCCCCTCCACCAGATGCTGGATCGGCTGAGGGAGGATTTCAGACGGTACCAGCCGCGCGAGACACAGACAGGAAATATGCTATCCGGACGGTTTAATAAACGAAGACTGTCAGGATTTTTGCACGCCTGAATAAAGTGACGCGCGGCGAAAGACACAAGGCCCGAACTCCTTATATAGGGGGCGGGAATGAAAAGGCGGGTGTAGTTCAACGGTAGAACCTCAGCCTTCCAAGCTGATGATGTGGGTTCGATTCCCATCACCCGCTCCAAGACGGAAGGATGTGCACTCGCGAGAGATTGCCCACATAGCTCAGGGGCAGAGCACTTCCTTGGTAAGGAAGAGGTCCCCGGTTCAAATCCGGGTGTGGGCTCCAGATTGAGAAGCAGTATTTTTTGGATCATTTTTAGATCAGCAGGAAAAGGCCATGTCTAAAGAGAAATTTGAGAGAACAAAACCCCACGTTAACGTTGGCACGATTGGTCACGTTGACCACGGCAAGACGACGCTGACGGCGGCGCTGACG
>CAMYOJ010000009.1 GCA_947259985.1 uncultured Woeseiaceae bacterium
ATGGACTCTGTGAACAGAAAGCCGGTGGCGAGGTCTTCGTCGTCGCCCGGTGTGCGCATCGTGATCGAGATGCTGCTCGATACGCGTTCGCCGTCTCTCTCATACCCGAGCCGGATCTCGAGCGGCTCTTCGACGGCGAGCAGGTCGTTCTCCTCGGTTCGAGACGCGCCGCTAATCCTGGTGATGCGGCTTGCAAGACTGCTTGGGGACATGCGGATCATTCACACAGACCAGGATCCCGTAGTATATCGCAGTGGCGGGGTGTACAGACCTTAATGAGAATCGTTCGCAAAAAAACTGTTACAAATCAGTTGTCTGCATGTTTTGCTCAGGTTCAGCTTCATGCCCTACAATACCCGCCGGTTCAACGAATTCCCGCTTCGTCAAAAGGAGACTACCTTGAGCAAAATCGCACGCCGCAAGTTTATCCAACTGTCGGCCGTAGCCGCGGCAGGCTGTTTCATGCAGCCCGGTCGCGAAGCACAGGCTGATGAATTGCCGCACCTGTCAGCCGATGACCCCATGGCCAAGGCCATGAAGTACACGGAAGACGCATCGTCAGTCGATCCGACCACGCGCAACAACCCGGCGCCCGAGCAGAATTGCGCGAACTGCGCGCTCGTGCAAGGCAACGACGGTGACGCATGGCGACCCTGCCAGATATTCCCTGGCAAGGCCATTGCCGCTGCCGGCTGGTGTTCGGTATGGGCGCCCAAAGCCGGATAAACTCCTGCAAAAAGCACATCACGGAACGCCGGCTTTCGAGCCGGCGTTTTCGTTTGTACAATGCTTTAGACTGGTGGCGCGTTGACCAGCCCTATCTCGCGGAGAACGATCTTGTTTGAATCCATGCAACCCGCGCCGGCGGACGCCATCCTGGGCCTCATCGCCGAACACAGGAATGACCCCCGGCCGCAGAAAGTCGATCTCGGTGTCGGTGTCTTTCGCACAGCGGCGGGCGAGACGCCCGTACTCGACGTCGTCAAGACAGCCGAACAGCGGCTCGTGGATACGCAGGACAGCAAGGCATACATCGGCACAGCCGGCGATCCGTCGTTCAACGCCGAGATGCAACAACTGACGTTTGCCGACTCCGTCGATGAGAGCCGCCTGATGACGATACAGGCGCCGGGCGGTTCGGGCTCATTGCGTGTCGCAGCGAGCCTGATCCTGCGGGCGCGCGAAGACGCCACCGTCTGGGTCAGTGAGCCGACCTGGGCCAATCACATTCCGCTGCTGGGCGGGGCCGGCCTGACGCTGAAACCCTACCCGTACTACGACACCGACAAGCATGTCATTCGCATTGACGCGATGCTCGAAGGCCTGCGGCAGGCGCCCGCCGGCGACATCGTGCTGCTGCACGCCTGCTGCCATAACCCCTCGGGTCTCGACCCGTCAGAGGACGATTGGCGGGCGATCGCCGATGTCATCGTGGAGCGTGAGCTCGTGCCGTTCGTCGATATGGCCTACCAGGGTTTCGCCACCAGCCTCAACGATGACGCCTTCGCCGTTCGCCACCTCGCGGGCCTCGTGCCAGAGATGATCGTGGCGAATTCCTGCTCGAAGAACTTCGGTCTTTATCGCGATCGCGTCGGCACGCTGTCGATTCTCGCTGCCGACACCGCATCGCGCGACACTGTCTACAGCCAGGTCAACAACGTGGTCAGGACCATTTACTCGGTGCCGCCCGACCACGGAGCGGTCGTCGTCAGCCTGATCCTCAACGATCCCGAGCTCAAGGCCGCCTGGCGAATCGAGCTGGCGGAAATGAGGGGTCGCCTGCGCGAGATGCGCGTGCTGCTCAATGATGCGTTGAAGGAACGGGCGCCCGATCATGATTTTTCGCATCTCGTGCGCGCGGTCGGTATGTTCTGCTTTCTCGGGATATCGCCTGAGCAGGTCATGCACCTCAAAAAGGACTTCGGCGTTTACATGGTCGATTCGAGCCGCATAAACATCGCGGGCATTACGGCCGGCAACGTGAACTACCTGGCCGACTCGATCGCAGCCGTACTCTAGATCCTCCCGCTATTCGCTACCGCTTGTTTCCCGGATCAAGCGGCTGCGCCTGCCGATCTGCAATCGTCGGGCCGTGCCCGCATTCAGTTCGAGTACGAAATTGACGGGCTCGATCGAGCTCTGCGACTCGAGTGTTTGTGGCACGGTGTCGTGAATGATCGACGAGACCGATCCGTCGGCGCGGGCGAAGATCATGTCCAGCGATATGTAGGTGTTCTTCATCCACATAGAACGCACCCCTGCGTTTTCGTAGACGAACAACATGCCCGTCGTTTCCGGCAGCTTGCGCACGAACATGAGTCCGCGCCGCTGCTGCTGATAGTTGGCCGCGATGTAAACGTCAAAGCGGTGCCGTTTGCCGTCGTCGCTGACGATGATCAGCGCCTCCTTTTCAAATATTGCATCGAGTCCGCTACCGCTTTTCTCGTCGGCGGCCGGTCGGGGTTCGCAGGCGGCGCCCAGCGTCGCCAGCGCTGCGACGATTATGAGCAGTTGCCGGGTCATTCCGTGCCCCAGTCGATAATGCCGCGGAACTCGAGTCGCGGAATCGAGATCGCCGCGTCGCCGTTGACCTCGCCGAGGGGTGCCACGCAGTACATGGTGCCCCCGACGTCATAGCGCTGTTCGTCTTCATCGACCGGATCCTGTGTGCTGATGTCGGACCAGCAGGCATCGAGATTCGGCGTGCTGAAAAAACGGCCCGTGCCTTCGACCGTGAGCGTCGCAATTGTCGCGAGCTCCTTACCCGTCATGCCGCGCTCCAGGTCCGGCAGGGCGAGGATGATAACAAGCTGACGCTCGGCCGCGTCACCCGTGAACCTGAGGCGTACACCTTCGCCGTCAGGTCGCAGCATGCTCTCGCAGCGCATGTTTGCGGTCGTCCAGTTCACGGATCTCTCGATACTCCCGTACAGCTCAGCCGCCAGAAAACCGTTGTCGCCGCAGCTGATTTCGGCGACAGGAGGCGCCTCCACGACCTCGGGCGCCCGCTCGCAGCCGCCAAGCGCCGCCGCCATGACGATGGCCATTATTCGGGGATTATTTCGAATTTGCTGCAATGTATCGGTCCGAGTATTGTCCGAATGGGGGTCAATACTACTGAAACATGCCCCTTTATGAGCAAAAAAGCCTGCGACCGGTTGGACTGTCGACGCATCATCTCTAAAATGGCACGCCGCATTTTCCCTCGGAGTAGTTAATGAGCGTCGCAAAACAGTTTCAAATGCTCGAAGCACATGCGAGCAGGCTGATTATCGGCCAGGCACACCTGATCAACAGGATGCTCATCGCATTGCTCTGCGACGGCCACCTGCTCGTCGAGGGCGCGCCGGGCCTCGCCAAGACGCGTGCGATCAAGGTGCTCTCCGAGAGCATCGAAGGCGACTTTCACCGGCTGCAGTTTACGCCTGACCTGCTGCCCGCCGACCTGACGGGTACCGATATTTACCGTCCGCAGGAGGGCACCTTCGAATTCCGCAAAGGCCCGCTGTTCCACAACCTGATCCTGGCGGACGAGATCAATCGTGCGCCGGCCAAAGTGCAGTCAGCACTGCTCGAAGCGATGGAAGAGCGGCAGATCTCGGTCGGGGACAAAAGCTATCCGCTCGAGGACCTGTTCATGGTCATGGCGACCCAGAATCCAATCGAGCAGGAAGGCACTTATCCGCTGCCGGAAGCGCAGCTCGACCGCTTCCTGTTGCACGTCGAGGTGGGTTATCCGAGTGTCGAGGACGAGCGCCGCATCCTCGTTCTCAATCGCGACGAAGCGAAGAAAGGTGAGCGCGACGCCTTTCAGCCACCCGAGCTGCTGTCACGTGAGTCGATCATGCAGGCACGCCAGGACATCCTGAACCTGCACCTGGCGCCCGAGCTCGAGGAGTACATCGTCAATGTCGTGGTCGCGACGCGCAATCCGGGTGCCGTCGATGCGGCGCTCGAAGGGCAGGTTCTGTACGGTGCGAGTCCCCGTGCCAGCATGGGAATCGACCGTGCCGCACGCGCGCATGCCTGGCTCGCCGGGCGCGACTATGTAGGTCCCGAGGACGTGCAGGCTGTGACGCCCGACGTTCTGCGCCATCGTCTCGTGCTGAGTTTCGAGGCCGAGGCTGACGGTGTCGAGGCGGGCTCGGTCATCCAGGGCGTTCTGGACGGTGTCGGCGTGCCTTAGGCGATACGGCAATGGCGCGACTCGATCACATCCCTGAAGACGCATCGCCGGTCAGTGTCAGCCAGGCAGGCCTGATTCGACTGAGCGGCCCGGCGCGGGCCATTGCGCTCGACGTATTGCGAGTGAACTCGCTGCAGACGGGCGCCTACGTTTCGCATTTCCGCGGCCGCGGCATGGAATTCGACGAGTCGCGGCCGTACCAACCCGGCGACGACCCGCGCAGTATTGACTGGCGCGTCACGGCGCGCAGTACGACGGCCTACACCAAGCTGTTCCGCGAAGAGCGCGAACGGCCGGTACTCGTCGTCGTCGATTTGCGCTCGAACATGCATTTCGCCACGCGCGGCTATTTCAAGTCTGTGAACGCAAGCCGGGCAGCTGCTTTGCTGGCCTGGGCCGCACACCATCGCGGCGATCGCCTGGGCGGGCTCATTTTCGGCGACACGACGCACCGCGAACTCAAGCCCAGGCTGGGACGCCAGGCCGCGTTGCGATTCGTGCACGAGCTCGCCGGTCACGCGGACTGGCAACGGCGCGACCCGGCGGCAAACGTTGAAGCGCTCAGGCAGGCGATGTCCGCGCTGCGGCGCGTGGCGCGTCCGGGTAGTCTCGTCGTGGTCGCCAGCGATTTTACGGGCTTCGGGCGCCAGGCACAGTCCTACCTGTCGAGCGTGGCGAGGCACAACGAAGTCCTTGCCGTTTTCATGAACGATCCGCTGGAACGCAGCTTGCCGCCGCCCGGACGATACCGTCTCGTGTCCTCTGACGACGAAATGGCCATCGACACATTCGCCGGCGCGGCGCGGCGCGACTACGAGCAGGCCTTCGAACAACGGGCCGAAGTGCTCGAGACGTTCTGCCAGCGCTACGGCATTCACCTGATGCCGATGTCGACCGATGACGATCCCGTCAGCACTTTGCAGACGGCCCTGGGCAAGAGGACACGCTGAGCATGGAAGAAACGACCCTGCCACTGCGCGACCTGCACCTGCCCGAGCCTGTCGGCTGGTGGCCGCTGGCGCCCGGCTGGTGGCTGCTGATCGCCGTGTTCGCGGCTTTCCTCGGATACCTGCTGTACCGCGCTTACCGGCGATACCGGCATAACGCGCCACGCCGCTTTGCGCTCGGTCAACTCGCGCGCTTCGAGTCGGAGTACCTTGAGCATCGCAATCCCGTGGCGCTCGGCAAGCAGCTTTCCGAGCTGTTGCGCCGCGGCATGCTGGCCTATGCGGAAAGAGACGAGGTCGCCGGCCTGACGGGAGACGCCTGGCTCAGGTGGCTCGATCGTGGCATGCCGTTGCCTTACTTCCACACCGAAGGCGGCAAGAGCCTGCTGCAGTTGCCGTACCGTGATCCCGCAGGTGATTTTTCCGATGTCGATATCGACGCACTGATCTCGGCCGTTCGCATGCGCCTCAGCGTGCCGCTCGGAGGGCATGCCTGATGTGGTCGCTGGCCTGGCCCTGGGCGCTGTTGGCTTTGCCGCTGCCGCTGATCGTACGGCTACTCCTGCCCGCGGCTCGAGGCCTCTCCGAAGCGGGCCTGCGGGTGCCGACGCTCGACAGCTTCGAGACGCTCAAGGATCGCTCGGAAGCGGAACAGCTGCTCAACTGGCGATTCTGGGTGGCAGTCATAGCCTGGTTGCTGCTCGTGCTTGCCGCGGCGCGTCCCGAGCGCATCGGCGATGAACTCGACGTTCCCGTTTCGGGCCGCAACCTTATGCTGGCGGTCGATCTGTCGGGCAGCATGGATCAGAAAGACTTCGAGCTTGGCAGCCGGCGTGTGGATCGCCTGACCGCGACCAAGGCGGTCGCGAGTGACTTTATCTCGCGCCGCGAGGGCGATCGCATCGGGCTCATTCTGTTCGGCGAACGTGCGTACCTGCAGGTGCCGCTGACGCTGGATCGTGAAACCGTCAAGATCCTGTTGCTCGAAGCGTTCATCGGCCTGGCCGGCGAGAAGACGGCGATCGGCGACGCGATCACGCTCGCCGTGAGGCGCGTTCACGAACAACCGGAAGAGGACGGCGACCAGGTGCTCGTCCTGCTTACCGATGGCGCCAACACGGCGGGTGAGGTCGATCCCGTTAAAGCGGCGGAACTGGCTCAGCAGGTCGGGTTGCGGATTTACACGATCGGTATCGGCGCAGAACAACTCGAAGTCTCGTCCCTGATTGGCGGACGCCGCCGCATCAATCCGTCCGCCGATCTCGACGAAGAAACGCTCACGCAGATCGCGGAGCTCACGGGAGGCCGCTATTTCCGCGCGACGGACACGGCGAGCCTGCAGGACATCTACCGGCTGGTCGACGAGCTGGAACCCGTGGAGGAGCCCGAGTCGGGATTCCGTCCCGTGAAATCGCTGTTCTTCTGGCCGCTGGGCGGGGCATTCGTGCTGGTTGCCTTCATGTGTCTCGTCGGCCTGCTCAAAGAGATCCGCATTCGACGTGCGGCGACGGTGCAGACAGATGCCGGCTGATTTCCATTTCCTGCGTCCCGAGTGGCTGTACGCCATTCCGATCGTCGTGCTCGTGGCCGTGTGGTTGGGCCGACGTCGCCTGGGCGCCG
This sequence comes from uncultured Woeseiaceae bacterium, assembly GCA_947259985.1. Taxonomy (GTDB): domain Bacteria; phylum Pseudomonadota; class Gammaproteobacteria; order Steroidobacterales; family Woeseiaceae; genus UBA1847. Next base: position 6,754 of record CAMYOJ010000009.1, read on the forward strand.
GTAACTGGCAGCAGGTCGTGGATGCGGCGTTGATGCCGTTCGTGCTGTCGCGCGCCCCGGGGAGGGGCAGCGACTATCGCTGGTGGCTGCTGGGGCTGGGAGGTGTAATGGCGGCCGTGGCACTGGCAGGTCCTGCCTGGGAGCGAATCGAGCAACCCGTGTTTCGTGCCGAGCAGGCGCTCGTGATCGCGCTCGACCTGTCGCGCTCGATGGACGCCCAGGACGTATCGCCGAGTCGCCTGGTTCGCGCGCGGCTCAAGATCCTCGATATCCTGGAGCGCCGCAAGAGCGGCCAGACGGCGCTTGTCGTCTACTCGGCGAACGCATTTACCGTGACACCGCTGACAACAGATACAGATACAGTGGCCGCGCTCGTCAACAGCCTGAGTACCGATATCATGCCGAGCCGCGGCAGCTACCCTGCCGTTGCGATGAAGAAGGGGCAGCAGCTGCTCGACCAGGCGGGTGCCGGCTACGGCGAAGTCTTGCTGATCACCGACGGCGGTTCGTCGCCGGCTGCGGAGGACGAGGCGCGCGGCCTCAAGGAAGCGGGTTACACACTTTCGGTACTGGGTGTCGGTACCAGGGACGGTGCGCCGATCCCGCGCCTGTCCGGGGGCTTCGTGACGGATAATCGCGGCAAGATCGCGCTGCCTCGGCTCGAGGAAAGGGGGTTGCGATCACTGGCCGAGGCCGGTGGCGGCCGTTTTGCCGTGCTGTCTGCCGATAACGACGATCTCGACATACTGCTGTCTGGAGAGGTCATGGCTGCCGCGGCTTCCGACGAATCACTGGCCACCGATCGCTGGCGCGAAGAAGGTCCGTGGCTCGTGCTGTTGCTCCTGCCACTCGCGGCGCTCGCGTTTCGGCGTGGCTGGGTGCTGGTGGCGCTGGTCTTCATCCTGCCGATGGCCGAACCCGCCGAGGCGTCCTTGTGGGACGATCTCTGGTTCAATTCCGATCAGCAGGCACGAGAAGCGCTCGAGGACGGTAACGCCGGGGATGCGGCCGCCCTGTTCGAAGACGGCGAATGGCGGGCCGTTGCCCGTTATCGCGCCAAAGACTATGCGAATAGTGCTGCCGGCTTCGCGGAGCGGGGCGATAAGCGCAATCTCTATAATCTCGGCAACGCGATGGCGATGCTGGGCGAACTCGACTCGGCGATCGACGCTTACGAGCAGGTCCTCGAAATGGACCCGGACGACGAGGATGCCGCCTACAACCTCGATCTCGTCAAGAACCTCAGGGACCAGCAGCAACAACAACAGCAACAACAGGGCGACGACCAGCAGTCCTCGGAAAACCCGGGTGGCGAAGGCGAGCAATCCGATGCCGAAAGCCAGCAGGATCAGCAAGGCGAGGAAAGCACTTCGGAGTCCGAGGGTGAGTCCCAGGATAACGAATCGGCCGATAGCGGCGAACAGGAGATGAGCGAGGAAGATCTCGAAGCGCTGCGACAGGAACTCGAGCGCGCAGCACAGGAAGCGCAGACCGGCGAACAACCGCAGCAAATGTCTGAGGCGGAGCTTGCCGAGCTGCGGCAGCAGCAGGAGCAGCAACAGGCGATGGAACAGTGGCTCAGGCGTATTCCCGATGATCCAGGCGGCCTGTTGCGCCGCAAGTTCCGCCACCAGTATCAGCGTTCCGGCAAGGACCAGGACGGCAACAGCGTCTGGCCCGATAACGAGGTACAACCGTGGTAAGACTGATGAAGAACCTGTGTTTGAGCATGTGTCTTGTGCTGCTGGTCGCCACGCAGGCGGCAGCGGCTGTCAGGGCACAGGTGGACCGGCCATCCGTGGATCTCAACGAGTCGTTCATGCTCGAAGTCATTGTCGATACCAATACGGATCTCGAGCCCGATCTGACGGTACTCGATACAGACTTCTATGTGGGTCAGATCAGTCAGCTCAGCAATACGTCGATATACAACGGCGAGATCCGCCGCAGCCGCACGTGGACGATTGCGCTGATGCCCAAACGCACGGGATTGCTCGAGATTCCATCGATCGCGATCGGATCGGAAAGAAGTGCGCCCGTTCGCATCAACGTCAACGAGCCGAGCAACGCACCACCCGGCGAGGCGGACGTTTTCGTCACGAGCGAGATCGACCAGGCGGAAACCTATGTGCAGGCCCAGATTCTGTACCGCATCAAGGTATACCGGGCGGTCGCAACACGGCAGCCTGCGCTGCGCGAACCGACGATCAGCGGTGTCGAGGCACTGGTCGAGTTGGCGGGCGACGAGAAAAGCTACGAGGCCGTGCTCAACGGCAAGGCTTACAACGTTAACGAGCGCGTCATCGCAATCTACCCGCAGGAGAGTGGCGAGATCGCGATATCTCCCGCGCGCTTCGAAGCGCGTGTGTTGCGGGGTGGCCGCATTACGGGTCGCAAGGTGTTCGAGTCGGATTCGCACACCGTGAAGGTGTTGCCGATACCGGCGCCACCCGATGATTATCCGACCGCTTTCTGGCTGCCGGCACGCGACGTCAAGCTCAGCGAGGAATGGTCGCGCGAGCCCGGTCGCATCGACGCGGGCGAGCCCGTCACGCGACGTGTGAAGATCAGTGCCCTTGGCCAGATCGAGACGCAGATTCCGGCGATCGAGCCGCCCGTTATCGACGGCATGAATGTGTATGCCGACAAGCCCGAACTGAGTCGCCGCATAGAGACGGACGGGATCCGTGGCGTCCGCGAGGATCAGTACGCGCTGATAGGCGTCGCGGGCGGCGATATCGAGCTGCCGGCGCTCGAGGTGCCGTGGTGGGATATCGCCGCAGGCGCCTGGCGCGTGGCGACGCTGCCGGCACGAACGGTGACCGTGCGCGGGCAGCCCGCGGTAACTGCGCCGCCTGAACCCGAAGCGCCCGTGGAGGCGACGGCCGAGCCCGCCCCTGTGCCCAGGCTCGTACCCGACGGATTCTGGCCGCGCGCCAGCCAGCTGTTGTTCGCGCTGTGGCTGCTCACGATATTCGCCTGGTGGTGGTCGTCTCGTGACCGCAAGCGCGAGCCTCGCGAACCCTTGCCGCCGCCCGTTTACAAGCAGCAGGCGAAGTTACTCAAGTCGGCGCGCAAGGCCGCCCTTGCCGGTGACGCCGCGGGCGTGCGGGGCGCACTGCTGGACTGGGGCCGGCTGCAATGGCCTGAGGGCGCGCCGCGCAGCATCGGCGAACTTGCCGACCGCTTGTCGTCGCCGCTTGCCGACGAACTCAGGCTGCTTTCGTCAGCCAGTTACGGGCCCGGTGGCCGTGACTGGGATGGCGCAGCGCTGGCGAAATCGCTGCGGTCGTTCTCGATACAACGGGATGAGAAACAGGCCGAACAAAAAGAGCTGTTGCCGCCCCTGATGCCGACGGCCTGATTACCAGTGCCCGACACTGGGCATCGAAGCCCAGGGCTCGGTCGGCGGCAGGGCGTCGCCTTTCTGCAGCAATTCGATAGAGACACTGTCGGGCGAACGCACGAACGCCATGTGACCGTCGCGTGGCGGCCGATTGATGGTCACGCCGGCGTCCATGAGTTTCTGGCACAGCGCGTAGATGTCATCGACCTGGTACGCGAGGTGCCCGAAATTGCGGCCCTCTTCGTATTCTTCGGGGTCCCAATTGTGAGTGAGTTCGACCTGTGCCTGTTCGTCACCGGGTGCCGCCAGGAAGATCAGCGTGAAGCGCCCCTGCTCGTTGTCATAACGCCGGATTTCCTCGAGGCCCAGCTGATCGCAGTAGAATTCGAGCGACTTGTCGACGTCGGTGACACGCACCATCGTGTGCAGGTATTTCATCGTCTTGCTCCGCGTAGGCCTTGACCTCACAATGGTCGTCGATCAGGGAGCCGCAGGCAATACATGGACGACATTCGCACCATAACGATCGATCTTGATGACACGCTGTGGGAAATCAACCCGGTATTACGGCGTGCAGAGGCGAGACTTCACGAGTGGATGAGTGAGAACTACCCGCGTATCACCGAGATGTTTGGCCCCGATGATTTTCGGATACTGCGCAAGGAGGTGCTTAACGAGTTCGAGGATCACTTGCATGACCTGACGTTTATTCGCCGTACAGTGCTCGCTCGCCTGGGCGAGGCGGCCGGGTATGGTGACAGCCATGTCGACGCAGCATTCGAAGTTTTCGACGACGCGCGCAACGACGTAAGCCTGTTTCCGGGCGTCAGGACCGCGTTGACGAAGCTGCGGCAGCGCTTCGTGCTCGTCGCGGTAACCAACGGGAACGCCAACCTCGAAAAGATAGGCATCCGCGACCTCTTCGACGACGTCATCTCGGCGGCGATGGCGGGCGCCGCGAAACCCGCCCGGCCGATCTTCGACGCGGCCGTCAGGGCGGGTGGTGCCAGCGCAGAACAGACTCTGCATGTCGGCGATGACCCGCTCAGGGACGTTCATGGCGCGCGCGATGCGGGCCTGAGATCGGTATGGGTGAATCGCAGTGGCGCTGCCTGGCCCGACGAATACCAGGCGCCCGACATCGAGGTGCAACATATCGGAGAACTCGAGGCAGTTCTCGGTCAAAGCTGAGATGGACATCGTCGCGCACCCTGTCGTCATCTATGTGCCCGGGCTGCTGCCGAAACCGGTGCCTGAAGCCCATCGCGATGCGCTGCTGCGCTGCCTGCTCGCTGGATTGAGGCGCGTCGACGTCCCGGTTGCCGAGTCTATTGCGATGATCAAGGGTGGTTTCGATATCGTGTCGTGGACTTACGATTTTTATCGTGAACACCGCGATATCAGTCTTGACGCCGCCGCTATCGAAGCGGTCATCGCGAATCCCGAAGCCTCCGCCCAGGACATCGCCGAGGCGAGTTCCTGGAAACGACGACTGGCCCGCTGGGTGTACTCAATAGGCGACCGCCTGCCGTTCCTGATACCGCACCTCGCGAACGAACGCACCGAGATGCACCTGCGCGACCTGCGGCGCTATGTGAATGATGATAACGGCATCGCCGAGCACACCCGGCGCATGCTCAAAGTCCCGTTGCGGGCGGCTGTCGAAGCGCATCGGCCGGTACTCCTGATTGCCCACAGCATGGGCTCGGTCATCGCTTACGATGCGCTCTGGGAAATGTCGCATAACGATATCGACCACGTGGACGTCGATCTTCTTGTGACCATGGGCAGCCCGCTCGGGCAGCGCTACATACAGAAACGCATCAAGGGGCATTCGATGGTCGGTGTCGAGCGATACCCGAACAACATTCGCAACTGGAAGAATCTTGTTGCCGTTGGTGACCTGACGGCGATCGATCCCTGGTTGGCCAACGATTTTTCGGAGATGTTGGAACTCGAGCTCGTGCATAGCTTTGAGGACGCGGAGTTATACAGCGCTTTCCGCCAGGAAGGCGCGCAGAATGTGCACTCGGAATACGGCTACCTGGTCAATGAGCTGACGGCGCGCACGGTGGCGAGCTGGTGGCGCAGTCAGGATTCCTTGATGGCCGCAAACTAGCTCGCGTCGATGTTCGGCTTGATGACGATGTCGATGCGACGGTTGCGCGCGCGGCCCGCCTGGGTTTCGTTGCTGGCGACCGGGCGGGTTTCGCCATAGCCCGTTGCAATCAGACGGTAGGTTGGAATTCGCATAGCATTGATCATGTATTGCTGTACTGATTCGGCACGTTCCTGCGACAGTTTCTGGTTCAGGTCGTCACCGCCGTGCGAGTCCGTATGCCCTTCGATTATAAGCTCGCTGCGCGGGAATACGTCGATGGCCTTCTCAACCTTGGCGAGCAAATCGAAGTTCTCGGGTTTGATCTGCGATGCACCGCTGTCGAAGTTCAGTCCCAGCAGCCTGAGGATGATGCTGTTGCCCTCACGGAATACGCGGGCCTCGTCGCGCGTGAACATCTTTTCGACCTGTGCGAATTGCTGCTTGACGCGGGCCTGCGCCTCGAGACGCTGGACGAGCGCTGCACGCTCGGCCGTCGCGCCGCCAAGACGCTCGTCGAGCGCCCGCATTTCCTCTTCCATGTCGGCGATGCGAATCTCGTTGTCGGCCTTCTCCTGTTCCAGGCTTTGCAACTCGTTCCTCTGGTTCTCGAAGAACGCCACCAACTCGGCAGTCAGCCGGTCGGGTCCTGCTTCCATACCCGGGACAACGTCGGCGACGCCGGCGATCGCCTGCAACGGCTGTTCCCACTGCAGCACGAGTTGTTCGGCCGTCAGATCCTTGTCGCGGACGTCGCGTACGACCTCGGACAGGTAGATTGCGTGCTTCGCTTCGTAGTTGGCCTGCTGCGCAAGGCTGCGCGGCAAGTCGGTGTCGTAACGATTCTCGCTGAGCTCACGCTCGGCATCGTTGAGAAGTTGCTTGGCCTTGCCCAGCGTTATCGGCGCATAGCGCCCGACCCGGGCGCGATCGGCATCAGCCAGCAGGCGGCGGGTTTCGCTGAGATACTGCGCCTTGATGGCCACGAGTTCGGCATCGCGGTACAGGCTCGTCGCCTCTATGTCGCGCCGCTTGGAGCCCTTGAGGTCGCCGCGTTCGAGCAGGCGGATTGCCTCGCCGAACTTGCGCTGCGCTTTCTCCCAGATGTCGGCCGATAGCTCGGGGGCCTTGGCGTTCGCCGCGTCCTGGCGGCTCTTCATTACCTGCGCCAACGCCGTTTCGGCGAGCTGCGCCTTATCCGCTGCAGTCGTGAAATACGTGGTCGCGTCCGCCGCGTTGTCGCGTACGTACTCGATGTTACGGCCGCGCTTGAGTCCTTCTTCGGCGTCGCGGTACTCCTTGAGGCCGCGTTCGTAACTGCGCGGCGCCAGCAATTCGGCATTGTGCGCATCGGCCGCGGCCTTTGCAGCATCGGCTTCCTTGAAAAAGGTTTTTCTGAGCTCGTCCTGGGCGTAGCCGCCGGCGGAGGACATTAGCAGCAGCCCCATGATGGCGACTTTGGCAAATCTGGCTTTCGCGACCATTTGTTCAGTTTCCTTAAAGCTTCTTTCGACAGACCCTCTGCAGGCAGAGGCTGTCCGATATTACATATGGTGCCGCACTAAATCTGTGCACCGTGTCCCTGATGCCTCAGAATTCTACGCTGAATTGGCCTGATTTCGGGTGAAATTAGTGACCTGCGTCCAATTTTCGCGGATACCGGGTCCCGGAACGGGAAATTGTGCTGTGGCTCACAGATAGGCCAGCGGGTCACGCGTAATCTTTAGCCATGTCCGCCAAGTACTACACGCAGTTCATTCTTACCGACGCGCACTATCGCGACGGCAATGAGTTCTGCGGGGTCGTGGAGCTGAACCAGCCAATGGAACAAGACTCCGATGAGCGCGACATCGAGGCAATTCTGGCCCGGAACTTTGACCTGAAGCGGAGCGCCGTGAAGCTGGTCAGCTGGTCGAGATTGCACTAACACTTCTGGCGTCTTGTAACATTTTCCCCCTGACTCTCCCGGCTTCGGCCGGGATCTTTTTTTGTGCGTTATTTGTGCGACAATGCGTTGAGCAAGGACACTCGAAAATTCAAAGGCGTTACGATCGTCGAGAGCGGCAACAAGTACCAGACTGACGAGGGCTTCTCGGCCATCAAGAATGGTGTCAAGCAGCGCCGCGACAATGCACCGCTCGTGCGCGGCGACAAGCCGCGCTGGCTGCGCGCCAAAATGCCGTCCGGTAGTGGTTATTCGGGAACCCGCAAGATCGTGCACGAGCACAAACTCAGCACAGTATGCGAAGAGTCGATGTGCCCGAACATTGGTGAGTGCTGGAACGCGGGCACGGCGACCATCATGGTGCTCGGCTCGGTTTGCACGCGAGCCTGCCGCTTCTGTGCCGTGGATACGGGCAATCCCAAGGGGTGGCTCGATGCTGAAGAGCCTGCCAACTGCGCTCGCGCCGTACAGCTCATGGGTCTCGAATACGTCGTCATCACGTCGGTTGACCGCGATGATCTCGAAGACGGCGGTGCGGCGCATTACGCGGAGTGTGTGCGCGAAATCAAGCGGCTCAACCCGCACACGGCCGTCGAGGCACTAACCCCCGACTTCAATGGCGTCAGGGAGCATGTCGAGCTCGTCGTCGATTCCGGCCTCGAGGTGTTCGCCCAGAATGTGGAAACGGTGCGCCGCCTCACGCATCCGGTGCGCGATCCACGCGCCGGCTATGAGCAGACCATCGACGTTTTGCGTCACGCCAAAGCACATCGCCCCGACGTACTGACAAAAACCAGCCTCATGCTTGGTCTCGGCGAGCGCGATAACGAGATCATGCAGGCAATGCAAGACCTGCGTGCGGCCAACGTCGACATCCTGACACTCGGGCAATATCTGCGCCCAACCCCGAACCACCTGCCCGTGGAGCGCTACGTTTCGCCGGAGGAGTTCGATACGTACCGGCGCGAGGGGCTCGAGAAAGGCTTTCTCGAGGTGGTTGCCGGGCCGATGGTGCGGTCGAGCTATCGCGCCGAGCAGGTGCTGCAGAAAAATAACGTCGGCATAGCCATCTAGAATTCGCAGGCAGGATCGCCATGGGCCAGTTTTTCGCTGAATACGGTTTGTTTCTATTGAAGGTCCTGACGGTCGTCGCGGCGATCGTCGTCGTCATCGCGGTCGCAGCGTCCGCGGGCCGCAAAGCGCATCTCGAGGGTCTCGAGATCGAGAACCTCAACAAGAAATACAAGAGCCTCGCCGATAGCCTGCGCAACGCGATATCGAGCAAGAGCGAGCGCAAAATAGCCGCGAAGGAGAGAAAGAAAGAGGCCAAGGCTGAGGCCAAGGCGCCGTCGGAGAAACCACGCACTTTCGTCGTCGACTTCAAGGGTGATCTCAAGGCCACAGCCGTCGCGTCGCTGCGCGAAGAAGTGACGGCGATACTCGATGTCGCCGGCGATGACGATGAGGTCATTGTGCGGCTCGAGAATCACGGCGGCGTCGTGCATGAACACGGCCTGGCCGCATCGCAGCTCGCGAGAATACGCGATCGTGAGATTCCGCTGATCGTCTGTGTCGACAAGGTGGCCGCCAGCGGCGGCTACCTGATGGCCTGTGTCGCGTCGAAAGTGTACGCGGCACCGTTCGCGATACTAGGCTCGATCGGTGTGCTCGCGCAATTACCGAACTTCAATCGCATGCTCGACAGCCACGGTGTCGACTTCGAGCAGATCACGGCTGGCAAGCACAAACGTACCGTGACGATGTTTGGCAAGAACACCGACGAGGATCGCGCCAAGCTCAAGGAAGAACTCGAGGACGTGCACGCTCTGTTCAAGGACGCGGTGGGACGCTATCGGCCCGGCCTCGATCTCGACAAGGTCGCGACTGGTGAACACTGGTACGGAACGCGGGCCCTCGAATACGGTCTCGCCGACGAAATCAGAACGAGCGACGAACTCCTCAAGGAGCGTAGCGACGAACGCGACCTTTACCAGGTGACCTACAAGATCAAGCAGCCGCTGCAGAAGCGGGTCATGGCCAATATCGACAGTCTGCTCGAAAAGGCCGAGGCGAACAGCTGGCGGCAGCGCTTCGAGTCGCGGCTGCCGCGCTAGCCAGAGGAACTGATGTCGCGGCAACTGGTCGAAAACCGATGCACCTCAGAAGCACGCCTGGGCGTTATACTTCGCCTGCAGGCGCGAGGAGAATCATGAGCATGCCGAAGATACATTTGCTGATATCCATAGTCCTGGTGGCGTTCGCCGTGGCGTCCTGCTCGTCGTCGCCTACAGGGCGCAGCCAGATGATATGGAAGTCCGACAAGGAACTCGAAGCGCAGAGCAGGAAAGCGTTCAACCAGATGCGCGCCAGCATGCCGCTCTCCACCGATCGCAAGAAGATCGATTTCGTGTACTGTGTTGCCGAGGCCGTCGTTGCGGTGCTCGATCCGCCGTACAGCGACTTCGAGTGGGACCTCGCCGTCTTCGATAACGATGCGGTGAACGCATTCGCCATGCCGGGCGGCAAGATCGGCGTATTCACGGGCATCCTCAAAGTCACCGAGAACCAGCACCAGCTCGCCGCCGTCATCGGTCATGAGATAGCGCACGTAACCGCGCGGCACTCCAATGAACGCGCATCGAGGGCCTCGCTGACGGGCATCGGTGTCAATGTCGCGGCGATCATCCTCGGTGGCGGCCACAGTGGCGCCACCTACACGGCGCAACAGGCGCTGGACGCCGGCGCAGCCGTCGGCATATCGCTGCCGCACACGCGTGGCCAGGAAAGCGAGGCGGACATTATCGGCCTCGAGTACATGGCCAAGGCGGGCTTCGATCCTCGTGAATCGGTACCGCTGTGGCAGCGCATGGCGGCGTCCTCGGAAAAAGCGCCCGCCGAGTTCCTGTCGACGCACCCGGCCAGCGAGACGCGTATCGAGAACCTGGTCTCCGAATGGCCGAAGACTCTGCCGATGTATAATGAGGCAATCGAAGAAGGCCGGATACCGACCTGCAGCAAAGAATAGAAACGTCCGCACTGAAACGGTTCGCGATCCTGCTGCCGCTGCTGGCAGCGGGCGGCTGCACGACGCTCGACGACTCCCTCAAAGGCGCGACGCGTGGAGCGGACGCGGTTCCGCTGGACGAACGCCCCGTGCAGGAGCCGCTGGCACCCAATGAATTCCTGCTGAGTTCGCCGACGCAATCCGTGGTCGGTGAGCCGCAGGTCGTATTCACGCGCGCAGACGACACCTTCTCGGACCTCGCACGTGAGTATGGCCTGGGTTACGACGAGATCGTGGCAGCCAATCCCGGGATCAATCCCTGGCTGCCCGGTGAGAACACGGCCGTGCTGCTGCCCACGCAGCATGTTCTCCCCGACGTGCCACGCCAGGGACTGGTGCTGAACATCGCAACGAAGCGCCTTTTCTACTTTCCCCGTGTCGAAGAGGGCGAAGCGCAGCCGGTGCTGACCTATCCGATCGGTATCGGCCGAGTCGGCTGGGAGACCCCCTTGGGCAGTACGACTGTCGTGTCGAAGGCGCGCGATCCGAGCTGGTGGGTGCCGCAGTCGGTGCGCCGCGAGCACGCGGAAATGGGCAATCCACTGCCGTCTGTTGTGCCGCCCGGGCCGGACAA
>CAMYOJ010000010.1 GCA_947259985.1 uncultured Woeseiaceae bacterium
GCTGCCTGCGGTAAGCGGCTCTGAAGACTCCAGGTCGCCGACGCCGCTGGCCCCGGCAAACAACACATCTTCCCTGCTGACAATGACGGCGCTGATTCCGGGCACGTCCTGAGATTCCCGCATTTCGTCCAGAACCGACTGCAGGTCAGGGCTGCCGCCGAGTGCTGCGAGTACTAGCGTTGCAGTCAGGATATTCATGGCCTAGCGGCCAATGTTATCCAGAAACTCCAGCAATTCTGCAAATCCAGGGCCATCGTCTGGCAGGCGACGGGCCATCGTCTTCATTGCATCGTCGACCACGCCTGAGGCGTCGCTGAGCAAATCGCGACCTGCCGGCGTGAGGGCGGCGATAGCCAGCCGGGCGTCGCGCTTGCTCCTGACGGTCGATACCATACCGAGCTTCTCCATCGGCCTGAGTGCGCGAGTCACGCCCGACGGCGTGAGGCCAACCGCCTCCGCGAGGTCAACGCGGCTTGCCTGTGAGTTCGGCGCATCACCGAGCGCCCGCAACAGGCGATATTCAGCCAGGCTGATCCCGCGGATCGCGCCGAGGCTATGGTCGAGCCGTCGTTCCACGCGATTCCAGGCCGCCGCGAATCCCAGCGCCAGGTGCTGTTCATTGGATATGGTTTTGTTCATGCGAAAAGCATAACAAATACGTGAGTACTCACGCAATAAGCAATTAATAGAATCGTCTTGTCAGGCATGCCGCAATAGCGCAAAGTACGGCTTCCCGATATCTGCCCCTTCCCGAGGAACTGCCTGTGCTGCAAGAGTTGAATGCCAGTGAAGCCCGCGTCATTGGTTGCCTGATTGAGAAATCCGTGGTCACACCCGACCAGTACCCGCTCACCCTCAATGCCTTGACCAATGCCTGCAACCAGAAATCGGGGCGTGACCCGGTAATGGCGCTGAGCCAGGGCGAAGTGCAGCACACGATCAGGATGCTCGAGGCCAAGCATCTCGCGCGCACTGAAGAGAATTTCAAGAGCCGTACCGAGAAATACACGCAGCGATTCTGTAATACCCGGTACAGCGATCTTCAATTCGATGACGCGCAACTCGCGGTCGTGACGCTCCTGTTGTTGCGCGGCGCGCAAACGCCGGGCGAACTGCGTTCCCGAAGTGGCCGCTTGCATCGTTTCGCCGACAATGCCGAGGTCGCGGTCGCCCTGACGAGCCTGATCGAACGGGACGGTGAGCCGTTGCTCGTCAAGCTACCGCGTACGCCGGGCCGCAAGGACTCGGAATACATGCACCTGTTCTGCGGGCCTGTGGATATCGAGGCGCATGTCGCGGTGGCCGCGAAATCGAGCCCCTCGCGTTCTCGAGTCAGTTCGGCGGAACTCGAGGAGCGCGTCAGCAGACTCGAGGACGAGGTCGCAGCGCTCAAGGAACGCCTGCAATAAGTCCGATAGCATGCATGGACTCGTGACTCTGTTGCGGAATATGTCCAATGCAGGTTTATTCGTCGGCTAACCGATAAATAATCAAATCTTGGCAAAAGGGGAATTAGCGAGCGCATGCAGGCATATCAACCCTGGCTCGGCGACCAGGCATTCGGCGCCGACTCTGACAGTGACATCATAATCAACTACAAGTCACACCAGGATGCCGTCACCTATCTGCAATCGGAACTCCGGGGGCTACAAGGCGCCGGGCTGCTGCAGGGGCCGAAAGGCTCAGGCAAGTCGACGATCCTGAGGGGACTGGTCGAGCAGCTACCGACTGGAACCGCAGTCGCACTCGTCGACGGGACACGAATGAAGTCGCGCGAGTTGTTGTCTCATGCGCTTTCGCAATTCGGCTTCGGTGCGAATTTCGAGTCCAACGACGAGTTGCAGCGCATGATGAAGGTGTTTGCCGTTCAACAGGCACGCACGATCGAAGCGCCGTTGTTGATTGTCGATAACGTCGATCAGATGTACCCGAGTGCGCTGGCAACCATGAACGCGCTGGCGGAGCTTGAGGTGAACCGACGATTCGCCCTGCGGATCATTGTAAGCTCCCGCAACAGCCTCGACGCGCTGGTGGAATCGGGCGGGCTCGCGAATGTTGAGCGACGATGCATCGGCAGCTACCTGATTCACCCAATGTCGCAAAAAGAAGCCCTGGTCTATCTGCAGGCGCGGTTAACAGCCAGCGGGATCAATGACGCGAAAACCGTGTTTCCGATAGACGTCTGCGACCGCTTGTACCAGCGATCAAGTGGCTGGCCCGGACAGTTGAACCGGCATGCGGCCGCCGCGATCGTCCGCGCCGACGATTTTCCGCTGACCGTCTCCGATACTCGGGCGCTCAAGGACACGACTTCGGTCAACGGGATTCCGGTGCTGAGCATCGAGGATGCCGCCGGGACGATACCACCGTGTCTGATACTGAGCAGGGACGGCGTGAAGCTGAAAGAGTTCGCGCTCAAGGAAAAAAAGATGCTGCTCGGGCGCTCTGATTTTGCGGACGTCGTTATAGAGGACCCGTTCGTCAGTAAGCTGCACGCCACGATATTGACGTACTCTGATGCGCTGGTGCTGCTGGATCTGAATAGCGCCAATGGTACGACCGTGAACTCGGTACAGGTGAGCAGTACGATTCTCAAGAGCAACGACATCATTTCGCTTGGCAGTCATCGCCTGAAAATCGAGAACGCGCCGCCGATCAGCGCGGAAATGGCTAAACTGCTTAAATCGCCTGATACGGTCAGAATGAAGAGCCTCGTCGACATGCGCCGTGTCCGGGCACGGAGACTGGCGATCGCGGCAACGCGCGAGAAAAAGCAACTATAGTCAGTTGCCTGGCAGGAACTGGTCTATTGCGACTTTGAACTGTAGGAAAAATACGCCGCTAATCGAATCATCGACAAAGCTTTCGTCGAATATCTTCTCCACAACGACCTTGGGCAGGTAGGTGATATTGAGGCCAACGTGGCGGTTGCCGAAAGTCAGGATGGGTGCTGCGCCGGGGAATGGCCGGTTGTCGTTAACATCCTGGCGCGTCATCAGGAACGCGTTGATTCCTGCATCGAAGTAGAAGCCGCCGAGGCGATCAGTGGCAAATAGTGTCCTGTGCAGGCCGCCGCCAGCCATGTAGGACATTTCATCGTTGCTGTCCCGAAAACCGTTGACCAAGAGCTGCTTCTTCCACAACGACTCGCCATGGAACTGGTATTCAAATCCGAGGCCGTAATTCTCCTCGTTCCAGTCCTGCTCGGCGTCCACGTGAATGGACTTGCCGTTGATGACGGCGCTCAGTCCGCCAGCCAGGGCGGGCGCAACGGGGAGCAGACAAAGCAGTAAGACCAGGAGGGGTCGGGGCAGATGCGATCGGATCATGCTGGCGTTGCATGCAATGCCCATGCCTAAAAATAAATAATAATTATTTCAAACAGTTAGAAAGTTGTTCTAAAAAGATTGTAAACAGTCCCGACACTGCAGGAGGGCAGCAGCCTGTTACCTCAGCTGGCTATCCTTGCTGCCACGGCGATTGTACAAACTGAATTTCGCCGCTTCCTCGTCATGCTCCTGCTGGCAGCTGATGCAAAGGCGCACGCCTGGCACGGCCTGCCGCCGGGCTTCCGGGATTGTGGCATCACATTCCTCACAGTGCTCCAGGCTTTCGCCGACGGGAAGCTGGCCACGAGCGCGCTCAACCGCGTCCTCGACGGTTGCGTCGATCTGGTCCTGCACTGCTCCGTCTTTGGCAAATCCGCCAGCCATCAAGGGCCTCCTCACTATTTCCAGGTGCTACAACCGCGCCATACCTCGTCTACGGTTTCCGGAACAGCAACGTGAAGCGGTCCGTGTTACCGCTGACAGAACGACGGCCGACCTCATACTCCAGCTCGTCGTCAGCACGATAATGCAGGTCGGAGTAGTCGACGAATTCGAAGCCCAGGTCGAGCAGTTCCTTGATGACAAGAACAGGATCGATGCGACGGCGATTCTCGTAGTTGGCCGGTTCCATGTGACGCCGGGTGTGGTCGACGACGCCGTAAAGGCCACCTGATTTCAAGGCCTTGAATACCTGCGCATTGATGCGCGCCCTGGACGCCTCATCGAAGTTGTGGACGTTTCGGAAGGTAACGACCATGTCGAGGTCACGGACCCCGAACTCGAAGTCATCGACTTCGTAAATGCGTTTCTCGTCGTTGCGGCGCAGGTTCTCGCTCGTATCCAGGACCTCGACCTTTTCGAAGCCCGGCTGTGTGAGTACGCGTTCAGCCGTGCGACCGGTGCCGAGCGCGATATACAGCTTGCCGTCATCGGCGAGTACGGGCGCCAAAACACGCGTGTACCATCCGCCCCCGGGCAGCAACTCGAGTACACGCATGTCATCCTCGAGGCCGAAGAATTTGAGCGTCTCCAGAGGGCGTCGATTGCGGTCACGATCTCGATCGGCCTGGGGTCGGTCCGCCGCAGCCAAAGCGGCTTCTACCTTGGCGTCGATCTCGCCAGCTGCGAGGGCGCCACAGGCGACAGTTAGTAACAACAGGGCGAGCGTTAATTTCACGACCAGTCTCCTTCTCGAGTTTCAAAGCGCGTAAGCGTATCAGGTTCGTCGAGCAAGTATCATCCGAGTCCCCTCATCGGCAAAGAAGGTGTAAGCTGCGAGTGTCACCAGGAAGGCGACATCCAACAGAATTTCCTGCCAGCGGTACGTCGTGACCCGGAGGATCGATGAGTAAAACAGCGCTGATCGTCGACGATTCCAGAACCGCGCGTCTCGTGCTGCAAAAAAAGCTCGAAACACACGATCTCCGGGTCGATAACGCGGAATCGGCCGAAGATGCTCTGGACTACCTCGGCGTCAACCGGCCCGACATTATCTTCATGGACCATGAAATGCCCGGCATGGATGGCTTCGAGGCCGTTTCCGCGATCAAGAAGAATCCGGCGACGGCGACGATTCCGATCATGATGTACACGGCACAGGAAGGCGAGCTATACGTCGGGCAGGCGAGAGCTTTGGGCGCTGTCGGCGTACTGCCAAAAGAGGTTGAGCCTGTCGAGCTGTCCAAGGTGCTCGAGTCCGTGCGGGTTATTGGCGAGCCTGCCGAGCGGCACGAGCGTCGCGAGGGCGCTTCAGACACGACCGGAGACTACCCAAGCCTCGATAATTTCGACCAGGACCTGGGCATCCTGATCCAGGAGCTCTTCGACCAGCAGCGCTCAATCCTGCGTCGCGACTTGCTCGACAGTCATGAAACGATCGCGGCTCGCGTCATTGATGAGATGAAGTCGCCAGAGCCCGATGGTCGAGGCATTACCTGGCCCGGCACGCTGCTTCGGGGTCACTGGCAAGCCGTATCAGCTGTGCTTGCTGTGGTCATCGTCGTGTTCGCCACCTTGTATTGGTTGGCCACGCAAGGCCTGGAGGACGTGCGGAGCGAAAACCTGGCGCTGCAAACAATGCTCGACCAGCAGCAGACACTCGGGGCACAGGATGAGTTGCAGGCCCGGCAGCAGCTCGATTCTTATCGGCAGGCGCTGGATTCGACGTATCTCTCTGCGATCGGCGCCATAGAATGGGCGGCGAACCAGTCGTCTCTGTATGCATTCGACGAGGTGCCGCTCGGCGATTTTCGATTGTCGATTATGTCCGAGCTGTCCGATCGCCTGGCCGGCCTCGGTTTCCAGGGTCTCGTCAGAATCGAGACGCACGTGGGAAACTTCTGCATGACATTTTCATCGCCGGGCGAATACATGCTCGCGGCAGGCGACCAGTCAGCGGCTCAATGTGAGCAGATCGGTTTCGACGCGAACGAGGCCTACGAGCGCGGACTTCGACAGTCCGTCGCGTTCGCGAATTTCGTCAACTTCGCCGACGAGCGAACGAATGGGCGCATCCGCTTTGAAATCATCTCGCTTGGTCACAGCAGTCCGTTGATCAGTTACCCCGCCGCGGTCGAAGCCGTCACGGCAGCCGAGTGGAATGAAGTAGCGGCCAGTAACAATCGCGTTGACGTGTCACTTTTTCCGAACGGGTCAGGACCGGTCATTGAGTAGATGCGTTAGTGCGAAGTTCGAGTTCGCAGTGCCCTCAATGGCGATCACAATCTCGGTCCAGTAGCCCGGCGTTGCCTAACGCAACCACTCGATGACGCTGACTCCGATGAAGCTACCGATCGCATAGCCCAGCGAGCCGGCGAGCACCCCCGGTATCAATAACTCGCGCCAGCCTTTTGCGGATGCGATTGCCGCCGCCGTCGACGGGCCACCGATGCAAACGGCAGACGCCATGGCAAGTTCGGCCAGGTCGAGCCGCATCAATTTGCCGACTCCGAACAATACAACGAGATGCACGAGAATGATGATTATTGCGAAGACGAATAGCACGGGCGCGATCTCAATGAGTTGCCACACGTCCGCCGTAGCGCCAATGCTTGCGAGGAATATGAACATCAGGGCGTTACCGCTTTCCGTGTAGCCAGAGAGCCTGGCGACTACGCCAGGCAAAAGCGTGGCGATGAAGAGTGTCAGTGCGGTCGTCACGAGGATCGCGAATTGCGGCATTCCGGCGAGGCCCGCCAGCATCTTGCCGAGTGCAGCCAGAATGAATGCCAGTGCCAGCGCCGCCAGCATCCCGGCGATATCGAGATTTTCGATCTGATGCACGCTCTCTGCATGCTCGCTCGGAACTTGCGATGCTGTGTCCATGTGATGAGTCGGGTAGCGATTGGCCATCCAGGCGACACCCGGAAGCAGCACGATCAACAGGAAGTGCAGATTGGTTACTACGTTGTCGGCCGCAACCGCGGCCGCGAGAATGCTGCCGTCCTTCATGCCGCTGGCCTCTGACACAGCCGCAAAATTCAGGCTGCCACCGATATAGGTGCCTGTAAAAATTCCTCCCAACTCGGCCTCCTGGGCACCAAGATCCAGAAGCGCCACACCGACCATAACGCCCGCCACCACGCCGGCGCTGCCTATCACAAACGCAATAAGTGTTGGTCCCGACTCTCTGATGATGCGCTTAAGATCGGCCTGGAACAGCAACAACGGAATGGCGATCGGTACGAGGTAATCCCATACGACGCCGTAAACAGGAGCAGAGGTCGGGATGATCCTCAGGTTGGCGAGGACGATGGCAGCCGCGATGAGGAGCATGACGCCGGAGTACTTCCGGCCCCACGCAAAGCGTTCGCACCAGAATCCGAAGCTGGCGAGCCCAATCAGGACAGCCCACAGTGCGAAGTCCTGCTCGGGACCAATTAGCGGTAACGACATTCTTGACCTCCGGAATTTTCGGCATCATAACGCAATACCGACATTGATCCGGAACGGGGTCAGCTGGCCTCGCCGTATTTCTTGTAGTGCAGTTCCTTTGCCTGGCCAATCCAGTCGTCTTGCTCCATGCGACCTTTGAATTCCTTGAGCTTCGCATTGACGCGAGCGATATCGGCCATTCCGAATGAAGCGATCTGTCGAAAATTGAATACCCCAAGATCATTCAAGGCGCGTTCAAAAACCTTGCCGATGCCGATGATCTCCTTGAGGTCATCGACTTCCTTTGGCGGCTTTTCGTGGCCGTTTATCTTCTTTACGACGGCAGCTTCGCGCGCACTCTTGATTGCCTTGCGCTGCTGGTTCTCGATATCGGCGAAGTTCTTCTCGAGATCCTCGAGCTTGATTCGCAAAGTCTCGGACTGTTGCTCGGCGGAACCCGCATGTTCACGGTAGCGTTTGGCGTCCTCTTCGTATTGCTTGCGGCTGTGCTCCATCGACTTCAGGCAGTGCGACAGCTCCTTGTTTTGCAGCTTCAGTTCCTCGACTTCGGCGACGTCGCGCTGCAGCGCGTCAATTTCCTGTTTCGCTCGGGTCGTATCGTGCTTGAGCTGCGCGTTCTCGGCTTCCAGTTCAATGACCGTTTTCTCGAGTGACTCGAGGTTGTCGAGTCGCGCCTGGGCCGAAGCCAGGATCTTGTTGACCGACTCCTGTTCGGACCTTGATGCAGTCAACAGGTTGTGGAACGACTCCTGTTCAGCCTTGGCCTGGTCCAGCTTCACTTCGACGAACTTGCGTTTCTCAAAGGATTTCTTGAGTTCGTTTTTGTAAAATTCACCGGATTTCACGAACTCCTGCTGCAGTTCGACCGTCTGTCGTTTGACGGATTCCAGGTGGTTTTGCAGCATGTCGAGCTGCGCCTTGGTATTTTCGCGCTCGGCGCGCAACGTGTGTATATCCTTGGTTAACGCGTTGGCCCTTTCCTGCGTCGATTCCAGATCCGTGCGGGCCTTGGCAGCCGCGACTTCGTGCCGGTGCATGGCCCCTTGTTGGGTTTCGATCGTTTCTCGCAGCTTGCCGTTCTCGATATGCAGGCGATCCCGCTGGCGGGTAAGGTCGTCCAGTTTGAGCTGCAACTTGTCGTCGAGTGTCTGCAGGCGCCGCGCAGCGACACGGCCCTGGATCAGCCAGGAGAAAAGGGCTCCAGCTACGCCCGCAGCCAGCAGATACAGGAGAAGTTGTGGGGTTACAGCCGCCATCGGCGCAGTATGGCCGAGACGCGAATTATGGAATATGACCGGGCGCACAAAACGGTAGTCGGGCAATGACTGTTTATATGTACAGTATTTGTGCAGCGATCGGGCGGCTTGTCGAATCAGGGTCCGCTTTCTCTGAGCTTCGCTGGCTCCGGTGATACGATACGCGCACAAAAACCAACAATAAAATCCGAAGAGTTTTCCTATGGTTTACGCCGCCGTCGTTTTCGTCTATGTGCTGATCCTGCTTGGTATCAGCGTCTACAAGAGTCGCACCGTAAAGTCAGCTGACGATTTCATGGTCGCGGGCCGCAGCGTCCCGGTCTACATGCTGGTCGCTACACTGGTCTGCACCTGGATCGGTTCCGGCAGCCTGTTCGGCACGGCCGGACTGACATTTCGCACGGGCGTTTCTGAACTGTGGTTTTCGGCGGGGGCCTGGATAGGCATTCTCGTCGTTTACCTGATCGCCGCGAGAGTGCGGCGCATCGCCCAGTACACGCTGACCGATCTGCTCGAGAAGCGCTACAGCCAGGTCGCCAAGATTCTCGGCACGATTACGATCATCATCGCGTACATGGTCATCGCCGGCTATCAGTTCAAGGGAGGAGGGCGCTTCATCGCTATCCTTTCGGAAGGATCGATTACGCCCGAGACGGGCATGCTGATCGCAGCGTTCCTGATTGTCGGGTTCACGGTGCTTGCCGGGATGGTCTCGATCGTGTCCATCGACATATTCAATGGCAGCATCATGTTGCTGGCGATGGTCGTGACGCTGCCGTTCGCGATAGCCGCGCACGGCGGATTCGATGCGGTGGTTACGACAATTCAGCAGGCTCAGCCCACGCACCTGTCGGTGATGGGCGGCCACGATTTTTTCTGGGTAATCGGAATTGCACTGCCGACCTTCCTGTTACTCATGAGCGAGAGCAGCATGTATCAGAAATTCTCATCGGCGGATAACGAACGAAATGCCCGGCGTGCCGTATTGGGCATGTTCTTCGGCGTCGTCATCGTCGAGCTGCTTATGATGCTGATTGCGCTTGTCGGTTTCGCAATTTATGCCGATGACCCGCGCTTTTTCCTGGCGGACGGTTCTGTCAATCGCGCCATGGCGGAAGAAATCATCCTGCGTATCGGATTCGAACAGCTGCCCGTCATTATCGGGGCGTTGCTGCTGTCCGCAGGCGCCGCCATTATCATATCGACGGGTAACACGTTCCTGATGGTGACGTCCACAAACGTGACGCGGGACATCCTGCAGGCGTTCTTCTTCAAGAATGCGAAAGCCGGGCAAATCGTCTGGATGCAGCGCGCGTGCATAATCGCGATCGGTGTCCTCGCGTACCTCATGATGAGCCAGTTCCAGACTATCCTCGAAATGGCCTTGATCTCCTACACGATGATCGGGGCCTCGCTGGCGCCAGCATTGCTCGCAGCGTTCTTCTGGAAGCGTGTCACCCGCGTTGCGGGCGTGGCGTCGATCGCGTCGGGCATGCTCACTGTTATCACGATCGCCTCGCTCAATGCCGTCTTCAAGGATGCGGCTGAGCCGCTGCAGCTCTTCGTCTTTTCGTTCCCGATGGATACCGATTACATAGCAATCCCGGCTGTAATCGTGTCCGTGTCGACGCTCGTAATAGTCAGCTTTGCGACGCGTCGACCCGACAAAGCCGATTGGCAGGAGTTTATCGACGAGCCAGGCTAGCTAAGTGTAATTCCGAATTGCGTCAAGGTTCGGCGGCGCGCATAAACCTCTATGGAGGATGCAATGTTCCGGCTGAACCTGACCTACGACGGCGACCAACATGCCACGGCGCTGAACGAGCCGCACCACAATATCGTTTCCATCGATTGTCCGTATACGGGCAAGGGTGAGGAGTTCTCGCCCGTGAGCTTGCTGAGCATCAGTCTGGCGAGCTGTATGCTGCTTTCGATGGGCGCGCTCGCACAGCGGGACGGCCTGGATCTCAAAGGCACCGTCGTCGACATCGCCTTCGCCGGCATGGAAAAGCGCTTCCCTCATGTCGACTCGATATCGCTGGTGTTCAATATTCCGCACGAATTCGCGGAGCCGGAGCGCATGAAGCTCGAGAGAGCCGCCGGACTCTGTCCCATCATGGAGAGCATAGACGCCGGAACAGAAGTCACGACCGAATTCCGCTACGGCGTTGCCAGGGCGGCCTGAAGGCGCGTTTGAGATATAATCCGGCGCGTTATGCCTTATCCGCGCGCTTACATCTATGTCTTCGTGCTGTTGCTGCTCACGTTCCCGGCGTTCTGGCTCAATTATTATTCGCAGCTCGCCGAGGTGCCCTGGCAGTTTCATCTGCACGGTGTTTCCGCCACGCTCTGGATGCTATTGCTGATTTGGCAAAGCTGGACAATTCACCATCGGCGACGCGAGCTTCATCGTATAGCCGGTCTTGCGACCTTCGTACTGACACCTGTATTTCTCGCCGGTAGTCTGCTCGTAATCGGTTCGATGGCGGCAGGGGGCGGCCCTTTCCGCGACCTGTTCGGTACGAGGCTCGGTCTCACGGACGTGATTTCGTTCTTCACGTTCACCGCCCTGATTTACGGCGCATTCCGGCATCGACGCAATGTCGCCTTGCACTCGAGTTACTTGTTGGCAACGCCATTCCTGCTGGCGAGTCCGGTTATATCGCGTCTGTTCCCGGCCTTCGTGCCGGGCCTGACGATTCGGTCAATTGAGGAGATTCCTCGATTTGCCGGGTCTTTTCATCTAAGCCAGGGCCTGGCAATAGCACTCGCGCTCTTGCTGTTCATGAGAAACCGAAAAGCCACACCATTCCTGGTCGTTGCGATCGTCATAGCCGCGCAAAGCCTGGCGTTCGAGACGGCGGGTCGCACCGTCATCTGGTCCGATATCAACGGATGGATCGGCACCCTGTCGCCGGTGATGCTGGCCTGTTTCGCAGGTTTGCTCGGAATTGCCGCGACCTGGTTCGGCTGGGCCAATGGGCGTCCGAACCGCTGACTAGTGCTCGGCGCTGAAATCGACAGCTGTCCCGGACTCCAGCAGCGTCTTAAGTCCGCAGATCACGAGTGGCCAGCCCGGTTGTACCAGTTCGTACATCTTCGAGTCCGCGGGGAACTGGTCGTGGAGGACGGTCAGTTTCGTGCCTGCCGCAATCGGCTCGAGTCGGAACGTGACGCGTGAGTGTGGCTCTTTCGCGGTTTCAGGGTTTCTCGGGAACTGCCAGGTAAACGCAAGCTCGGCAGGGTAGTCGGCGCTCAGAATTTCACCCTCGCAGCCGACATGACCATCTTCGGTCATGAACTCGATCGACGAACCGACCGTGAAGTCGCTCCTGACCTCGGTCTTGTGCCAGTACTGCTTCGTGAACTCAGGGATCGTCAGGCCTTTCCAGACTTCCTCGGGCGGCTTCGCGATTACAACGACGTAGACGTATTCGGGCTTTGTCATTTTTCTTCATCCTCCAGTGTCGATTTGAGGGCCAGCAGGGCATGCGCCTTGTCCTGTGAGAATTTGTCGAGCCAGCGCTCGGATATCCCGACTACAGGTACCGGATTGAGGTAGTGCAGTTTTTCGCGTCCGCTCCAGTGGGTCACGACGAGCCCGGCCGTTTCCAGTACCGACACATGCCTGGAGGCTGATTGCCTGGTCATGTCGATGTCGTCGATCAGCTCGGACAATGTCAGGCCCGCTTCTTTGTGCAGCCTGTCGAGCATCTTGCGCCGGTTCCTGTCGGCCAGGGCCTTGAATATCTCGTCCATCTCAATATGCAGTAATTATACTGCGTATTATTATGCAGTAATTTTGCTGCATGTCAAGTGGCCATCGCCAGCGACGGCCTTCGCTATAATCTTCGTATCTGCGAGAGCGCTCGTTGGGGAAAAAAGTGAACTACAAACGCTACCAGCCGATCGACCCCCGAGACGCGTTCACGGTCAGGCCGCGACGTAGAGCGAAAAAGGCGCTCGCCGCCGCCGAAGACGTCGAGTCCGTTGCGGCTTCGCAGGCTGCGTTTCTGCTCGCGGTGCGCGCCGGGGTCCTGGGCCACACGCCGACAACAGAGAAACTCAAGGAATTTCCATTACCAGACGTTGCGAAGCTGCGCCGTTCACGCCATCTAAAGGTCGATGAGGCGTGCAAATACCTTGGCGTGACACAACGCGAATTGCGGCAGGAGGCCGAGCCGGACCTCGAGAAGGAAATGACCAGGGCCGCCCGGGACGTCTACGAAAAACCGTCGGTAGAAGCCGCCGCCGCACTGTTCGAGGCCGCGATGCGAAGTCCGCACCCGCTCGTCGCCGTTGCGGGTGCCGCCGGTGCGCGTGAGACGACGCGGCTGCGCACTGAAATAAGGCAAACGCTCGAGAAGGCGTACAGGAGCGAAGATGCATTGACATCAAAGCTCGCATTGGCCGCGATGGGGCAGATCCCTCCGATGGGGGACATTCCGAAGAAATACGTGGTCAGGCAACCGAAATCGAGGAAGCGTCGACGTAAGTCGAATACGGCGGTCGTTACCCACGGGACCTGGGCGGCGGGCAACGATTGGTACCGTCCTCCGGACGGCGACTTCTACAAGGCGCTTAAGTCAAAGCGGCCCGACCTCGATGTGCATGACCAGAGCTTCAAGTGGAGCGGCGCCTACTCGCACGGGGCGTGGGAAGACGGCGCAGATTTGCTCAGGCAGTGGATTCCGGACCAGGGACTGGGCGTCCCCGATTTCTTCGCGCACAGTCACGGCGGTACGGTTGCGCATAAGGCTACCAGGGGCGCCGATGCCGTGCAGTACGACAGGCTGGTGCTGATGGCGTGGCCCGTGCGCAAACGCATCTTCCCCGACTTCACCCGCGTGAACCGCATCATCGACGTACGCGTGCGAATGGACCTCGTCATTCTCATGGACGGTGGTGGACAGCGGTTCAGGACCAACGAGTTCCCGGTCGAGAAACACCGTCACGGCTGGTTCGACCACAGTTCGACGCACGAATCGGCTTACTGGGACGATCATGGGCTCTGGGACGTCCTCTAGCATCAGGGTGCTTGCAGCAGGCGCATCGTGGCGCCTGTTCGGCTCCGCACGGGCCGGCGAGACGCTGCTCGACGCGGTGGCCGGTGACGACGAGCAAATCCGCATGCTGGCCGGCATCTCGCTGGTCAAGGCCGGTCAGCGCTCGTTCGACCTCATCAAAAACAAGATTGCCGCAGGGGAGGCGACAGCGCCTGTAATCCAGCTATTACCCGACATTGGTGGTGAACGGGCCCGGGGACTGCTGGAGCAAATCGCTGCCGGCGAACCCGGGGGCGAGGCTGACGCCGCGACCGAATGCATCGAATTGCTGGACAGGATCAAAAAGCTGTAAGGTCGGCATCGGTCACAACAACAGGAACCACTCATGACGCGACTTGCTCTCCTGATTGCGTTGCTTGGCGCCGTCACCTCGGTACAGGCGCAGTCAACGCAAGATCACGATTATTTCTCCGCTAATCGCGTCTCCATACGCAATGGGCTGCAAGCCGTGTTGATGTGCAACGGCTTGTTCACGTCGCATCGAACGCTCGAACAGGTGTTTGACCAGGAACTGGCTTACGTGACCGCGCCCGTTGGTACTGCCGAGGGCGGCGAATATGCTATCGACTGGGAACGTCGCTTCGTCGAAGTCGGTGGGCCGACGACGGGTCCCGTCCTGCGCGCTGTTTTTCGCGAGGGTATCGGCTGCGTCGTTGTGCTTGAACAGAAGCCGCTGCCGGATCAGGTAGACGGGGCCATGTTGCAGGCCGCATCCGACTGGGCGTTCGACCGTGAAACACCCGAACAGGACACGTTGAGCCTGATAGTGGTGTACAAGGGCGACATTATTCACGAGCGCTACGCCGAAGGCGTCACGATGATGACGCGAACACGAACGTGGTCGACCGCCAAGAGTATTGCCGCAACACTGATCGGCATGCTCGTTGATGACGGGCGCCTCGAACTCGACGCGCCACTGGGATTTGGCTGGCTGCCCGACGTTGGCGATGATGAACATGACCCGCGAAATGCGATAACGCTGCGGCATGTTCTGAACATGTCGAGTGGGTTGTACCCGGTGGACAGTTTCAACATGGAGTATGCAACCGGGTCCGGTCTCGCCTACTGGAACGGCCTGAGCTCGGTCGACGGCGCACGAAACAGGGCGCTGATCCGTGAGCCGGGTACGCACTGGGACTATGAGAATTACGATACGCTGCTTGCTGTGTACGCGATGAAGCTGGCGCTTCGCGACGAACAGGCATACGCCGAATTTCCTCGCAAGGCCTTGCTCGATCCGCTCGGCATGCGCAACACATTGCCGAGCACCGATCGCTTCGGCGATTTCATATTTTCGAGCCAGGTGTATACCACTGCCAGGGACCTTGCCCGTTTCGGCCTGCTCTATGTGCAAAACGGTGTGTGGCAGGGTGAGCGACTGATCTCTGAAGAATGGATCGATTTCGTGCGCACGCCGGCCCCGGCATCAGCCGGCCGCGGGCACGACTACGGCGGGCAGTTCTGGCTGGTGCCCGACGATCGGACGGATGTGCCGAAGTCGGCGTATGCAACGGCCGGTAATCGCGGCCAGTATGTCATCGTCGTGCCGACTCACGATCTCGTGATCGTTCGTCGTGGGCTCGACTACGGCAAACAGGGCTTCAACCGCTGGGACCTGACTCGCGAAGTGCTCAAGGCGTTCACTTCGAAAATGAAAACATCGGGTCAATGACAGATACTATGCGCTGCTCTAACCGTCCGGAAATCGTCATGGTACGTATCATTGTCATCTTCTTTGTCTTGCTGATTGCGACGACTGGTGCCGCACAGGACAGGTCATCCGAACACGCCAAAAAGACCTTCGAGATCTACAAGACCATTATCGAGGTCGATACCTCGAAACATCGCGGCAATACGCTCAGGGTGGCGCAGTATCTCGCCGATGAACTGATCGCGGCGGGTTTGCCTGCCGCAGATGTCGAGGTGATACCCAAGGACAGCTTCGGTGCACTGATTGCGCGCTACCGTGGCGATGACAGCTCAGGCAACAAACCGATCCTGTTCCTCGCTCATATGGATGTCGTCGAGGCGAATGCGAAGGACTGGGAGCGCCCGCCGTTCGAACTGACACAGGACGACAGGTATTTCTACG
This sequence comes from uncultured Woeseiaceae bacterium, assembly GCA_947259985.1. Classification (GTDB taxonomy): domain Bacteria; phylum Pseudomonadota; class Gammaproteobacteria; order Steroidobacterales; family Woeseiaceae; genus UBA1847. The sequence goes on from CAMYOJ010000010.1 coordinate 15,638, forward strand.
CGCGCGGCACTATAGACAACAAGTTCGGCGTTGCGCAGCTGACCTCGACGTTCATCCGTCTGAAGAAAGAGGGCTTCGTGCCGAATCGCGACCTGATTCTCGTGTTCTCCGGAGACGAGGAAAGCGGCATGACGACGACGCGGATGCTGGCCTACGAGCGGCCGGACCTTGCTGAAGCTGAATTCGCACTCAACTCGGATGCAGGCGGCGGAGCGTTAGATAAACACGGTAATGCCGTCACGTATGACATTCAGGCGGCCGAGAAGACCTACGCGACCTGGGAGATCACGGTGCGCAACCCGGGTGGACACAGTTCACGGCCGAGGCCCGACAACGCGATCTACGATCTGGCCGCCGCGATCAGGAACATCGAGGGCTACCGGTTCCCGGTACAGTGGAGCGACATGACGCGCGACTATTTCCTGGTCACGGGCAACAAGCTGGGCGGAGAGCTGGGGGCGGCAATGATCGCTTTTGCCAACAACCCGCGCGACCCGGCAGCCGCTGACCGGCTGGCGCTGGAGTCATCGTACGTTGGAACTACCCGAACGACCTGTGTCGTAACGATGTTGTCGGCAGGCCATGCCGAAAATGCGCTGCCACAGTCGGCCACGGCGACAGTCAACTGTCGTATCTTCCCCGGGACGCTCGTCGAAGACGTGGAGCAAAGCCTGCGAGATGTCGTCGCCAATGAAGACGTCGAGTTTGTGCTCCTGGGAGAGCCGATTGAAAGCCCGATTTCGGAGCTTCGCGAGGACGTCGCTGCTGCGGTGTCCAACGCGATTCACAGCCGCTACCCGGATGTGCCGGTAGTAACCTACATGGAGTCGGGCGGCACCGACGGAATGCACTTTCGTCGCGCAGGTATACCGACCTGGGCCGTGAGCGGCGTCTTCATGGATCCCGACGAGATGTACGCACACGGGCTCAACGAACGTGTGCCCATCGATACCTTCTATGGCGCTCTCGATCACTGGAGCATGATTATCAGGCAGCTGGCGGGCGACTAGTCCGGCCAACGCCTCGCGGTATCGAGAGCCGGCTAAAGTCTCGTCGAATCCGGGCCGGATCAGGTGCCGAGCGATTCAAGGAGCCGTTCGACGAGCGCGGCGCCGACCCATGAGCCGAGGCCCAGGAAAATATACAGGATAACCCTGGCGTAGCTTCCGGCGTCGAACGGCCATTCGCTGACGTCCATGAGCCGGCGTTCGAGCGCAAGGTCGGCGCGCAGCTGCAACGCATCTTCCGGTGAGCGGCTGTGCGGATCGCGACGAGCGGTGATCGCGCTGCGGATCTCCCTGAGTTGCTCCTGTTTCAGCGCCTTCAGTCGCTGATGAATGCCCCAGGTCGGCAGAAACAGCGCGATCGCCGTGGCCGACACGAGCATGACCAATGTCGTCACGGTTGCCAGGGCTGGTGAGTTGGGGTCCAGCCAGAGGTTTGAGGAGATTGACAGGCCGACCACGGCGAGCAAGCTACATCGCACTCCGTGCTGGGCGTAGGGCTCCACGAGCGTTGTGTCGAGGAGGTCAATGCTGTGAATCCGGCGGGCTGTCCGCGAGACTTCGAGTGCGCTCCATATCAGCAGGAACATAAAACGAAAGATAAACCAGCCCATCAACAGCAGCCCGGCAAGGACAAACGGGTAATCCGCGCGCCAGCGGCCGGGCTGAAATACCAGCCACGGGTCGCTGGAACCATGCAGGAACAGCAGATACATGGTGATGGCGCCTGCGGCGCCCAGCAGGTTGCCCGCTCTCCGTGGAAATCGGAACGGTGGCAAGTCGAGCGCAAACCGTGCGGAAATCGTGCCGAGATGCGCGCTGGTCCAGCCGCTCAGGTAGTAGAGCGCCATGGGCAGGTAACCGATCATCATGTAAAGCGTTACGGGTGCGCGGACGGCGATATCGGGCTCTCGACCCGAGGCTACCGCGGCAACAATGCCGGTTTTCCAGCTGATCCACAGTGCGAACAGGCCCAAAACGGCGGTGCTGGCGATGCCGATCAACAGCGGCAGCAGTCGACGAACGCCGGACGACCACGATAATGCGCGGTGGGTGAGTGGCCAGGAACTCATCCGCCGCGAGCCTTAGTCACCCAGCGCGTAGGTGGACAACAGGTAAGCGCGAATCTCGGCGGATTCAGACAGCTCGGTGCCTGAATTCGGATCCACGAGGTAGGGAATCGAAACGCGACCGGCTCGTCGCTGCAGTTCCCTGCGGTTTTCGATTTCGCTGTCCGGGACAATATGCAAAGCGTCGCGTACGAAGGGTGGCACCCATTCCCGAAGAGAAGTGCGACCCGAATTGTGCAACAGGTAAGGGAGTTCCAGTTCGCACAACAACTCGCGAACACGACGCGCAAACGGGCTGGCTTCGAAGCTGTAGAGCTCCAGCAATGCCGATGGCTCCTTCGAAGGCCGGGCGGTCACACCCCGTCCCAGTCGCGGGATGCCGGATCCTATCGAACTGATCTTCTGCAAGGCCCCGGCGCGCCACTTGAGCGGCAGGTCGCGCTGGCCATAGGTCTCGAACAGGTAAGCGACGATGTCCATCGATTCGTACATCTGTTCGCCCGTGTTGGGATCCACGAGAAACGGGAACTGCGCTTTGCCTCCCATTTCGACGACCTTTGGCCGAAATCGCTGACCCCGCTTCGGGCACGGATAGACGATGACGTCGATATCGAGTTCGGTCAGGGCTTCCCGCACGAGGCGGCAATACGGGCAGCTCTCGAATTCATAGAGTTCGAGGCTTATTTCCGGCTTACTCGCGGCCGGAGTAGAGATAATGCCGGTCCAGGCCCTGAGCGTCGATGTCAGCGACGATGCGAGTACATCTGCATCGCGTGCGAGGAAATTTTCGCTCAAGGCGTCTACCCGGCGTCGTCGAAATTACGGATATACAGTATATCGGTAATCCGGCACCACAACGTCATAATAAGGCTGCAGGAACATGACGATATCGATCAGCTCCTGGACCGTCATATGCTGATTGTAGACGTACATATTGGACTCGCCATCCTCCGACACTACTTCTTCCGCATAGCCTTTCGCCAGTTTATGTGACGGGTTGATGATCGACGTGATCAACTCGCCATAGGTCCTGACCTTGGTCACCTTGCCGCCCAAGTGAATATACGGTGGTTCGGTGCCGCCAATAGCCGGTAGCTCCTCACCCTCGATGGTATGGCACTGGTGACACTGCATGTAGAGGAAAGCCTCGCGACCGGCCTGGGCGTCGCCGTCCGGCAGCCGAAAGCCTTTCTCCGACATCATGGTCTCCTGGTCGCAGCCGGCAACGGCCAACAGGCTTACCAGGAACACTGCCAGTAGAGTTCGTGCTTTCATGACCAGCCTCCTGCTTGTGCAAGCTCAAACGCCTGCGCTTTATTTCTAGCACTGCGAGGAAAGCTTGAAAATCCGGAATAACCGCAGGTTTGTTGCGTAGAAGACGGGCGTCACGCCGTAATGCGCAAACTTGCGCAAGTTCTCCTGGGTATGGCCGGGAAATGTTAAATCGGGTCACTCGTTGTGCGTCGTAAGTTATTGAATTCCCGTGGCGTTCATGGCCAAAGTCGTTTTTTGCCGACTGGCGCATTTGCAGTTCGAGAATCGTTTTATAGAAGGAGTATCGATTCGCAATCTTTTTACAGGGACGAAACATAATGCAGGCTAAGCAATCCTGGTTCGGTCACCAGGCGTTCGGCAAGGAAGCCGACGGTCTCGTTACGGTTAGTTACAAGTCGCACGAAGAAGCGCTGCGGTTTCTGCGGTCGGCGCTCGACGAGCGCGACGGTGTTGGTCTACTGCAGGGGACAAACGGCTCGGGCAAGTCGACCGTCGTGCGGCACTTGTCTGATGTGCTGCCGGGAGGCGCTGCAGTTGCGCTGGTTGACGGTACGCGGCTGAAGCCGCATGAACTGCTGTCGGAAGTGCTGGCCCAGTATGGATACGATACTGGGCTGCAGTCGGATGACGAACTCGAAAAAGTCGTGAAGATGTTCGCTGTTCAGCAGACGAAATCCGACGAGTCACCTGTCCTGATCGTCGACAATATCGATCGTATGTATCCGAGTGCGCTGCGGGCGTTGAATGCGCTGGCCGAGCTGGAGGTCGAGGATCGATATGCGCTGCGAATCGTTGCGACGGGCGGAGACGGCCTGAAAGAGTTGGTCGAGTCCGAAGGAATGCCGGCATTGAGCAAGCGCCAGGTCGGCAGCTATGCGATGCGCCCGATGTCGGCAAAAGAGGCGCTCATCTACCTGCATGCGCGACTGGAGGCCTGCGGCGTAAACAATGCCGATACCGTTTTTCCTGTCGACGTCAGCGATCGCCTCTTCCAGCATTCCAAGGGCTGGCCGGGTCCGCTGAACCAGTCTGCTATTGAGACGATAGGGCGCGCGACGAGTTTCCCCGTCACGGTAACCGACACGATGGTGCTTGATGATGTCAAGCTCGACCCGCCTCCCGCCGACCTTCCGGTTCTTGGTGCGAAAGAAGCAACGGGCCCGTTACCGCCCACCCTGATCATCAGCAAAGACGGTAAGGTCGTATCTGAACATGTGATCAAGCAAAAAAAGATCCTGATCGGCCGATCCGATTTTGCCGATGTGGTGGTCGACGACCAGTTCGTAAGCAAGATGCACGCGCTAATACTGATGTATTCGGACGCGATGGTGCTCGTCGACCTCAACAGCGCCAACTGCACGATGGTCAACTCTGTGCGCATTACAACCACGATTCTCAAGAGCGACGACATCGTCTCACTCGGTGACCACCGCGTGAAGGTCGTCAATGCACCCGCGATCAGCGATGAGATGGCGTCGCTCATCGGCTCGTCCGATACGATCAAGATGAAAAATCTCATGGACGTGCGCCGCCGGCGCGAACAGCGGCTCAAGCTCGTAGACGGCAAATAACGCGACGGATTTCCATTGCCGTTATGTCGCATCTTGCTGGCATTCCGCGTGGCACCATGACACGCTCGATTCGACGATGAAAAAAGGCACGGCGCCCGAAAGGGCGCTTCGCAAAGCCACCGGTCTACGGTTATAGCTACGACAGCGGGGTTACCATCATGAGCTTTATGCTCGGCATTACGCCTTGGCCAGTTGCCTCGGCACTTCTCTGGATCATCCTTATAGTTGCCGCCCTTTACCTGGTGCGCGGTACAGCCCACAAGACCATTCAGGCCGCCGCGCAAGGCCTGCACCGTAGTTTCAAGGTCGCATCGAGAGCTCTGTCCAGGTCGGAAAAGAACCTCGAGGCGCGGAATCGCGACGTGCTCCTCGCGGCGGGCCGCGAGGCGAAAGAGCGCATCATCGAACGCGAGTTCGATCGCATCAACGAAACGGTGCGCAAGGACCTGGCCAATTACTCGGCGCTGCATCGATCGTTGAGCGAGTCGATCGGTCGTATCGAGAAGGACCACCAGGAAGCGGTGGATGTGCCGCCGGATCCACCGGGGTGGGTCAAGGCCGTGGAGTCCGTTGCCGAGATGGATGCCAAGGAAGGGCGGGCCCACGTGGGCAGCATACTGAGCGATATCCACAAATCGTTGCTCAGGGCTCACAAGGAAGCGATGGCGGCCTATCATGCGGCCAGCGCCAAACGACACAAGCTGCTGCGGCATATGCGTCCTGACTGGCGACGTATTCAGCAGACGCTGACACAAGTCGGCAAGAACGTCGACAGCCTGTTGAGCCGCTCGGTAACGATCGACCGGCTCATGCAGGAATACGAGGATATCGTGCGGAGCCACGACCGCGCAGTATCGGTGCTGTCGTCATCGTCGCTCGTTAATTTCTTTGTTTCCGCGTTTGTACTTTGCATCGCTATCGGTGGCGCAACCATCAACTTCTCGCTGATTGCGAGACCGATGGCCGAAATGGTGGGCGGCACCAGCTTGATCGGCGACTTCCGCACAGCCGATATCGCAGCGCTCGTAATTATTCTCGTCGAAATCTCCATGGGCCTGTTCCTGATGGAATCGCTCAGAATCACACGCCTGTTCCCGGTCATCGGCGCGCTTCCCGACAAGACTCGTGTGCGCATGATCTGGATCACGTTTTCGATTCTGTTCTTGCTGGCAAGCGTTGAAGCAGGTCTCGCCTACATGCGTGAGGTGCTCTTGCATGATGAGCTAGCGACAAGCGCGCTGTTGCGCGGCGACGGGGCCGCGGCAGCCACGGCGACCGGTGAATACTTGTGGATTACGACGGCCGCGCAGATGGGTATGGGCTTCATCCTCCCGTTTGCCTTGACCTTCGTCGCGATACCGCTCGAGACCTTTGTGCATTCGCTGCGCACAGTCGTCGGGTTGCTGGCGATTTCGATCATACGGGCACTCTCACTCGCGTTGAGGCTGCTCGGTAACCTCAGCTTGTACCTGGGTTTGTTGCTGAAGCAGGTGTATGACATTCCACTGTTCGTGCCGCTCTGGCTCGAAGAGCGCATCGCCGCCGCGGCCGACTCCCATAGACGCGACGATTCACTGGGGAGGGTGGGGTAATGAAGAAACTAACTCTTATTGCTGCGATCGCGTTCCTGGCGTCCTGTGGCGCCGAATCAACGCCGAAAAACACAGGCGTCTATATGCTTCTGGACACTTCCGGCACCTATCGCGAGGAGCTCAACAAGGCCGAGCACATCATTCGCTACACGTTGTCACGCCTCGATGCGACGGACTCTTTTGCTGTTGCCCGTATCGATACCGGTAGCTTCAGCGAGAAAGACATCGTTGCAAAGGCCTCGTTCGATGACAGGCCGAGCGCCGTAAATCGCCAGAAACGGGTATTTGCGGAGCAGGTGAGCGAGTTCGTCGAGACCGCTGCCCCGTCACCGTACACGGACATCACGGGAGGCCTGCTGCAGGCCGTGGAGTTTCTCAACGAGAAAGGCACGGGCCAGAAGACAATACTGATTTTCTCGGACCTCAAGGAAGATCTCGAGGAAGGCTATGTCCGGGATATCGATGTCGAGCTTGCGGGCTTTAAGGTTATTGCGCTCAACGTCACCAAGTTGCGCTCAGACAACGTCGACCCACGGGAGTACCTGGGCCGGCTCGAAGAGTGGCGTGGTCGTGTGGAAAAGACGGGCGGACAATGGCGCGTGATCAACGATCTCGACGGGCTGGAGGGGTTGCTTTAGTCAGCCGCCGCCGATAGGCGCAGCATAAGCATCGGAGACGATCACGTCGACGTTACTGCCGGTCAGCGATGCCAGGAACGCGAGCAGATCGTCGATTTCCGCGTCGGTCAGCCCGAGCGGCCTGATGCGGGCGTCGAGTACCTCGTTCGGGACGCCGCCGCGGTTATAGAACCGCAGCACGTCGCGCAATGAGCTCAGTGAGCCGTCATGCATGTAGGGTGCGGTTAATGCGATGTTGCGCAGCGAGGGCGTGCGGTATCGCCACCGATCGGCAGGTAGTCCTGTCACTTCATAGCGGCCCAGATCGCGGAAGGTCTGCGTGCCAGTGGAGCGCAGTACGTCTGTCTCGATGCGCTCCGAATGTCCGGGCGCCAACAAAACCTCGAGTTCCTCCTCCGGCGGTCGCATCGTCGCGAAATAGCCGATGCCCGTATTATGAAAATCACTATCCGTGAACAATGCGAATTTCGAGGACACGGTATGGCAGCTTACGCAGCCGCCCTTGCTACGAAATAACTCGAAGCCACGAACTGCGGCCGGGCTCAATGCTGAATCGTCATTACCATAGAACCAGCGATCGAACGACGAATCGCCAGACACGAGCACGCGCTCGTAGCTGGCGAGTGCCATCCCTATTGTCTGTACGTCCGCCTTTCTACCGAACGCGCGTTCGAACAAGCCATCGTAGTCCTCCAATCTCTCAATGCGTTCAATCGTCGCGCCAATTGAAAGATTGCCCATCTCGTTGTCGGCAAGCAGCGGTTGCCAGACCTGGTTCTCGAGGCTGGATTCGCGACCGCCGTGAAACAGGTGGCTGAGATACGCCGTGTTATAGATCGTCGGCGCATTGCGGCGCACGCTTTTTCCCTCTATGCCGACCGGGGTCCTGAGTTCGTTCTGCGCGAAGCCTTGTTCCGCGATATGGCACATGGCGCAGGAGATCGTGTTGTTGGCCGACAGGCGTCGATCGAAGAATAGTTTGCGGCCGAGCCGGACTTTGTCGACGGTCACGGGATTGTTTTCGGGCACGGGGATGGGGGGCAGTCCGAGCGGTGGCGTGTCGAGCACGACGAGCAAGTCAGTCTCTTCTCCCTGACGAGCCTCGAGGCTAAGCGAGTCGGTGCGATAGCCAGCCTGCTCATAGCCGTCCCTGGCGTCACCGGGGCCTTGCCGCGATGCCGGGCGGTCGCCGTTCGCGATGCTCGCGGAAAAGGGCCCTAATACAGCAGCTATTGCGAGCCATGACAGCAAGTATCTGATTCTAATATGCATATAACCGCAATAAATGGCACAGCCGTGATCGGCACACTATACTGACTTTAACAAAAACCAAGAATTACAAACGAACCGGACTTCGGGGGCACCGCATGAATACCAATACTGTTCGACTTGCGCCAACTGTCTTTGCCTCGATGCTGCTAACGTTTCTCAGCACAGCAGCCGCCGATGAAACCTGCATGTCGCCGTACATGGCGAAAATCGTCGGTCAGGAAGATTTCGTCTATGTTTGGACGCTCGGTGTCGAGGGCCTGGGTGACGAGCAGGACAAGCTGGTGACCGTCGATGTGCGTCCCGAGTCCGACACTTACGGTGAGGTCGTCGCTTCACTGTCGGTTGGTGGTCGCAACGAGGCGCATCACTCGGGATTGACGGATGACCGGCGTTACTTGTGGGCGTCCGGACTCGACACGAGCAAGATCATGATCTTCGACGTTCACACCGACCCGTCCAAGCCGAGTCTCGCGCGAACAATTGGCGACTTTGTACAGAAGAGCGGCGGCGTCGTCGGACCGCACACCAATTACGCATTGCCGGGGCGCATGTTGCTGACAGGCCTGTCAAACAGTGCCGACCACGGTGGCAGGACTGCGCTAGTGGAATACACTAACGACGGTGACTACATCGCGACGCACTGGATGCCGACCGACGACAACCTCAATGGCGCCGAGAAGAGCGGCAGTTTTGCCGACGGCTATGGCTATGATGTCCGGGCTCTGCCGCGTCGTAACGTCATGATTACGTCGTCGTTCACGGGTTGGAACAATTACATGATGAATCTCGGCGCGGTTATGGCCGATGCCGAAGCGATGAAGCGCTTTGGTAACACGGTCGTGGTGTGGAACCTGCACACGCGCAAACCGCGCAAGATTCTTGACGTGCCCGGGGCGCCTCTCGAGATTCGCTGTGCCTGGGGCTCGAGGAGCAACTACTGTTTCACGACAACGGCACTGACCTCGAAGATCTGGCTCATTTACGAAGATGACAGCGGCGACTGGCAGGCAAAGGCCGTCGCCGATATTGGCGACGCGAGCAAAATCCCTCTACCCGTGGATATCTCGATTACCGCAGACGATCAGCAACTCTGGGTGAACACCTGGAATGATGGGCTGACGCGGCTATTCGATATATCGAACCCGCACGCGCCCGTGCAAGTCATGGAACAGAAGATCGGCGCGCAGATAAACATGGTGTCACAAAGCTGGGATGGCGAGCGCGTCTACTACACATCGTCGCTGCTCGCTAACTGGGACAAGGTCGAGGCGCCGGATGGGGAGGATCTGCAGTACTTCAAAGCCTACAACTGGAACGATGGCGAGCTCGAGCACCAGTTTACGATCGACTTTGTCGCTGCGAAACTCGGCACGCCGCACCAGATGCGGTTCGGTGCCTACTCTCTTTACGGGAAATAGGGATTGATCGTCGCTTCGCGGCTCAGTGATTGGCGAGTGTTGCTTCTCGCCTTGCCGGCAGTGGCTGCGGCTGAGCAGCGGCCGCACCACCAGGTATCGGAACAACCGCAAGTCCTGGCGCCGGGCTATTCCGCGCTGCAATTTCCGGCGCCAGAGGCCGGCAGCTACTCGCTACCATCAATTGGCCCGGCGGCCGATGGCGAGCTCCTGGATAGCCTGGGTGAGACAGTGAGCCTGCATGCGCTATATGGCGACAAAGTGATCGTGCTCAGTTTCATCTACACCTCCTGCCCCGACGTCAACGGTTGCCCGCTGGCTACTTTCGTGTTGAGCCAGGTACAGGAACGGCTGGCGTCCCAGGAGAATCTCAAAAATGACGTTCGGCTGATCAGCGTGAGTTTCGATCCGGTTAACGATTCGCCCGACGTCATGGCCGACTACGGCCGGTCCTTCAAGCGTCACAATATTGACTGGCGCTTTCTGACCGCGCGTTCGGACGAATCACTGGCCCAGATCCTGGAGGACTACGACCAGGCCGTTATCCGAGACCTCGATCCTGACGGCAAACCGGTCGGCACGATGTCGCACATCCTGCGCGTATTCCTGATCGACGCCAACAAGAACATTCGCAACATTTACAGCCCGTCGTTCCTGCACCCTGACATATTGCTCGCAGACATTCTTACCGCTAGTGCAGTGGATGCGCCCTGACTTCGGCCAGGGACGGTTTTCGCTGAAGGAGACCGCGTGTTTATGACGAACAGGTTTCCGGCAAGCACCAGCAAGGTGCCAACGATGATGGGCGCGTCGATTTCGAGTCCCTCGAAAAGGGCCGATAGTACGAGTGCGACGACCGGGAACATAACCATCGCGTAGCCGGCCTTGTGCGCGCCGTAAAACATGCCCCAGGCATTCGATTGCAGGACAGGCAGCTTCGCTTTTTGCGATGCCTGTGACGCCATGTTGCCGAACGAAGCGACCAGAGCACTGAGCACTGCCAGGAATGAGCCGAAGATTACAGAATCGCTAAATGACCCTGTTCATCCAGACCAC
>CAMYOJ010000011.1 GCA_947259985.1 uncultured Woeseiaceae bacterium
GGGTCTTGGAGACAAGGTCGAAACCGAGCCACACTTCCTGGCTAATTTCGAGGCGCTCGATGCGCGCCTCAACGAGGACGGCACGGCGCTGGCGAACGCGATCGTTACGGTCAAGCAGGGAGAGAAGACCGAGCCCTGGCAAGTCGATGGCATTACAGGTGCGACGATCACGTCGGAAGCCGTCGGTGTAATCCTGAACAAGGGTTCGAGTTACTGGCTGCCCGCGTTCGAGCGGGATGCGCGCAGTTTTGAACCACCGCAGTCGAGTGAGGAGTAGAACGTGGCGCTGAAGCAGGTCAGCCCGACAGACGAGTTCATCAAGGGTCTGTGGCGCGACAACCCGGTGTTTATCCATATGCTCGGCTTGTGTCCGGCGCTGGCCGTGTCCAACACCGCGATCAATGCGCTGGCCATGGGCGCCGCGACAACCTTCGTGCTGTTGATGGCCGGCCTGTCCGTGTCGCTGCTCAGGAGTTTCATTCCCCGCGAGGCACGCATCGTCAGCTACATCTGCATCATCGCGACCTTCGTGACCTGCGTCGATTACGCCATCATGGCGATCAGTATCGAACTGCATCGCGCGCTGGGTGCCTTTATCGCGCTGATCGTCGTCAACTGCCTTATCCTCGGCCGGTCCGAGGCGTTCGCCTCCAAGAACAACCCCGGCCGCGCGATTCTCGACGGCTTAGGGATGGGCGTCGGTTTCACCGGGGCGTTGTTTTTTATCGGCGTGATGCGGGAAGTCCTCGGCAGTGGCACGCTGTTCGGCGTGGAGTTGTTCCCCGATGGTTTCCAGACCTGGACCGTGATGGTCTTGCCCAGCGGTGGCTTTTTCGCCATGGCGATATGGTTACTGGTCGTCAACTGGATCCGGCAGCGCCAGGCGGATGCCGAGAAACAGGCCGCTGAGCAGGCCGGGGAGACAGCGTCATGAACGATGCCGGCTACTGGTCGATATTTCTCAACGCGGCACTGATTAACAACTTCGTGCTCGCTTACTTTCTCGGCATATGTCCGTTCTTCGGCGTGAGTGCCAAGATCGAGACTGCGATTCGCATGAGCGGCGCAGTCAGTTTCGTCATGCTCGTCGCTTCGGCGTGTGCCTTCGGCATCAACCTCGTACTCGAAGCGATCAATGCGCCTTACCTGAGAATCATTTCGTACATCCTCGTGATCTCGTCGACGGTCCAGCTCGTCGAGATGTTGATGCGCAAGCTGAGCCCGCCCACGTTTCGTGCGCTCGGTATCTTCCTGCCACTGATCACGACAAATTGTGCGATCTTGGGATTGGCGCTGTTCCAGACGAATAAAGGCTACGGATTCGCGTGCGCGAGAAACTCGACCTCGCGGACGTACCCCAACTCGTCAAGGGAACGGCGGCCGCATTGGTCGTGGCAGGTATTCTATCCATGGGCTTCATGGGATTCGCGGGGCTGGGGAGATGAGCGCTATCTTAAGCGTTATCATTGCAACAGCCATTATCGCCGCGATGATCGTGTTTCGAATTGTCGCGTCCGAGAGCGTCGTAAAGGACCGGTTGAAAGCCGGGTGCGGTGATGCCGGCCGCGATTCATCGTCGTGCCAGCTCGGCTGCGGTTCCGCCCGATCTGCCCCCGATTCCGCGCGCGACTGTAATAGAAGGAGAACTTCTCATGCGTCTTGATGACTATCCGACAGAACCTCGTTTTTCGGCGACCGTGCTGAAATCCGAACCGATTAACGACGAAGGCGCAGATGTCGAAGTCCGCGAGCTCGTGCTGGAGGTCGACAGGCCCGAGTTCCATTTCGATATCGGGCAGAGTATCGGCGTGCTCGTCGAAGGACCGAAGGAGTTCGGTGAGTCGGTGCACCACCGTCTGTACACGGTTGCAGATACGCCGCCGGCGGACAGCAAGTCCAAGCCCGAGGTTACGATCGTCGTCAGGCGCTGCAATTACATCGACGATTACAGCGGTGAGGAGTACGAAGGCGTCAGTTCCAACTACCTCTGTGATCGCAAGCCGGGCGACAAGCTGTCCATCACCGGGCCGTTCGGCCTGGCGTTCAAGGTGCCGGAAAACAAGAAAGCCAACCTGCTCCTTATTGGTCTCGGTACGGGCATCGCGCCATTCCGCGCCTTCCTCAAGCATATCTACCAGGAGGTCGGTGACTGGGAAGGCAAGGTCCGGCTGCTGCATGGCGCGCGCTCCGGCCTCGAGCTGCTGTACATGAATGACAAGCGCGACGATTTTGCGCTGTACTACGACGAGGACACCTTCGAGGCCATCCAGGCCTTGAGTCCGCGCCCAAACTGGGCCGACCCGATCGCGTGGGATTACGCGATCGAAAATCGCAGCGAAGAAATCCTGGGTATGCTCGACGACGAAAACACGTATGTGTACGTGGCAGGGCTGGTTCCGATTCGCGACGCGCTCGACAAGGTATTCGCTAACATGGTCGGATCGCCTGAATCATGGGCGAAGAAGAAAACCGAGCTCAAGGAAGCAGGTCGTTGGGTCGAACTCTTGTACTAGACGCTGCGGCCCGGACAGGTACTCATGGCTGTTAGACCCTTTAGAGGCGTCGTCGCGCCGATTCTGACGCCATTCAACGACGACTCGTCGGTCGCGACCGACCTGTATGTCACTCACGCACACTGGCTCTTCGAGCAGGGCTGTGTGGCGATCGCGCCGTTCGGTACGACCGGCGAGGCGCTCTCCGTCGGCATTGACGAGCGCATCGCGGCCATTACGGCATTGGTGAACTCGGGCATCGACCCGGCGCGCCTGATTCCGGGAACCGGCCTTACAAATGTCGCCGATACGGCGCGGCTGTCGCGCGCGTGCCTGGACATGGGCTGCGCGGCAGTGATGACCCTGCCACCATTCTATTTCAAGGGCGTAAGCGAGGAAGGCCTGTACGACTATTTCGCGCAGCTCATTGGCGCGATCGGCGACGATGCGCGGATATTCCTCTATCACATTCCGCCCATTGCCGTCGTGGGCATTCCCCCGACGCTTGCCGCGTGCCTGCACGAGGACTTTCCGCAGCAGGTTATCGGCATCAAGGACAGCTCGGGCGACTGGGAAAACACTCGTGAGCTGCTCGATATCGATGGCCTGATCGTCTATCCCGGTTCCGAGTTGCCCTTGCTCGAGGCCCTCGAACTGGGTGCGCCAGGCTGTATCTCGGCGACGGCCAATCTCAACGCTGCTGCGATCGCGGCAGTCATAGCGGCCTACGATAGTGGCGATACCGCACTTGCCCGGTCACTGCACGAAGACGTAAAGCGTTTCCGTACGACAGTGCAGGACTATGCGCCGATTCCCGCGCAGAAGAGATTGCTGGCCGTCGCTACCGGCGACCTGCGTTGGGCCAATGTGCGCCCGCCGCTTGTTGCCATGCCCGAGGAAACCGGGCACGAACTCGGCGCGCTGCTGCCACAACTAGCGCTTTAGGGCTGCCCGCACTGCTTCAAGCGACGGCTCAACCTCATGCGGTTCGGGCACGGCACGGCGCGCGCCGGCCACATCCTTGAGCCCGCTGCCCGATACCAAACAAACGACAAGCTCGTCGGGTGCCACCGTCTCCGCAGTAACCATCCGCTTCAGCGCCGCCCAGGGCGCGGCCGCCGCGGGCTCCGGGAACACGCCGGACAGGCGCGACATTTCCGCTATCGCGTCCAGGATCTCGTCGTCGGGAACCGTGATGGCCTCGCCACCCGATTCGATGATCGCTCTCACGGCGGCAAGTCCATCGCGCGGCCGATCCACGGCAATGGAATCGGCGATAGTGTTTGCGCTGACCGCGTCGATTGAGACCTTCGCCCAGTCGATGTCCACTCTGCCCGACGCGCGAAGTGCGTTGACAGTATTGCAGATGGCCGCACTCGATTCGGACTGCACGCAGTCGATCTTTGGCAGTCGATCGATGAGGCCTACGGCTTGCAAATCGAGCCAGCCTTTCCACATGCCGCTCAGCAGGTTGCCGTCGCCCGTCGGCACAAGGACGCGATCCGGGGCCCGGCCGTCGAGGCTCTCCCAGATCTCGAATGCGCAGACCTTCTTGCCCTCCCGCGTGAACGGGTTGTAGCCCGTGCTGCGATTAAACCAGCCGAATTCCTGCGACGCGGTCAGGCACAGATCGAAAGCGTCATCGTAGTTTCCGCGCACGGCCAGCACGGTAGCGCCGTATGACAGCGACTGTGTGAGCTTCGGAGGCGGTGCGGTTTCCGGCACGAATACGATAGCCGGAAGCCCGACCGATGCGGCGACGCAGGCGAGGGAAGATGCCGCGTTCCCAGTGCTGGCTACGGACACGACGTCGGCGCCAATGTCCATCGCTCTACGAACCACGATCGCGCTCGCCCGGTCCTTGCTGGATGCACTCGGATTCGCAGTGTCGTCCTTGAGGTACAGGTTACGCAGCCCCAGCGACCCGCCAAGTCGCCGTGCCGGGTACAGCGGCGTCCTGCCGATACGCAACGGGAATCGTTCGGCAGGCCTCTGCACCGGCAAAAATGCCGAAAACGTAAAGATAGAGCGTGCACGATCGATGCCGGAGCGCTCGATCTCCTCGATTATGGCGGCATAGTCATAGGTGATCTCGAGATTCCCACCACACGACGGGCACACGAAGCCCGTAAAGTCCGCCGATTGAGTTTCTGCGCAAGCGATACAGCGATAACCGTTCATATTTCTTCCACTAAGGAACGATGTGTGTTCCATGGAGCCCCTGCAGCGCGCCTTCGAGATGGTGCGGTTGCGTGATAATGACTTCCTTGCCGCCATTTTCGAGGAACGTCAGTGCGCTCTCGATCTTCGGGCGCATGCTGCCGGGCGCGAAGTGGCCTTCATCGAGATAGCGACGGCAATCATCCGTCGTCATGCGATCGATGTTGACCTGGTCCGCTGTTCCGAAATTCAGTGCTACCTTATCGACGTCGGTCGATATGATCAGCATCTCCGCGCCGAGTTCGCAGGCCAGCAGGCACGAAGCGGCGTCCTTATCGATCACGGCGGGACGAGGCCGCAAGCTCCCGTCGGGCTTGTATACGACCGGCACGCCGCCACCGCCAGCCGCGATTACCAGGGTTCCGTCGTCGAGCAAGTTACGAATCGTTGCGAGTTCGACAACTTCGAGAGGTTCGGGTGATGCAACGAGTCGGCGCCAGCCACGGCCGGCATCTTCGCCCACAATCCAGCCATCGTCCTCCTGGTGCTGCCGTGCTTCCTCTTCGCTCATGAACGGGCCGATCGGTTTGCTGGGCGCCCCGAAGCTCGGGTCCTTTTCATCGACCACGACCTGCGTGACGATCGCAACGACCTCCTGGCGCACTCCGTGATGCAGAAACTCGTTCTGCAGGCATTGCGCAATCTGCATGCCGATCGACCCCTGCGTGTCAGCAACGCAGTTGGCAAGCGGCACCTGGTGGATGACATCCCGAGCCAGTTCCGAGCGCAGTAGAACGAAGCCGACCTGCGGACCGTTACCATGCGTAATCAGAACGCGGTAACCGCGTTCGACGATGGGCACGATATAGCGGCTCGTTTCGCCGGCTGTTCGGTACTGGTCCAGCACGTCCATGTGCTCGCCGTCCTTGATCAGCGAGTTGCCCCCGATCGCAATAACGACGAGCGGACTGTCTGCTTTTGCCATTGCTCCTCCCTTCACATCGTCAGTGCCATCAGGGCCTTGGCCGTGTGCAGGCGATTCTCGGCCTCGGGATAAACGCGCGAGTGCGGACCGTCGATGACGGCATCGGTCACCTCGGAGCCTCGATCGGCCGGAAGGCAATGCATGTAAATGGCCTGGTCCCTGGCGCGAGCCATCATGGCTTCGTCGCAGATCCAGTGTTGGTATTGCTGCGCCACGCGCATCGCTTCCTCGGGCTGACCGAACAGGGCCTCGACGCCCCAGCTCTTCGGATACACGATATCCGCATCCGCGAACGCGTCTTCCATGTCGTGCGTAACTTCGAAAGAGCCGCCCGAGCGCGCCGAGTTTTCCCGTGCCAGGCGCATCGGCTCTTCCATGAGCGTGTACTCCGGCGGGTGCGCCAGGGTCACGTTCATGCCGAAACGCGTCATGAGCATGATGAGCCCCTGCGGAACGGACATCGGTTTGACGTAGCTTGGCGCGTAGGCCCAGGATACCGCAATCTTTAGATTTTTCAGATCCTTACCATATTCTTCACGAATCGTCATGAGATCGGCGAGGTTCTGGCAGGGATGGTCGACGTCGCACTGCATGTTGATGACGGGTACTGAAGCGTGTCTTGCCACCTCGCGCATGTAAGTCTGACCTTCGCCGGGGACGAGGTCGTGACGAATCATGATGCCGTGACCGTAGCTCGACAGAATCGTGCCCATGTCCTTGGGACTTTCGCCGTGGGCGATCTGCGAGGTTTCCGAATCGATAAAATGCGCGTGACCACCCAACTGTGTCATGCCGGCCTCGAATGAATTGCGCGTGCGCGTCGATTTGTCGAAAAAAATCAGGAACGCGGTCTTGTGCGCGAGGTGCAAGGTCGGTACACCATTCCTGAACTCATCCTTGAGGTGATCGGCGGTATCCAGGGCGAGTTCGATTTCGTCGTCCGACCAGTCCTGCGTCATGAGCCAGTCACGGCCCTTCATGTGGTCAGGTATCGGTTTTGCAGTGCGGCTCATAGTGAGTGTTCTCCGTTGACTAGCCTCGCGCGAACTCATCGACGAGCGCCGCGTAGAATGCCGCGGCGCCGACGAGATGCTCCACCTCGGTCTGTTCATTCGGCGCATGTGCGAAATGTTCATGACCCGGTCCGAGCCCTATGGTCGGAATGCCATGCATCCCTGCCGTTGCCACGCCGTTGGTACTGAATGTCCAGTGACCGACTTCGGGCTCGCTGTCGAAGGTCTTTCGGTATGCGGCGAGTGCCGTCTGTACGGGTACCGAATCCGCGGGGGTTTCCCAGGTCGGGTAATACTTGCGTGTTGGATAAGTCAGGCCCGTGTAGCTTGGAACGGCATAGTCGAGCACGGTCACCGTCGCTTCGGCTGCCCTGACAGA
Organism: uncultured Woeseiaceae bacterium; assembly: GCA_947259985.1. Classification (GTDB taxonomy): domain Bacteria; phylum Pseudomonadota; class Gammaproteobacteria; order Steroidobacterales; family Woeseiaceae; genus UBA1847. The sequence continues at coordinate 7,030 of CAMYOJ010000011.1, forward strand.
GGGCAGGGCCAGAATCTCGGCAACCGAGGTATCCTCGGTCTCGCCGATGGTCAGCCTGCGGTCCAGATGAATCGTGCAGCCATCGGCCACGGCACAAAGGCTCGGGGACGTCGAACGAATTTCGCTGATCGTGACCGTGCCCTTGCCGAGCGGGTCCCGAGGCTCGAGACGCTCGTTGAGCTTTTCGATATCGGCAATGATGCCGGCCATCTTGTAAACGGCATTGTCGCCGCGTTCGGGTGCGGAGCCGTGACACGATACGCCGGATGTGCGCACTTCCATCTCCATGCGGCCGCGGTGGCCGCGGTAGATGCGCATGCTCGTTGGTTCGGTAATGACGACAAGGTCGGGCCGCAGGCCGTCTTCGTTGACGATGTACTGCCAGCACAGACCATCACAGTCTTCCTCCTGGATTGTGGCCGTCGCATAGAAGCTGACGTTGTCCGGGATACCGCGCTTTTTCAGGATTGCGCCAGCGTAGACGCTCGACGCGACGCCGCCCTTCATGTCGCTCGCACCGCGGCCGTAGAGGATGCCGTCCTCGATCTCGGCCGAGAACGGATCGCGATCCCAGAGATCGGCGTCACCCACGTCCACGATGTCGCAGTGTCCGTCGAAAGCGATGACACGCGGGCCCGAGCCGATGCGACCGAGCACGTTGCCCATTGGGTCGATCGTGACTTCATCGTAGCCGATGTCGAGCATCTCCTGGCGAATGCGTTCGACCACGGCGCCTTCCTCGGAACTCAGCGAAGGTATACGAATGATGTCCTGCATGAACTGCACGAGATCGGACTTTATCCCGAGCGCATCTTCGTAATAACTACTGCTCATTGCTTGTCTCCATCGCCGTTGAATGCGTCGATCAGGCGGTCCCATTCATTGACGACGTCCTCTGCGAACACCTGCTTCCAGAAATCGTCGTCCCAGAGCTGCCGCAGTTCCTCTGAACTGCGACCCTGTTGTTCGACCCAGGTGAAATACTTGAAATTGTGCAGCGCTTTCTGATCGGCGTAGGTCAGCTCGCGCAGGTGATCTGTCGTCGTTCCCTGCAGGTACCGGCCATAGTGCTGGTCGGCCAGGTGCTCGGTGTACGGGCCGTGTGCCTGGCGCATGTCCTGCATGCGCGAGCCGTACAGCTCCATGGAATCGGTCAGCGGCGTGAAGATTACGTCCCGGCTGTCCATGTCGTAGTAACGCGCTGTCTTGATGGACGCGACGAGGTTGCAGATGCACGATATCCCCATGTCGCCGAGTCTTCCGACCACCTCATCGGGAATGCCCTCGCGTCGCAGGCATTCGCGACCAGCGTCTTCGTTGAACAGCCGCATAAGTTGCATCGTCTGCTCATCGTCGACCGCCGCGACAAGATTGGTATTGCGGACGTTGTGGATCCAGGGCACGTGCTTGTCACCGATGCCTTCGATGCGATGGTCGCCGAAACCGAATTGCAGCAAAGTCGGGCACTGCAATGCCTCAGTGGCGACGACGCGAATTCCCGGGTGTTGCGATCGCAGGTAATCACCTGCCGCGATCGTGCCGGCCGATCCTGTGGCACTTACGTAGCCCGACAGTCGTCGTCCGCTCGCGTAGTGTCCCTGGAATATCTCCTCGATAATTGAGCCCGTGACATGGTAGTGCCAGATCGCGTTGCCGAATTCCTCGAACTGGTTGAATATCACGATTGCGTCACCGCGCTCCTGCCTGAGCTCCCAGCATTTGTCGTAGATCTCCTTGACGTTCGATTCGGTGCCGGGCGTTGCGATGATTTCGTCGGTGCCGATTTCCCGCAGCCAGTCGAAGCGTTCGCGGCTCATGCCTTCAGGCAGGATTGCAACAGCCGGGCATGAGAGAAGGGCACAGTCGTAGGCACCACCCCGGCAATAGTTGCCTGTTGACGGCCATACGGCTTTTTGGGTATCGGGATCGAACGTGCCCGTTACGAGACGCGGAACGAGACAGCCGTAGGCGGCACCGACCTTGTGTGCGCCTGTCGGGAACCACTTGCCGACGATGCCGACGATAGTCGCGTCGACGCCTGTCAACGCGGATGGAAATTCGATCCAGTTTCCACTCCCGAATCCGCCACCGTGTTCGACGGCTTCGTTCTTCCATGTGATGCGGAACAGGTTGGCCGGGTCGAGGTCCCAGAGACCGACACTTTTCAGCCGCGCCTTGATCGCGTCCGGGACCAACGTCGGGTCTTTCTGCTGTGCGATCGTGGGCAGGACGATGCCGTGCTCGCGAGCGCGCTCCTTGCTCTTTCGCAGGACGTCTTCCCGAATCTCAGGTATCAGCTTCAATGTTCCCCTCCCAGTTGTATCGTGGGGATTGCGTCGCGGTCTCCCCAGGCCAGTTCGACTTCCGCGGCTCCGGAGTTAATCGCACGCAACAACTCATCCTGGTCGACGGGCAGGCTGCGAACCCGAACGCCCGTAGCCCGGTAGATGGCGTTCGTAATCGCGGGACTCGTCGGAATACTCGGCAGTTCTCCCACGCCCTTGGCTCCAAATGGTCCGCTGCTCGTGCCATCCTCGATGATATGGGAGACGATTCGTGGTGCGTGCGTGATGCTCGGCGTCTTGTAACGCGCCATCACATTGGTCCACGGAGTGCCTTCTTCCTGGATGTAGTGCTCGGTCAGCGCGTAACCAACGCCCATCACGATGCCGCCTTCGATCTGGCCTTCGAGCGTTAGCGGATTGAGGGCACGGCCAACGTCGTGTGCGGCGATGACTTTGTGGACGGCAACTTCGCCGGTTCGCATGTCGATTTCGCAAAGTGCAGCCTGCGCACAGAAAGAGAAAGCGACATGCATGTCGCCGCCGGTTCCGAGCGGCCGTGTTTGCGGCGCCCAGTATTCGTATTGCACTTTGACGCTTTCGCGAGGAGCCTGTACCGACAGCTTTTCGGCTGCTTCGCGAGCGGCGAGCCGTACCGCATTTCCGCTCACGTAAGACTGGCGGCTCGCCGTCGTCGGGCCGCCATCGGGACAGAAGTCGGTATCACCGAGCAGTACGCGCACCTTGTCGCGTTCGATGCCCAGCTCCTCGGCAGCACAGGCAGCCAGGACGCCGGGCAGACCCTGGCCCATCTCGGCCGACGATATCCGCACCTCGGCTACCAGGCCTCTGTCCGGGTCTTGCCATGCCTCGACTTCGGCCGTGGCCTTGTCGGGCGCGCCGCCGCCCAGGCCCGTGTTCTTGTAACCGACGGCGAGGCCCCAGGCGAATCGCCGATGACCTTCGTCCCAGCGCCAGCGAAAGCGTTCGTCCCGGATTTCGCGTTCGACCTTGTCGATGCACTCCCGAAGGCCGACGCTTTCCCGCATCACCTGGCCCGTCGACGTTTCCGAGCCGATTTCGAGCGCATTCATGCGCCGCAGTTCAATCGCATCGATGTCGAGCTTGCCGGCGAGAATATCCATGTTGCTTTCGACGGCGAAGCAGCTCTGCGTGACACCGAAGCCTCGAAACGCGCCGCAAGGGACGTTGTTGGTATACGTGGCGAAGCAGTCGACCTTGACGTTGGGTATCGCGTAAGGCCCGGTTGCATGTGTCGTGGCGCGTGTCAGCACTTTTTCGCTGAGGCTGGCGTAGGCGCCGCCGTCGCCGTACAGCGTTGCCTGCACGGCCGTCAGCCTGCCGTCGCTGGTTGCTCCCGTGCGCATGCGTATAACGGTGGCATGACGCTTGGGATGAACGAGCAGGCTTTCCTGGCGCGAGTACAGCATCTTGACGGGCCGGTCGGTCGCCTCGGCGAGCAGTGCGGCATGAATTTGTCCCGCAATGTCTTCCTTGCCTCCGAAGCCGCCGCCCATGAGTGTCGCAACCACACGAACCTGCTCGGGGTTCACATTTAGCGTAGCGGCTGCCTGGTCACGGTCCGTGTACGGTATCTGGCTACCGACGTAAATCGTCGTCTTGTCATGTTTCGCTGTCTCGCCGCGTACCGCACATTCATCCCGCATGCCTCCGAAGTCCGCCGGGTCGTATCCGGCCGGCACGCCAATCGAGCACTCCGGTTCGAGAAACAGGTGCTCCGTGGTCGGTGTGCGGTAGGTTTGGTCGACGATGACGTCAGCCTCGGCAAAACCACCTTCGATATCGCCCTTCTTGACCTTTATGTGCTTGAGCAGGTTGCCGTCCGGGCGTTCGTCGTGCACCTGGGGCGCGTTGGCTTGCAGCGCGGAAATCGCATCGGTAACCGCCGGCAGTTCCTCGTAGTCAATGTCGATAAGTTCGATGGCCTCGGCCGCGATGCGCTCCGAGTCGGCAGCGACGATCGCGACCGCGTCGCCGACGTAACGGACCTTGTTGCCGCAAAGCACCGGCCAGTCGATGCTGACGACGCCATGCGCATTGCGGCCCGGAATGTCGGCATGCGTCAGCACGGCCCTCACGCCTTCGAGCGCTCTGGCCGCCTCGGTGTCGATCGATCGGATTCTTGCGTGCGGTATGCCGGCCCGCCTGGTGCGCGCGTACAGCATGCCCGGGAAGCTGTAGTCATCGGTGAATCGCGCGCTGCCTGTGATCTTCGCAAGTGCATTCGGATTGGGCATCGCTCTGCCCACTGCAATACCCGGGTGCTGCGTTTCGGGAAGGTACGGTCGAACGTCCTGGCCCGACGCCTGCAGAATCGCATTGATGACGCTTTGGTAGCCCGTGCATCGGCAGTAGGAGTCCTTCAGCGCCGCGCGGACGTCCTGTTCGGTTACAGCGTCACCCGTGGCTTTGCTGCGATCGAGAAGTCCTTTGGCCGTCATGATCAGGCCCGGAGTGCAAATGCCGCACTGCACGGCGCCGTGATCGAGAAACGCCTGTTGCAGCGCGTGCAAGCCGCCGTCCTGTGACAATCCTTCGATCGTTTCGACGGCCGATCCGGCTGCCTTGAATGCCGGAAAGACGCAGCTGACGACAGGAGTGCCATCGACGAGTACCGTGCAAATGCCGCATTCGGCTTCAGCGCATCCAACCTTGGTGCCTGTCAGGCGCAGGTCCTCGCGCAGTACCTCGGAAAGGTAGCGTGATTCGGGCACGTCGATGTCGACGGTGGCGCCATTGACGGTCATTTGCAGGCGGCTCATCGGCTTGCTCCTGCTCGCTCGGTGGCGGTCGCCAGGATAACGGGCAGCCAGGTACGTATCATGGCTTCGCGATACTCGCGTGTCGCCCGATACTTGCTTTCGCGCAATTGCACGTTTTCGAGCGCCACTCCAACGGCATGTTCGAAATGCTCCTGCACTGGCGGGGCGCCGACAAGTGCGTCCGCCACCGGTTCCGCGAACCACGGTATGGGCCCGACCGGCCCCATGCCGATGCCGGCGCCCTCGATCTTGCCATCGTCGCCAAGCCTGATCCGCGCGGCCATCGAGATGATGGGCAGGCACAAACCCTGTGGACGCATCACGCGGTGGAATGCCGAGCCCTCGTTGTCGCCCGTTGGTCGGAAACGCAAGCGCGTCAGCAGCTCGCGTTGCCGGTCAATGTGGCTGCGGCCCGGACCCTTGAATGTATCTCTTGCGGGCATCCATCGAGTGCCATCGCTTCCGGAGATCTGCACATCACCGCCTAAGGCCAGTAAGCCGATCGTGCCGTCTCCGGCGGGCAGGGCGTGCGCGACGTTGCCTGCAAGCGTGCCCACATTGCGCACCTGGGGGCCGCCGATAACGCCACAGCTCTCGGCGAGGCAAGTTCCGCGGGCCCTGATGCGCGGATCGTTGACGATCTCGGAGTGCGTCACGCCACAGCCAATGACGATATAGCCGCCGGATTCCGTGATTTCACGAAGCCCGCCAATGCGCGTTGCATCGACGACCGCGTCAAACGGTCGCCTGAGACCGCGCCGCGTTTCCACGAGCAAATCGGTGCCGCCACCAACGACGCGCGCCCGGCCATCGTACTTGTGCAGCACGGCGAGGGCTTCGTCCACGGTCGCTGGCGTGTAGTAGTTCAATGAATTCGCTCCCAGATCCGGGGCGCGCGCTCTGCGCAGTGCGCGCGAATAGCGTCCTCGTCGATATCTGGCAGCCGCCCGTCTTCGACAATGACCTTGCCGCGGGCAATCGTCGTTCCGACGCGTGTGAAACTCAGGCCAAACAGCAGGTGCCCGTAAAAGGTATCGGCATTCAGAGGCGTGAAAGGTACGTAGTCGGGAATGATGATATCGGCCAGCTGCCCGGTCGCAAGTGCGCCGCGTGGTTCGCGGAATATGCGATTACAGATGCTGCGATTGTTCTTCAAGAGGATCTCGCAGGCTTCGGCGAAGGCGACTGTCGGATCGCGATGATAGGTCCGCTGGTGAAGGTACATGGCGCGCGCCTGGGAAATCAGGTGTGAGGACATGCCATCGGTACCAACGCCAACGGTAACGCCGTGTTTGAGCATATCGAGAATGGGCGCGACGCCCAGGCCGTTGTTCATATTCGATTCGGGATTATTGACGAGCATCGAGTCCGTCGAACGCAACAGGTCGAGCTCTCTCGATTCGAACAGTACGCCGTGAACGAATATCGTCTTGCGTCCGGGGATACCGAAGTCCAGGAAACGATCCATGATGCGGCGACCGTAGCGGTCCATCGTCGTTTGCACGTCGATGTCGTCTTCGGCCGCGTGCACGTGAAAGCCGGCGTCGAGAGAGTTGCCGATGTCGGCACAACGATCGAGTGTTCGGGTGCCCAGCGTCAGCAATGCGTGCAGTCCGAACATGGCCTCCATCTGGCCGTCGTCCGCGTCGCGGCATTTCCTGATGTAACGAGCGTTTTCCTCGATGCCTTCTCCCGGCTGGTTGCGGTCCGAGACTTCGTAGCACAGGCAACCATTCAGGCCGACGTCGCGAAAGGCCCGCTCTACCTGGTCGAGGCTGCCATCCCAGCAAGAGGGTGAGGCGTGGTGGTCGATGATCGTCGTGCACCCGGCACGGGCGGCGTGCATCACGGCGAGCAGGGCCGAGTAGTAGACGTCTTCGGAATCGAGCGCCGCGTCGAGCTTCCACCAGAGATTCTTGAGCGTTTCCTCGAAGTTGGTCGGCGCCGGTCCCGGAGGCGTGAAGCCGCGGGCGAACGTCGAATACAGGTGATGATGCGCATTGATCAGGCCAGGCATTACGAGGCTGCCGCGTGCATCGATGATGCGGTCTACCTTATAGGTGTCAGGCGGGAAATTGCCCACGTCGATAATGTGGTTTCCCTCAACATAGACGCTGCCGTTCTCGATGAATCGGTCATTCTCATCGAGAGTGACAAGATGTCCGTTTGTGACAAGCAGCGAACTCATATCATTCCTCGTATCCGGGATGCTCGATTCTGCCGCCCGACATGGTTTCGGCAGAGAGCGGCAAGAATGCCGCCGATGATCGCAGCGCCCTGAGCAAGACATACATTTCTGCACAATGTTGCAGCGACAGGTTGCCATGCGGCTCCGTCGGCCGGCTTTGCCTGACCGCGAAAGTCTCGGGATCGAGTTGCACGCTGCAGGCCGGGCCGTAGTAGTCCAGCATGCCGTCCAACTCGATTCGGTGGGTCGTGTCGTCCCGGCGTGAGTCCAGCGCCCATCGTTCGCCGTGTCTGGATACCATGAAGGCATTGTCCCGCTGCGACTCGAAATCAGCGCGATCGACGTACAGTCGCGGTTTGTCGCGATAGGGCTTGCCGGCGGCAGGGCAGAACGTCGTGCAATTGCCGCATTCATTGCAGAGGTCGGCGAGCACTGCGACCTGGTGTGGTTGTGTTACATCGAAGTTTTCATGCCCGGTAACGAGCAACTCATCGTCGCCTCGTTCGAGGCGTGGCAGAGCAACTGAAAATGGCGCGTTTGTATAGGTCTGCAAAGCAATGTTGGGGCATACGCCGACGCAGAGGCTGCAGAAACCGTCGCAGTCGAGGCACCGGGAAGCCTCTGTCTGCGCCTGCGCGTTACTGTACGTCAGGACGACCTCGTTGAAGTTGCGACGATCGCACGGGTCGGTCTGTGGCGCGGCGACGCGCCGCTTTTTCTCGGCGCGACGCCGGGCTATTTCGTCGGCCGCAACGAGCCTGTGTGCGCCGGAAACGGACGGTTTTCTGTCCAGTATATGCTGCGCAATCGCCTTTCCGGCCGCGGCCGCCTTGACGATCGAAGCGGGCCCTTCGTTGGCAACATCGCCACCGGCGTAGATTCCGGGTACCGATGTCTCGAAAGTGTGCGGATCGACATCGATGTAGCCATTCTCATTGAGTCTTACCGCTTCTTCATCGAAGAAGTCCAGTACCGCGTGCTGGCTGATGGCCATTATCAGCGTATCGAGCGGTATCTCGAATTCGGATCCGGTCACTTCTCGCGGCACCTTGCGCCCCGACGCATCGCGTTCGCCCGTGTAATGCATGCGCGTGCATCGCAGTGCGCACAGCTTGCCGTCGCGGACCTCGAGTGCAGCAGGATTTGCCAGCTCGATGATATCGATGCCTTCTTCGATGAGCTGAGCGATTTCCTCGCGGTCGGCCGGCATCTGGTCGATCGTACGCCGATAGATGAGCGTTACTCTGCCGCTGTTCTGCCGCCAGGCAACCCGGGCACAGTCCATCGCCGTGTCGCCGGCACCGATAATCCCAACTGCGTCGCCAACGTCGAGCGCGCTGTCCAGCTTCGACTGACGCAGGAACTCGAGTGCATCGACGACGCCCGTGCAGTCTTCTCCCTGGAGCCCCAGCGTCTTGCTGCGCTGTGCGCCGACCATGATGACGATGCGCTCGAATCCTCGTTCCCTGAGGTCCGACAGGCGGAGATCCGTGCCGACTTCCGTGTTGAAGTGAACCTTGACACCGAGGTTCTCGAGTACCGCGAAGTCCTCAGCGAAGACAGCATGCGGCAGGCGATATTCGGGTACTGCGCCACCCACCATTCCCCCGCCGTAAGCATGTTGCTCGAATACCTCGACGGTCATGCCGCCGCGCGCGAGTTCGGACGCCGCCGAGATGCCACCGGGCCCGGCGCCGATAACGGCGACCTTGCGCGCGGTTGCGACAGTGATTGGCCGCATAGGTGGCCGCGGACCCGATTCCATGATGAATCGCTTGATGTCGCGGATTGCCAGCGGCTCATCGACATGCGTGCGTATGCATGCGTGCTCGCAGAGGTGGTCGCAGACGCGCCCGAGGATACAGGGGATCGGGTTATCGGCCAGAACGACCTGCCGGGCCGCGGTGAGATCGCCGTCACGGACCGCGCTCATATACGCGGGCACATCCTGGTCCAGCGGACACTCGTCGGTGCAGGGCGCCCTGATGCAGTCGAACGCGGTCAGCGCTCTGGAAGTCTTTGTGTGCGTCTTGTCGAAACCATTCTTCGCGTTGTCGGGGTCCGAACGTGCGTCGTCAGCGTATACAGCGAGGTTTCGTAGAGCAGCCGATGTCGCATCACGTTCGTAGTCGGCAGAACGGCAAATGAAATCATCGATATCAGATGCCCCCGAAGCGGCGATCGCGGAGTCCATCGCCGAGACGTAATCCGTGATGCGCAGGTAACCGCCGGTCTTGAGAAGATCGGAACACACTGTGATCGTCTGCATACCGGCGGCCAGCAGGCTGGAAATGTTGTTGCGACTGACGCCGGCAGAAAACGACATGGGCAGGCGGCCCGTGAATTCCTGTGCCAGCTTGTTTGCCAGATTGACGGTTATTGCGTGTAGAGGGCGGCCTGACATGTATGACATCTTCTCGCTGGCATCGAAGACAGGCCGCGAATTTTCAACCTCCAATGTGTTGGACAGCTTGACGCCGAACGCCAGGCCACAATCGTTCGCGATGCGATCGAGGTTCGTCAGCATTGGTACGGCGTCGGCGTAATCGAGATCATGTTCGAACGCGATGTCCGGTACGGCGACATCACGATAGCCGAGCTCGTCATTTAGGATCGTCCGCACCAGCTCCGGCCCGAGCAGCGTCGGATTGCACTTGACCAGCGTGTGCAGGCGTTTCTCCTGCAACAGGTAGGCGCTGATACTCTCGATTTCCTCAGGCGGGCAACCGTGCATCGTCGACAGCGTAACGTTGTCGGAGATGCAGTTGGGTATGGAGATATCGCGTACGGCCGGATACTGCCGCGCGACCGTTTCGATGACCTCGTTCTTGTAGTTCGAGCAGTCGCTCATCTGCTCGAGGAACCACTGCATGTTCGGTTTCCTGATTCCCTCGAGATCGTAGCCGACGCTCATGTTGAACACGATTGCCGGACGGTCCCCCGGATGGCCGAGCATGTGGTGTAACGCGTGTATGAGCACCCATGCACGAAGGTATTCATCGAAGGACTGGAAGACCTTGAGTTCTTGCGACCATTCGACGTTGTAACCCTCGTCCTGCATGTCGATACAGGGCTTACTGACATTCAGTTCATCGAGGGTTTGAACGGTCTTCAACTCGATATAACGCGCACCGCACAGCCAGGCGGCAACGATGTTCTGTGCCATCTGCGTATGAGGGCCCGCGGCCGGTCCGACCGGAGTGTCGAGTGGATGGCCAAATATCGAGGTGCGGAATCGGTCGTTGCCGCTTGGCGTAAAGAAATGCCGGCGCGGAATGCCGAACGCCGATGCACACTGATCCAACTCGCCAAATAGCCAGGCGGCGAGCTGTTCTGTCGAGATAGGCCGGAACAACTCGGACATGGTCAATTGCCTCCCGTAGTTCCGAACCAACCGATCGTTACAGGACGATTGAACCTTTTATGCAGGAGGAGTTGAAATACGCACTTGCCGCAAGTGGATTGCGCTGCAAGGGTCTAGCCGCTGGCCGTGCGTCTCCGCAGCTTGTCGTCGTACATTCGCGAATCAGCATCGGCCAGCATGGCTTCGACGGTTGAATGCCGGTCGGGGTCGAACTGGATCGTGCCCACGCTCCAGTCGAGCTGTTGTTTGATATCGCATTCGGCCTCGGCCGCCATCTCTCTGAGACGTTGTAACGCGGTAGCCGAGCAGCCAGCCGAATTGCCGAGTAATACGACGAATTCATCGCCGCCGAGACGGCCGATAGCGTCCGCTGTTCGAAAACATTTCACGAGCAATTTGGCGAAATGCTGTAACAGTTGATCGCCGGCAGCGTGGCCGTGCGTGTCGTTAATGGCCTTGAAGCCGTCAAGGTCGAAAAAAGCCAGTTCCGCCGAGGTCCCGGTGCGCCGGCAAAGCGACAGTAGGTGATTGGCGACCAGGTCAAAACCGCGCCGATTGGCCACCTGCGTCAGGTCGTCGACTGTGATTTGCGACGAGACTTTGACCTCGTCCTCCACCATTGCTGCCAGGTCGCGTAACGTTTCGACGTCCTCGCCGCCAAACTCCCGAGGATTCGGGTCAATGATGCACAGCGTGCCGATGCGATAGCCGTCCGGGTGCTTGATCGGATGGCCGGCGTAGAAGCGGATGAACGGCGCATCTGTCACAAGTGGATTATCGGCGAAGCGCTCGTCAAGAGACGCATCGTTGACGATGAACGGCTCGTCACTGAGGATCGCGTGACCACAAAACGAGATTTCCCGGCTTGTCTCACAGGCATCCAGTCCTTGTCGTGACTTGAACCACTGGCGCTCCGCGTCGACCAGGCTCACGAGGCAAATTTCCACATTAAACAAGCGCTTGGCCATGCGCGTGATGCGGTCGTAGCGCTCCTCCGACGGCGTGTCGAGGATCCGCAGGGAATGCAGGCTCATGAGGCGCTGGGTTTCGTCGAGGGGCAGTGTTGGCTTGAGCATGGCGATCTCGATCAGGATTTCTTGGAAGACCGTCTTGTTATCGGTACGGGAGGCTCACGACTTTAGCGACACAAGTCACATAAAACCGGGCACTTACAGCTAAAGAAAGCGGTGCGGCAGCCGATTAAGGATTTAGTAAGTTATTGATTCCAGTGAGTTACCCGTGTGAAGCTGCGATTTTCGTTGCGAAATGGCCTTGTGACGGTGCTGGTGCTGCTGTTTGCGGCGCCGGCATTCGCGGCGAATGGCTCGGCCGAAGCGCCGTTTCGCTTCTACACGGTCCTTGACGGGTTGACCCAATCCGGGGTCATCGACATCGAGCAGGACCACGCCGGCTACCTCTGGTTTACGACGGCGCGAGGCCTGAATCGATACGACGGCAAAGACTTCGATCAATTCACGATTTCCGACGGCCTGCCTAACAACTCCCTGACCGCGCTGCATGTCAGCGAAACAAATTCCGTATGGGTCGGAGATGCGCGTGGCGGCATTACGGCCATCCATGGTGCACGAGTCGTGCACACGATCGAACCCTACAATGACGAGACCCACCCTGTCCTGGACATCGAGCTGGTTGGTGATCGAAAGTTCATCGTGCTCGAGGACGTCGGCATCGTCGAGATAACGACCGACAATTTCGAGTTCGGCTACCGACACCTGGCCGGCGACAAGAGTACCGGCATTTCGAATATGTCGGTTTTTGGCGAAGACGTCTGGGTAGAGGCAACGACCGGACTGTACCGGCTCGCATTTGGCAAGACGCCGAATCTCGAATTGCTTTCCGAATCGATCAGCAATGTACACGTGGACAGGCAGGGCACCGTATGGGTCGCCGATACCGATGGCAACGTCGGCACCTGGCGGGACGGCGTCTTCGACAAGCTGACGACGATCGAGGCGAAAAAGGACATCGTCAGCATCGCGACGGACCGCGATGGCCTCGTCTGGGTCGCCACGAGCGACCAGCTGTTTGGATTTGACAGTCGTGACCAGCGTTCCGAATACGTCGGCCCTGCTTTGCGAGAGTACTCGGGTATTGACGACATTACCTCGCTGTTCGTCGACGGCGAGAACTCACTCTGGCTTTCAAGCAGCTCACGCCTGATTCGTTTTCTGGGGGAGCGCTTTCGACACTATCGACTACGGACGGAGTTCGATTCCGAAACCGTTTGGGCGATCAGCGAAGACCGGCATGGCCGATTTTGGTTTGGCACGCAGACCAAATTGATCATGCGTCGTCATGACGAAACCCTGCTCGTCGTCAATGAGGACTACGGCCTTCCCAGGGGAGCGACGCGCGATGTCGTCGCCGACGGCAAAGGCGACCTTTGGGTCGCCGTAACGGGGCATGGCCTTTACCATGTCGAGGTCGACGAGGTTGCGGCCACCCATGTCGAAGCATCGGGCAAGGTCAACATACTGGACATTGCCGTCGCTCATGACGGTGCCGTCTGGTATTCGACCATGGAGTCGGGTGTCCACCGACTCGACTCCGAATCGGGTGTCCTGAGCTCATTCGCGACGCCCAACGACACGTCTGTATACACGTTGGGCACCTGGGCTGACGGCAGTATCTGGTATGGCGCCGACGAGGTCGGCCTCGTGCGACTGAAACCGGATGGTGACGGCAGTTACGAACAGACCATTGTCGGCGACGAAAACGGCGAATCAGATCGCCTGTACAATTTTGTACGTCTCACGGAAAAACTGGAAGGTGGATACGACGAAGAGCTCCTGAGTTCGCATGAGGGCTTGTCGAATCGCCTTTTCAACCACATTCGTCTTACGGGTCCGAATTCTGCGTGGATAGCCACCGAGGAGGGCGGCCTTTTCCGTTTCCAGAACGGCGGTTTTGTGGACTTCGGCGAGGCGACCCCACTTTCGGACCAGACGATATACCTCGTCGAGCCACTCGACAACGGCACCCTGGTTGTCGGCGGCGAGCAGGGCCTGTACCAATTTGTGCCAGGCTCACCCGGCATTGCGCATTATAACCAGGCGAATGGCTTTATCGGCCTCGAGACGAACGTGCATTCCACCTATGTCGATTCGAGCGGCTACCTTTGGGTTGGTACGGTTGATGGCGCCTCCCGCATGGATATTTCCCAACCCATGTCGCGCGCATTCGAGCCGACGCCGACGATCGTACGCGTCGAGACTGAACTCGACGGCCGCCAGATTCTGGACAATCACGAGATTGAGCCGAATCAGCTGGGCGCCCATGTCGAGTACGCGGCGATCTCGCTCCTCAACCCGCGCGGCATGCAGTACAGCTACAAGCTCGTTGGCGTCGACATGGACTGGGGTTCACCAACCACCAACCGCGCGGTGAGCTATCCGCGAATTCCGCCGGGCTCGTACGAGTTCGTTGTTCGGGCCCGTTACCCGGGCGGTGAATGGAGCAGCCAGGCCGCAAGTCACCGCTTCACGATACTGCCGTACTTCTGGCAGCAGCCGTGGTTCGTGTTTGCCATGATCCTTGTTGCGCTGGTCGTGCTAAGGGCATTCATGGTTTACCGCACACGCAACATCGAGTGGCTGAACGCAACGTTGCGCGCCCAGGTCGAGGAACGTACGCAGTCGATCGAGCAGGCGCGGCAAAAATTGCAGCTCAGCCACGAGCGTCTGACCAGGGAAATCGAGGCGCGAGCCGAGGTAGAAACACGCTTCCTGAACGCGTTCGAGAATGCGCCAATCGGCATGGGTCTGCTCGACGGCGATGGCAAATTGTTCGATGCCAACCCGGCACTCAAGGACATGTTCTGGCCCGCGCTGCTCGGTCGCCCGTTCGCGGACACGATTTCCGAAGAGGACCGCGACGAATTCGAAGATAAATACCGCAAACTCGTCGATGCCGAACTCGATAGTCTTCACGAGAAGCTCGCTTGTGTCGGTGCCACTGGCCAGGAAGTGCAGGTCGTGGCGAATCTGTCGGTAGTGCGCTCTGATGAAGGCGAGTTCCTGTACAGCGTGTTGCAGGTACAGGACGTGACGGAGTCAATGCAGCTCACTGTGCAGCTCGAATACCAGGCAAGCTACGACGAACTTACGAATCTGCTCAATCGGCGCGCGTTCGAGGCCCAGCTCGAGAAAGCCTGGCAAAGCGCCGCGGACGGCAAGAAACAGAGTTACCTGATGTTTATGGACCTTGACCAGTTCAAGGTCGTCAACGACACCTCGGGGCATACGGCCGGCGACCAGCTGTTGCGCGACGTCAGTGAAATCCTTACGGACAGCGTTCGCGCCAACGACATCGTGGGCCGCCTGGGTGGCGACGAGTTCGGCCTGATCCTCTGGGAATGCCCTACTAAAGTCGCCAAGCGAATTGCCGAGTCGATACGCCAGCGCATCGAGGAGTATCGATTCCACTGGGACATCGAGACCTACCGGATTGGCGTCAGTATCGGCGGATTGCCGATCGACCCCGAGGTTGGCGATATCAGTGAGCTGCAGCAGCTGGCGGACGCAGCCTGTTATGCCGCGAAGGAAGCGGGACGCAACCGCGTACACATGGTTTCGGGCGAAAAGGATTCGGCTCGCGCCCACCGCGGGCAGGTGCGCTGGGTACAGCGCCTGCGCGAGGCGATGGAGAAGAATCGCTTTGCCATTTACGGGCAGCAAATCGCGCCGGTCGACGCCGATTCGGACGAGCCGGAGAGCCTGGAAATCCTGCTGCGATTGCGGGATCCGGAGACGCGCAAGCTGATTCCGCCCGGAGCTTTCCTGCCGGCAGCTGAACGTTACGGTCTCAGCGTCGAGCTCGACAAATGGGTTGTTACGAGCTTGTTGCACATGCTCTTCATCCATCACGCGTTCGAGGCCGTGCATCGTAACTACTGGATCAACCTGTCTGGCAGCAGCGTCGGCGACCGGCGATTTGCCGAATTCCTGAAGGACGCAGTGGCAAAGTCGCCGTTGCCTCCGGGAACGATCAATTTCGAAATTACCGAGACGGCGGTCATCCGAAACATTTCGGAGGCGAGTGATCTCATGAGCTCACTGCGCGAAATGGGGTGTCGATTCGCCCTCGATGATTTCGGCACCGGGCTGTCGTCTTTCGGTTATCTCAAGAAGCTGCCGGTCGATTACTTAAAGATCGACGGCATGTTCATTCGCGACCTGTTGAAAGACAAGACGGATCGTATCTTCGTCAAGTCGATTATCGATATTGCGCACACACTCGACATCAAGGCGGTCGCCGAATTCGTGGAGGACGACGAGATAATGCGCGTCGTTCGCGAACTGGGCGCCGATTACGTACAAGGATTCGTCGTTGGCAAACCATTTGTCCTTGCACCCCGATTCCCCAAGGCAGCCGGATCCGAGCCGGCTGATATTCAGGCAAAAGCAGGCTGAGGAAAACCTATGAGCGTGGCAACAGACATTACGGAAACAGCGGCGAGGTTCGCCAAATCGATTCAGGCACTACCGCCTTTACCGGCGACAGCCCAGGAAATTCTCACCTGCTTCGGTGACGAGTTTATTGATGCCGACAAGGTGGCGGCCGTTGTCAACGGCGACCCGGGCATCTGCGCCAAGTTGCTGGGGCTCGCAAATTCCGCATACTTCGGGCTCGCGGAGCCAGTCAACCATATCGGCGAGGCGATCTCCCGGGTACTCGGCGTCGATACAGTGCGATCGCTGGTCCTGGCTATGGCGATCCAGCAGTCCTTCAATAGCAAGGAGTGCCCTGAATTCGATGTTGAGCGATTCTGGACGCAATCGCTCATGGCAGCGGAATGCTGCAAGAAGATCGCCGCCGCCGACGAAGATGCCGATGACGCCGAGCGAGACCTCGCGTACTCGGCGGGCCTGTGCCACAACCTCGGACTCATGGCGTTGACGCACATGGAGCCGGCCCGGACCAATGGCGTGCTGAAAACGCACCGTGAACACGATCGAAGCGATGCATTGGCGGACCTGTTCGACCAGGAATTCGAGACCGATCACAAGATAGTAACTGCCGAGCTGGGGCGCATCTGGTCTTTGCCTGCACCGATGGTTGCGGCCTATCAATACCGCGCGTTTCCCGAGGCGCATTGCGACGACCGACTCGGTCTCGTCGTTGCGGCCGGTGTCACGGCTGTAGAAAACGCCGAACGTGACGAACAGCAGCACTGCAGCCTGTCCAGGTGGTCGGGCGAACTCGGCATCGACGAAGAGGAGATCCAGGACATGGCCATTCTCAGCGATCGCCAAAAAGAACGCGTGCAATCACTCGCCAGCAAGATGACACGCTAGCTGGCTCCGCTTTTACCCCGATCTTGAGCCGTCAATTGGCGACAAGCGACGGAGAAGGGTTTGGAGGACAACCCGATGAGTCAATCAGACGCCCCGAAGAGAATGCTCAAATACGAGTCGGCCAGCCTGGCTTCGATAGTTTTGACGGCAACGTGCGCGGCATTCACCGCGTGGGCACGGGTTTGCGAATCAGTGCGCAGCTGCAGCAACTCCCCGTTTCTGTCGGCAGCCTTGGAGGGCGTGTAGTCGATGAAGCAGGGAATGTTCAACGACCTGTCGATTACGAGGAAGCTGACGTGGATCATGCACGTCGCAACTCTGTTCGCCGTACTGATCGCAGCATTGCTGTTTGGCGCGTCCGAGGCGCTGCACTACCGCAAGGCCACCATCGAGGAGATCGTCACGCTTGGCGATGTCATCGGGACAAATAGTACTGCGGCGATTACGTTCGAAGATGAGCAGTTGGCGAACAACGTGCTGGCTCCGCTGAGTGCCGATCCGGCAATCATCATTGCGCGTATCTACATGGCTGATGGCAAGCTCCTGGCGACCTATACTGCGGACAAGAACGCCGAATCGGCAAATACTGCTGCCGAGATCGAAGAGCTGCTCGGAGCGGCAATGGAAAGCCGCAGCCCGACAGAGACATTCCGCGGACTCAGTTACCTTGACGCCGTCAAGCCTATTTTCTTCGACACCGAGCTGATTGGCTATTTGCACCTTCGTTCGTCCCTTCGCGACCTCGTCCTGACACTGCATCGCATCGCGCTGGTCGCCGGAGCGGTCGTCCTGATGGCGGTAATTCTCGGCTACTTTCTTTCCTTCCGTCTGCAATCGGCAGTATCACAACCAATCGTCGCGCTCTCGAGGCTGATGCGCAAAGTCAGTGAACAACAGGACTATTCGGTAAGGGTCGAACCGACATCGGGCGACGAGATTGGTGAGCTCATGAACGGTTTCAATGACATGTTGGCGCAGATCAACATGCGTGACCTCAAGCTCGCCGACGCAAATGCAGAGCTGATGGAGTCTTTTGACGAAACGCTTAAGGCCAAGGAGGCTGCGGAGCTGGCGAGCAGCGCGAAGAGCGACTTCCTCGCGCGCATGAGTCACGAGATTCGTACGCCGATGAATGGCGTGCTTGGCATGACCGAGCTGCTGCTCTCGGCCGATCTCAGCGAGAGTGAACGCAAGTTCGCGGAGACTATCCAGCAGTCCGGCGAGTCATTGCTCGCGATCATCAACGACATCCTCGATTTCTCCAAGGTCGAGGCGGGCAAGCTGACGCTGGAGCAGTCCGACTACGACGTCTGTGACGCGCTGGAGAGCATCGTGGATCTGCTGTACAACCGCGCACAGCAGAAGGGCGTTGGCCTGATAGGAGCGATTAATCCCGACGTGACGTCGATTATTAACGGTGATCCGACACGCCTTCGCCAGGTGCTCATGAACCTGATCGGCAACGCGATCAAGTTTACGAACGAAGGGCAGATCGTCGTGGAACTGTCACAACGCGAGGTAGTGTCCGGTCGCCAAGAGCTGTTCTTCGCTGTCAGGGATACGGGTATCGGTATCGAGGCGACGAAGGCGGCACTGATCTTCGACAGTTTTTCCCAGGCAGACGTGTCGACGACCCGCGAGCATGGCGGCACCGGGCTGGGGCTGGCGATCTCGAAGCAACTCGTGGAATTGATGGGCGGGGAAATCGGCGTCGATAGCCAGCTGGACGAAGGATCGACATTCTGGTTCACGCTGCCGATCGTGCCGGCGCGGTTTGACGAAAGCGTGACGTCGCGAATATTCGAACCATTGCCGGGCGTCAGGGCACTGGTCGTCGACGATAACCAGATCAACCGTGATGTACTCGAGCGTCAGATGACGGCATGGGACATCGAAGTACTCACTGCCTCGAACGCTTCGGAAGCCATGCACATGTTGAGCGTTGGCGCCGATGCCGGTGAGGAATTCGACATTGTCCTGCTGGACTTCTTCATGCCCGGTACCGATGGGCCGCAGCTGGCGGCGGCGATACGGTCACGACCCGATTTCGGGAAACCCGGAATCATGATGTTGAGTTCGGCGGGGTCGAACCTCGACCCTCAAGCTCTGGATAGTGACGACATCGACCTGTACCTGTCCAAGCCCGTTCGTCGATCGGTATTGCACGAGTCAGTCACGTATGTCCTGCAGGAAGGGCGGTTCGAGCAGAGCCACAATTTCGAGAGCGAAGTCCTGACGACCACGAACCAGCGGCTGTTCGATCTCAAGGTTTTGCTGGTCGAGGATATCCCGATCAATATGCAGGTCGCGCGCTATATGCTGGCTGCGATGGGTTGCAGTGTCGTGGAAGCCTTCAACGGTAAGGATGCCCTGGAGTGCATAGAAAAAGAGCGGCCGGACGCCGTGCTGATGGACTGCCAGATGCCCGTGATGGACGGCTACAACGCCACGCGTGTGCAACGACAGCGGGAGAAAGAAAGCGGCGTCGACAGGCTGCCGATCATTGCGCTAACCGCGAATGCGCTTGCCGAAGACCGGCAGCGTTGCCTCGACGCCGGTATGGACGACTTCATCAGCAAGCCATTCAGTCGCGAGCAGCTGCAGGAAGCGCTGGCGCGCTGGGAGGCCGACGAAACCGGCCACAGCATAACGCTCGTCGATACCGGTGAGCCCGCGAACGATGCAAACGCCCACGAGGATCCTGTTATCGATCGCAGCGCACTGGACCAGATCGACGAACTCGATCCGGAACAGGACGGCAGTTTGCTGAACAACATAATCGACACATACGTTGAGAATGCCGAGGTGCTGATGCTCGAGCTCAGCGAAGCGGCCGGTCAGGACGACCTCACGACGGCCGTGCGCGCTGCGCACTCGCTCAAGTCATCGAGTGCCAACGTGGGCGCGCGCCGCCTGTCAGGGCTGTGCGCGACGATGGAGAAGCACGGGCGTGACGGAAACATCGAGCCGATAACGGTGAATATCGACCGGGCATGGAAAGAGTACGAAATCGCAGTGAAAGAACTGCTGAGTAACAAGACGGAGATTGCGGCGTGACCAGGGATACCACGAAAAAGGAAGTGGTCGTCATTGCGGACGACGACCCGACCATTCGCAAGGTAATGAAAGCAGCTCTTGAGAAGGGCGGATTCGAGGTCGTCGACGTCGACAACGGCGCTATGGCGTGTGCGGCGTTTGCGCAGCACAATCCGTCGATCGTGCTGCTCGACGTCGAGATGCCCGTGCAGGACGGTTTTTCGGCGTGCGCGCAGATTCGGCGCCTGCCAGGCGGCGAGGCAATCCCGGTAGTTATGGTAACGGGACGCGACGATATCGAAGCAGTAGACCAGGCGTACAAGGCCGGTGCTACTGACTTTATTGCCAAACCGATCAACTGGCCGATATTCGGTCACCGCGTGCAGTACATTCTTCGGGCAAGTCACGACTACCAGAACATGCGACGCTCGGAGGCCAAGAACGAGGTATTGCTCAACGCGATGCCGGACACGTTCGTCGTACTGGCCGCAGACGACGAGGTCACCGATTTCATTCCAGGCAAGTTTGACTGTCCATTGCCGCGGCCTGGTGAAGGTGACGTTTTTGTCGGTGACTTCCTGCCGGAGAATGTTGCCAAGGCCTGGCGCAGGGCGAGTCATTTCGTTAGCAAGAAAGGCAAACCGACGCGCATCGAATTCGCGATAAACGGCAACGAGGACAGGGTGAGTCATTACGAGGCGCGCTTTGTGCCCTACGTCGATCGCCGCACGCTGGTGCTGGTATCGGAAATTACGGATCGAAAGATGGCCGAGCAACGGATTCGACGGCTCGCATTTTACGATACGTTAACCGGACTCCCCAACCGGCAGGCATTCCGCTTGCAACTCGGCGGCATGATCGATGAAGCCAGTGACAAGAGCGACAAGGTCGCCGTGTTGTATATCGATCTCGACAACTTCAAGCGCATCAACGATACGCTGGGCCATACAATCGGCGACGGTGTGCTGGACGCAGTCGCCAGGCGCCTTTCGAGTTCGGTGCGAAACCGTGGCCAGGCAACCGAGAATGACGAGGTTCCGGCGGGCGTAGCCCGATTGGGCGGCGACGAGTTCGCCTGTGCGATCAGCGGCTTCGACGACATTGACGTGCTGTCGACGATTGCCGACCGGATCTGCGAGCAGTTGCGTAAACCCGTTCCCTACAAGGGCCACGAGTTCGTCGTGACCCCCAGCATCGGCGTCTCGATCTATCCGGAAGACGGCGACAACGTCGAGGATCTCCTCAAGAATGCCGACGTCGCCATGTACCAGGCCAAGGACGCGGGCAGGGACACGGTGCGGTTCTACTCCGGAACGATGAGCGTGCGCTCGCTTCACGGACTGGCACTCGAGCAGGACCTGCGTAAAGTCGTGGAAAATGAGGAGCTCGAACTCCACTATCAGCCCAAGCTCGATCTCAGGACCGGCATGCTCGTTGGTGCCGAGGCGCTGGTGCGCTGGAAGGACGAGGACGGCAAATACATCCCGCCATCGAGTTTCATACCGCTGGCCGAGGAAACCGGCCTGATCATTCCGCTGGGCGACTGGGTACTGCGGACAGCCTGCAAACAGGCGCACGACTGGGACCATGCTTACGGTCACGCGCCGCGCATCGCGGTCAACATTTCGAGCCAGCAGTTCTACCAGAGTGATCTGCAACAGACCGTGATGAAGGCCCTGTTCGAGGCCGGCGCCAGGCCGAGCCTGCTGCAACTGGAACTCACGGAGAGCATCCTGATGCGGGATATCGAGAAGACGATCCGGACGCTCGAATACCTGAAAAGCACGGGAATTACCCTGGCCATCGATGACTTCGGTACCGGGTACTCGTCATTGAGCTACCTGAAACGATTCCCGATCGACACAATCAAGATTGACCGCTCGTTCGTCATGGATCTCGAGGCGAGCAATGACGGCGCGACCATCTGCGCCGCGATCATCGCAATGGCGGGACAGCTGGGGCTGACCGTCATCGCCGAGGGCGTCGAGACTACTGCGCAAGTCGAGTTCCTGCGCTCACAAGACTGTGACCAGATGCAGGGGTTCCTGCTGAGCAAGCCGGTAAGTGCGCAAGAGTACGAGCAACGTTTTCTCGCCAACCCGGTGTCGACATTCAGTTTTGAATCGGCCGGTTAGCCTGTTATTTGTAGCCGCGCGCCTGCAAATTGAACAGGTGCGCGTACTGGCCGTCTTCGGCGATCAGACTGTCGTGATCGCCGTGCTCGATGATTTCTCCCTGGTGGATAACAATGATCTGCGCCGCGGCACGCACCGTGGAAAAGCGATGCGAAATGAGAATGATCATTTTGTCGCCGCTGGCCTTGCGGAAGTGTTCGAAAATCGCAGCTTCTGATGACGCATCCATGGCAGCGGTGGGCTCGTCGAGAACCAGGATGTCGGCATCGGACCGCATGAAGGCGCGAGAAAGCGCAATCTTCTGCCATTGGCCGCCCGAGAGTTCGCGCCCACCCTTGAACCATCGCCCGAGCTGCGTCTTGTAACCATCGTGCATCTCCTCTATGAACGGCGCCGCCATGCCGGTTGTCGCCGCCTCCTGCCAGCGTCTCACGTCGTCTATATAACGCACATCACCGGCGCCGATGTTCTCGCCGACTGAAAACTGGTAGCGGCCAAAATCCTGGAAGATGACGCCGACCCGCTGCCGCAGTGCTTCGACATCCCACTCCTGCAGGTCGAGACCGTCGAGAAGAATCTGCCCCTCGGTAGGGTCGTACAGTCGAGTAAGCAGTTTAATTAGCGTCGTCTTACCGGAACCGTTCTCGCCAACCAGCGCGAGGCTCTTACCGGGCCGTACCTGCAAGCTGATGTTGTTCAGTGCTTTGTCATTGGCGCCGGGGTACACGAACGACACGTTTCGAAATTCGAGGCCGCGCTCGGGGTGCGGCCCGTGAACGGCTTCGCCGCGCCGCGTCGGCACGGGCTGTTCGAGGTAGTCGTAGAGGTTGGACAGATACAGGTTGTCCTCGTACATACCGCTGATGGCCGTCAGGATCGCGGCAACGGCAGATTGTCCCTGGCGAAACAGAAGGAGATACATCGTCATGGCGCCCAGCGTGATCGCACCGGCAATCGTGGTTACGACGATCCAGGCATAGGCGCCGTACAGGGCGGCAGTAGACAGCAGGCCAAGAACGAATCCCCAGGTGTCGCGGCGTATGGTCAGGCGCCGATCCTCCACGAACAGCTTGCGGAAGATGTCCCGATAGCGTTGCAGCAGGCGCGGGCCGAGCTGGAACAGCTTGACCTCCTTGACGCCGTCTTCGCGCGCGATGACGGTCTCGAGGTACATCTGCATACGCGTGTCCGGTGAGCGCCAGCGAAAAAGGCGAAACGCATCGCCCGAAAACTTGGCTTCGGCGAAAAAAGACGGCAGCCCGGCACCTACGAGGATCACGACGGCCCAGGGTGAAAACGTCACGAGCAGTACCGCGTAACTCGTCAGTGAGATCATGTTCTGCACGAGGCCGAAGGTCCGGGTCACGAGGCTCAGCGGACGGCTTGACGCTTCGCGGCGCGCCTGCGTCAGCTTGTCGTAGAACTCCGAGTCCTCGAAATGCGTGAGCTCGAGCGTCAGCGCTTTCTCGAGAATCATGACGTTGACCCTCTGGCCGAGCAGGGCGCGAAGTAAAGACTGGCTGGCCGAGAGACCGCGTTGTGCGGCCGCCACCGCCGTCACCACGAGTGCTTCCAGAAACACGAGCCACAACACGCCTTTGGTGTCAGGATCGGCCGCTTGCGTCGCCGCGACAACGCCGTCGACAATCAGCTGGCCGATGTAGGCAATCGCAGCCGGAAGCACGCCGGCGACGAGCGTAAGCAGTGCCAATGTCACAGTCAGTGGCCGACTCGTCGTCCAAACGAGTTGCAGCGCGCGGTTGCTGTAGCCGAACACGCCGAGGCTACGGCGCAGCAGTCCGACTGAATTGTCTGTTTCTTCGGGCATGAAGCGACCTAGAATACTGTAAACACGAGGTTAGTCCATGACGAAACAAGATCTGTTGCTGAAGGCCTGCCTGATTGCTGCGATCGCCTTATTGGGCTTAACGCCTGCTGCGTCCGCGTCGGATGCGGATGACCTCGTGTACACGACCGGGTGAGCGTCTACGGGACCGCGGCCGTCGTCACATTCAAGCTTGTCGGAACGCCGGCCGACCCCTCGGCCACGGATGGTGTTGCCTATTACTACAACACGGGCACGTTCCTGAAGCGCGATAGCGTCTGGAAGGTCGTCGCCTGGCAGGCGACGAAGATACCTCCCGATCCCGAGGACTGAGATCAGGCCCGGTCGAAGTGCGCCGTGAAGTGGCGCAGGAACTGTGGCGCCTTGATAATTTTCATACCGCGAATCTCGTCGCGCCTCGCCCAGACGTTGCCGATGGCTTCGAGCACATAGTCCATGTGGCTCTGCGTATACACACGGCGCGGAATGGCGAGTCGCAGCAGGTCGAGGCGGGCCGGGTGTTCTTCCCCGGTGTGCGGATCCAGCCCGAACATCACGGTGCCAATTTCGACGGCACGTATACCGGCTTCCAGGTAAAGTTCCACGGCCAGTGACTGGCCGGGATACTGCAATGGCTCGATGTGCGGCAGGAAGCGGCGCGCATCGAGGTACACGGCGTGTCCGCCGGCCGGCGCCATCACGGGAATTCCGGCCTCGCGCAGATGTTCCACGACGTAGCGCGTCGATAGCAGCCGATAGTCCAGATAGTGTTCGTCAAGAATCTCGCGCAGGCCGATCGCTATGGCCTCGAGGTCGCGTCCGGCCAGCCCGCCATAGGTGGGAAAGCCCTCGGTCAGGATCAGGATGTTGCGCTCCTGGTGCGCGAGCGCTGCATCGTTGGTGCACAGGAAGCCGCCGATATTGCCAAAGGCGTCTTTCTTTGCGGACATTGTGCAGCCATCGGCATAGCTGAAAATCTCACGCGCGATATCGATGACCGGCGTGTTTTCGAAACCCGGTTCACGACGTTTTATGAAGTGTGCGTTCTCGGCGAAGCGGCAGGCATCAATATAAAAAGGAATGCCGGCCGCCCGCGCGACGCGGCTGATCTCGCGAATGTTGGCCATCGAGACGGGTTGTCCGCCGCCGGAATTGTTCGTGATGGTCACCATGATGACAGGGATGCGATCCGGGCCTTCCTTCGCGACCAGCGCCTCGAGCGCGGCAATGTCCATATTGCCCTTGAACGGGGAATAGGAATCGAGGTCGTTCGCCTCGGCACACGGCAGGTCGACCGGGTTGCCGCCGACGAACTCGATATTTGCCCGAGTGGTATCGAAGTGCGTGTTGTTGGGAACAATCATGCCCGGCTTGACCATGACGCCGAACAGGATGTGCTCGGCCGCGCGGCCCTGGTGGGTCGGAATCACCTGCTCGAATCCGAATATGTCCTTGACCGTATCGCGGAAGTGATACCAGCTGCGGGCGCCCGCATAGGATTCGTCGCCTCGCATCAGCGCGCCCCAGGCCTCGGCCGACATCGCGCTGGTGCCCGAGTCCGTCAAGAGGTCGATGATGACGTCCTCGGCACGAAGCAGGAACGGGTTGTAATGCGCCGCGCGAATGAGTTTTTCGCGCTCGGTGCGCGTGGTGAGCTTGATTGGCTCCACCATCTTTATGCGGAACGGCTCGATAATGGTTTTCATCAGGGCACTGTAGCCAGCCGGAATCGGGCTCGCGATACGTAAATCTACTGCGCCGGGCGCCAGGATTCGCCAGCCGTAAATATACCTATGGCATTTCAATGAATACATTAGATAATACTAATGTAAACCGGACACTATCCTTCGTGGGAGGCATTGATGAAACTCGACAAACGTTGGCCGCCCGTGCCGGCGGGCATTCTCATCGGCGTGAGCATGCTGCTGGCCTGGATAGTCGCTGGGCGCGGCATCGGCGCGAGCGGCGGCATGACGCGGTTTGTCGCCTGGGTTCAGCACGGGCTGTTTCCGGCGGCGACGGTGGAGAGCGCTTATTTTGGCAAGTACTTCGCCAATGCTGCCCACCCACTGAACGACTACGTCGTTTTCCTGCTTGCAGGGCTCCTGATCGGCGCATTCGTTGCGGCCTGGCTGACCGGGAGATTGCGCTTCGAGGTTCTGCGTGGCCCGCGTAGCACTGTCGCTTATCGGATAGTCCTCGCCCTCGGCGGCGGCGTAATCTCGGGATTCGCGGCGCGTCTCGCCCGCGGCTGCACAAGCGGGCACGCCCTCGTCGGTGGTGCGGAGCTGTCAGTCGGTGCCTGGGTCTTCATGATGTGCATTTTCGCCGGTGGCTGGATGGCGGCCTGGTTTGTGAGAAAACAATGGATATGATCGCTCCGCTCGTGAAGACGGGCGTCATCGATGCAGCGACGAACCTGTGGCTGGCCATCCCGATCGGTTTCATCTTCGGTTTCGCGCTGTTTCATGCGGGCTTTACCGACAGCCGGCGAATCGCCTGGGCATTCTACTTCAAGGATGTCGGTGTACCGGTCGTCATGTTTTCTGCAATCGTGACGGGCATGCTCGGACTCTGGGGGATGAGCCTGATCGGTTTCATCGATATTTCCAAGGTCTATATGCTGCCAACGTATCTGCTGCCGATGGCAATCGGTGGCCTGCTTTTCGGCATCGGCATGGTCGTCGGCGGGTATTGCCCGGGCACGGCGATCGCGGCGTTCGCGACTGGCAAGATCGACGGAATCGTGTTTATCGTCGGATTCCTGATCGGCAGCCTCATCTTCGGTGATTTCTTCCCGGTGTGGGGCGACTTCTACAACAGCGACTACATGGGCGCGTTTCGCCTGGACCAATGGCTCGGCATCGGGCTGGGTCCGACCGTACTCTTGATCGTCCTGGCCGCCGTTGCGGGCTCGTTGTTCCTGCGGCAGGTCCAGTATCGATTCTGGTCAGCGAAGGAAGCGCATCCGAAGGCCGAGCAGGTGCTCAAGCTGCAGGGCGGACTAATCGCGACGGCAGTAGTAATCGCGATCGTATTAGCTTTCTTCGAGACCCCGTCATTCATCGATGACACGGTCGAGCCGCCGCACTACATTGTGCCGAGAAATTAGGGTACTCCATGAGACGACGCGAGTTCATCAAGGTATCGAGTCTGCTGAGCGCAACCGCGGCGACGGCCCCAACGTTTTTGCTCGGCGGATGTGCGGCAAAACCGCTGCCCGGAACGGGAAACGTCACGGCGACGCCGACCATCTGCGACATGTGCTTCTGGAAATGCGCCGGTCATGTCTACAAGGAAGACGGCGAGCTCTGGAAGATCACGGGTAACGATGACGATTTGCACAGCGGCGGCCGACTGTGCACACGGGGTACGGGAGGTCCGGGCGCCTACCTCGATCCCGACCGTCTGAAGACGCCGTTGCTGCGCGTAAGCGTTGACGGCCGGCAGACGTTCCAGCCTGTGTCCTGGGACCAGGCGCTGCGCTTCATCGCGTCCAAGATGCAGGTCATTGCCGACACGCACGGGCCTGAACGAATGCTGATGCTGAATCACGGCGCCGGCAGTTCGCACTTCCGTCACCTGTTGCGCGCCTATGGATCCAACTGTCACGCCGAGCCCGCGTTTGCGCAGTGCCGCGGCCCGCGAGATGTCGGTTTCCGCCTCACTTTCGGTGAATCCGCGAGTTCTCCCGAGCGTACCGACATGGAGAATTCGCGGTGCATCGTGCTGCTCGGCTCGCACATCGGCGAAAACCTGCACAATGGCCAGGTGCAGACGCTCGCCGAGGCACTCAACAAGGGCGTTACGCTGATCACCGTCGATCCACGGTTCTCGGTGCCGGCCGGTAAATCGAAGTACTGGCTGCCGATCAAGCCTGGCACGGACATGGCGTTGCTGCTGTCCTGGATGAACGTGCTGATCGAGGAGGGCCTCTGCGATACCGACTATCTCGAACATTACGCGATTGGCTTCGAACAAGTCGCGGAGCACGTACGAAACTACACGCCCGAATGGGTGTATCTCGAGACGGGCATCAAGCCCGACGTCATTCGCGAGACCGCGCGCGAGATGGCGAAAGCGGCGCCGGCGACGGTCGTGCATCCCGGCAGGCACGCGGTCTGGTACGGCGACGACACGCAGCGCAGTCGTGCCATTGCCATGCTGAACGCTTTGCTCGGTTCCTGGAACCGTAAAGGCGGGTTCTACATCCCCGAAAAGATCGACCTGCCGTCTTACCCGCTGCCCGATTATCCGGAGCCGAAGTACCGGGTCTCGGATGCGTATCCGGGTAAATGGCCGTTCGCAGGCCAGGGCGTCACCAACGGTGTCATCGATGCATCGGTCGGCGAGGACGCGTTTTTCAAGGGCTGGCTCGTGTATGGCACGAACCTGCCGCAGACCATACCGGCCGTCGAGGAGCAGCTCAAAGCGGCGGTCGATTCGCTCGATCTCGTCGTCGTCGTAGAGACAATGCCGTCTGAGATGACCGGCTACGCCGACGTCATCCTGCCCGAATGCACTTACCTGGAGCGCTATGACGATATTCGTAATTCAGGCGAACGCAGTCCGTCGCTGGCGCTGCGCATGCCGGCCTTCGAACCAAAATACGACAGCAAACCCGGCTGGTGGATAGCGAAACGGCTCGGGCATCGCCTGGGGCTCGATGACTACTTCCCGTGGGAAGACTACTCCGAGAAGCTCGACTGGCAACTCAAACAGGTGGGAAGCTCGCTCGACGAGATGCAGAAGATCGGCGTCAAGAATTTCCCGCGCAAGACGCCGATGTACTTCCGCGAAGGCGAGCGCGTGCGATTCCGCACGCCGAGCCGCAAGATCGAGCTTTACTCGCAACAGCTCGCGGACAAGGGCTTCGATCCGATGCCCGTGTACACGCCTCCTGATCCGGTGCCGAAGGGCTATTACCGTCTCAACTACGGCCGTATGCCGGCCCATACCTTCGGCAAGACGACCAACAACCCCTTGCTGTTCGAGCTGTCGCCCGAGAACCAGCTGTGGGTAAACCCGCTCGTCGCGAGCGAATGGGGTATCAGAAGCGGCGATTATGTGCGTCTCGGCAGCCCGAAGGGCGTGGTCAGCAACAAGATCCGGGTGCGCGTCACCGAGCGCATCGGCCCCGACTCCGTGTTCATGGCGCACGGCTTCGGCCACAAGTCGAAACGCCTGCGCCTGACGGCCGGTGTCGGCGCCGATGACGCCTCGCTCATGAGCAATATCAAGATTGACCCCATCATGGGCGGCACCGGCATGCGCGCCAACTTCGTGACCTTCGTTAAAGAGCGTCCGGCAGGAGCGGCGACATGACGCGCTACGCGATGGTCATCGACACGAAGACCTGTATCGGCTGTGGCGACTGCGTCGTCGCCTGCAAGACCGAGAACAAGGTTCCCGAAGGGCTCAATCGTGACTGGGTCGTCGAGGCGACGAACGGTACCTACCCGAACCTGACGACGGAATTCCGTTCGGAACGCTGCAACCACTGCTCGAACCCGACCTGCGTCACGCTATGCCCGACAGGCGCAAGCCACCTCTGGAACGACACCAATATCGTGCTCGTCGACGCCGACAAGTGTACGGGCTGCAAGGCCTGTATCGCGGCTTGCCCCTACGACGCGCGTCTCGTCATGCATCCGGAGGGCTATATCGACAAGTGCACCTTCTGTCATCATCGCGTCGAAAAGGGTCTCGATCCGGCCTGCGTCTCGTCGTGCCCAACGAAGTGCATGTACTTCGGGTCGCTCGATGACCCGAACAGCGAGGTCAGCCAGCTGCTCAAGACGCGAAATTACAAGGTGCTGAGTCCCGAAACCGGCAACGAGCCCAACGTCTACTACCTTGTGTGAGGATGAGCGGCAATGACTGAAGAACTGATGGTCACCGCGAGGGCGAACGAGCTTATCGACCCGAGCCTGCACATCTGGACCTGGGAAGTCGCGATGTACCTGTTCCTGGGTGGGGTTACGGCTGGCATTATCATTTTCGTGGCCGTGGTCGCACTGCTCAAAAGGGACGAGCAGCTGCCTTACGCGAGCGACCGACTGGCGCTGCTGGCGCCGATCGTGCTGTCGCTCGGTATGACGACGCTGTTTCTCGACCTCGAGCACAAGCTGTTCACGTTCCGTTTCTACACGACGTTCCGCGTGCTCTCGCCGATGTCCTGGGGTGCCTGGATCCTGATCGTCATCTATCCTGTGTCAATCCTGCAGATACTGGCAACGGTGCGGCGTGGTTATCCGCAGATGGCGGAGTACATCGATCGGTTGGCGGTAGGGAAAGCTATTGTGAGCTGGTGCCAGCGCAATAGACGCGAGATATCGCTCGTCGCGATCTTTGCCGGCGTCGGACTCGGCGTCTACACGGCGATCCTGCTGAGCGCTTTCAGTGCCAGGCCATTCTGGAACACTGGTGTACTGGCGCCATTGTTCCTGGCATCCGGGCTGTCGACGGCTGCGGCCCTGGTCGCGCTGCTGACGCGCGATCATGGGGAGAGGGCCTGGTTCACGCGCGTCGACATCTACCTGATCGTCATCGAGCTGGCGCTGGTCGGACTGTTCATCATCAACCTGGCGACCGGATCGGCAGCCCAGATACAGGCACTGGAGTGCTGCATAATGGGCGGCTCCTACACGTTTGCGTTCTGGGTGCTGTTCGTCGGGATCGGATTGCTGGTTCCGCTGCTGCTCGAAATTCTGGAGGTACGCGGGTTGGGTACGACGCTCGCCGTGGTGGCGGCGGTGCTGGTGCTATTTGGCGGCTATACGCTGCGCCACGTGATGATGGAAGTTGGACAGGAAAGTACTTGGACTCAATACGACACGCAGTACAATACCGAGCTTTTGCAGAGACTGGAGCGGGAATGATTTCATCGATGAGACTTCTGGCCGTCGTCGCGTTGGCAGTCATCACAGTGGCCTGCGGGCGTTCTGGCGATGGCGTGCCATTTCACGACGTGGCGCAAGCCGCTGCACGCCAGGCCGATCGGGTCCAGGTCGAAGAACTGGCCGAGTGGCTGATCGAGGAGCGCCTGGATTTCGCGCTCATCGACGTGCGAGCCGCATCCGATTACGACAAGGGCCATATCGGTGAAGCGCGTAACCTGCCGATTGCCGAGTTGGTGACGGATGCATCGATGGCGAGCCTGCCCACCGATCGCAAGATCGTGGTCTATTCGAACGGCTCGGAAAACGGCGCCAAGGCCGCCACGCTGCTGCGCATCGCGGGTTTCAATGCCCATGTCCTCTCAGGTGGTTACAACGCCTGGCATGCGCGAATCCTGAATCCGGACATCACGGCCGAGGAACTCGACGGCGAGAGCCTGCAGGTCTCTGCTCAGCGTGCCTTCGCGTGTTACTTCGTGGGCGATCGCGGCGAAGGAGCCGCCCGGCGCCCGCAGGCCGAATTCGTACCGCCGGTCTTCGACGAGGACGCCTTTGAAGACGATGAGCCCTTGCCTCCGGCGGGCGAAGAGTCCTGCTGACTAGTCGGTCGGCGCCCTGAGTATCCTTTCGATCTCGGCTGCGTCGAGCGGCCGATGGCCTTCGCCGGTTTCGCCGGGTCCAGGTGGCCGAACGATCGAGGTCCACGCATCCGCAGGTAGTCCGTCCCGCAACAGCTCGCTCGCCGGCTCGAATTTTATCCCGTCGTCCGTTATCCGTAGCTCGCCTTGGCCGAGTCCCAGCGCCGCACTCGAGCTGTGACAGGACTCACAGGAACGCGACGGGCCCGTCGTATGCGGTGACAGGGGTGCGAAGCGGCGGACGAATTTTTCCTTGTCGAAGGTCGGGTGCGCGATCGTCATGATCATGCCGGGCACGAATACATCGACCTGGCCGTACGCGTTCACGCCAAGCGGGGGCAGGTCGTTCCTTACGCCCCGGCGTTCGTCACTCCAGCGACCGGGCGTCATTCGGCGCTCAACGTGGTCCCACTGCTCGCCGTCTTCGTCGTATTCCATGTGGCAGCCGTAGCACTGCGGCGCCCACTGGCTGTGGCAGGCATTGCAGGTTAGTCTTTCGTGTGACTCGTCCTCGTGTTTGTCGTGACAGTCTGTGCAAGCGACGTCGACGGCATCGCGTTGGTGCACGGCTCCGGATGGGCTGCCCATAACGTCGTCCGCATCGTGGCAAGCGGTGCAACGCATGCCGGCAAGGTAGTGCACGTCCGCCGGCAGCTTCTCAACAGGCCTGCCGTCGGCAAGGCGCGACGCCGATTGGTCGACTTCGGCAAGTCCTGTGTAGCTCAGGGATATGCGCCCCGAACGCGAGTGACAACCGAAGCAACGACCGTCGGAAACATCGGCCGA
The DNA here is from genome assembly GCA_947259985.1 of uncultured Woeseiaceae bacterium. Lineage (GTDB taxonomy): Bacteria > Pseudomonadota > Gammaproteobacteria > Steroidobacterales > Woeseiaceae > UBA1847. The sequence goes on from CAMYOJ010000011.1 coordinate 39,304, forward strand.
CAGGGCAGGGTGCTTGTTCGCCGGATACTCATTGATGTGGCATGCGGCGCAGCCGCCACCGCGATCGCGCGTAACGTCCAGCGCGTGTGAAGTTTTGGGTTGACCAAGGTGACAGCTCGCGCATTGCTTGCGCAGCATCGAGTCGGCCACGCTATGACCGAGCGACTGTAGATTGATGGTGTCCGCCGGGCCTGTCGCGCCGTCGATAACGGCGCGGGTCGTGTGTACGATGCCTCGACCCGTGTGCATCAGGCTATCCGTCACAGACGCAACTTTATCGGCGTGACAAACTCCGCATGCGCGCTGCGCGTTCGCGAGTTCGCCCGGGAATGCGATCAGACCGGTATGCGCACTTTCTATGCTGCTATTTTCATTGTCTCCGGCGTGGCAGGTGACGCAGTTGTCTGCCGCGAAACCGTGAGACTCGCTGAATCCGGTCATTTCGCCCCCATGACAGGTAATGCATGTATTTACCGTGGCATGCGGCTGCGGTTCACTGCCATGGCAGGGCAGCGAGAGCAGCGCGAGAGGAACGAGTAGTAATAGGGGGCGAGTGTGCATAGGGCAGCTACTGTGTTCTAGCGGGCGGCCTGGCGCTACTCGCGTACGCTGGCTATCCAGGCCTCGATGTGAGCGCGCAGCTGCGTGAGCGGTATCGTGCCGTTCTCGAGAACCCGGTCGTGAAACTCACGGATATCGAAGCTGTCGCCGAGAGCCTGTTCCGCCTGCCGGCGAAGCGCGAATATCTCGAGCCCGCCTGAATCATAGGCAGTCAGCTGTCCCGGCAGGATCGCGATACGGTCGACCATTTCGTCGCCGCGCTCCTCTGCAAAGCGTCCCGATTCGATCATGTACCCGATCGCCTGCTCGCGGGTCCAGCCGAACAGGTGTATTCCCGGGTCGACGACCATGCCGCGGGCAGGCCAGGCGCGCCGCCTGATGGGACCGGACGTGGTTTCGTAAAGACCCATTTCTTCGGCCAGCGCCTCTGAATATCGTGCCCAGCCTTCACCCGGGCCGGAGAACCAGATGATCTGCGTAACGGGGTGAAGTCCCTCGACGGCCTGTCCGACCGCGACCTGCAGGTGGTGGCCTGGCCACGTTTCGTGAAAGGCGACCGCCTCCGCATTGCCTCGCGACTGCTTCTCGGGTTCGTGCAGGGGAATTCGATACTCGGCCGGGCGTTCGGCATTGCCGGGACGGTAATGCGCGGATCGACCCGTGCCTTCTTCGTGCTCGGCAAAGGGTACGACCTCGACAGCTTGCTCGGGCATGTTTCCAACCCACTTCGGCATCTCGGCCTCGGCCCGGCGCACCATTTCGCGTGAAAACTCGAGTAGCTGCTCTTTGCTATCGAAGCGGTCGGCTGGATCTGCCTTGACCCTGTCCATGATCTGCGTGAAGTCATCGAGTTCGTAGGCGGCTTTGCCAAGCTCGATGACTTTGGCCTTGTTGGCGGCCACGGTTTCTTGTCCCAGTTCAAAGACTTCTTTGCCGGAGCGGTCGAGCGTCGTATAGCCGCGCAGCGATGCTTCATAACACTCCAGCCCGTCCGGGTTTGCCGTTACGGACAGCTCTTCGCGCGCGCTTTCGATGTACGTATTCGCCAGGTAGTCACGGTAGCGCTGCAGCGCAGGATAGATCTGGCCGGCAACCAGTGTGCGCGTTCTTTCGGCAAATGCCTCATCGTCGTCGCGCGTCGCGGGAGAGTAAAAAGGCGATCGCTCGATGTCGAGTGCCAGCAGTCCGTCCACCTGCTCGATGACGCGGCGAACGACGGATCTGGGCGCCGAGTATCCGGCATCCAGGCCGCTCTCGAGGTTTTCGATTTCCTGGTTAACGTAGACAACGAAGCTCGACCAACGGGTGAGCGACTGCTGCCGCAGTTCGGGCGAGCCAACGGGCTGCAATTGTGCGATCTGCGTTGCGCCCAGGTGCCATCCCCCCATCTGGCTTACGTTCCACAGATCGGAACGGCACACGCGTTGCGCGACGGCGTCGCTCAGTGTCTGCGACAGATAGGCGTGCGTAATCCATTCCGGCTTTCCGACCAACACGCCGGCATCGACGGATTGCAGGCGCCCGAGCAGTTCGTCAATGACGGCTTCGTCCGCGAGCCGGGCCGCCGGGCTGTTGTCCGTGATGCCGTCGTGGCGATCCAGTTCGATACCGGAGAAATAGGCGGTTTCGGGATACCGGCTTAACGTGAAATCGTAGTATTGATCGGCGACGCTGTTAACGATCGAGCCAGGGTCCGTCGATGGGGCATCGGCGACAGTCTGGTCCTCCGTACAGGCGGCAAGCCCGAGTGCGCATATGGCAGCAACGCAATAACGGGTGATTTCTGTACGTAGCATCGATATCTCCTGGGCAGTGCCACCCAATATTGGCACAAAAAAAAGGCGGGACCGCAAGGTCCCGCCTTCTTTATCTAAACCGTGAAAAGCTTAGAGAGGTACGATGTTCTCTGCCTGCGGGCCCTTCTGGCCCTGCGTTACAGTGAACTCGACCTTCTGGCCTTCAGCGAGAGTCTTGAATCCGTCGCCCTGGATGAGGTCCTGATTCCTGCTCGATGAAGCCAAAGCCCTTGGCTTCGTTAAACCATTTAACGGTTCCGGTGGTAGTAGACATAGTTTTTACCTAATTAAACAATAGAAATATGGCCCAAAAGGCCGGGTCGCGAGAAGAAATGTTGGTACTCATGAAAAACAGGACGAGTTACTACTAGGGAACTTCGTAATGGAATACACAAATATCAGCCGATCGTTCTAGCTGAGGGCAGTATAGGCCTCAAATATTACAAGTCAATGAAAGTTGTCACATATTACAGGGACTTGAGTCGCGTTTTTCCCGCCGCAGGCGTGTACTACAATGCCTGCCTGCTGTTCCTTCGCGAGTATATTTCATGACCAGCCGACGAACATTCATCCGGGTCACGGGCGCCACGCTGTTTTCTTCCCTGGTTCCGCAGTTGGCCATTGCGGCGCAGCGTAAGTTGCCCAGGCGACGAATACCCGGCACCGACGAGAGCCTGCCCGTCGTGGCGCTGGGCAATTCGACCGCGTTCCGGGAAGGTGATTCTGACACGGCGCGCCGTCTCCTCGAGACCTTCTTCGATCATGGCGGCGGATACATCGATTGCAGTGGCGACGGTGCCTACCTCGTCGCAAGCCTGGCCAGGACGTTGGGCAAGAGTGAGCAGGCGTTCCTCGGCAGCTATTTCAACGGTGGCCGTCCTGGCGAATCCCTGGCGGCAGCCAGGCGCCTGCTGGCCACGAGAGGCCGTAAAACTCTGGACCTCATGCATACCTACCCTGAGGACGGAGTTCCCAACTGGGATACGTTTCGAAAATGGAAGGACGACGGGCTGACACGCTATATCGGGCTGGCAAGACACCAGGCCCGCTATTACGAATCCATGATGCAGGTCATGAAGACCGGCACCATGGATTTCCTGCAGGTGAACCTGTCTCCGCTCGAGACCGAATCCGAGCAGCGTATTTTGCCGATGGCCCGGGACAAGGGAGTCGCGGTCACGATCAATCGTCCGTTCATCAACGGCCGCTATTTTTCTATCGTGAAAGGGCGACCTTTGCCGGCGTGGGCCGTGGAATTTGACTGCACGAGCTGGGCGCAATTCTCGATCAAGTACATTCTTTCGCATCCGGCGGTGAACTGCGTGCTCACGGAGACTGCCAATCCTGAACACGTTCTCGACAATCTCGGCGGCGGGATGGGGCGCTTACCTGATGAGAAGACTCGCGAAAAGATGCGCGCACTCGTGCAGAGTTTTTCGTGAGTGACATGCGCCAACCCGACTCGCCTGAGTTTTGCAGTGTTAGTATTCGGGCATCACTGGTCGCATATCCCGATGGGGAGCATTCATGGTCGTTAACAAAACATACTCGATAGCCATTAGTAACACCGAGAGTATCCCGGGACGCAAGATCGTCGAATTCTACGGCGTCGTTACAGGAAACACGGTGCGAGCCAAGCATGTTGGACGTGACATCATGGCAGGCCTCAAGAACATCGTCGGCGGCGAACTCAAGGGCTACACCGAACTGTTGCAGGACTCTCGTATGGAGGCGACGGAACGCATGATCGAGCAGGCGCAGTCGATGGGTGCCAATGCCGTTGTGAATGTCCGGTTTGCGACGAGTTCGATATCGCAGGGCGCAGCAGAGCTGTTCGCTTACGGAACGGCCGTGCGCGTGGCCTGACATGGAAGACACGGTCAATAGCTTCTCCCTCTTTTTTAATTACGGTCTGCCGATACTGCTGCTTGTCTTCGCCTATTTCATCGGCAACATGATCGAGAAAGGACATTTCCGGAATATTCGCAAGCGCGAAGACGCAGTGCATGGCTTCCCGGTCGTTTCCTTCGACACAATGCCCGAGGAATGGCGAGCCGGATCGTCGACGATGGTAACTGGAAGCATTGTCATTTCACTCGACTATTTCAAACGGGTTATTGCAGGGTTGCGCGGGCTGATTGGCGGGCGGATAAAGACTTACGAGCCACTCCTCGAGCGGGCGCGGCGCGAAGCCTTGTTGCGCATGACCGAGTCGGCAAAAGAGCAGGGCTATGACGCCGTCTTTAACGTGCGGCTCGAGACGTCGCGCCTCGCCAATGCGCGTCGCGACGGCAATGGCACAGCCGGTGTAGAAATGCTGGCATTCGGCACCGCCGTCAAGTTCGCGGGTCGGATCGGTTAGTGCGCGTTGAAGTACATCGCGAAGAAACCGAAGGAAGGCATCAACGTCAGCGACGTTCATCCGCTCGTCGAAGCAGGCACGCTGGTCGTCGGACTAACGGCTATTTTTATCGCCATTGTCCTGCTACTGGTCTTCCTGATCGAAGCCGCGCTGTATTTCGTGCCCGCTGAGACCGAGGCCGAACTGTTCGCGGACTGGCTTCCCGAAGACCTCGTTACGATCTCGCCGTCGGATGATCGCCTGTATGAGGCGCAGATGCTCGTCAATCGGCTGTCTGCGCACTGGGCCGACGCGCCGTACACTTTCCGTGTCGAGGTTGATGACTCCGACCTAGCCAATGCGATGGCTTTGCCGGGCGGGCTGATCATCGTCACCCAGGGCCTGCTCGATGAAGTCGAATCGGAAAACGAACTCGCGTTCGTGCTCGGGCACGAACTCGGGCATTTCAGAAACCGCGACCACCTGCGGGCGCTCGGTCGCGGCATCGTGCTGTCGTTATTTTTTGCCGTCGTTACGGGAAACGATGTAGCCGGAATTGGTATCAATGTTGCCGATGTTACGTTGCGTGGCTTCAATCGCGACCAGGAATCCGATGCCGATGAGTTCGGTCTGGCGGTCGTATACGCCGAATACGGTCATGTGGACGAGGCGTGGCGGCTGTTCGAACGCTGGGATGAGCAACGCAACGGCACGACCGGTATCGTCACCTACCTTGCGACACACCCGGACGCGGGCGATCGTGTCGAACAGCTCGAACGGCTGGCACAACGGCAACAGTGGCCGGCCGAAGGCGAGGTGATACCGCTCAAGTGGTAGAAAAAAGCCCCGCTGCCAGGCGGCAGCGGGGCAGAGCCAATTGACAAGACGTGCGGGGGGAACAGGGTCTTATCGTTGTTTCATGGCTCCAGCAGATAGACGCCAATCTTGTAAGCAGTGAACACATTGGTGTCTACGTCATACGAACCGCGCGCGTGCATTGACCGCGCATTCTCGCCGCCGAGCAGGCTCTCGCTCAGGTCCTCGGCGAAATCCGCGAAGTCCGCGTACATGCGCACGCTGTCGGCTGACCCGATATAGAACGCGAGCCTGTCGCTCTCACGCGGCACGATCGTCGTGTCGGAGTCCAGCATCGTCAGGTCGATGAGGACCGGGCCCTGCTTGATGTAGTGGCGCTCGTCGATATCCTCGTTTCGGTTGTTCAATATAAGCCCGTCGGGACCAATGCTCGTGAACGGCATCGCTGTTCCTGCAGCACCCCAACCGACGCCCAATGCGCTGCGCACGTCGGTGTAGTCAATGATCGTGCGACCCGTAAAGTCAGGCGGAGCCATGCCGAATGCGGTCGGGAAGCCGCGTGCGACGATCGGCTTGCCGGACGAGAAGTCAGCCAACGTCAGGTTGCCAGTCGCCACCTCGTAGTTGTTGGGATCTGCGTCGACGTTCGCCTCCATGCCGGTGCCAGCGAAATCGAAGATTTCCGCGCGCCGCCGGTCGATCGAGTGCAGCGTAATGTCCGTCTGTCCGGTCATGACTGTATTAACGATGCCGGACAGGTGCGTAACGTGCATGCGCACGACACCTTCGGTTGCGTCGAACAGGATCTGCGGTGCGAGTGCGTCCGTTGTCGGCATGGGCTGGTTGCCGCGAACGGTCACGCGCTGGCCGATCGAGATCGCATCGGTACTCAGATCTGCGAGGCGATCGCCGTCTTTGAATACCTTGGTATTGGGACCGATTTCGACGACGACGTCGTCATGGAAGTGGGCGCGGCGGTCCGACGGTACGACTGTCGCTCCGCGAATCGTCAGGAAATTGCCATCGCGCCTGATAACGTTGCCGACGACCGCATCCCTGTCGATGCCGGGAACGCTCGCGCCTGCCAGTACGAGATCAGCAGTGAACTCGCGGGCGGCGACATTAAGCGTGCCTTTGGCAACGGTCGGCGTGCCAGGTCCGGCCGCGGCAAGCGCGCGCAGGCCGTCGATACCGGCATACATGACCTCGTCGACTTCGAACTCGGTGTCGTTCGCGATATGAACGGTCGCTCTGCCGAAATTACCATCACGCTCGTGGAATGGCCGCAGCGCGATCGTGTAGCTCATCGCGTCCTCATCGACACCGACGAGCGGGCCGCGTACGCGAATGTCTTTCTCATCGATGGGAGAGATCTCGGCAACGATAAATTGCTCCGATTCGGCCTTTGCCGGCATTGGTGCGAGATCAACCTTGTGCGAAGCCGCGAGATCGAAGTCGAGTTGCAGCAGTGCCGGGCGGCCTTTCGTAACAACCAGTTGGTCGCGTTCGGGCAGGATAATCCTGAGCTCGGTCTCGATGAGCTTTACGCCTGACGTGTCGGTGACCTCGGCCTCCTTCGGATCGCCGTTTTCCTCGACGAGGATCTCGGCGTCGCTATAGTCGAGGCTGATCGTTCCTGCAACGTAGATTGCGGGCGGAATCGTCGCTATCGTGACCAGTTCGGTCAGGTCTACATAATCGGTGAAGTTGATGCGCGAACGTCGCGGCAGTGTCTCGACGATTCTGCCGTTCGCCGTTTCCAGTTTGAGCGACACGACGTCGACCGTGTAATTAAGAAAATCGCCGTCGGCGTCCGTCAGTGCGATCATTACGGTGCCGCACTCAGCGGCCGTGCCGGGATCAGCCGGATCGCATTCGGCGGTGGGAACCGGGTCGTTTGTGGCGGTGGTGCTGCCGCTACCGCCGCAGGCCGCCAGAGTGAGTGCTGCGAAAAACAATATCGCCCAGCTGGCTATCTTCCTTGTTCCTGCCGATCCTGGCAGGTCCAGTGTCGCGAGTTTCATGATGGGTCTCCTTGTGTCCAAACCTCGTCGTTCAGGGCTATAACGAAGCTTGCAAGGATCGGTTGACGCCGGAGCGCGTGTACCCATTATGTAAAACGGTGTGAAAGGCCGATAAAGTGCAAAAATACAGCAACTTATCTTGTATTCCTTCAGTATCGTGTCAGAATGTTTTCCCGTCATGCCGAATCCATCCGACACAGCAACGGGAATCCGTCACCGCAGGCCACGCGCCGGGGAGCGAACCCGGGGCGCCGTCGATGCCTTGCAGACCAAGATTGCCGTTGGCCTGCAGAATCTCGGCGCCGACGACTACCTCCAACAGCTACAAGCCAATATCGATGAGCTGCCCGAAGCCACGGGCGCCGACGCGGCGTTCGTGGCCTTGATCAGCGAAGATGGTGAGACCATTGAGTCGGTACTCGCGTCGTGCACGGGCTTTGCGCAATGCAGTCCGGGAGTGCTTGCCGACGAGCGCCTCGATGGCTGGCCGTGGTTGCGGGAAAGACTCGGCCACCTGCGGGTGATCGAGGTCGCAGATACGCTGAGCGGTCCAGGGGCCGCGAAAGACGAGCTCGAGCGGTTCAACGAGCTGCATATCGGGGCGGCGCTGATTACGGGTTTTTCGGCGAACGGGGAGATCGCCGGATTCCTGGCGTTGGCGACTGAACACCCGGTCGCCGGCTGGGACGCCAATCTACACCTGTTGATGAAGCTGTTCGGTTCGTCTTTGGCCGTAGGGCTCGAGCGTGTTAACGACAAGATCACCCTGAGTGAGCTCAAGGAGCGTAATTCGCTCATCGCGATAACAGCGAACGATGGAATCTGGGACTTTGACGGAGAGACCAAGCGCGTCAACCTGTCGCGCCGCTGGAAGGTCATGCTCGGTTATGATCCGGACGATGATGATGTGAAGCTCGACTGGTATCGCCTTGTGCATCCGGACGATATGGCGCGCGTGCAAATGAGTATGCGTCGTCATCTCGAGGACGAATCGCCGTTTTTCGAGTCAGTGCACCGTATGAAACACCAGAACGGTGATTGGCGCTGGATGAAAAGCCGCGCCAAGGCCGTTGTTGATGGCAATGGCCGTTTAATACGCTTGCTCGGCGTTGAAGTCGACATTACAGAACGCAAGCTCTACGAAGACGCGCTGTTCCGCGAGAAAGAGAGCGCACAAATCACGCTGCGCTCGATCGGTGACGGTGTCATCACGACGGACGGAAATAATCATGTCGAATACGTCAATCCGGTCGCCGAAGAGTTGACGGGCTGGAAAGTCGACGACGCAAGCGGGCGACCTATTGATGAAATATTCCGCGGTTTTCACGAAGAAACCTGCGAGCCTCTCGAGAACCCGCTGGCTGTGTCGATTCGCCGCGATCGAGCAATCAAATCAGTACGGCCGACGCTGCTGATTCGTCGCGATGGCAACGAGTTGTACATCGAGAGTACCGCGTCACCCATTCGCGACGGCAAAGGGAATGTTACGGGCGGCGTGCTCGTGTTCCACGACGTCAGCGAGTCGCGAGATCTCAACCGACGCCTCAGTTATCACGCAAGCCATGACATCCTCACGGGTCTCGTCAATCGCCGCGAATTCGAAAACCGCGTCGAACGCGCGCTCAAGAGCGCCAAGGCGCGTGAAACCTCTTATGCGCTGCTGTACCTGGATCTCGATCAGTTCAAGATCGTCAACGATTCCTGCGGGCACAGTGCGGGAGACGCGTTGCTGGGGCAGCTCGGCGCTTTGTTGAAGTCCAAGATTCGCTGGCGCGATACGCTGGCAAGGCTCGGTGGCGACGAATTTGGCGTGTTGCTCGAGAGCTGCAGTCTCGATGAGGCCATGAATACGGCTGAGACCTTGCGCATGGCCATCAGTGAATACAAGTTCGTCTGGGAAGAACGCAACTTCCGCCTGGGAGTCAGCATCGGGGTAGTGCCTATCACGGCTGACAACGAAGACGTGGCAGCGCTTCTGACGGCAGCGGACAGCGCCTGTGCGGCGGCCAAGGAGGCCGGTCGTAATCGCATTCACAGCTTCCAGGAAAACGACATCGATCTCATGCGCCGCCGGCGCGAGATGCAGTGGGCCGCGCGCATCAACAATGCGCTCGAGGAGGATCGTTTCGAGCTATTTCGCCAGACCATTCAGCCGCTTCAGGCCGAGGAGGAGGGCGCGCATTACGAGATTCTGCTGCGTATGCGTGACGAGAATGGTGGCATCATCTCGCCGGGCCTGTTCATCGAGGCCGCCGAGCGGTATGGCATCACGCCTGGTATCGACCGCTGGGTCATTCGCAGCGCGTTTCGGTGGCTGGTATCGGAAGCCGACGAGCGTGAGCGTCTCTCCCTGTGTTCAATAAATCTCTCGGGACAAAGTCTCGGCGACGAGAAGTTCCTTCCTTTTGTCGTCGATCAGTTCCAGATGAGCGGCATCGATGCGACGAAGATCTGTTTCGAGATCACCGAAACGGCGGCAATAGCGAGTTACTCGCAGGCAAACCGATTTATCAACGCGCTCAAGGAACTCGGCTGCAAGTTCGCGCTCGACGATTTCGGCACCGGTTTGTCTTCGTTCGGCTACCTCAAGCACTTTCCCGTGGATTTCCTCAAGATCGACGGCAGCTTCGTCAAAGAGATTCTGCACGACCCGATCGATCGGGAGATGGTGCGCTCCATTAACGAAATCGGGCATCTCACGGGTAAGAAGACTATTGCCGAGTTCGCTGAGAATGAAGAGATCATCACGATGCTCAGAGGCATGGGTATCGACTATGCGCAGGGATATGGCGTTTCGGAACCGAAGCGGGTCACTCGAGCTGTCGCATAGCCAGGTGATTCTCACGATAGGCTGTTAGACCGCAGCGCTACGCAGTGAATAATTCCCCACCAGGCGGATGTGGTCGGTATAGACTATGGCGCATGCCGACAAGCGTCGAATACAAGCGATATATGCAGGGCTACAGGCGTTGCTTTGCGCTATTAGCTCTATTGCTTGGCACAGGAGCCTCGCTGGCGGACGGTCGCGCCGAGTTGCTGAACCAGGAAGAGGGTGAATGGCTGAGGTCACTGTCCGAGCCGATCATCGTTGGCACTGAGGCGAACTACCGGCCGTACGCTTTCATCGATAAAAATGGCGAATTTTCCGGCATTGCTGCCGACTACCTGAGCCTTATCGAGGAGCGCCTCGGCATTCGTTTCGTCCTTCACGAGTACGACACGTTTGCTGCGCTGCTGGAGGCCGCTCGCCAAAGGCATGTCGATGTCCTCCCTATCGTAATCGCGACCAATGACCGCAGATCCTTCCTGAACTTTACGCAGCCGATGTTCGAGTCCTGGGATCGGATCCTCGTGCGCACTGACCGGCGGGGCAGCCTGAGCATCGAGGATCTTGAGGGGCTCAAAGTCGGCGTCATCGAAGGCTATACGACTCAGGCACTGATCGAGACCGAGCATCCCGAAATCCAGCTCATTCCGATGCCGAACGAGCCCGCAGCGCTGCGCGCACTGTCGCTGGGCGTGCTCGATGCGTTGATCGTCGAAATTGGCGTCGCATCGCATTTTATCCAGGCCGACGGCATCACAAACATCCGCGTAGCAGGTGAATATGGCGGTGTCGAATACCAGGCCTTCGGCACTCGTAGTGACTGGCCGATATTGAACAGCATCATCGGCAAGGCGCTGGCAAATATAAACGAGGAGGAACGCGAGAGAATCCAACGTCGCTGGATCAGCATCGGTGGTGTGGATCCCGTTGAAATCGATCGACTGTGGAAGCAGCTGATAATCGTCGTCAGCGTCATAGGTGTGCTGATCGCCGGCATCCTGTTCTGGAATTTCACGCTGCGGCGACTTGTGGCCCGGCGTACCGTCGAGCTGGAGCGCGAACTCGAGGAGCGACGCCACGTCGAGGCGGTCAAGGAGCGACTGGCTGTCGCCGTCGAGCAGTCGGCTGAATATGTACTCATCATCGATACGTTGGGAAATATCGAATACGCCAACCTGGCGTTTCTCGAGGCTAACGGTGTCAAGAGCCTGCAAGGGCGACGCCTGCATTCAATGACGATCGGGGGTGCCAGGGACAAGGTTATCGGGGCGCTAAGGGACATCCGTGATAGCGGGGTGTGGCGGGGCAGGGTCGACCTCGAGCGGGCACGGAAAGGCGCCATGAAAGTGTCGATGACGATCGCGCCTATTCATGACGCAGCTGGCGAAATCGACGGCTACGTTGTTACGGCCCGCGACATAACCAATGAAGAGCAGCTTGAAGCCAGGCTTCGGCAAAGGGAAAAGTTGTCGGCGCTGGGGACGCTGGCAAATGGCATCGCACATGACTTCAACAACTTGCTCGTGCCAATACTCGGTTACGTCGACCTGATTCGCATGGAGAGCAGCGCAACGGTCAGCTCTTACCTCGACGCGATCACCGAAGCCAGTGAACGTGCGCGAGACCTGGTACAGCGAATCCTGATCTTTGGTCGCGGCGGCGGCGGAGAGAAAGTACCGCTCGATCTTCGATTCGAGGTTGAAGACGCGATCGCGTTTGTTCGAAGCCTGTTACCCACAACCATCGCAGTCGAGGCAGACCTGCAGAAGTGCGCCGCGATCATGGGCGACCGCACGCAGATCCAGCAAATTCTTCTGAATCTGTGCACCAATGCGAGCGACGCCATGGCCGAAGATGGTGGCGTTTTGACCATCAAGGTTGAGGAGTACACCCAAGGCGACGATGTCGAGGGGTTGCACAAGGACCTTGCGCCCGGCAACTACGTCTTGTTGACAGTCAGCGATACGGGTATCGGTATGGACGACACGACGAAGTCGCGAGTCTTCGATCCGTATTTTACTGACAAGCGGAGAGGCAAGGGCACTGGTCTCGGGCTGGCGATCGTGCACGGAATTGTCAGGGGGCACGGCGGCGTCATTCATGCTGAAAGCGAGCCCGGGCTTGGAACGGATATCCGGATCTATTTCCCGACGGTTGATATCGAGCCCACCCGGATTCATGCGCAGTCCGGCCTGACGATACCTCGCGGAAGCGGACAGCGCATCATGGTGCTGGACGATGACAAGCTCGTCCTGAACACCATCTCGGTCATGGTGCAGGGGCTCGGCTACGAGGTCTCGGAATGGATGGACCCGATCGTCGCACTCGATGCCCTGGAAAAAGCGCCGAAAGAGTATGACGCGGTACTGACTGACCTGACTATGGAGGGCCTGAGTGGAATCGAATTCGCCAAGCGCGCGCTCGATGTCTCGCCCAACCTGCCGATTGCCATCATGACCGGCAATCCGGGTGCGTTGAACGACTATGCGATCCGTTCCATCGAGAAACCCATTCCGCTGGCCGAACTCGCCAATTGCCTCAGCGAACTGCTTGATTAAGGACTAGTCGATGCGAAACAGCATTGAAAAGTCGATCGCATCGACGTTCTTTGTCAACGCGCCCGTGGAGATGTAGTCCACGCCCGTCTCTGCGACGTCCCGGATGGAATTCAACGTTATATTGCCGGAGGCTTCCAGCTCTGCCGCGACATAGCCATAGCTGCGGTTGGTTTCGACTGCCTTGGCAAGCTCGCGGATCGAAAAGTTGTCGAGCAGTATTCGTTCTGCGCCGGCATCCAGCGCCTCGAGCAACTCAGCGTGATTTTCCACTTCGACTTCCACGAGGACATCAGCGTCCAGGCCACGGGCACGCTCGAGCGCGGTCGTAATGCTGCCCGCGCTCCTGATGTGATTTTCCTTGATCAGGATGGCGTCGAACAGGCCGACCCTGTGGTTGTGACCACCACCGCAGCGCACAGCGTACTTCTGCGCCAGCCTGAGCCCCGGCACCGTCTTGCGTGTGTCGAGAATCCTGACACCGGTTCCTGCGACCGCAGCGACATAGGCTGCCGTCTGCGTTGCCGCCGAAGACAGCGTCTGCAGAAAATTAAGCGCCGTTCGCTCGCCAGTCAGCAGCCCTCGGGCGGGACCGACGAGCTTGCAAATGACATCATCCGCGTCGGCCGTCTGGCCGTCGCTCACGTACCAGTCGACCAGGATGCTCTCGTCGAGTTGCGCGAAGACCTCATCGACCCAGGGATGTCCCGCCAATATGAGCGACTGTCGAGCGACAATCGTTGCGCCGAGAACTGCACCCAAGTCAACCAGGGAGGCCGTCAGATCGCCGCTGCCGACGTCTTCGGCGAGCGCGTTGGCGACCGTCGGTCCGATCGAGCGTCGTGTTTCCTCAGGAAGTTCCATATCGGCCATACAACGAAGCCCGGCCAGCAGGCCGGGCTCCGCACGTGGGAAAGTCAACCGTCGTTACATGAACCAGCCGTGGCCCGCGCCGATCATGCTCATGATCATCGGGATCGACATCAGTGTATTGGAGCGCGACGCCAGGAATGCCGTGTTCTTGGCTTTGGCAACCTCGTCGGCGCTTGCATCGACCATGCCGAGTACCTTCTTCTGATTGGGCCATATGAGGACCCAGACGTTGAAGAGCATGATCGTACCTAGCCAGGCGCCGACGCCGATCGTCATTGCGTACTGGTTGACCGGATCCGCATTCAGTCCCAAAGCGAAAGCGTTCAGGAATTGTCCCTTGTGGAACAGGAAAGAGGCGCCGGTCAGCCAGGTTGCGAGCGCTCCCCAGCGGAACCATGCCAGTGCGCGTGGAGCGACGTACTTCGAGATGCCGGCGCCGCCCGGGCCGCCTTCATCGCTGGCCGCTTCGCCAAGCGCCGGAACCTGTACGAAATTGAAGTAGTAGAGCAGGCCGATCCACGTGATGCCGGCCAATACGTGCAGCCAGATGATGATGGACTGGGCGCTGATACCGGCGACCATGTGGTTGCCTTTGGTCGCAATGACGATTATGACTGCAAGGACAAAGCCACCGATTATCGTGCCGCCTATGCTCTTCAAGGGATTCATTATTCGCGTCTCCGGGATTTCTTATGAATATTTGTCGGGAATGATCACGCTCGCGCGTTATCGGTATTATAGAGACTGCGATTCCGAAATGAGAGCTTTTTGCAACAAATGTAGATGCGCATCCATCTTTCATGCAGAATCTTGAAATTTCCGGGAGCGGCACTATGTCGCTTAGCCAATCCGATACAGGTGCCTGACGTGGACGTAACCGCAAGAATCGAAGACCAGCTCAAATCGCATGACATCCTCCTTTACATGAAGGGCACGCCCGATTTCCCGCAGTGCGGTTTCTCGGGGCAGGCCGTCGCCGCATTGAACGCCATCGGCAAGCCCTACGCCTACGTGAATATTTTCGAGGATCCGGAGGTGCGCGAGGGGCTCAAGGAATATTCGAACTGGCCGACGTTCCCGCAGCTCTATTTCAAGGGTGAGCTGGTCGGCGGCTGCGACATCATGATCGAGATGTACCAGTCGGGCGAGCTGAAGGAACTCCTCGGCGCAGATTAGGGCTGCGGTGGCGCGTTGCGCCAGGTGGTCTCGAATATGTCGCGGTAGCGATTGACCACTTCGCAGAACAGGTCTGCCGTCACTTCCGCGTCGTAAGACGCCGAATGGGCCTGGGTTTCGTCCCACTCCATTCCTGCCGCAATCACTGCACGTGCAAGTACCGTTTGCCCGAAGGCGACGCCACATAACGTGGCCGTATCGAAGCAGCTGAACGGGTGGAACGGATTGCGCTTGATTGACGAGCGTTCGACGGCCTGGTTCAGGAAGCCGAGGTCGAAGTGCGCATTGTGACCCACGAGGACGGCGCGGCTGCAGCGGTTCTCGCGCATCGTACGCCGGACTTCGCGAAACGTACGTTGCAGGGCATCACGCTCATCGATTGCGGGACGCAGCGGGTGGTGCGGGTCGATACCGTTGACGGCCAGCGACGCAGCCTCGATATTGGCGCCCTCGAACGGCACGACGTGATACCG
The DNA here is from genome assembly GCA_947259985.1 of uncultured Woeseiaceae bacterium. GTDB lineage: Bacteria > Pseudomonadota > Gammaproteobacteria > Steroidobacterales > Woeseiaceae > UBA1847. Next base: position 54,746 of record CAMYOJ010000011.1, read on the forward strand.
AATGGTCTCCTGCCGTTCGAGCAGACCCTCCGAGTTCAGCGACAGCGTGACGGCGGCGATCTCCAGCAGGGCGTCGGTCCGTGCATTGAAGCCGCCTGTCTCCACGTCGACCACAACGGGCAGGAAACCGCGAAAGCGGTTCGCCATTCGAATTTCGTCACTCACCTAGTCGTTTGCCCTGAACAGGTTCTCGTCGAGTACAACACCAAGCGTATAGCGTACGCCGAATCCCGTGAATTTCGAGCCGATGTGGCCCAGGCCGCCTTCCCTGTCGCCGGCGCTGAGGTCCATATGCACCCAGGGCGTATCGTTCTCGATGAATTCGGCAAGGAAACTGGCCGCGAGGATATGATCGCCTTCGCCCTTGGGAGAGCATTGCATGAAATCGGCCGTGTCACTTTTGAGGCTCTCCATGAATTCCTTGCCGATCGGGAATGGCCAGACGCGCTCGCCCGAGCATCGGCCGACCCGCTTGAGACGCGGGTGCAGGTCGGAGCGGTTCGTAAATACGCCTGAGTAGCGGTTCGTCAACGCGCGAATGCACGCGCCTGTCAACGTCGCATAGTCGAGGATCAGCCCAGGCTGTTCGCGGCTCGCAAACACGAGCGCATCAGCCAGCGCCATGCGACCCTCCGCATCGGTATGGACTGTCTGAATCGTCTTGCCGTTGGCGGCCGTGACGACATCCTGGCTCTTGTAGGCACGCGGGCCCGTCCGGTTCTCGGTGATCGCGAGCCAGCAATCCACCGCGATGGGAAGCCTGAGTTCCGAGATGGCTAGAAAGGCCCCCAGCGCGACGGCACTGCCCTGCATGTCGCCATGCATGTCGAGCATGGATTCGAACGGCTTCAGGTTGGTGCCGCCCGTGTCGAAAATAATGCCTTTGCCGACGAGGCTGAGCGCCGGGCGGTCGTTCTTTGCCGCGGGCCGGTAGCGCAGCCGAAGCATGCAGGCGCTATCGTCCTCGTTCCCCTGCGCAACAGCGAGGAAAGCGCCGGCGCCGAGCTTCTCGAGTTCCTTTGTACCAAAACGCTTGAATTCCCAGCCATTGGCCTTCGCCAGGTCATGGGCGAGGCCGGCATAATTGTTGGCGTCGAGCATGTTCGGCGGTTGCACGGTCAGCCAGCGTGCGAGGTTGTTGCCCTTGGCTTCGGCCTCCGTACGACTTGTGTCGAGTTTGCCGGCGAGTCCGAGCAAGCGGATGCTCGTGAATGGAGGCTTCGCCGCAGCGCTCTTGTAAGACGGCAAAGGGAAACCGGCCGCCAGTGCCGCTGCGAGCATGTTGTTGACGATTACTGATTCGTCCGCAGCGTCGAAGCCGATCACGCAAACGCCAAGGCTGCCGGGTTTCTGTTCAGCCAGACCCTTAACGAGGGTGCGGCCCAGGGTCAGCTGCTCGAAGGCATCGGCATCGGCTGCCAGCCGGCCGGCAACGACGAGTGTCTGCTTCTTGTTGTTGAGCCTGGACGTCAGCGCGGGGGTCGCGTCGGCTGCGTGTTTCCGCAACAGCGCCTGCAGTTTCCCGCCTTGAGGTATCTTTCGAAAGTCAGCTGCGGTCGGCCGGGCAGGTAGTATCAGTAGTAACTGATCGACCGATTCGAGCGTCTTCGCGTCAACGCGGCCGGGCTTCTGAAAAATACGGATGTCGTGAAGGTCGAGAGCAATACCAGTCATTCGATTCAATTCTCCGCCGCAAGCTTGACGCTAAAGGCACAAACCCCGAAGATGTCGGCCGCAGCATAAATTCGCACGGTCCGGTGCAATGAAGCGGTGATCCTAGCAGGACGCTTCACGTAATTCACGCGACAGGCCGGAAGATGTCCTGACGCGCCCAGTGGATAAAATATGAGTAGTTTCAACCCTTTCGACGATATTGATCCGATCGAGACGCGGGAATGGCTGGAGTCGATCGACTCCGTGCTGGGCGCACAAGGTCCCGAGCGCGCGCATTTCCTGTTGAACCGGATGATCGACTTTGCACGACGCTCCGGCGCGTATTTGCCGTACAGTCCCAATACGGCCTATCTCAACACCATCTCGAAGGCTCGCCAGCCCGAATACCCGGGCGATCGCTCGCTCGAACGCCGTATCGAGGCTTATATCCGCTGGAATGCCATGGCCATGGTTGTCCAGGCCAATCGCAAGAGCACCGAGTACGGTGGTCATATTTCGAGCTATGCGTCCTGCGCGACGCTCTACGAGGTCGGGTTCAACCACTTCTGGCGTGCGGCCAGCGACAAGCACGCCGGCGACCTGGTGTTCATGCAGGGACACTCTGCGCCCGGCATGTATGGACGGGCCTACCTGGAAGGCAGGCTCACCGAAGTGCAGTTGAATCGTTTTCGCCAGGAGGTCGGTGGCGGCGGCCTGTCTTCTTACCCGCATCCCTGGCTGATGCCGGATTTCTGGCAATTCCCGACGGTTTCGATGGGCCTGGGACCCATGATGGCGATCTACCAGGCGCGTTTCATGCGCTATATGGAGCATCGCGGCCTGATGCCGGCGAGCGATCGCAAGGTTTGGTGCTTTCTCGGGGACGGTGAGATGGACGAACCGGAGTCCATGGGCGCCATCACGATGCCGGTCCGTGAACGTCTCGATAACCTGGTGTTCGTCGTCAACTGCAACCTGCAGCGTCTCGACGGGCCCGTTCGCGGCAACGGCAAGATCATCCAGGAACTCGAAGCCGCGTTCGGTGGTGCTGGATGGAACGTCGTCAAGGTCGTGTGGGGCTCGCGCTGGGATCCGCTGCTGGCCAAGGACCAGTCGGGCAAGTTGCGCCAGATCATGGAAGAAACCGTGGATGGCGAATACCAGAAGATCAAGTCGATGGACGGCAAGTACGTGCGCGATACATTTTTTGCCAAGTATCCGGAAACAGCGGAAATGGTCGCCAACATGTCCGACGACGAAATCTGGCGGCTGAACCGCGGCGGGCACGATCCGCTCAAAGTCTACGCAGCGTATGACGCGGCGATGAAGCACGAAGGCGGTCCGACGATCATCCTCGCCAAGACGGTCAAGGGCTTCGGCATGGGCTCTGCAGGCGAGGGTCAGAATATTGCCCATCAGCAGAAGAAGCTCGATATCGAGGAACTCAAGCAATACCGCGATCGTTTCAATATCCCGGTGTCGGACAAGGACATCGACGACGTGCCTTACTGCAAGCCGGCCGCCGACAGCGCCGAGCTCGAATACATGCTCGAGCGGCGCGAGTCATTGGGCGGATTCCTGCCGAAGCGCCGTCCGCGGTCGAAGTCGCTGCCCGTGCCGCCGCTCGAGACCTTCCGCACGCAGATAGAGGGAACTGGCGAACGCGCGGCCTCTACGACGATGGCGTTCGTGCGCATGCTGACAGCGCTCATGCGCGACAAGCAGATCGGCAAGCACATCGTGCCGATCGTGCCCGACGAGGCACGTACGTTCGGCATGGAAGGCCTGTTTCGCCAGGTTGGAATCTACGCTTCACAGGGACAGCTGTACGAGCCGCAGGACTCCGGCGAGCTCATGTACTACCGCGAAGACAAAGAGGGGCAGATCCTCGAAGAGGGCATCAACGAGGGTGGCGCATTCTGTTCCTGGCTGTCGGCGGGCACGTCGTATTCCAATCATGACGTACCGATGGTGCCGTTCTACATTTATTACTCGATGTTCGGATTCCAGCGTATCGGGGACTTCATCTGGGCGGGCGGCGACCTGCAGTCGCGCGGCTTCCTCATCGGCGGCACGGCCGGTCGTACGACGCTTGCGGGCGAAGGCCTGCAGCACCAGGACGGTCACAGCCTCGTTAACGCGTCGACGGTGCCGAATTGCATTTCCTACGACCCCACCTATGCGTATGAACTGGCCGTAATCATCCAGGACGGCCTGCGGCGCATGATCGGCGAGCAGGAAAACATCTTCTATTACATCACCTGCATGAACGAGAATTACGTGCATCCGCCGATGCCGCCGGGCGTCGAAGACGGCATCCTGCGCGGCATGTACCTGCTGGATGTGGCCGAGCAGGGCAAGATTCGCGTGCAGTTGATGGGATCGGGCACGATTCTTCGCGAGGTGATCGGCGCGAAGGAACTGCTGATGAAGGACTTCGGCATTCCGGCCGACGTCTGGTCCGTCACGAGTTTCAACGAGCTGCGCCGCGACGCCCTCGAGGTCGAGCGCTGGAATCACCTGCACCCCGCGGAAACTCCGAAGAAGGGCTATGTCGAACAGTGTTTCGGTGACCGGCCGGGGCCGTATATCGCTGCGACCGATTACATGAAGATCGTGCCGGACCAGATCCAGCGCTGGGTGCCGGGCACCTTCCTGTCTCTGGGTACCGACGGCTATGGCCGCAGTGATGCGCGCAAGGAGTTGCGCGAACATTTCGAAGTTGATCGACGTTTCATCGCTATCACCGCGCTGACGGCGCTTGTCGCCGACGGCGCGCTCGATCGCAAGACCGTTGCAGAAGCGATAGAGAAGTACGGCGTCGACCCGGATCGTCCTGATCCGGTGACGCTGTAAGGGTCTTGGGTCATGGCGCAAACCATCGACATAGTGGTACCCGATCTCGGCGACTTCGAGAATGTCGAGATTATCGAGGTTCTCGTCGGGTCCGGTGACAAGGTTGCTCGTGAAGACGGGCTCATTACGCTCGAGACGGACAAGGCATCGTTCGACGTGCCCGCGCCCGAGAGCGGCGTGGTCGAAAGCCTGTCGGTCGGAGTCGGTGACTCGGTATCGACGGGCGACGTGATTGGCCGCATGAGTGTCGAAATCAGCGACACGGTGGTCATTACGCCGGCGATGGCCGCGAAGTCGACAGGCGATACCACAATCATCGTGGCCAGTGACGGCGAGGAACGTCCGCGGCCGGTCGGCAAGCAGACCCTCGTGGTTCCGGACATTGGGGACTTTTCGGATGTCGATGTCATCGAGGTGCATATCTCGGCCGGGGACACCGTGGCTGTGGAGGATCCGCTGGTCACACTCGAGACCGACAAGGCCGCGATGGATGTCCCGGCGGTCGTGGCCGGTACGATCGACTCGGTCCTCGTCAAAGTTGGTGACCAGGTCTCGGAAGGGGCTTCGCTCGCGATCATCGACGCCGTCGCTGCTCCCGCGAAGGAAGCGGCGGCGGAATCGCCGCAGGCGGACGCGACGCAGACCATCCAGCGGCCGGCGGAGCCGCAATCGCCGCCTCCGCAACCGGAGCCCAGGCAGCTGTCGCCCGCCGAAGTGCGCAAGACGCTGCCTGTGATCGACGAGTCCGGATTCTCGAAAGCACACGCCAGCCCATCGGTCCGCAAGCTGGCGCGCGAACTCGGGGTAAGTTTGCCGCAGGTGAAGGGGACAGGCACCAAGGGGCGCATTATCCACGAAGACGTCAAGGCATTCGTCAAGGCGATACTGACGGGGCAGAGCGCCGCGCCGGGCGGAGGCTTGCCAAGGACGCCGAGCGTGGATTTTGCGAAGTTCGGCGAAATCGATGTCCAGCCCCTTACACGTATTCAGAAGATCTCCGGCCCGCGGCTACAGGCCAGCTGGATCAACCTGCCGCACGTCACGCAGCACGATCTTGCAGACATAACGGACCTGGAGGCCAGGAGGCAGGAACTCAAAGGCCCCGCCAAAGAGCGCGGTATCGGGCTGACGCCGCTGGCTTTCATCATGAAAGCCTGTGTTGTGGCCCTGCAGGAGTTCCCGAAGGTCAACGCATCGCTGTCCGAAGAGGCTGACAGCCTGGTATTCAAGAAATACTGCCATCTCGGCTTCGCGGCCGATACTGATCAAGGGCTCATGGTTCCCGTCATTCGCGACGCGGACAAGAAGGACGTATACGAGATTGCCGCGGAACTCGGTGAGCTTTCTGCCCTGGCGCGCGAGGGCAAGCTCAAGGCCGACCAGTTGCAGGGCGCAACGTTTACGATATCCAGTCTTGGCGGCATCGGAGGGACCGCGTTCACACCGATCGTGAATGCTCCCGAGGTCGCCATTCTCGGCGTTTCGCGTTCGACCGTGCAGCCCGTCTGGAATGGCTCGGAGTTCGAGCCCAGGCTCATGTTGCCGCTGTCGTTCTCCTACGATCATCGCGTGATCGACGGCGCGCAGGCCGTCAGGTTCACGACCTTCCTCGGTCAGAAGCTGGCCGACGTCGACGCATTGCTGCAGGCGATACCGTAGTGACGCTCAAGCTGACGATCCCCGACCTGGGCGATTTCGACGAGGTCGAGGTCATCGAGGTTCTCGTTGCGCCCGGTGACAATGTGGCGGTAGAAGACCCGCTCGTTACGCTCGAAACCGACAAGGCCTCGATGGACATCCCGGCCGAGCAGGCGGGCTGCATCGTCTCGGTAGAACTCGAGGTCGGTGACAAGGTCTCGACGGGTGACACGGTCGCCGTCATCGAGGCCGACGAAGCCGGCGAGGATGAGTTTGTACAAACGCAGGTGATGAGCCCGACGGAGATCGCAGCCGCAACGACGACGGAGCCCGTCGCACCCAGCGCGCCCGTCGGCGAGGCGACGCACAACGCCCAGCTGGTCGTCATCGGTGCCGGACCGGGCGGTTATACCGCGGCGTTCCGGGCCGCCGATCTCGGGCTTGACGTGATTCTCATCGAGCGCTCACCGGTTCTTGGCGGAGTGTGCCTGAATGTCGGCTGCATTCCGTCCAAAGCGCTGCTGCATGCGGCCAAGGTCATCGATGACGCCGAAGCCATGGCTGAGCACGGCGTGAGCTTTGGCAAACCCGTGATCGACGCCGAAAGGCTGCGTGACTGGAAGAACGAAGTCATCGGCAAACTCACGGGCGGCCTTGCGACGATGGCGAAGCAACGCAAGGTGCGCGTACTGCAGGCAACGGCGAAATTCGAGTCCGCCAACCGACTGCGTCTCGACAACGACGAAACCGTCAATTTCGAGAAATGCATAATCGCGGCCGGCTCCGAGCCGATGATGCTGCCCGGACTCCCCGACGATCCGCGCATCATCGATTCGACGGGAGCGCTCGAGCTCGCGCCATTGCCCAAGCGTATGCTTGTTGTAGGCGGCGGCATCATCGGACTCGAAATGGCCTGCGTGTACAGTGCGCTTGGCACCGATGTCAGCGTCGTGGAACTGACCGACTCGTTGATGCCCGGTACAGACCCCGATTTGCTGCGGCCGTTTACCAAGGTTATTCGCAAGCGCTACGAGTCGATCATGGTTTCGACGAAAGTGACGGGGATGCGGGCCACGGTGCCGGGCATCGAAGTCAGCTTCGAGGGCGGCAAGGCGCCGTCGATTGGCGTTTACGACCGCGTGCTGGTTGCCATTGGCCGGAAAGCGAATGGCAATACGCTCGACGCCGAAAAGGCCGGTGTCATGGTCGACAAGCAGGGCCTCATCGAGGTCGACAAGCAGATGCGCAGCAACGTGCCGCACATATTCGCAATCGGCGACCTGGCCGGCGGTCCCATGCTCGCGCATAAAGCCACGCACGAAGCAAAAGTTGCCGCCGAGGTCGCGGCAGGTGAAAAGAGCTATTTCGATGCGCGCACGATACCGTCGGTTGCCTACACGGATCCCGAAGTCGCCTGGGTCGGTCTCACCGAACTCGAGGCCAAGGCAGAGGGCATCGACTACGAGAAGGCCCAGTTTCCGTGGGCGGCCAGCGGTCGCGCTCTTGCACTGGGTCGCGGCGAGGGTTTCACAAAATTGCTGTTCGACAAGAAGACCCAGCGCGTGCTTGGCGGCGCGATTGTCGGGCCCGGCGCGGGTGACCTGATCGCCGAGATCGGCCTGGCTGTGGAGATGGGTGCCGATGCTGCGGACATCAGCCTGACAATTCATCCGCACCCGACGCTGTCGGAAACGGTTGCGTTTGCCGCCGAAGCCTTTGAAGGCACACTGACCGATCTTTACATGCCAAAAAAGCGCTAGTCCGCCTGCCGGGCTTTCGTGATCAACCCCTGCGCCGCGACCGTAACATTGCTGGGCCCGTGCTCGAGGCTCAGCACTGACTCCGCCATATCGATTGCGCGGCTGTTGTCACCGACGAGCAGGTAGGCGTTGGCGAGTAGCAAGCGGCTCGCCTGATCGAAGGGTGCTTCGTCAGCAGCGGCTTCGAGGTAATCAATCGCCTCGTAGATGTCCTTGTCCATCGCGAGATAGGCGAAGCCCATCAGGGAATTCAGTTCAGGTGTGGCTTCCTTGATCGTCAGCGCGTTCTCGAGCGCGTCAACCAGTCGCAGTGCGTACCGCTCGCGCGTCTTGAAGTCGGCGGTGACCGATACGCGCTGGGCCCAGAACTGTGCATAGTCCATCCAGATGTCGAAGTCCCAGGCCATCAGGTGGATCGCCTTGTCGAATCGCGCCCTGGCGCCTTCAATGTCGCCACGAATGCCGAGAATTCGGCCGAGCCCGGCTTCGCCCTGAGCCCTCGATTCCGGGTCCGACAATACCGCGGTAAACCAGGTTTCGGCACCATCGAAGTTTTTGAAACGCAGCGCCATCCGGGCAAGCGCCAGGCGAACTTCAGCCACCGGCAATTCGCGGACCTGGGGTGCGAAACCGGGCAGCGCCGTGTCTGCGGGAATTTTCTTGCTATTGAACGAACCGTCGAGGAAGTACTTGAGCAACATCGCTTCGAGTTCGGCAATATCCTGGTCGAACGCCTGTTCGAATGCGTCACTGCGGTTCATGCCGCGCCCGACCAGCACGCTGTACTGTTTGGTGCCAGCGGGCAGACTGATTTCGGCGTCGGGCTGGCTCGAGAGATAGTGCACCAGCAGCCATGACTGTCCGTAGAAGAGGTCGATCTGTTCTTCATCGAGCGTCGACGGGTCGGTCAGCTCCAGGACAGTTTCGAGCGGCAGCCACGATCCGAACCTGAGGCTCACCAGGCGCCGCTCGACGGGCAGGCCGTATTCGAGAACGTTTTGCCTGAGACGTGAAGCCGAGAGGTATTCGGCACGACCCTCCTCATACCATCGTGGGTAACGGATTCTGCCCGATTGCAACGAAAGGAAGTGAACGTACTCGTGCAACATCACCTCCACTCCCCGTGCGTCATTACTGTCTTCCACGAGGATCGCATTCTCACGCAGGTCGGAAATGAAGAAACCCATCGAGTTGTCGGGAGCGCCGATGGCGGTGTAGTCATCGTGCTTGTCGACGATCAGGATTATGGTCGGAACGTTCGAATCATAGGTGGACGTGCCATCGGTAACGGCAAACGTCGAATGCATCACTTCCAGGTGACGCAGCAATTCCGTGGTGCGTTGTTCGCCGAGCACGCTATGCACGCGAAAATTGTCGGACGTCATGAGGATCCAGTCGCGCTCGTCCAGCGGTGCGCCAAGCGCGACGTTGCCTGCAATCAAGCAAACGCACACGGCGATCGCGAAGTGCCTGGTCGCGGCGCTCATGTCGCCTTTCGCTCGAAAAAGTAGAGCGCAATCCCGACCGCAAGCAGAACGCTAATGGCAATCCATGACTCCGCTGTCGACTGGGTCAGCAGCCAAAGGCATATCAATAGCCCGACAAAAGGTATCGCGTAGCCCCCCGGGAGACGATACGCCTGTTTCGTGGTCTCTTCGTCAGCGTTGCGACGGATCGCCGGCAGTGAAGCAATACAAACCACGTAGGCCAGCAACCTGGCGACAGAGCTGGCAACAGCCAGCTTCACGAATGAACCGGTCAATGCCAGAAAGAGTGCCAGGGCGCCCACAACGAGGATGCAGCGGTCAGGAGTCGCGTACCGCGGATGAATATGGCCGAACCATTGCGGCAACAGCCGATTTTCGGCGAGCGAGAAAAGCAGCCTCGGTACCGCAATGATGTTGCCCGCGAGGTTACCACCGATCGAGAATACAGCCGCTAGCGTGATTGCCAACGCACCTGCCGAACCCGCGAGCGTGCGGCCGACATCGACGAGCGTGGCTGACGCATGCTGCTCGGACGGAATTACGGATACGAATACGAGCACGATAAAGAAGTACAGTAATCCCGTGCCTATCACCGTACTGACGAGCGCTTTGGGTAAGGTCTTTCGCGGCTGCGACGTCTCGCCTGCGGTGACGGCCAGGGTTTCGAAACCGATGTATGCGTAAACCAGCAATAAGGTGGTGCCGCCAAGGTCTTTGACGACAGATTCGGCGTTCGGCAGCAATGTCGTGCCCGTGACGTATTGCAATCCCAATAGCACCATGATGACGAGCGGCGCTACCTTCAGCAAAGTAAACACGCCCATGGTCCTTACGCCATCGCGGACGCCATGCAGGTTCGCCCACGTGAGTCCAACCGTCACTACAGTGATGATGGTGCCACGTGCGAGGTCGGTGGATAGCACGTCCGACAACGTGCCCAGGTAGGTCGCCATGACGTTGGAGTTGGCTGCAAAGGAAGCGGTACGCGAGAGGAAAATAACCCAGCCGGTACTGAAACCAACCAGTGGACCGAAAGCTTCGGTCGCATAAATGACGGGGCCGCCGGTTCTGTCGTAATAGCTCGCCAGTTCGGCGAACGCGAGCACAACGGCCAGGAAGAACAGGCCGACAACAAGAAACAGCCAGGGGCTGAGCTGCCCGGCGTTTGCCGCGACCTTACCGGGCAGGGCAAAAATGCCGGCACCGATCAGTCCGTTAAGTACCAGGAAAGCTGCACCGAAAAACCCGATGTCGCGTCTCAGATGGCTGGATTCCTGAGTTGACATAAGGTCATCCTGCTCCTGTTTCGATGGCGAGCACCTCAGGCACTCGTCCGCCGATACTAGCAGATCGACTGTTTGAGGCCGTACGACTAGCGGCCCGAGAATTTCCTGTCGAGCACGTGGTCGAGGCTGAGACGACCGGCGCCTTTGAAGACGAGCGGCACCAGCATCACGAGAAACAGCAACGGGATGCGGTAATTGCCGAAACCCTTATCCGATACCGAGTAGCCTTTCCAGAGTTCTGCCAGGCTGTTCCAGTCGTCGGGCCAGTGAACACCGGCAATCGCGACGATCGTCAGGACTATGAGGCTGAACGCCCAGAAGCGTGTGAACAGCCCGAGCACGAGACACAGTCCGCCGAGGATCTCGGCCCATGTGGCCAGGAACCAGCTGATTTCCACGGGGATGACGTTGAACGGGAACGGGAAATTGTCCTGTACGTTCGCGAACCAGTTGCTGCCGTTAAATTTCATGAGACCGGCGCGGCCGAACTCGTAGGCCATCAGCAGGCGTATGGGCAGCAGGGCGACCCACTCACCCGCGGGATCGAGCACATCGACGACGCGATTCTTGAGGTCAATTAATGTTTGCATCGGGGATTCTCCTACGGTTGGCGCGTGCCAGTCAGGATTTCGAGCTGTCGCATCTCCTTCAGGGCTTCGTGGCCATGCCCGAGCAATGCGTCAACGTCAGGGAAGCGGATCGTGTCGGCCAGGGTTCGCAACAGCTGTTCGCCCGTACTGTTCGACGCGTTGTTCTCCATGGCGTCCAGCAGCGCGGCTGTCACGGCATTGAGTTCGAGAAAACGCACCTTGTCATCACTGCGGCGGAACACGACGAGGTAGACCGGCTGCTCAGCGGTCTCCGTGGGCAGAAAGTCCGGCGAGATTTGCTGCACGGGGTAGTGGTAGGCGAACGCCCACGCCAATACCGACTTGACCGGGACCTGGGCGAGCAGGTCGCCGTCGGGGTCAACACCCGTCAGGTCATTCTCGTCGGTCGAGACCGACAGGGCGAGCTCGATATACTCGTAGTGCGCCAGTTCGACGAGGAAAGCATGGTCGTCCTCACGCGGTTCGTACTCATCCTGCAAGAACGCCAGGAACTCTTCCGGTAGTTTCAGAAAGTAGGGCGTCTCAGCCTTGTGGAATTTCATGAATTCCCGGATCAGGTGCCGCCACTGTGCATCGCTGTGAATCTTGCGAAGTACAGGGAACATCGTACCGAGGAGGCTGAACAGGTTATTGAAGAACAACTCACGGTAGATCGCCATGCGGCGGTCTTCGATACCCTCCGGCGGCGGCACATTCTCCGGGTCCCGAAGATGCGCCGCGAAGGCGTATTGCTTGTCCTGGAATCCTTCAGCCATTGGCCGCCTTCCGATTTCCGGCTTCCGCCTGCAGCTGCTTGATACGCCGGACTTCGTCCAGCAGTTCGTCCATGGGCGGAAAGTTGAAGTCGCGTTCCAGCAGCGTGGGGACCGGTCCAAACAGCGAATACGCTTCCCGCAAGAGCTGCCAGGCCTGCTCGTCTACGGGCGTGCCGTGCGTATCGATGCGCAGGTCCTCGGCTTCGACGTAATGGCCGGCCAGGTGGAAATAGCGGATGCGTTCGGCCGGCATCGATTGCAGGAATGCACTGGCGTCGTAGCGGTGATTAATGCTGTTGACGACGATGTTGTTGATGTCGAGCATCAGGTCGCAGTCGGCTTCCTCGAGTACGGCCAGCAGGAACTCCTGCTCGCTCATCGACGTGTCGATGGGCGCATAAAAAGAAACGTTCTCGAGCGCCATGCGTTGTCCGAGGATGTCCTGGACCCGCTGTACACGTTTTGCCACGTAACGAACGGCTTCCTCGGTAAACGGAATGGGCATCAGGTCGTAGAGCTGGCCGTCGTCACCGCAGGCACTCAGATGCTCCGAATAGAGCCGGATGTCGTGCTCGGCCATGAATTCCTTGATGTCCCTGACCAATTGCTCGTTGAGAGGTGATGGCGCCCCGATCGACAGGGACAGTCCGTGAATGACAAAGGGGTAGCGCTCGGTGAAGAAGCGCAGTTTCTTTGCCAGTGCGCCGCCCACGTGGATCCAGTTCTCGGGCGCCACTTCCATGAAGTCCACGTCGGCGGGTGGGTCCGCCATGAGCTGATCCGCGATCGGGCGACGCAGGCCGAGGCCTGCACCATGGACCGGGTACCGGGCGTATTCGTCATTCATAGCAATCTCGCTCATGAGTAGACTGACCTGATTCGGCCAGATTTTATTACACGGCTTGCGCGGCAAGCGCCTGCAGGCGGCGCAGATACTTTTGTTCGTCAGGAGGGGCATTGCTGCTCTGCGCTTCCCACAACGTCTCCGCAAGTGCTTCGATCATTTCGTGCTCGGCCGCGTGCGCGTCGCTGTGTCGTGCGAGCAGCGCCGTATGAATCGCCGCAATTCCGGGCGGACGGTTGGTCGCCACCTGCTCGCGGATGCCGAGATGCAGTCCCATGTGCAGGAACGGATTCGTCCTGCCCCCGTCAGGCGCGTAGTCACGATCGAGATCGTCGCTCGTGACATCGGCGTGGTATTCGGGGTGCCATTCGATAACGGCCACGATTTGCGCCTCAAGCGGCGACAACGGCAATTTGTCAGAGCGCTTTCTCCAGGCGTCTCTGTACATCCTGCGAAGTTCGCCACGGTCCTGACCGAAGATCATGTGATCTCCTTCTTGTTGTATTCGCACCAGTCGACGATCGGGCATTCGCCGCACAAAGGCTTGCGCGCTTTGCACACATACCGTCCGTGCAGAATCAGCCAGTGATGTGCGTCTTTCCTGAATTCATCCGGCGTGAGCCGCAACAAGCGCTTCTCCACTTCGAGCGGCGTCTTGCCATGCGCGATTCCCGTGCGATTGGAGACCCGAAAGATGTGAGTGTCCACCGCGATCGTCGGCTCACCGAACGCGGTGTTCAGTATGACGTTGGCTGTCTTGCGACCAACGCCGGGTAGCGCTTCGAGTTCCTCGCGCGTGCGTGGCACTTCGCCGTCGTGATTCTCAATCAGCAGGCGGCAGGTCTTTATGATGTTCCCGGCCTTGCTGTTGAACAAGCCGATCGTGCGAATATAGGGTTTCAACCCGTCCACATCGAGTGCGAGTATGGCTTCAGGCGTTCGTGCAACGGGATAAAGTTTCTGTGTGGCCTGGTTGACGCTGACATCCGTAGCCTGCGCCGAGAGTATGACGGCGACGAGCAGTTCGAACGGGGTCTCGTAGACGAGTTCCGTGGTGGGCGCGGGCATGCGCTCACGCAGTGTGCTGAAGATTGCTGTACGTTTGTCCCTGTTCACTGCTTGTCGATGGCGTTCTTGAGCGCGATCGCGAGCGCCAGGCTGAAGAACGCGCCCGGCGGCAATATCGCAAGCAGCCAGCCGCCGTCGGTCAGTACGATACCGCGCATCGCGTCTCCCCCGAACAACATGTCCATTCGTGACATTATCGAACCATGTCCGACGAGTTCACGAATCAGGCCGATGACCATCAGCAGCAGTGCGAAGCCTGAGCCCATGACGAAACCATCGAGAATGCTGGAAGCGACAGGGTTTTTCGATGCGAAGACCTCGGCGCGTGCGACGATCGCGCAATTCGTCACGATCAGCGGAATGAAGATGCCGAGGGAGCGATCGAGCGCTGGAAACCAGGCTTTGAAAATCAATTCGATGCACGTCACCAGGCTCGCGATGATCAGGACGTAAATCGGTATCCGTATCTGCGGTTGTATCCAGCGACGCGTCGCCGAAACCAGGGCATTTGACGCCATCAGCACCGCGAGTGTTGCAATACCGAGTCCGAGTCCGTTAACGAATGTCGACGTGACGGCCAGCAGCGGGCACAGGCCGAGTAATTGCACGAGCCCGGGATTCTCGTACCAGAGACCGTTCCTGAAGCGATCGACGAAGTTCGATGCGCTCATTCGACTTCCTCCTGCAGCGCGACAAAGACTTCTTCACGGTGTGCTTCAAAATACAGCAAGGTATCCCTGATGGCCTTGACGATGGCCCTGGGAGTGACTGATGCGCCGGTCAGTTGGTCGAACTGGCCGCCGTCGCGCTTGATGGCCCAACCCGCGGGCTCAGGGTCGACCAGCGAACGCCCGTCGAACTGATGCACCCAGTCAGACTTGCCGGATTCCACGCGGTCGCCGAGACCTGGCGTCTCGCGGTGTTCGAGAACATGCACGCCCGTTACAGCGCCGCTGACGTCGATGCCGACGAGTACCCGGATCGGCCCGGCATAGCCGTCGCGCGCGCTCACGACGAACAAGGCGGCAACGGGCGTATCCTCTGCATAGACCCGGTATACGATGGCGGCTTCCGAGCCGGGAAGATCGTGTGGCGGCGGAATTGTCATCATCGACTCCGTGACGCCACTGTCGAAGAAAAGACCCGACAGCGCTGGCTGCAGGCTGCGTTCGAGCCATGCCTGCTCGTTGGCCTCGATGCGCGCCGCGGTAGCCGTGTAAGTCAGCGCTACCAGTGCCGTGCAGAGCCCGGCGATGACAGCCAGCGTGATGCCGCTTTTGACAACGCTGTTCACGGCGAATCACCCGCCTGTTCGTGGCCGACGATCGGGGGCCTCGTAAGGAGGTCGATGGCAGGGACCGCCATGTTCATCAGCAACACGGCGAACGCGACGCCGTCGGCATAGCTGCCCCACGTGCGAATGCAATAGATAATCAGGCCGATGCCGAGTCCATAGATGAGTCGCCCCTTCGGGCTGGTTGCGGCCGACACGGGATCGGTTGCTATGAAAAACGCGCAGAGAATCGTCGCGCCACCGAACAGGTGAAAACCCGGGCTCGGATGCGTGCCCGGGTCTATGAGATACATGATGCCCGCCGGAATCAGCAGGCCGGCGCCAACGCCTGCGGGTATTTGCCAGCGAATGATCTTCTTGATCAACAACCAGAATCCGCCGAACGCGAGAAAATTGCCGATCCACTCCCAGCCGCGCCCGCCGAAGTCCCCCATGACCGGGTTGGCGCGAATCTCGGTGACCGTCTTCATGTTATTCAGTCCGGCCTTCATGACATCCAGCGGGGTAGCACGGCTTATGGCGTCGAAACCGAGGGATTCGGGCAGCGTACCCGTCAGCGTGAACTTGAGTGTCTGCAATACTGACAGGTACTCGTAGTCGATATCGCCGATACGCGGGCCGACCCACAGGTTGAGGTGCATTGGAAATGCGATCAGGATGACAACGTAACCGGCCATGGCCGGGTTGAAGATATTGAAACCGAGGCCGCCATACAGGTGTTTCGCGACGACGACGGCGAACAGCGAACCCGTCGCCGTGACCCACCACGGTGTCAGCGAGGGCAGGGCAAAAGCCAGCAGTGCTGCCGTCACGAGCGCGCTGTAGTCAGCAAGCGCATGCTCCGGAGGACGGCCCCTGAGGTGCATCATCAGCGACTCGCCGACGACGGCGAACAGCGTCGCAACGAGCAGATTGAATATGAACCCTGGGCCGAAGAACCAGACGTGCGCGAGCGCCGCCGGCGCAAGCGCCGCGACTACCTGCAGCATCAGCGACGGCACTGCGACACGCGCCGACCAGTAGGGAGATTGACGTCGCGTAAACTCCACGTTCAGTCGTCCTCGCTTCGCTGTTTCTTGCGTTTCAGGATCTCGGCGATCGCGGCGGGGCCCGCCTCTTTCGCGGACTCCTTCTGGCGCGCCAGTTCGGCTTCGCGCTCCTGTCGTTCTTTTTCGAGTCGCTCATTGCGCGCCTCGAATCGATGTCGTGCCCGTTCGGCACGGGCTTTTTCGTCGGCGAGTTCGAGTATGCGGCCCTTGGCGATGCGAAAATCGGCGGTGAGCGGAATGTGGCTCGGGCATACGAGGTCGCAGCAGCCGCATTCGATGCAGTCCGTGAGGCCGAACTCGCGAAGCTTCTGTTCGTTATCGGCGCAGGCATACCAGAACAACTGTTGCGGCAAGAGCTGCACCGGGCATACGGCAGCGCAATCGCCGCAGCGTATGCAAGGTAGCTCTCTGCCGGCGAATGAAGATTTAAAGACGGCCAGAATGCAGTTGGTCGCCTTGACCAGTGGCACGCGATCAGTGCTTACCGATTTGCCGGTCAGCGGACCGCCGATGAACAGGTGTTCCGCGCGATCGGCATAGCCGCCGGTGAATTCGACAACGTCACCTACGGGCGTGCCGATTCGTGCGAGCACGTTCATTGGATTCGTGATGCCGTCGCCCGTGACGGTCGTGATTCGAGAAATCAGCGGCTCGTTGTCGACAATCCAGTCATGCACAGCAGCAGCGGTGCCGACGTTTTGGACCAGGCAGCCGACATCGGTGGGCAGGCCGCCACTCGGGACCTGGCGATTCGTGACGAGTTGCACGAGCTGGTCCTCGCCACCTGAGGGGTAGATTGTCGGGACCTGCTTGAGCACGATGCGCTCATCGCCGAGTTCCCCGAGCGCTTCGCCCAGGCTTTGCAATGCCTCGGGCTTGTCGCTTTCGACGACGACATAGCAGACGTCGATGCGCAGTGCGTGCATGAGCACCTGTGCGCCGCTCAGGATATCGCCGGCGCGCTCGCGCATCAGCGAATCGTCGCAGCTGATGTAGGGTTCGCACTCAACGCCGTTCAGGATCAGGTACTCGGTTTCGAGCGTGCGCGCCTGCATGAGCTTCTGCGCCGTAGGAAATACGGCACCGCCGAGCCCAACGATGCCGCCATCGAGCACTCGCAACAGGACCTCGGCCGGATCGAGCGAGCGGTAGTCGGCGACTGCCGTGCGCGGCATTGCTTCATCCTTGCCGTCGCAATCGATCACGATACACGGCGCCCTGTCGCCGTAGCGTCCCGAGACGGGCCACTGCTCGATACCAACCACGGTTCCTGAAGAAGAGGCGTGCACGGGCGCCCCCATCTCGCCGTCCGGCTCGGCGATCGTCTGTCCCTTGAGAACGCGATCGCCGATATGGACGACGGGCTGCGCGGGCTCACCGACATGCTGCGTGATCGGCAGGTAAAGCTGCGGGGGAATCGGAACTACCTGTACGGTTGCTGCGGTCGATTGCGCTTTATGCGCAGGCAGGCGCAGGCCGCCGTGCAGTTTGCCAAGATCGTAAGTAGGTGCGCTCACCGCAACGGCCTCATGCTGATGCAGTCCACGGGGCAGGGCGCGACGCACAGTTCGCATCCTGTGCATTCACTCTCGATGACCGTGTGCATGAGTTGATGCGCGCCAACGATTGCGTCCACGGGGCACGCGTTACGGCAATGCACGCAGCCGATACACGATGACTCGTCGATGACGGCGACAGCCGGTTCGACATGTTCGGCGAGCGGAAGGACCGGTCTGCCGAGCAGGTTGGCAAGCCGTCGGACTGTGTCTTCTCCGCCCGGCGGACAGAGGTTGATCGTTGCCGCGTCGTCCACGATGGCCGCGGCGTAGGGCCGGCAACCCGGATAGCCGCATTGCGCACACTGCGTTTGTGGCAGAAGCTCATTGACCTGCTCCACGAGATCGCCGCTTGCAGGCGGCAGTCGTCGCGACGCGTAGCTCAGTGCGAGTCCGGCAATCAGCGCGAGCGCGGCTATTGTGATGACGGCGGTCCACATAGGCGCTCATCAAAGCCGGGCCATGCCCGAAAAGCCCATGAAGGCCAGCGACATCATGCCAGCCGTCATCAGGGCGATGGCAGTACCTCGGAACGGCGCCGGAATATCGGCCGCTTCGAGTCGTTCCCGTATGGCTGCGAACATTACGAGTACGAGCGCGAATCCCGCCGACGCGCCGAAGCCGTAGAAGACGGACTGCACGAATCCCTGCGCCTGTTGCACGTTCAGCAGGGCCACGCCGAGTACCGCACAGTTGGTTGCTATCAAGGGAATGTAGATGCCAAGGACCTGGTCGAGCAGCGGGCTCAGGCGTCGCACCATGATCTCGGTGAATTGCACGCTCGCGGCGATGACGAGTATGAAAGTGATCGTGCGCAGGTACTCCAGTTCGAGCGGCACCAGGATGTAGCTGTGCAGCAAGTATGCCGTTGCCGACGAAAGCGTCAGGACGAACGCCGTAGCCAGCGACATGCCCGTCGCGGCCTCGAGATTGCGCGATACGCCGAGGAACGGGCACAGCCCGAGGAATCGAACCAATACGAAGTTGTTGACCAGTACCGTGCTGATCAGAATGACGACGAGCTCGACCATTCGCGTATTGTAAGGATTACTTGACGCGCATGCCCGGCTTTGCGCCGTCGTCAGCCGAAAGCAGGAAGATTTCCTCGCCTCCGGGGCCGGCCGCAAGCACCATGCCTTCGGATACGCCGAAGCGCATCTTTCTCGGTGTCAGGTTGGCGACGACGATGACGTGACGGCCAACGAGGTTTTCCGGGTCGTAGGCGGCCTTGATGCCCGCAAACACCTGGCGGTGCGAATCTCCCATGTCGAGAGTCAGCGCGAGAAGCTTGTCCGCTCCATCGACGGGCTCCGCATTTTCGATACGTGCGATACGAAGGTCCACTTTCATGAAGTCTTCGATGCTGATGAATTCTTCTTCTGTCTCGGACACGGGCGTGCTCTCCTTCGACTGTTCCACCATGCGGTCGACCTGTGCCGTTTCCACGCGAGTCAGCAACGGCTTGAACTTGCGCACGGTTGTGCCCAGTAGCGGCGCCGACGCGTCCCGCCAATGCCAGCTGTCTTCGTCCAGGAATTCGCGCGCTTTGTCGGCGACGACCGGAATCACTGGCGACAGGAAGATCATCAGGCTGCGGAACATGTTCAGTCCCTGGGTGCAGACGAGCTGAACATCGTTGAGCCTGGCATCATCCTTGATCATCACCCAGGGCTTGTTGTCATCGATATAGCGATTTGCTTTGTCGGCCAGCGCCATTACGAGGCGCATCGCCTTGGAAAACTCCCGACGCTCATAGTGGGCGGCGATGGCGTCCGACGCGTCAGCGAAATCGGCGAACAGCGAGGCGTCGGGCAGGCTTGCAGAAAGCTTGCCATCAAATCGCTTGCTGACGAAGCCCGCGCAGCGACTTGCAATGTTGATGAGCTTGCCGATCAGGTCGGAGTTGACGCGCGCAACGAAGTCTTCGAGGTTCAGGTCAATATCCTCGATCGTCGGTCCCAGTTTCGCCGCGTAGTAGTAGCGCAGGAAGTTGGGGTCGAGGTTATCGAGGTAGGTCCGCGCCTTTATGAATGTACCTCGCGACTTGGACATCTTCTGACCGTCGACGGTCAGGAAGCCGTGTGCAAATACGCTGGTCGGCGTTCGAAAGCCCGAGCCTTGCAGCACGGCCGGCCAGAACAGCGTGTGAAAATACATGATGTCCTTGCCGATGAAGTGATACAGCTCGGCGTCGCTGCCGGGCCTCCAGTAGCTATCGAAATCCAGGTCGTCACGGCGGTCGCAGAGATTCCTGAAGCTCGCAGGGTAGCCAACCGGCGCGTCGAGCCAGACATAGAAGAACTTGTCTTCGGTGCCCGGAATGCGGAAACCGAAATAGGGTGCATCGCGGGAGATATCCCAGTCCTGCAGCCCGGATTCGAACCACTCCTCGAGCTTCGCAACCACGTTCCTGTCGAGGGTCGCGTCGCTCATCCACTGGCGCAGCCGATCTCCGTATTCGCTGAGCTTGAAGAAATAATGTTCTGACTCACGCGTGACGGGCGGCGTCCCGGAGACGACTGAAACAGGGTCAATCAGGTCTGCGGGTGTATAGGTCTTGCTGCAGTTCTCGCAGGCGTCACCATACTGGTCTTCAGCCTTGCAGAATGGACAGGTGCCGCGCACAAAGCGGTCCGGCAGGAACATGCCTTCCTTTTCATCGTAGGCTTGCTCGATCGTCTTTGTGTAGATGTCGCCTGTGTTGCGCAGAGCGGCAAACATCTCGCAGACGAGTGCTTCGTTCTCGGACGAATGTGTCGTATGAAAGTTGTCGAACTCGATACCGAAGTCAGCGAAGTCGTTGACGAATTCGGCCGTATACCCCTCGGTGAGCGCCTCGGGGCTTATCCCGAGCTCCCTCGCTTTGAGCATGATCGGCGTACCGTGCGCGTCCGATGCGCACACATAGATGCAATCGTGCCCTCGCAGCTTCTGGAAGCGTACCCAGATATCCGTCTGGATGTACTCGACGAGGTGCCCCATATGTGGCGAGCCATTGACGTATGGCAGGGCGCTCGTGACGAGTATTTTTCGTGGCTGCGACATGACGGTGGCGTTGGCTGGTAGAAGGGCGCGATTATGCCACGGCCGGGCGGATTTATTCGATGTCTTTGAGGTTCTCGAATTTGTGCTTGTTATTGGCCTGCTGATACGCCTCTTCGCCAGAGACCCAGCCTTTGTCCACGAGTTCCATGAGCGCGTTATCCATGGTCTTCATGCCGACATTGCCGCCACTCTGCATCGCCGTTTCGAGCTGGTCCAGCTTGCCCTGGCGAATCAGGTTGGAGACGGCTGGCGTATTGATCATGATTTCGAGCGCGGCGACGCGTCCCGCTTTGTGGCACGTCGGCAGCAATTGCTGCGATATGACGCCCCGCAGAGAGGTCGAGATCATCGTGCGGATGTGACTCTGCTTGTCGGCCGGGAACGAGTTGATGATGCGGTCGACGGTCTGTGCCGCGCCATTGGTATGCAGCGTACCCATGACAAGGATGCCCATTTCGGCGGCCGTCACGGCAATGCTGATGGTCTCGAGATCGCGCAGCTCACCGACGAGCACGACGTCGGGGTCTTCGCGCATTGCCGAGTGCAGCGCCTCCGAAAAGCTCGGGCTGTGCACGCCCACTTCGCGCTGGCTGATCAGGCAACCCTGGGCCTTGTGAACAAACTCGATCGGATCCTCGATCGTCAGGATGTGACCTTTGAGACGCTTGTTCAACGAGTCGATCATCGCTGCGAGTGTTGTCGACTTGCCCGAACCGGTCTTGCCGGTGACGAGAATCATGCCCTGGGTATGCTTGCAGAGTTCGTGAACGACGCCAGGCATGTCGAGCTGTTCAAGCGTCAGCGCATTCGATGGAATCGCACGAAAGATGGCGCCTATGCCATTGAGGTGGCGGAATGCGTTAACCCGAAAACGTGACACATCGACAATTTCGTGTGCAAAGTCCGCGGCATCATTTTCCTCGAAAGTCTTGCGCGTGACGCCGTCCATGATCTCGAAAATGATCTCCTCGACCTGGGCGACCTCGAGGCGCTCGTTCATCATGACCTGCAGGTTGCCGTGAACACGTGCGCGAACCGGATCGCCCGAGATGAAGTGCAGGTCGGACGCGTTCTGTTGCAACGCGTGTTCGAGGAATCTGTCGATATCGGCCATGGCTAACCTGCGTCCATATCCAGCGTTGCTACCATGTCGGTGTCAGTGACGAAGCGCTGGAACTTCTTCTTGTCCGTTGCAAACCGAATCGCATCGTCGGGGTCGATCTGCTTCGCGTTGATTGCATCGAGCAGCGCATGATCCATCTGCTGCATGCCGAGGTCCCTGCCGGTTTGCAGCTGTGACGGAATCTGGTGCGTCTGGTCCGTCGTGATGAGCTTGGAGATAGCGCGCGTGTTGACGAGTATCTCGAGGACGGCGCGTCTTCCCCGGCCA
This sequence comes from uncultured Woeseiaceae bacterium, assembly GCA_947259985.1. Classification (GTDB taxonomy): domain Bacteria; phylum Pseudomonadota; class Gammaproteobacteria; order Steroidobacterales; family Woeseiaceae; genus UBA1847. The sequence goes on from CAMYOJ010000011.1 coordinate 77,038, forward strand.
TCTGGAGTTTTGACCAGGACCTGGGTGACCACGGCCTTGAGGCTCATGGACAGGAAGCCCTTGGTCTGCTCGCGCAACTCTCCCGGCAGTGCGTCGATGATACGGTCGATAGTCTTGACGGCGCCAGTGGTGTGCAATGTACCGAGCACGAGATGTCCGGTTTCGGCCGCCGTCATGGCCATCGATATCGTCTCGGCGTCGCGCAGTTCGCCAACGAGAATGACATCGGGATCTTCGCGCATCGCGGAGCGCACGCCGTCGGCAAAGCTCTTCACGTGGGTGCCCAGTTCTCGCTGAATTACCTGGCAGTTCTTGCTCGGGTGCACGAACTCGATCGGGTCCTCGAGGCTGATAATGTTGAGGTTTCGCGTCTCGTTGAGATGATCGATCATTGCTGCAAGCGTCGTCGATTTACCCGTGCCCGTCGATCCTGTTACGAGCACCATGCCCTGGTGGAAATCGCAGAACTTCTTGAGGATCGGCGGTACGTGGAGGTCATCGAGTTTCGGTACATCGCCCGGGATGTAGCGAAATACCGCGCCGACGCCGGTTTCCTTGCGGAACACGTTGACGCGGAAACGGCCGCCTTCTTCGGCAACGTAGGAGAAGTCGAGGTCATGGCCCTGCGCCAGGCGTTCTTTCTGTTTGGCCGTAAGGACCTCGAGTACGTAGGTTTCGAGTTCGGTATCCGAGAGCTGGCGAAACTTGATCGGCATCAGGTCGCCGTTCATGCGCAGCATGGGCGGCACGCCGACCGCGAGATGCACATCGGAGCAACCTTGCGCCAGACCCAGTTTCAGGAATGCATCAATTCGTGCCATAAGCGATCTCAGAGGCTGACGTTGTCGAGCGCTTCAGTCAGTTCTTCCATCGACTGGTAGCGCTTGGTCTTGTCGACTGACATGGCCTTCTCGATGATGCTAGCCAGTTCATCAGGTATTTCGGCATTGACTTCCTGGCAGGCCATGGCTTTGCCCTGCACGTGCTGGTACATCACAGACATATGGTCTCCCTTGCTGTACGGAGGAATGCCCGTAGCCATTTCATACATGATGACGCCGACGCTGTAAATGTCTGCTGTCTCGTCGACCTTCTTGCCGAGAATCTGCTCGGGTGCCATGTACTTCGGGGAACCGATGACGTAGCCGGTCTTCGTAAGCTGGGTGTCGCCGCTGCTGGCCGCCGCCGCAACGCCAAAGTCCACGATCTTCAGGAGTCCCTCCTGGTTGATGAGAATATTGGCCGGCTTGAGATCGCGGTGAATCACGCCGGCCTGGTGAGCCACGGTCATTCCGGTTGCGATATCGCGCGAATAGCGCAATACCTTTTCGACTGTCATGGGTTTGTTGTCCGGAATCTCGCCGGTCAAGGTGTGTGACGGGAAGTACTCCATCGAGATGGCGTAACAACCCTGCAGATTCAGGAAGTCATAGATGCGGATTACGTTGCGGTGCGTAATCTTGCGTGAGTAGCGCAGCTCGTGAACGAAACGCTTCATCATCTCCTCGTCAGAGGACACGTTGGGGTTCAAGAACTTGAGGATCAGTTGTTCGTCGACGACCTCGTCTTCCATCAGCAGCACCGTGCCGAACGCGCCTTTGCCGATCTTCTCGATGTACTTGTAGCGACCGTCGATAACATCGCCGGGATTGAGCTTGGCGATATCCAGCACGGGCAGCGCGGTCGGCACCTCCGGCGCCTTGGCCTCTTCGGGTTTGGCGGCTTCGGCGATCTCGTTTGCCTGGGCCTGCAACAGTTTGTCCAGGTCCTCGTCTTCGAGCAGCAGGGTCTTGGTATGGGCCGCGATTTTCTCGGCGCGCACGTTCTCTTCCATGACCGTCTCGGAATAACGAGCTTCGAGATCTTTCAGTGCCTTGTCGGCCGCGTTGATGATCGTCGCGTCTTCCGATTGTTTTATCTTCTTCAGCAGGTTACGAATCGTGTCAGCCGTCGTATCGTCGGAAAGCAGGGAAAGCGCCTTGATCGCTTCGATCTGAATTTCGCGTTCGGGGCGTTGCAGCAAAGGCACGATTTTCGAAATGTGCTGATGTGTACCGAGCTTGCCCAGTGCGCGGATGACCACGGTGTCGGTTTTGCTGTCCTGCCCTAGCATCGATTCGAGTTTCGGTAGCGCCTTGGGGTCGCCGATTTTCGACAGGGCGTCGACAGCTCGTTCGCGTACCCACCAGTCGGTATCGTCGGTTGCCTTGATCAGGTGATCGACAGCGCGGCCGTCCTTCGTCGTGTTGAGAATCTCGATGGCTGTGCGCCGGATCTCCTCGTCTTTGTCATTGATGAGATTGACGACCGAATCGACGACCCTGGGACCACCGATTTCCGCGAGCGCATCGCCCGCCCTGGAGCGTACCCACCAGTCGTCGTCCTTGATTGCTTCGAGCAGGTTCTTGACTGAATTGACGTCGGCGAGCTCGTTCAGTACCTCGACGGCCGCACGGCGCGCGTATTCCGACTCGTCCTTCAACGCAGGCACGAGGTACTTGATCGTGTCCGGGTACTTGACCTTGATCAGCACGTCGACAGCCTTGCTCTGCACGTCGAGGTCGGGGTCCATCAGCATTTGCGCTATTTTCTCGACATTCACTTTGCCGCCGCGTGACGCGAGTGCCGAGAGGGCGGCGCTGCGAACCATCTTGTTCGGGTCCTTGAGCTGCATCTGTAGCGCGTCGTTGATCTCGGGCTTGTCAAAGCGCGTCAGCAGGTTCATCAGGTGAATCTTGATCATCGGGTCCTTGCCGCCCATGCGCGCGATCAGGTCGGGGACCATGTCAGGCTTGATGACTTCTTCGATGATCTTGAATATGGCGGCCTTTTCCTTCGCATCGCACTCGTAGGCCCGGCGCAGCAGCTCGTGGACGCTGAGGTCCTGCTTGTGCACACGTAGCACCTCGATCAAGGCAGGCTTGGAAACCTCCTCGTCGTCGAAAAAATCGAGCAGCCTGTTCGGGTCATAGACGGTACTGCTCGAAAGCGCCCAGGCGGTGCCGGAAACGACGCGTTCGTTGCCGTCTGCGAGACCCTCGCGATACATTTCGAGGTTCTTGTCGTCGACAAGGTCGCCGAGTATGTCCACGAGCACCATCGTGTGCGTCTTGTCGGACAGGGCCAGCGCGTCGATGATCTTGGGTACGGCCTTGCTGCCACTTTTCTTGAGCTTGTCGACGAGTTTGCGCGCGGACGCGGAGGATGGATCGGGCTCTGCGACGAGTTGGGTCAGGAGCTGGTCGGAGCGAAAGGAGGCGAGGAAACTCACAGCGATGAACCGTCCGCACGACAAGACGCGCCGCCAATGCAGCAAGGCCGCATGCCGTCGATCGCCGTATTTATCGTTGAATTACTACGTAACGCCAATTCGTTGTCGCTCTTGCCCAAGCAAAGCGGTGCGCGCGGTGCCCATATTGAGGCAACCCTCCGCAGATTCCGCTAGTCCCCAACGCGGCATTATGCCACATCAGACCCCGCACATTGCCCGCCGATGCTGGCTTTCAGCGATGGACGGCATTTACAATGTGTCCGCAAATTCCGGCGTCAGCCGGTAATACTCAATCAAATTTTACCTAATGCGAGCGTACGAAGTGTGACGGTGTCATCAGAATCAGATGTGAGCAAGTACCTAAATTCCATCGAATTATTGGTGGTCGGGCGGCCACTGGGCGAGGTGGGTCGGGTGCGCGAGGCGACGGTGTCCGGAGGCAGCGTCAAAGTCCGGGTCGAACTGGGTTTCCCGTGCCTGCACGCGCATTCGGCCATCGAGCAGCAGCTGTCGGAGGCATTGTCCGCCGAAACCGGCGCCAGCCAGGTCGAAATCGAGCTCGCTACGAAGATCGTGCGGCACGGCGTGCAGCGCAATCTCAAGCCCATACCGGGTGTAAAGAACGTCATTGCGGTGGCATCGGGCAAAGGCGGCGTGGGCAAGTCCACCGTTTCCGCCAACATCGCGCTGGCATTGTCGGGTGAGGGTGCCTCGGTCGGCATACTCGACGCCGATATCTACGGTCCCAGCCAGCCCCACATGATGGGCATTGTCGGAGACGTGCCCGAAAGCGAGGATGGCAAGACGATGCTGCCGCTCAGGGCGCATGGCCTGCAGGTCATGTCGATCGGCGCGCTGGTCGATGCTGATCAGCCCATGGTCTGGCGTGGCCCGATGGTCACTTCGGCGCTGAGCCAGCTTGCGAACCAGACGCAGTGGAAGGACCTCGACTACCTGATCGTCGATATGCCACCGGGAACCGGGGATATCCAGCTGACGCTGGCACAGCAGATCCCCGTGGCCGGCACCGTCATCGTGACGACGCCACAGAACATCGCGACCCTCGACGCGCGTAAGGGCCTCGCCATGTTCCGCAAGGTGTCGATCCCGGTGCTCGGCGTCGTCGAGAACATGGCGACGCACGTGTGTTCCGCCTGCGGGCACGAGGACCCCATCTTTGGCGCCGGTGGCGCCGACAAGATGATCGAGGACTTCGACGTCCGCTTGCTCGGTCGGCTGCCGCTCGACGCCCGCATCCGCGAGCAGACGGACTCCGGCCGGCCGACGGTGATCGCCGAACCCGATTCCGTGATTGCGCGTGACTACCGGGAAACGGCCTGGAATATCGGCGCAGCCCTGGCGGCCCAACGGACCGATCACAGCTCCAAGTTCGGCAATATCGTGGTCGAGGAAGCGAAATGAGCATTAAATCGGACCGCTGGATTCGGCAAATGGCCCAGGAGCACGGCATGATCGAGCCGTTCGAACCCGGCCAGGTTCGCGAGAACAGTGACGGCCGTATCGTCAGCTACGGCACCTCGAGTTATGGCTATGACGTGCGTTGCTCGGACGAATTCAAGATCTTCACGAACATCAACTCGGCGATCGTCGATCCGAAAGGCTTCGACGAGACCAGCTTCGTCGATCTGCAAAGCGACGTCTGCGTGATTCCGCCGAATTCGTTCGCGCTGGCGCGCACGGTCGAGTTCTTCCGGATTCCGCGCACGGTCCTGACCATTTGCCTTGGCAAGTCCACGTACGCGCGCTGCGGCATCATCGTCAACGTAACGCCGCTCGAGCCCGAGTGGGAAGGGCACGTGACCCTCGAGTTCTCCAACACGACACCGCTACCCGCGAAGATTTATGCCAACGAAGGTGTCGCCCAGATGCTCTTCCTGGAGTCGGATGAAGCCTGCGAAACCTCCTACAAGGACCGCGGCGGCAAGTACCAGGGTCAGACCGGGGTCACGTTGCCGAAGGCCTGAGCCACGCTCGATCCGCCACGTGGCGGATTATTGAGCGAATCGGAAAACTCCTCGATATCGTCGTCGACCATATCGCCGGTGCGGTAGCCGCAAGCCGGAACGGCGAGGCCGTCGGGTCGCTTGAAGAACCAGCGATCCTGATAGTCGCGTTCGATGCGATACCCGCCTTCGTGGACGAGTCGGTGATGGCGCGAACAGAGCAACATCAGGTTGTCGATGCTCGTTTCACCACCGGCAGACCAGTGCCTGACGTGGTGTGCATCGACGAAGCGTTTGTTGTTGCAGCCCGGAAACGTGCAGCCCCGGTCCCTGGCTTCGAGCGCTCTCTTGATGGCCGTTGGCACTGTCCTTGTCTTGCGACCGACACTTAGAGGTTCGCCTGTATCGTCTTCGACGATGACCACCGCGTCGCCGTCACAGCAAAGGCGCTTGACGGATTCCAGCGGCAGGCCGGAACGACCTTCGCCGTTTGCGAGCGCCGACTGGTCGACGTGCACGGTGACCCTGTAATTGTCAGCGGTTGCGGCGTTCTCGTCGCCGTTTCCCGCAAGGTATGCGTTTGCCATGGCGACGATCCCGTCGGCTTGCTGGGCCGACCAGCGCTCATCAACGAGTTCCGGTGATTCACATGCCGTCGCGTCCCTCGCGCGATCGATGGCCTTTTCGAGTAACTCGCCGGTCTCGACAGGCAGTTCAATCGTAAACGTCACGACTCCAAGCTCCCGGTCACGGTGTATGCGCAGTGACCGGGCAGCGTAAGCCCTGTTCGTCTCATCGACTGACTCCACTGTTCCGTACCGCAATTCGATGCAGCGTGCTGCGACTCTGGCGGTCGTTGTCTTCTCCGCGAAACGCACCAGTTGCTTTTCATTCGCGGGTGTCACCACGCGTGTCAGCAAGCGCGCCTTGGAATAGGACAACGTACCTGAAGCGAAGGCCGATGCGACGCACGGCTGGGTCTTCAATGCGTGCGCGACGCGTACTTTCTCCCTGGCCGTGCAAATGCTGAAGTCGCAGCGCCAGTGAAGCCAATCGGCGCAACTTTCGAATCCCCATTTCAACCAACCGACGCGCTCGTCAAACTGGCGAACAAGTACGAGCAGTTCGTAGGTGCTTTGGTTGATGTGCGAGGCGAGATTGACGATGGCTTCGTCGAGTTGGTCGATCGGAACCAGGTGCGATTCGTCGGAGATTGCAGTGCTCATGGGAAGTCCTTGTGGTGCGGGGTGAGACTGCAATTATATAAGGTTATGCGATTTAAAGAGTTTTAAAATCAATAAGTTACGTACGAAATATAATTCTATTTCTGGGCAATATCACGAGATTCTCCCAGCTACGTTCGCATGTCTGCTTTCATACGAAGCGGACGTTCAGGCAACTTGTTTTCGGCAATTCCTACTGGCTGCCGACGGCTGTGCTTAGCGGCCGCTCAACGCCCACTTCACTCGACTCCAGGGATCGAAACGAATTGAGATTAGCTTCCAGCCTGCGAAATCTGCTCTTCAAGAGCATCCATGGCGACCCGCGTGGCCTTGATTGCGAGTTTCTCCTTACCTTTCGCTGTGTCCTTTGAGCCACTGAGCCTGGCTTTGACGAACGACTTGTGATGCGAATTGAGCAGAAACGAAAACGCGTTGTCGCCGGCAGGCGTCAGGACATAGACATGGATACCGAACACCTCGATACGACCGTGCATGGCCGGCGGAAACAGTACTTCCAGAACCATGATGTAGTCGGCGTCGATCTGGCTGGCGCTGACATGCTCGCCGACGATGCGCATGCTGTTCTGAAACATCTCGAATTGCGACTCGCCTTCCGGTTTCCCCAGATAGATCTGCGCGTCCACTGCGCGAGGGGTCCCGAGGCCGTTCGTCTCGAGAAAGTCGATTACAAGTTGCCTCGATGCCGTGCAATAGCGGCATATATACGGATCGTGAACGATGGTCGGGTACACAACGATCTCGGNNNTAGCCGTCGGCCATCGCCGCGCAACAAAAAACGAGCAACACGCTGCTCATTAGCCTGGAAATTACTCGAATCTTCATGCTCGACCTCCTTGCTGCAACACTTTGGGCAGCCCGGCGGTCTTGGGGTCCTTCGAGGCGTGGCGGCAGGCGTCGCGGAGGAAGCGAGGACCCGTGGCTTTGCGTCTCCAGCTTTGGCTGAATTTGCCTTTCTCAAGCGTTAGCTTGCGCTCTGAATAGACAGGCCGTCAATTCTGGGATGTACCTAAATCGAAAGGCGACTTCGCTGACATCCACGGGCCTTCAGTCATAAGTCCTGACAATTGGCTCATCGGCGATCTTCCCGTCGATCCAGGTCTGACCATCACGAAACTTCACTCGCCCGGAGCCAACCAGCCCCGCGGCCTCGGGATAGATCTGGTGCTCAACAGCTTGTACCCGGTGCTGCAAGGCGTCCGCCGATTCGGATGGGTCGACACGCAGCCGACCCTGCAGAATGCGCGGGCCGCCGTCGAGTTCCTCGGTGACGAAGTGCACGGTGCTGCCGTGCCATTCGTCCCCCGCATCAAGCACGCGCTGGTGCGTGTCGAGCCCGGGGTATTTGGGCAACAGGGCCGGGTGGATGTTGAGGATTCGGCCTTCGTAGTGATTCACGAAGGCCGGGCTCAGTATGCGCATGAAGCCCGCGAGTATGAGTAAATCGGGCTGCCGGCGATCGAGTTCCTCGATGACGGCGTGGTCGAAGGACTCGCGGTCCGGATAATCGCCATGCTCGATGCAGGCCGTGGGAATGTCGGCATTCCTGGCTCGCACCAGACCGTAAGCATCGGGCCTGTTACTGAACACGACGCACAGGTCCAGCGCCAGTTCGCCCTCGGCCACGCGATCGATGAACGACTGCAGGTTGGTGCCGGATCCGGAGATCAGGATGGCGGTTTTGCAGCGCTTCGCCATCAGACGTATTGCGTTTCCCTGCCGCCGGGCGCGATGCGGCCGATGCGCCACGCAGTTTCGCCCTGGTCTCCCAACACGCGAATCGCCTGATCGGCATCGCCCTCACTGACAACGACCACCATGCCGACACCACAATTGAACGTGCGCCGCATTTCGTCTGTTTCGATGTTGCCGTGCTCTGCCAGGAAGTCGAACACGGCACCCTGTTGCCAGCTCGTCGTATCGATCTCGGCGTCGAGGTCGCCGTGCAGGATTCGCGGCACATTCTCGGTAATGCCGCCGCCCGTAATGTGCGCCAGCCCTTTGATCGAGATCGACTCCATCAGTGCGAGGATCGGTTTGACGTAGATGCGTGTTGGCGCGAGCAGTCGTGTCCTGGCGGGTACGCCGTCAATGGTTGCGTCGCCGGCGCGTTCCAGCACCTTGCGGATCAGGGAATAACCGTTCGAGTGCGGTCCGCTGGAGGCTATGCCGATCAGGGCATCGCCCTCGCTGATGGCGCTGCCATCGATCATCTCGCTGCGTTCGACGGCACCGACACAAAATCCTGCGAGGTCGTATTCGCCGTCGCCATACATATCCGGCATCTCGGCGGTTTCGCCGCCGACGAGCGCTGCACCGGCCTGCAGGCAGCCTTCGGCTATTCCCGCGACGACGTCCGCGGCCACGCCCGTGTCAAGCTTGCCGCAGGCGAAATAGTCGAGGAAGAACAGCGGCTCGGCGCCCTGCACGAGCACGTCGTTGACGCACATGGCGACCAGATCGATGCCGATTGTGTCGTGCTGGCCCGTTTGCTGCGCCAGCATGAGCTTGGTGCCGACGCCATCGGTGCCGGAAACGAGCACGGGTTCGCGATAGCGGTCAGGGGGCAAGGCAAAAAGCCCGCCGAATCCGCCGATGCCGGCGAGCACTTCCGGCCGCTGCGTGCGTCTCACGAGGGGCTTGATGCGCTCGACGAGTTCGTTGCCAGCGTCGATGTCGACGCCGGCATCTTTATACGTAAGAGGTTTATTGGTCATTATGGGGTGGCATACTCTGCGAGGGCGATATAATAGAGCTTAGGGCCTAACGGGGAAACCACCCTTGCGAAATACTCATTTTCTTTGCTGCGCGCTGCTGATGCTGGCGGCGGGCATGACCCTGCCGGGAGGCGCGCTGGCGGTCGAGGTGCCGACCCTGTTCACGGCCGAGGTGCCGTTCGACAAAGACGCCGACAATCCACGTGACGATGCGTACAAACTGGCGCTCGCCGAGGTATTGCTGCGCGTCTCCGGATCGGACCTGGGCAGCAACCAGGATGCGATCGACGCGTTGTTCCCTAACCCGACGTCCTATGTCGTGCAGTTCCGCCCGGGCGAAGAGGACACGCTCTGGGTGTCGTTTGACGGCGAGGCGATCGAGAGAGTGCTGCGCGGCTCCGGGCAGACGGTGTGGGGCGCCGACCGGCCGTTGACGCTGGTCTGGCTGGCCGTGGACTGGGGTCAGGGCAGTCGTGAGATCATCGGCGCGGACGACCCGGAACGCATGGTTGACGAAGCGCGTTCGATCGACCGCAACAAGTTGCTGCGCGAACGCATCCTCGAAATCGCCGAACGTCGCGGGCTACCGCTGGTCTTTCCGTTGCTCGATACTATCGACCTGCAGAGCGTCACGTTCAGCGATATCTGGGGCGGGTTCGATGAGCGCATCCTCGATGCCTCGGAGCGCTATGATGCGAACTCCGTGCTGATCGGGCGCATCCGTCCAACGTCGAGTCGGCGCGAAAACTGGAGCTATCATTTCGGCGGCGAGCAGCGCAGCTGGAACGGCCCCCCTGAGGCGGTCGTGCCACAGATCGCCGAGCTCCTGGCGGCCGAGTTCGCCGTTGGCGGCAATGCGCCTATCGAGTCCGTGGCGCTGACCGTGTCAGGCATCGTGTCGGTTGAATCATACGGTGGGCTGCAAAGGCTGCTGGCCGACGTCAGCCTCATCGAAGAGTTCATGGTCACTGAGGTTGCCGGGGATCGCGTGACGTATCGCGTCGACGTGCGCGGCGGCGCTGAGCGCTTGCGCCGGGCATTGCGGTTCAACGGCCTGGTCGAGCAGGAACTTCTCTCCGACTTCGGTAATATCGAGCCGGCGTCCTCGCTCGAGTTCTATTACAACCCCTGAGATTGCCGGCAATGTCACTACGATGGTTACCCAACGCAATCTCGTTGCTGCGCATCGTTCTCATCGTGCCAATCCTTTCATTTATTCTCGAGGGTGGTTACGCATGGGCCCTGGCGCTGTTTTTCGTTGCGGGGTTTTCCGATGGCATCGATGGGTACCTCGCGAAACGCTACAACTGGCACACGCGACTGGGTGCACTGCTGGACCCGGTCGCTGACAAACTGCTGGTCGCGGGCACCTTTATTACGCTCGCGTACACACAACACATCCCGGTCTGGCTGGCGGCCGTCGTCGTGTCGCGCGACGTCATCATTATTGGCGGAGCGACGGCGTACAACTTCCTCGTGAAACCCGTAGAGGGTGAGCCGACCAGAATCAGCAAGCTGAATACCGCGCTCGAACTGCTGTTCCTGTTGTTCATCATGAGTCGTGCGGGATTCGGCTGGCCCAATGAAATTACGACCACGATACTGGGAGCGGGGGTTCTCGTGACGGTTGTCATCAGCGGTGTCGACTACGTCTGGTCGTGGTCGAGGCGCGCACGTGCGGGCGGATGAACGTGAAGACCGATCTCCGTATTAACTGGCTCATCGCTGTCGTCCTTACGGGCTGGCTGTTCTACCTGCTGGCGCCCGTACTGACGCCTTTCGTTGCGGCCGCGCTTCTCGCCTATCTTGGTGACCCGCTTGCCGATCGGCTGCAGAAGCTCAGGTTGCCGCGTTCGCTCGCTGTCCTCACCGTGTTTATTCTGACGTTTCTCGTGCTGGGTTTGCTGGTGCTGCTCGTCGGGCCCCTGATCAAGAGCCAGGTCGGGGCACTGTTCAAAGCGCTACCGGATATCGCCAGGCAAGTGGAGCAGGTGTGGCTGCCGACGGTCATGCAGTGGGTCGGCGCCGAGGCCGGGGAAAACGTCGGAATCGGCGCATTTCTCGCGAACTACGGCGACATGTTCGGCAGCTGGAGCGGCAAGGTCCTGATGTCGGTCAGTAAGTCCGGCGGTGCGCTGGCTGCTGCCGTCCTGAGCCTGTTCCTGATCCCGATTCTGACGTTCTACCTGCTGCGCGACTGGGACTCCCTCGTGGCGCATCTGGGGGCGCTCGTGCCGGAAAGCCAGCGCGAAACCGTGTTCGAGCTCGCGCGAGATACCGACGATGTGCTGGGTGCATTCCTGCGTGGTCAGATCCTCGTCATGGCAGCGCTGGCGATCCTCTACACGCTGGGGCTCAGCCTCGTCGGCGTCGAATACGCCGTTGCCATCGGGGTGGTCTCGGGCCTGGTCAGTTTTGTGCCCTACCTCGGCCTGGTGTTCGGTATCACGCTCGCCGGATTGACCGTCGCACTCGAACCCGAGCCACTATGGCAACTCGTCGGAGTGGCCGCGACGTTTTCCGTCGCACAGGTCATAGAGGGTTCGGTTCTGACGCCGAAGCTGGTTGGTGATCGTATCGGGCTGCATCCGGTCATCGTTATTTTCGCGGTGGCTGCCGGCGGCCAGTTGTTCGGTTTCTTCGGCATACTCCTGGCGCTGCCGGCGGCGGCCGTATTGTCGGTGCTGGTGCGTTTCGCGTATGACCGCTATTTGAAAGAACATCCCGATGCGTTGAAAATCATCGAGCCCGAATGAGTCAGCTCGTCCTGCCATTGCGCCTTGCGGATCACGCTGTGTTTGACAGTTTCTTCGCGCTCGGCAACGAGACACTTGTCGCCACGCTTCGCGAGGTTGCGGCGGGTCGCGGCGATCATGGCTGCTGGTTATGGGGAGCGCCCGCTACAGGCAAGACGCACCTGCTCCAGGCCGTTTGTGATCGTGCCGGGGATGGCTCGGTTTACGTGCCGCTGTCGATGTTTGTCAGCGCGGGCCCCGCGATCCTCGACGGGCTGGCGGGCCGCCAGCTTGTATGTATCGACGACGTTGATGCCGTCGCCGGTGATGCCGACTGGGAAGTCGTCCTGTTCGATCTCTACAACCAGATCGTCGATGCCGGCGGCCAGTTGGTGGTTTCGGCAAGCAGCGCACCGCGTGAGTCCGCGTTCGAGCTGGCTGATCTCCGCAGCCGGCTCTCGCGCCTGCCAGTCTTCCAACTGCAATCACTCGACGATGAGCAAAGAGTCGCCGCGCTGCAATTACGCGCCATGCACCGCGGTCTCAAATTGCCCGGCGAGACCGCGCGTTACCTTTTGAAGCGTAGCAAGCGCGATATGGCGAGCCTGTTCGACGTGCTCGACAAGCTCGACCTGGAATCCCTGCGCGCGCAACGGCGTCTTACGATTCCGTTCGTGCGAGACGTCCTGCAACTGTAGCGACGCGCTTGCCCAGTATGCGAGCCAGGTCTTTTTCCTCGTCGGAAAGCACATCGGGACTGCGGCCCCACGAGACATGAGTCGCACCGTACGGCGTTCCGCCAGTCACCGTGGTTGATAGCGCGCTCTCGGTGTACGGGATGCCGACGAGCAGCATGCCGTGATGTAACAGCGGCAGCGCCATGCTCAGCAGGGTCGTTTCCTGACCGCCGTGCAGGGATGACGTGGACGCGAATACACCGGCAGGCTTGCCTTCGAGTGCGCCCTTGAACCACTCACCGACCGTGCCATCGATGAAATACTTCAATGATGCCGCCATATTGCCGAAGTGCGTTGGGCTACCCATGATGACCCCTGCACATTGCTGCAGGTCTTCTGGTGTCGCAAACGGCGGTCCCGATTCCGGCACGTCACTCTCAGTGGCTTCACTGACGGCCGAGACCTGCGGCACGGTGCGCAGGCGCGCACTCATGCCGTCGACTGAATCGACGCCGCGGCACACTTCGCGCGCCAATGCCTCGGTGGCTCCGTCGCGCGAGTAATAAAGGACGAGGACGTCGGCCATCAGTCCAGCAAAGCTTTGACGTTTTCCGGCGGCCGACCGATTATGGCCTTGTCGCCATCCACGACGATGGGCCGTTGCAGCACGCTCGGGTGTTCGACCAGCCAGGCCGCGAGCGCCGCATCATCGCTGATTTCCGGTAAGTCCGTGGCGTTCTTGAATTCGCTTTCGCCACGCCTCAGAAGGTCCGCAACGGGCACTCCGAGCTTGCCGGCCAAAGCGACAATGTCGTTGGCCGGCGGCGTGTCCCGCAGGTACAGGACGATGTCGGGGTCGACACCGGCCGCCTGAATTATTTCCAGGGTTTTCCGCGACTTCGAACAGCGCGGGTTGTGGTAGATCGTGACGGCCATGGGGCTCCTCGTGAGGCTTCGGTTTGCAGGCATGGCGCACTCTAGCAGGCTGCGGACGACCCGTCAGGGCTGTTGCGTTAGCTTGACGAAGCCGGGTGCGGTTGGTAGCGTTGAAGGGTTTCCGATAATTAGAATAAAACGTGCAAACATCGATACTTAAATCATTCTCGCAGACTCTTCTGCTGGGGATATTGCTGCTTTCTGCCGGCTGCGAAACCTCGCCGCCGGTCCAGGAGATGAGCGATGCCCGCCAGGCGATCGCGGTCGCCAGGGAGGCGGGGGCCGAAGAACACGCCGCTTTTCACCTCAGAGCGGCCGAGAACTACCTGAAAAGCGCCGAGGACAGGCTCAACGAGCGCCAGTACTCCAGAGCCCGCTACGATGCCAAGCAGGCCAAGATGAAAGCACTGGATGCCCTGAAGGCCGCCGAGAAGGACTCGCAAGAGGAAGAACGCCAATAAACCAGCCGGTTTCGCCAACAGTCCGTCGCTTCAGGATCAGTGGGCGGGTGCAGGGTGTGTGGTTCCGTGACAGCACCCGGCGGGAAGCGCTGCGACTTGGCATCACGGGCTACGCAGTCAACCTCGAGAATGGTGACGTGGAGGTCCTGGCTTGTGGCGCCCCCGATGCGATCGTAGAACTGCGCGCCTGGCTCGGCGAGGGGCCGCCCCTTGCCGCGGTTTCAAACGTTCAGGAGAGCGAGGCTGAGCTCGTTGTGCCGCCGGATTTCCGGATCGGCTAGGCCTTGAACCACTTCCTGCTGAGCTTGTCGATGACCTTGTTGGGGTACTTACGCTTGCCGAGACTGCCGTTGTAGCGGCCGAGCGCCCGCCTGAGGTCGCCATCTTCCTTGTCGAGGTAAAAACGCAGGATAGTGCAGCCGTACCTCAGGTTTGTGTCGGCATGCAACAGGTTATCGTTGGGGCGCCCGATTTCGTTGAGCCAGAAAGGCATGATCTGCATGAGCCCCAGAGCGCCTGCGACCGATACTGCGTAACGATCGAAATTACTCTCGACCTCGATAACCGCGAGTATCAGTTCCGGGGGCAAACTTACGCGGCTGGCTTCCATGTGCACGAGCGTCAGTATCTCGATACGCTCCTGCGGGTCCCGGACCTGGCGCTGCAGTCGCCGCGACATGTCCGTCAGCCACACTTCGGCATCGAAGCGGTCAGTGAAGCTGGGCGCCTCACTCGCCGCTACTCGCAGTGCCTCACGCAACGCGGGGTCGGGCGCCTGTTGTGCCGCGGCCGTGACGAACGCAAGGCCGCTGACCAACGCCAGCGCAACCTGAAGGCGGAAGATCTTCACAATACCAGTCTAGCCTCCCTGATACCCTAATAGAATCGCTAGCTTACAGAGGATTCCTTCAGCAATTTGAGAGCTTCTTCACGTTTCAAATTGCGCGATTCGGCGTCGCGGCGGTGACGATACTCGAGTTCGCCGGCGGCCAGGTTACGGTCGCTGATCACAAGCCGGTGTGGGATACCAACGAGCTCGGCGTCGGCAAACTTGACGCCGGGACGGGCGTCGCGATCGTCGAACAGCACCTCGTGGCCCTGGTCGGTCAATTCGGCATACAGGGTCTCTGCCGCGTCTCGCACCTCGTCGGAACGATGCATGTTGATCGGGACCAGTACGACGTCGAATGGCGCCAGCGGCCCCGGCCAGATAATGCCGTCGTCGTCGTGGTTCTGCTCGATCGCAGCCCCGACAATGCGCGTGATGCCGATACCATAGCAGCCCATTTCCATGACCTGGTTCCTGCCGTCGGGCGCTTGCACGGTCGCACCCATCGCTTCGGAATACTTGGTACCCAGCTGGAAGATATGCCCGACCTCGATGCCACGTGCAATGCTCAACGTACCCGTACCACCTGGAGTGGGGTCGCCCGCCACGACATTACGCAGGTCGAAGGTTTCGGGCTCGGGCAGGTCGCGCCCGAAGTTGACGCCCTTGAAGTGGAAGCCCGCCTCGTTGGCGCCGCAGCTGAAATCAGCCAGCCCCGCGACGGCGTGATCGAAAAACAGGGGCAATGGCATGCCGACGGGGCCCAGCGATCCGGCTTCGCTGCCGGTCGCCTTGTTGATCGTCGCGTTGTCGGCCATCGTCAACGGCGAGGCGACGCCCGGGATCTTCTGTGCCTTGACGGCGTTTAGCTCGTGATCGCCGCGCAGAATCAGCGCCACGGGGCCGTCGGTACCTTCGACGATCAAGGTTTTTACGGTCTGCGCGGGAGTGATCCCGAGCATTTCGCACAGATCGTCGATTGTCTTGACGCCCGGCGTCGGAAACTTCTCGAGTTCGGCCGCGGGGACAGGGCGATCTGCATCGGGCGCCATCGTCGCGGCTGTCTCGATGTTCGATGCGTAATCATCGGCATCGCAGTAGGCGATCGCATCTTCACCCGAATCGGCAAGCACGTGAAACTCCTGCGAGCGGCTGCCGCCGATTTCGCCGCTGTCGGCGTCGACGATGCGGAACTTCAGACCAAGGCGTTCGAAAATGGCCGAGTAGGCGTCGTGCATGCGCCCATAGGATGCCTCGAGCCCTGTATGGTCGATATCGAACGAGTAGGCGTCCTTCATGATGAATTCGCGCGAGCGCATGACGCCAAAGCGCGGCCGGATCTCGTCGCGGAACTTGGTCTGAATCTGGTAAAAATTGACCGGTAGCTGCTTGTAGCTGCGGAGTTCGCGTCGTGCGATGTCGGTGATCACCTCTTCGTGCGTCGGTCCGAAACAGTACTCACGTTCGTGGCGGTCGTGCATGCGCAGGAGCAGTGGGCCGTACTGGTCCCAGCGGCCCGATTCTTCCCAGAGTTCCGACGGCTGTACGGCAGGCATCAGCAGTTCCAGCGCCCCGGCGCGATCCATCTCCTCGCGTACGACCTTCTCGACCTTGCGCAGCACGCGCAGGCCCAGCGGCATCCACGTGAACAGTCCCGACGCGAGCCGGCGAATGAGGCCGGCTCGCAGCATCAGCTTGTGGCTGACGATCTCGGCGTCGGCAGGGACTTCCTTGAGTGTCGTCAGCCCGAATTGGGAAAAGCGCATTGAAAATCTAACCTTCAGTCAGTGAGGCGCGCATTCTAACCGTATTGACTCCGGGCCGAAACCAAGGGATGGTCCGTGCACGTTGTCAACGAGGAACCCTGCGTGCACGGTCGACGCAATCCGTTTGTGGCCCAGGAGGGCATTTTGCCACTGGCGCTTATCGCTGCCATCGGTGTACTTATCATTCGTTACAGCAATCCCTGGCTGGCCTTGATACCTGGTGTTCTGTTCGTGCTCGCTTTCCTGCTGTTTCGCGACCCGCGCCGCGAGGTGCCGTCGGTGGCGCTCGGCGTCGTCAGCCCGGCGGATGGTGTGATTACCGAGATCGAGCAGACGGATCATTGTGTCGTTCAGGGTGCGGCGCACCGTATCCGTATACGTATCGACAGCCTCGGTACCTATACGGCGCGCAGTCCTGTCGAAGGCAAGGTCATGGACCTGCATTCAAACATGGAGGGGGTTGGCGAGGATTGTCCTGCGAATGCCCTGTGGGTGAAGACCGACGAGGGCGACAGCGTAGTGCTCATGTTCAGCGGGTATCGTCTGGGCCTGGCACCGCGCTCGTTCATACGCTTTGGCGAGCGCGTAGGCCAGGGACACCGCTGTGCCTACCTGCGCCTGGCCAAGTTTGCCGATGTCTACATGCCCATCGCGGGCAAGGTGAAAGCCACGACCGGTCAACGCGTCATTGCCGGCAGCGACCTGCTGGGTACCGTGCCGCACCCGTAGAAACGCCGTCGTGTAATGAGGTTTGCACCGTGGCAAACTACTGGGTCAACCCGACGCAACGGTTTTTTCGCATGACCCATCCCGAACATCAACGACGTGCCTATCTGCAAGCGATGGGCATCGATGTGTGGGTGCCCAGAAATGAGCCGCAAACCGAGGCAATACCGGAGCCGACAGGCGGCCTCGGCTGGGACGAGCTCAAGGCCTGTGTTGCGGGTTGCACGCGTTGCGAACTCTCGGCGACGCGCACCAATACGGTGTTTGGTGTTGGCAGTCCGACTGCCGACTGGCTGATCATCGGCGAAGCACCGGGCGCGGAGGAGGACAGGCGCGGTGAGCCATTTGTGGGCCGAGCCGGAAAGCTGCTTGACGAAATGTTGCGGGCGATCGGCCAGACTCGCGACAGCGTTTTTATTGCGAACATCCTGAAGTGCCGTCCGCCGAACAATCGTGATCCGAAACCTGCGGAGTCGGCGGCCTGTCGTGAGTACCTCGAACGGCAAATCGAGCTCGTGCGGCCGCGAATTATTCTTGCCGTCGGCAAGGTCGCGGCGCAAAACCTGCTGGGCAGTGATGAGCCCGTGGGCCGCATGCGGGGCAGGCCGCACGAGCTTGGTGGAATTCCGCTGGTCGTGACCTATCATCCTGCCTACCTGCTGCGCAGCCCGTCGCAAAAGCAGAAATCCTGGAGTGATCTGTGCCTGGCGACACGACTGGCGGCGGAGTACAGCGCATGATCACGCCCATGGCCGAGCCGCCAAGCACCATCCGTGACATGGGGCATAATGACCTTGCCGCAGTCTCCGATATCGAGCGACGCAGCTACGAATTTCCGTGGAGCCAGGGCGTGTTCCGCGACTGCCTGTTGGCGGGCTACCAGAGCATTGTGCTGATTCGTGAAGAGCGGGTCGCAGGCTATGGCATCCTGTCCGTAGCGGCCGGCGAGGCGCACATACTCAATCTTTGCATCGAGCCGGAGTTTCGCTCGCATGGCTACGGCGAGCGGATTCTCGATGAATTGCTGTTCAGGGCCCGGGCCGCTTCGGTTCGCGAGATCTTCCTCGAGGTGCGCCCATCCAATGAAACCGCGTTGGCGCTATATCGCAAGAAAGGATTCCACCAGGTCGCGAACCGCCCGGCTTACTATCAGGCCAATAAAGGCCGCGAAGACGCGGCCGTCCTGGCCAAAAAGCTCGTCATCGAGGACTGAATCCGCGGTTTCGCGCGCGCCTCGATTCGGCTAGACTGCGCCGCCTTCTGAATTCAACGTCGTCCACCAGGCGATACTCATGACCGATATCGAACAACAAGTCAGTAAGCGGCGTACATTCGCGATTATTTCGCACCCCGACGCCGGCAAGACGACGCTCACCGAGAAGCTGCTCTTGTACGGTGGCGCCATTCAGCTTGCCGGTACCGTCAAGGGCCGCAAAGCGAGTCGCCATGCTACGTCTGACTGGATGGCCCTCGAGCAACAGCGCGGCATCTCGGTCACTTCGTCGGTGATGCAGTTCCCCTACGGCGACCATGTCGTGAATCTGCTGGATACGCCGGGGCATGAAGACTTCTCCGAGGACACCTATCGCACGCTGACGGCCGTCGATTCGGCGCTCATGGTGATCGACTGCGCCAAGGGCGTCGAGCAGCGTACGATCAAGCTCATGGAGGTCTGCCGGCTTCGCGATACGCCGATCATGACGTTCATCAACAAGCTCGATCGGGAAGGACAAGAGCCTATCGACTTGCTCGACGAAATCGAGTCGGTCCTCAAGATCCAGTGCGCGCCCGTGACCTGGCCGATTGGCATGGGCCGGGCCCTGAAAGGTGTCTACCACCTGCTGCAGGACCGGATTTACGTGTATGACAAGGTCGGGCGCGAAAAGGCGGCAGAGATTCGTGTCATCGAAGGCCTCGAGTCGGAAGAGGCGAACGCCGTCCTCGGCGACACGGCGGAGGCCTTTCGGGAGGAAGTCGAGCTTGTCAAAGGTGCATGCGCCGAGCTGTCCGTCGACGACTATCTTGCTGGCAGGCAGACGCCCGTGTTTTTTGGATCGGCCATCTCGAATTTCGGAGTACGCGAGTTGCTCGACGAATTCGTTGCACATGCCCCGCCACCGATGCCGCATGAGAGCGAGCAACGGGATGTAGAACCGACCGAGGACAAGCTGACCGGTTTCGTGTTCAAGATCCAGGCGAATATGGACCCGGGACATCGCGACCGGATCGCTTTCATGCGAATTGTGTCCGGGGAGTACCGCAAGGGTGTGCGCGTTCAGCACGTGCGGCTGGGCAAGGAGGTGAAGATTCCGGAGGCGATTACGTTCATGGCGGCCGATCGCCAGCACGCCGAGACTGCTTACGCCGGGGACATCATCGGTATACACAATCACGGCACGATCAACATCGGAGACAGTTTTACGCAGGGCGAGGAAATCCGCTTCACGGGCATTCCAAACTTTGCGCCGGAGATTTTCCGCCGTGCCGTACTCAAGGACCCGTTGCGACTGAAAGCGTTGCACAAAGGACTGGCACAACTTTGCGAAGAAGGTGCGACGCAGCTTTTCAAACCGCTGCGCAGTAACGACCTGATTCTCGGCGCCGTCGGGCCGTTGCAATTCGACGTCGTCGCGCATCGGCTGCGTGATGAGTACAACGTCGAATGCCAGTTCGAGGCGGTCAATGTGGCCACTGCGCGCTGGGTCGAATGCGACGACGACAAGATGCTGGCTGAGTTCGAGAAGAAAGCGCACGATAATCTCGCGCTGGATCACGGCGACAGTCTGGTCTACATTGCTCCTACGCGAGTCAACCTGAACCTGACCGAGGAGCGCTGGCCCGATATCGACTTCCGCAAGACCAGGGAGCATTAGTCGCCGCGCCAGACCCGAGACCATTGCCGAATTCCGCGATCCTTAATAAGAAAGTTATCGGCTGGGCACTTTACGACTGGGCGAATTCGGCGTTTGCCCTGAGCGTACTCGCGGTGTTGTTCCCACTGGTTCTGGGCAATTTCTGGAGCATCGGCGACGATGGCGCGGTTGTTACCGTGCGTTTGGGCTGGATTACTTTTGCGGCCAGCGTCATCGTCTGTATCACGGCGCCCATATTCGGCACGATTGCCGATGCCGGCGGTTACCGCAAGCGCTTCCTGTTCGTGCTGGCGACGATCGGCGCCGTGATGACGGCGGCGCTGGGCCTCGTCGATCAGGGCGATTGGCCGCTGGCTCTCGGCTTCTACCTGCTTGCATCGGTCGGCTATTACAGCTCGACCGTGTTTTACGATTCGCTGTTGATCGACGTCTGTGAGCCACGCTACTTCAGCTTCGTGTCGTCTCTCGGATTCTCGTTCGGCTACCTCGGCGGTGCGGTACTGCTCGCCTTGCACCTCTGGATGCTGTCATCGCCCGAAACTTTCGGTTTGGCGGACACTGCTGAAGCGTTCAGATTTGCATTCGTCTCGGTCGGGGCGTGGTGGCTGATCTTCCTCTTGCCGCTGATCCTGTTCGTCCCCGAACGCCACAGCCCGATCGAGGTCAGCAGCGGCACGATCAGGGCCGCTTATGCCGAACTCAAGGCGACCATGCGGAAGGTCGGGCAGTATCGCAACGTCGTGATATTCCTGGGCGCTTATTGGCTGTATGTGGGCGGTGTGTTCACGGTCATTTTCATGGCCGTCAACTATGGCCAGCGCCTCGGTTTCGACGATCGCGACCTCGTCATGGCACTGCTGATCACCAACTTTGTCGGCTTCCCCGCGACCTTGCTGTTCGGTGTCGTAGCACATCGCTTCGGGGCCAAATCGGGCATTAACTTCGCGCTGCTCGTCTACATAGCGATGTCCGTATGGGCCATCTATATGAAGGATGTGTGGCAGTTCTACGTCATGGCGATCGTCATTGGCACGGTGCAGGGCGGGGTGCAGGGCCTTAGCCGTTCCCTTTACGCCTCGTTGATCCCGCCCGAGCAACCCGGCGAGTTCTTCGGTTTCTACAACATGATGACCAAGTTCGCCCACGTACTGGGACCCGCGATGGTCGCCGTTGCGGCATCCTTGTCGGACGACCCGAAGTGGGTACTGCTGGCGTTGATGCCGCTGTTCCTGGTTGGCGGAATGCTGCTTGGCCTGGTGCGCGTCCAGCCCGAAGGCTCGGCTAAGTAATAGAGCCGACAGCAACCTTCAGGCGTTCGAACGCCGGCTCGCGGTAAGGACCGTAGCGCGCATCCACGTAAGCCTCGGTGATCAACGCAATTACGTCGTCCGGCAGCGCGTCGGCTTCCTTCGCGCGGCGTCCGAATTCGATAGCGGTCTCGCCCGCAATGGGTTCAAGTCCCGTCTTTTTGATGAATCGCTGGTATAGAATCGAGGCCTCGTCCCTGGCGGGCGGACGGTAACGCAGCATCAGCAACACGCTGATCAACATGACGAGACTGACAACGACGCCGATCAGGGTCAGCATCATCTTGCGCCAGTTCGGGTCGTCCATGCCGAGCCATTTCATGAAGTTCTGCTGATTCTCAGGGCCGTAACCGAGAATCCATTCGTTCCATTTCGCATTCAGAGCGTCGATCGACAATGACAGCCTGTGCAATAGCTCGGAGGGTGCGGACAGCCCCCAGGCGTCGCCAAGGCCCTCGAGGGCCGCACCGCTGGCACCGTAGTCGATGCGCTCGGGAGCCACTGCCGCCGTCGGATCGACGCGTTGCCAGCCGACTCCCTCGAGCCAGACCTCGGTCCAGGCATGTGCATCCGACTGGCGCACGATAAGGTGGCCACCCAGCGGGTTTATCTCACCGCCCTGGTAGCCAAGCACGACCCGCGACGGGATGCCGACACTGCGCATCATGACAGCGAACGCGGAGGCGTAATGCTCACAAAATCCGCTTCGCGTATCGAACAGGAAGCGATCGACCGGATTGCTGCCGAGCGGTGGTGGCTCGAGCGTGTAGTAGTACTCCTCCTCGTTGAATTTCCGGAGGACAGCGTTTATGAATGCCTGGTCGGAAGTTGCGGCGGCGCGCATTTCGCGAGCCAATGTTGCGGATCGCTGGTTACTGTCGGCGGGGAGGTTTGAATACCAGTTGCGGTATACCTCCGGCAGGTCAGCCTCGACGCGATACTCCGGGTGCGAAATGGCCTTGTAGGCAACGCGCTGGTCGATAGGAGCTGATCGGGCGAGCTGCTGTTGGGGTCCCATGAAGGTCTTCGACAGTGACCACATGACTGGCATGTCGAGTGCGAATACCCATTGTTGGCGCGTCGGTTCGAGCGTGATCTCGTACGAGATCGGGTCTCCCTCGGTTACTATCTGGTCACGGGCCGTCGTGCTGATCGCGGGCTCACGTCCGGTCCAGCTGCGGCCATTAAACGTAGTGAGGACGAGGCCGCGCCAGTATCGGTCCGGCCCATCGGGGATCTGATTGTCGAATGACACCCGGAACGCGACCTCGTTGGACAACGACAGGGAGCTGATGTCACCCGGGCTCATCGTGTCGCTGAGACCCGTGGTCGCGCGACTCGAATCGATTGGCACGGCCCAGAAAGGTGTCGCCAGACGCGGGAAAAAGATCCACATCGCGAGCGCCAGAGGTGCTGCGTACAGCAACAGGCGTCCGCCGATCGCGAAACTCTGTTTCGCAGACTCTATGGGACTGGCTGACATGCGCAGCCATGCCGTCATGATGACCGTAACTGCGCCGAGCATGTAGGGCAGCGACCACAGGTACTGCTCGCGCAGCAACGACGACATGACGAGGAAGATCGAAATGAACAACAGCACGAACTGGTCGCGCCGCTTGCGCGTTTCGAGAAGTTTCAGCGAGGCCATGACTGCGAGCAGTGCCGAACCGGGGCCTACGCCGCTGATGGAGGAATACGTTATCAGTACGCCGAGAAAGCAGGCGAGGGCGAGTGCTGCGCGGAACCAGGCAGACGGCAAAGGGCGCCGCCTTTTCTCGATCATGTAGCGCCATACCGCGCAACCGAAAAACGCGAACGTTATCCAGGCGGGAAGATACGGTACGTGCGGCGCGACAGACAGGCCCAGCGCGCCCAGCGTCCACGGCAGGCTGGCCAACAACGATCCATCGGTGCCGCGTGGCCGCGCCATCAGCCTGATACCTCGTCGAACAGTGCCAGTGCCTCCAGGCAGGCGCGTCGATGCGCTTCGCCGTGAGCGGGTTCGAATTCTGCGCCCGGAACGCGCAGTCCGTAGTCTTCGAGTGTTCTGTCGGCGTCAACAATCCAGCGCGTCAAAATCGACAGTCGTTGCTCGACGTCGACGCTGGCGATTTCGTCGAAATCAAACCATTGGCTGCTCGTGTCTGCTCCTGCAAACTGTTTGGAGAGCAGCTGCCCGCTGCGCGCGAAGGCTTTCCAGGCAACGTGCCGCGGGGAGTCGCCCTCGTGGTATTTACGCAAACCGGCGAAATCTTCTTCACCGCGCGCATCGTGTTGCCGATGGCCGTGTGCCACCATCGTTGGTGGCGGGTCGGGTGCTTGTGCCGCGGGTTGCGGATAGACGAGACCGGTGACATCCATGTGTAACCAGGCCCAGGCCCGAAACAGTTCAAACGGGAACAGTGTGCGAATGCCGAAACGTTCGAGCTTCACCCAGCCGCGCTCAGTCGTCGGCACGGACAGGACGAATATCCTGCTTTCTCCGGGCTGCAAGTCCTCAATCTCACTGAGCGCGCCGTCGCAATACAGGCGCATGCCGTGGCGCGCGTTGCGCGAATGATTCGTGACCGCAATGCCGAAGCGCACTGATTGCCCGGCATACACGGGTTCTGCACCCGAGAAACTCAGTTCCAGGCCGACGAGGTTGCGCTGACACTGATGCATCGATACGAAGCCGACGCCGACGAGGATGAACGTCAGCACGAACGACAAGTTGTTGTTGTAGTTCATTGAGCCGAGCAGCATGGCGAACGCCATGAGGCCGAATACAATGCCTACTCCCGTGGGCAGAATGTAAACCCGTCCGGGTCCCAGCCGTGTAGTCGACGCATCGGATCCCTGGCGCTTGCGTGCCCACTGCCGGACGCGCTCGCTGACGCCCGTCTTCAGCGAACTGGCGATTCCCTGCGCGTTACGGAATGGCCACGGAATCGAGGACATGCTGGCAAGTCTCGGACGGTCTGCGGAAACGGGTGCCGCCGGCCGGCTTCAGGCGGTGGCCGGCAATGGCAGTGAAAACAGCCTGCACATCGTCCGGGTAGACGCCCGAGTGATGCTCGACGAACGCGTGCGCACGCGCGGCCGCAACCAGCGCCTGTGCACCGCGCGGCGACAGTCCGATTTCTATGTCGGCAGACTCACGCGTATGGCGCACCAGTGCCTGGATGTAATCGACGAGAGCGTCGCCGACATGTACGTCGCGAACCGATTGTTGCAGCGCCATCAGCGAATCCGGCCCGGTCACGGCTTCGATTTCCTCGAGCATCGAGCGTCGATCCTTACCCGCGATCAGCTCACGTTCGCTCTCCTCGTTGGGGTAGCCGAGCTCTACACGCATCAGGAAACGGTCGAGCTGCGATTCGGGCAATGGAAATGTTCCGATCTGGTCACCAGGGTTCTGCGTTGCAACGACGAAAAAAGGCTCGGGCAACTGGCGCGTGTTGCCGTCCACTGAAACCTGGTATTCCTCCATGGCTTCGAGCAAGGCACTCTGCGCCTTCGGCGTCGCGCGATTGACCTCGTCGGCCAGAATTAGCTGGGAAAATACCGGGCCCGGTTGGAATTCGAACTCCCCGCTATTCTGTCGAAACACCGACACACCGATGATATCCGCAGGCAGCAAATCGCTCGTAAACTGAATTCGTGAATAGCTAAGGCCGAGGACGCGCGCAAGCGCCTGGGCGAGCATCGTCTTGCCGAGACCCGGAAGATCCTCGATGAGCAGATGGCCGCGCGCCAGCAGGCACGCCAGCGCCAGCGTGATCTGAGGGTCTTTGCCGAGGATGATGCGGCCGAGCGCTTTCTGCGCACTTTCAATGACGCTGCGCTGTTCGTCTCGGCTGGTGCGCAGGGTCTCTAGCGTGTTTCCGCGCTGCATCCCTAAGTCCTCGATTTGTCAAATAATTCTGCAGATTTGTCATGGTCGCCGATGCGTCGCGGAAATGCACCGACGCACCGATCAGACTGTGATGCAGTCCTCAAAATGCAGGCGTGTCAGGCGAGTTCGTCGAGCTTTGCGAGCTGTTCGGTGAGCTGGCTTATCGTCTTCTCAAACTCGACCGCTCGCTCTCGTTCCTGTGTGACCACGGCAGGCGGCGCGTTGTTCACAAAATTTTCGTTGCCGAGCTTGCCCGTCGTGCGTGCGAGATCGGCACGCACCTTGTCCATTTGCTTGTCGAGCCGCGCGCGCTCCGCGTCGACATCGATGAGCCCCTTCATCGGCACGAGCAGGCGCATGTCACCGAGCAGCGCCGTAGCAGCCGCGGGCGGCTGCTCGCCATCGGCGAGTATCTTCACCGAATCGACACGGCCGACACGCTGCAATAATAGCCGCAGGCGCTGGATACGCTGTTCGTCGACGTCATCGGCGTGTTGAAGCAGTACGGGCAGTGCCTTGCCAGGCGAAATATCCATCTCTCCGCGGATCTGTCGAATGCCGAGAATGAATTGTTGCACCCATTCAATATCCGCAACGGCTTCGTCATCGGAGGCGTTGTCGGAGGGTTCCGGGTAGGGACGCAACATGATCGTGTCGCCTTCGATACGGGCACGCCGCGCGACTGGTTCCCAGATTTCCTCGGTCACGAACGGGATGATCGGATGCAGCAGTCGTAGCAAGGACTCGAGTACCTCGATCAGCGTCTTTTGCGTTCCAAGGCGCATCGCGTTTGTCGACTCATCCGACTGCAGCACAGGCTTAGACAATTCGAGATACCAGTCGCAGAATTCGTGCCACGTGAATTCGTAAACCGACTGCACGGCCAGGTCGAGGCGATAGGTGGCGAAGTGCTTGTGCATTTCGCGCGTCGTAGCGTCGAAGCGCGCGCGTATCCAGCGATCGGCGGCACTCAGTTCAAACTCGCCATCGCCCATCGACTCGGTGTTCATTAGCACGTATCGTGCGGCGTTCCACAGCTTGTTGCAGAAATTCTTGTAACCCCCGATTCGCCGCAGGTCGAAGCTGATGTCGCGTGCGTTCGTCGCCAGGGCACCGAACGTCATGCGCAAGGCATCACAGCCGTGCGCATCGATGCCATCGGGAAAATGCTGGCGCGTGGCTTTTTCGATCCTGGGTGCGAGGTGATCCTGCATCATGCCGGCCGTCCGCTTTTCAACCAGCGATTCAAGATCGATGCCGTCAATGAGGTCGAGCGGGTCGAGAACGTTGCCCTTCGACTTGGACATCTTCTGACCGTCCTGGTCCCGGATCAGGCCATGGATGTAAACCTCGTGGAACGGTACGTCACCCATGAACTTGATGCCCATCATGATCATGCGCGCAACCCAGAAGAAAATGATGTCGAATCCCGTGACCAGCACGTTGCCCGGGTAGAACTCGCCGACTTCCCTGGTCTTCTCGGGCCAGCCCAGCGTACTGAACGGCCACAACGCCGATGAAAACCACGTGTCGAGTACGTCATCGTCCTGGGTCAGTGCGACGCCTGCCGCAAGGCCGTGCTTCTTGCGAACATCGTCTTCGTCGTGCCCGACGTAGATGTTGCCTTCGGCGTCGTACCAGGCCGGAATACGATGCCCCCACCACAGCTGGCGACTGATGCACCAGTCCTGGATGTTGTACATCCAGTCGAAGTAGGTCTTCGACCAGTTCTCGGGAACGAAGCGAATCCTGCCCGTCTCGACCGCTTCAATTGCCGGCTTTGCGAGCGGCTCGATCTTCACGTACCACTGGTCGGTCAGGTAAGGCTCAACGACCGCATGCGAACGGTCGCCGCGCGGCGTCTTGATCGTGTAGTCCTCGATCTTCTCCAGCAGGCCGAGACCCTCGAATTCCTCGACTATCTTCTCGCGTGCGACAAAGCGATCGAGGCCCCTGTAGCTTTCGGGCACGTCGTCATTGAGCGCTGCGTCGTCGGTCAGGATGTTGTAAATCGGCAAATCGTGGCGCTTGCCAATTTCATAGTCATTGAAGTCATGCGCCGGCGTTATCTTCACGCAACCGGTGCCGAACGCCGGGTCAACGTAGTCGTCGGCGATGATGGGTATGCGGCGGCCGACGATTGGCAATTCGACCTCCTGCCCGATGAGATGTGCGTAACGCTCATCATCGGGATGAACAGCGACCGCGCTGTCGCCGAGCATGGTCTCGGGGCGGGTAGTGGCAACCACCATGTGGCCCTCGCCCGAAACCAGCGGGTACCTGAAGTGCCACAGGCTGCCATCCTCGTCGGCTGAAAGGACCTCGAGGTCCGATAGCGCGGTGTGCAGAACGGGGTCCCAGTTTACGAGTCTCTTGCCCCGATAGATCAGTCCCTCGTCGTACAGATCGACGAAGACCTTGCGCACGGCCTCGGAGAGTCCTTCGTCCATCGTGAACCT
This sequence comes from uncultured Woeseiaceae bacterium, assembly GCA_947259985.1. Lineage (GTDB taxonomy): Bacteria > Pseudomonadota > Gammaproteobacteria > Steroidobacterales > Woeseiaceae > UBA1847. The sequence goes on from CAMYOJ010000011.1 coordinate 104,877, forward strand.
GTCGCGAGTCCAGTCGACGGAGGCGCCGAGGCGGCGCGTCTGTTGCTCGATCTGTCCACCCGATTCTTCTTTCCATTGCCAGACGCGCTCGACAAATTTGTCACGGCCGAGGTCACGCTTCGATTTGCCCTCGGCGTTGAGCAATCGTTCGACGACCATTTGCGTCGCGATACCGGCGTGATCCATACCCGGCTGCCAGAGCGCACGATCACCTTTCATGCGGTGGTAGCGTGTGAGCGCGTCCATGATCGTATCCTGGAAGGCATGGCCCATGTGCAGCGTGCCGGTCACATTGGGCGGCGGGATCATGATGCAATAGGGGGCACCATCGCCGCGCGGGGCGAAATAGCCTTGCTCTTCCCAGCGCTCATAGATGCGCCGTTCGATTTCCTCGGGCTGGTAGGACTTGTCCATCAAAGCTTATGTGTCTGGATCGAGTGACCCTGGTTGCGATACTCGACGAAACGCTGACGGCTCAACCGCCTGCAGGTTTCGTCGGAGGTTACTAGCTCTGCGACGCGCGGGAAAGAGCCGGCAAACTCCGGTATCTCGTCGCAGAGGTTGATCAGGAGGTCGCGTGGCTCGACGCCATCCGTCTCGCTGCCGATCACCACGGGTGACGACTCCGTGCCGTCTTCGCTGCCGCTGACACTATGCGGGACGAAACTGCCATCCCGGAAAGTCCACAGCAACTCGCCCAGCTGAGCGGCGTCGCCCCGGCTCTTCGTGTGAATGTAAACCGTGTTATCGAGTCTGTAGGCTTTCTCGGCCAGTTTGCAGGCGAGTGTGTAGCGAGCGCGCTCATCGGTGCGCTGCAACACGTAAAAATCGACCCTTGCCATGGTGAGCGTCAGGGAATCGATCGACTGCGCGCCAGCAGCAGCTGTGACAGCAACGCTACGGGACGGCCTGTCGCGCCTTTCTTGGCGCCGCTTTTCCATGCTGTTCCGGCAATATCGAGATGTGCCCACGCCATGCCGTCAGTGAACTTGCCGAGGAAGCACGCCGCCGTGATGGCTCCTCCCGTAGGCCCGCCTATGTTCGCCATATCAGCGAAATTGCTCTTCAGCTGCTCAACATATTCGTCGCCCATCGGCATTGGCCAGACCAGGTCGGTCGAATCGTTACCCGCGGACACCAGTTCGGCGCCCAGGTCCTCATCGTTGCTCATCAAAGCAGAACGGTGCTTGCCGAGCGCCACGACGCAGGCGCCTGTCAGCGTAGCGACGTCGATGATTGCGGCCGGCTTGAATCGCCTCGAGTACGTCAGTGCGTCGCAAAGAATCAGGCGACCTTCGGCATCGGTATTGAGCACTTCGATGGTCTGCCCCGACATGCTCTTGACGATGTCGCCAGGCTTGGTGGCAAGCCCTCCGGGAAGATTCTCTACGGCGGGCACGACAACATTGACATTGATCGGCAATTTCATTTTCGATATGGCTGCCATCGTACCGATAACGCCAGCGGCGCCGCACATGTCGAATTTCATTTCGTCCATGCCCGGTCCTGGCTTGAGTGATATGCCACCGGCATCGAAAGTAACGCCCTTGCCGACGAGGACGACGGGTTTCTTGCTGCCACCACCCTTGTATTGCATCACGATCAGCTTGGCAGGTTCCCGGGTGCCCGAGGTGACGGAAAGCAAGGAGTGCATGCCGAGACGTTTCATCTCCGCCTCATTGAGCACGCGGGTCGTCAGCTGGCCATTGCCCTGTGCGAGCTTCTTGGCCGTGCGGGCGAGAAAAGAAGGCGTACACACATTGCCGGGGAGGTTGCCGAGGTCGCGCGCAAGCGAAACTCCTGCAGCGATCGCGTCACCGTGACCGGCGCCTTTCATTGACTGTCCGCTGTCGCCGCGCTTCGCGATTGCCAGACCGATTTTCTTCAACGGGCTGGCTGCTTTCTTGCGCCCCGACTTCATTTTCGTGAAGCGGTACAGGGTTTCGCCAACCGTTTCCGCCGTATGCCTCGCGAGGTAGTAAGGGCTGCCGTCGGCGACTGACTCGAGCGTCAGGCAATTGAGCATCTGTTTGGTCCTGGTTTGCGACACCACATGAGTCGCGGCGGCCACGGCCTTGCGAAAAGCCTTGACATCAAAATCGCCGGACTTGCCAAGGCCGGCAACCGCAACGCGATTTGCTTTGACGCCGGCGACGCCGTTCAGCACGATGCAGCGCCCGAGTTGCGGTGAGATATCCCCACTCTTGATCAGGCGACGGATTTCACCCTTGCTGGCAGCGTCGATATCGGCCGCCCCAGCGCCCAGTTTGCCTTTCTCGAAGATGCCGATGACGACACAGTCAACGGCGCGGCGAGAGGGTTTGCTCGTAGTGGTGAAATATTCCATAGATGTGGCGTACCTTATTGTTTTTTGCGGGACTGTCGCGAACAAAAGCGGTAGTCTAACCGTTTCGGCTGCAAGCAGCTACGCCATTCCCGGACACCGATGACCCGAATTCTCGATCGGTACATTTTTCGCGAAATCACGCTCACCTGGCTTGGCGTCACTATGGTGCTGATGCTGATCCTGCTGACCAACCAGTTCGCAAGGGTGCTGGGCGATGTCGCCAAAGGCAAACTGCCCAAGGACGCAGCCTTCGATGTCATCGGTCTGTCGGTGGCTCAGTACCTCACGATTCTCGTTCCCATCGGTTTGTTCCTTTCGGTGATGCTGGCGCTGGGTCGTCTCTATCGTGACAGCGAGATGCCCGCGATGATGGCTTGCAGGATCGGTCCTTCGGGTATCTACAGGCCCCTTCTCTGGCTGTTGGTTCCGCTGGCTCCTGCCGTTGCCTGGCTCTCGATCTCGGGCGCCCCGCAGGCGCTGGAAGCCGTAGACCGTATCGGCGCAGAGGCGCGTCGCGAAGCGGACCTCGCGAGCATCGAGCCAGGACGATTCACAGTATTCGGTCCGGACGAGGCCGTGGTTTACGGCGAAAGCGTGACTGCCGAAGGGGACATGGAAAACGTGTTCATCCAGCGTCAGGCCGAGAACGGTCAGGTTGAAGTGGTGATCGCGGCTCGTGGCGAGCAGATAGATTCGGAGGACGAGGAGTCCCGCCTGCTGGTGCTGCACAATGGTCGCCGCTACGAAGGAGTGCCGGGTACTTCGCAGTTTCGCGTCGTCGAGTTCGCCGAACATGGAATACCTTATCACCTGCCAAACCTCGAGAAAGAGGATCCGAAGCCGCGAGTGATGTCATTTTCGGCCTTGCGAAGGGCCGGCGCTGCTGAGCACGTGGCCGAGCAGCAATGGCGAATCAGCATTCCACTTGCGACGATTTTTCTGGCCATTCTCGCTGTGCCGCTCAGCAAGAGCCGGCCTCGCGCCGGCCGTTACGGTCGACTCGCCGTCGCACTGCTGGTCTTCATCATCTACTTCAACATGCTCAACGCGGCAAAGGCCTGGATCGAGCAGGAGAGTATTTCGCCGGTAGTTGGGCTGTGGTGGGTGCATGCCTGCGTCGTTGCGATAACCCTCACGTTACTCGCCTATCAGAACAACTGGCACAAGCGGATACTGCCGTGAGCGGTATTCTGACACAGTACCTGATGCGCACGATCCTGATGGCGACGGCACTGGTGCTCATCGTGCTCATGGCCCTGGCGGGCCTGTTCGAGTTTATCGGCGAACTCGACGATACGCGTGGCGACTACCAGACCGCACAGGCCGTGCTTTATACGTTGCTGCGTTTGCCGAACCTCGCTTTCGAAATGCTGCCGGTTGCCACCCTGATCGGATCGTTGCTGGGGCTCGGCGGGCTGGCTGCGAACAGCGAATTCGTAGTCATGCGCTCGGCTGGACTGTCGGTCGGCAAGTTGTCACGCATGGTGGCTTTGTCCGGTCTGTTGCTGCTCTTGATCACGGGCATGATTGGCGAGTTCATCGGGCCTCCTCTGGATCTTTACGCGCGAAATATGCGAACTGAGGCCAGATACGAAAAAGACAGCGGGCGCATGGGGAGCGCAACCTGGGTCAAGGACGGTCCCGTGTTCCTGCACCTCGAGCGCGTCAATTCCGAGTTCGAGTTCGGCAGCATCTACCTGTTCCGTTTCGACGAGAACGACAATCTCGACGCCATCGCGCTGGCGGAAAATTCGGGCCTGGACAATGACGACAACTGGATTCTGCAGAATTTGCGCGAGACGCGTTTCGAGGATGATGGCGTCAAGGTTGTAGAGTCGTCGCTCGCCGTCGAGTCTTTCGAGGTCGACGCCGAGCTCCTGGGCAGTTCGCTGGCAAAGCCGTTGAGCCTGTCCGGGCGCGGACTCCTGGTATACATCGACTACCTGAAACGCAACGAACTCGACGCGTCGCGGTACGAGTCGGAACTCTGGTACCGCGCATCGCGGACGCTGACCGTAATCATCATGCCGATACTGTCGCTGGCGTTCGTGTTTGGTTCCCTGCGTTCGGGGGGAGCCGGTGGCAGGCTCATGATGGGCGTCGTAATAGGACTCGCCTATTACCTTGGCAGCGAAACGCTCGCGAATTCGGGGCAGGTGTTCAACCTCAACCCGATCCTGATCAACTGGTTGCCATCCGGCATCCTGCTGCTGGTTACCGTCGTTGCACTGTCCCGCGTTCGCTAGCCGGACTTTTCCTCGCGCGGGTAGTGGACCAGGCGCGTGTGACTGATCCTGTCATGCCAGGTGAGATTCTCGCTGTCCCAGATTTGCCACAAGAACCCCAGGCCCAGGGGAAGCCATGACAGCAACGACGCGAACAATCGCAGGCTAGCTTGTGCGAGGGTCGGTACCTCGCCCTGGTCGTTCTCGAGCTGAAGTCGCCACGACTGCATGCCGAGCGTGCGTCCCGGCCCGCTCCAGAAGCCTACGAAAAAGGCATATATGACGATCAACAGCGTGACCTGGTAGATGAGGTTGTCGCCGTGTTCGACGGGTTCGCCGCCGCGGGCGGCGATAAACGGGATCGTTACGAGAAACAGCAATGCGCCTACGAGCAATGCGTCGTAAAGCATGGCGCCAATGCGCCGCAGGAATCCGGTATTCTGCATGGGTTACACGGTCCCGAAATAGTCGGACATGCGCTTGCGCATATCCTCGTCTGGCAATTCGCCGAAGCCGGCGCGCAGGTTGTCGACCATGTGCCGCGGCTTGCTGGTCGCCGGAATCGCGCAGCTTACCGCAGGATGGCTGATGATGAATTTCAGAAAGAACTGGCCCCAGGACTCGGCAAACCCGGTGGCGAAGTCCGGTAGTTCCTTGCCGGCGACGGCGCGGAACAGTCGACCTGATTGAAACGGCCGGTTGATGAGCACGGCGATCCCCATTTCCCGGGCTAGCGGCAACACGCGCTGCTCTGCTTCGCGTTCGCCGAGCGAATAATTGATCTGGATGAACTGCGGCTCGAACTTGCGCATTTCGCGTTCGAGCGCAGCGTGGGCACCCGCTGTGTAATGAGTCAGCCCGTTGTAGCGAATACGACCGTCGTCCTGCCATTCGCGAATGGTGTCCATGTGCAGCGCCGTATCGCGCAGATTGTGCACCTGCATGAGGTCGATCGTGTCCGTCCTCATGAGCTCGAAAGAGCGCCGCATCTGTGCGACTCCCGAGTCGCGGCCATCGGTCCAGACTTTCGTGGCCAGGAACAGGTCGTCGCGAGCTGCGCGGGACGCGATGACGTCACCAATGACCTTCTCGGAACGGTTGTACATTGGCGAGGTGTCGATAACACTGCCGCCGCTCGCCGTCAGAAGGTCGACGATCTCGCGGCGTTCCGCGATAGCATCGGGCGTGCTATCGACATCGAAAACGCTGTAGGTGCCGAGGCCGATGACGGGCAGGGCGTCTCCTGAACTCGGAATCGGTTTGGTCAGCATGCCCGAGGTCTCCGTTGCGAGCGTGAGGGCTGGCAGCGCACCCAGCGCGGCGCCGGCGGCAAGGACTTCTCTTCTATTCCATTTGTTCATTGCACTCCACATTCCTTGAGCGACTTCGCCCTGATCTTGTAGTCGCGCCCGAGCCACAGCGCGACGGTTGCCGCGATGACTGCAAATGGCAGCATAACGATTGATATCGCCGCCATCCCCATGCCCAGAGTTGACAGGAGTTTTATCGTCCAGGTTCCCACGACGTCGCCGCCGCGGTAAACGGCCGTGTCGATCGCATTCTTGGTCTTGTATTTCTCCTCGGGCGTCACGACGGAATACAGCATGTCCGTCGAGGGCTTGGCAAAGCCGAATCCCAGGCCGCGACGTACGACGTCGAGAATCGCGACCGCCATGAGCGTCGGTTCCAATGCGAGTATCGCGAAGCCAATGATCGACGCAAGCGGAAACAGGAACAGAGAGCGACCGATGCCGAAGCGCATGACAACCTGTTTGACGAGGAACATCTGCGCGATGAGCGCCAGGGCGTTTTGCGCGACGTTCATATTGGAAAAGAACTGGGTCTGGGCGTCCGGGCTGATGATCGCCGTTTCGATGAGCTCTGCACGGAACATGTACAAGGCCGTACCGAGGAGGCTTGCGATCAGCGACATCAGCGCAATTCCGAGAAAGTAGTTCGACGAGAACAGGTGGGTGATTCCCGCAAACGGGTTGCCACCGAGCGGCCTCTCGCTTTCTACGGTTTTCTCGATCTCACTCTCGTGTTCGTGGTGCACCCAGTCTTTGAGTCGGCCGATGCAGAATACCGCGACCAGCAATACCGCGGCCGAGATCGGCATCAGGTTCTGGAAGCCGATCTCGACAACCAGGCTGCTGGTTAACGCGCCGCCGATCAGTGCGCCGATACTGCCGCCCGACGTGATGAATCCGAACAAGCGCCGGCCTTGTTCTCGCGTGTAGATGTCGGCCATGAAGCTCCAGAAAACCGACACGACGAACAGGTTGAAAACGCTTAGCCAGACGAAGAAGGCGCGGCCCAGCCAGATGTACTCCCGGTTCCCGTCAATGGCCTGCGAGAAGACGAACCAGAATATGAGAATGTTCGAGATAAAAAACAGGTAGACCCAGGGCAGGAACACGCGGCGCGGGTATCGCGATGCAACCCAGCCGAAGATCGATGTTGCAAATATCATCGTGACGAAGGTCCCGATGAACAAGTAGGGTATGGTATCGGGGCCGCTGCCGACGGCCATGGATTCGCGAACGGGCCGAAGGATGTAGTACGAGGACAAGACGCAGAAGAAATAGGCGAACGACCATCCTACGGCAACGTACTCATGGCGCTCGAGGCTGAGTACCTTGCCGAGCACGAGGGAGCGTATCTTGTCGAAGGGTGACGCGGCCATTTGCGTTGCGAGGTCGTTGCGAAGGCGACAATAGTCACAGAAAAACAGACAAAAGTCCCAGATAGGGAGGAGATTCAACGGAGATCTTAGCGATCGTCACAATCCTGGCGCTCGGCCAGTTTGTGTATTTCTCGATACAGGTCGGATCGTACCGCGGCAAGGATGACGTTAAGGCGCCAGCGGTTTCAGGAGCGCCCGAGTTCGAACGCATGTTCCGTGTGCAGCAGAATACTATGGAGCAGCTCGTTGTCTTCCTGCCTTCGGCCATCATGCTGATCTGGTCACTGGTCGCCGCCTTGCGCGGATCGCTATAGTTATCTGCTAAGCTCGTGGCGTCGCTTCAGGACAGGGGGCCATGCAATGCCGATTGTCAGGGAATTGCGCCGGCGGAGGGTATTTCGGACAGCCGCTCTCTATGTTGTAGCCGCCTGGGTACTTCTGCAGGTGGCGGACCTTGCGTTTCCCGCGCTCGATATCGCCGACGAGGCCATTCGCTTCGTCTGGGCGGGTGTGATCCTCGGATTTCCCATCGCTGTCATCTTCGGCTGGCGCTACCAGGTCACTAGCCATGGAATCGAGAAGACGCAGCCACTGGCCGCCGGCCAGTCTCCGGGTGACCTGGGCCTCAAGGGTTTCGATTTCGGGCTGCTGGCGGCTCTTTCCCTTGTACTGGTTGTTATCGCGTTCGGTGTCGTTCGGGAAATCAGGCAATCGGATCGACCGGGAGTTAGCGTGTTTGGCCGGGAAATACCGCCGAACTCCATCGCCGTACTGCCGCTCGACAATCTGACAGGCGATCCTGAGCAGCGCTATTTCACGATTGGCTTGCAGGAAGCGTTGATCTCTGACCTGGCTATCGTTAGCGGGTTACGTGTCACGTCGCGCACGTCATCAAGCCTCTATGCGGACAGGAAAAAAACCGTTGCGGAGATCGGCCTCGAACTGGGCGTCGCCTACGTCATCGAAGGTACCGTGCAGCGCGTTGGTGACAATGTGCGGGTGCGACTGCAGCTGATCAATGCGGCACTGGACGAACTGCTCTGGAGCGAGAATTACAACAGGGAAGTCAGGGACGTCCTCATGCTCCAAGGTGAAATCGCCAAGACCGTCGCTGATGAGGTTGGCGTCAAAGTAAAACCCGATGAGCGAAGCCGCCTGACACGCAGGCGCGAAGTGAACCCCGAGGTTTACGAACTTGTCGTCAAGGGCACGTACTTCGCCAAGCAATTCAGTCCCGAGGCGATAGAGAAGGGTTTCAAATTTCTCAACGAAGCGATCGATGTCGATCCGAGACAGTCGCTCGCATACGCCGGGCTGGCACTTGGCTACAACACGATCGGTCACGGCATCAATGCGCACGATGCGTTCCCGCAGGCACGCGCGGCGGCATTGAAAGCGCTCGAGATTGATGAATATTCCGGTGAAGGGTGGGCCGCGCTCGCCGAAGCGCAAATGTATTACGACTGGGACTGGGAGACGTCAAAATCGTCGATGCTCAAGGCCTTACAACTGAGTCCGAGCCTCGATCAGATGCATGCCCACTATGCTTATCTACTCGTTCTGTACGGCCGGATGGAGGAGGGCATCGCCGCGGCAGAGAAGGCCAGGGAATTGAGCCCTCTGGATCCGCTATGGGCCGGGTTCGCGGCCTGGATTTACATGCTGGAGGAGCGTTGGGACGAAGCCGAACAGGGGGCTGACGAGTGCATAAGCCTGGATCCCGGGTTTACGTTCTGCCACTACGCTTATGCGCAGGTGCTGACGGCACAGGGCCGCTACGATGAGGCGGTCAGGATACTGGAGAGTGTTGCCGTCGATAATTCATTCATACTCTGGTCGCTGCCACCGACCTACGCGATGGCCGGCCGGCGTGACGATGCGATGAAGCTCGTAGCGATCCTGGACCAGGATCATACGCCACGCAATCTCATGCACATCGCGTTTACCTATTCGGCGCTTGGCGAGTTGGACAAAGCAATCGAGTACCTCGAGCTGGCCTACGACGCCCGCGCGGACTGGCTGCCGTGGATCGCATTCAAAAATGCCTACGGCGGGGCTGTGGAGCCAATGCGCGACGACCCTCGGTTCAGGGAGATCGTGGCACGCTTCAATTTGCCGCAATAATCCTTTGGCCCTGGACTGCCCACGGGACAAATTGGCTCCCGTAATGCTGACGCGTTTGGACAAGATCTTGCGCCAAACGGAATATAGATAACGTTACTACCTCCTTAAGCTTTGTGCATGGGAAGCCGCTATGAATCAGAGCGGTTTGGAGTTTGCAGATGTACGAGGTTGGGCAGGTGATCATAATTGTCGTCATGGTCTTGACACTGGTTACGCTGGTTCTTGCGGGCGTATCGATACGCGTTGTCATCGACGGGCTCCAGGGTCCGTCCAGAAGTGGCAACGTTCTGGTCAAACTCTTTGCCAGGGCGGCCGGCTTTATCCTGGTTTCCGGGATGTTGGGCGCGCTCGCCTATTGCGGTGTTGCGCTGGTCAGGTTCCTGGGGTAGTTGGCCTGACAAACGACGAGTGAACGAGGACTATTCCAGAATCGCCGTGGCGCCAAAGGTCAGGTTTTTGGCGCCTCAGGATGCTTCGCCAGGGCTCCCAAGCTTGTAAATTGCGTCCGGTCCACCCATCGGAGGAAATCATGGCCGTATTAGCAGAGCGCGAGGGTATTGATCGCGTCTATTTCGAATTGAGCAGGCACCCGGAATGGCTGTGGGCACGAGATCCCGCCGCAAATATTCCCGCCGGCCTCGCCGAGGAACTGCTGTCGTTCAGCGACGACGTGGCGACGACTGTCTGGCTTTTGCTCATCTGGCAGGAAGAACATGTTGCAACCGACTTCCTCGAAACAGTGGATGTCGATGGCGTATACGAGGAATACAGGGCTCACGCCGAAACAAGCGACGCGGCCAGGGAGAGGCTGGCGGAGGAGGTCGATGGACTGATCGAAGTTGCCAGCATATACGGTGAACGCATCTGGAATCTGATCGAGAACGGCGTCATCGTGGGCAACGACCAGGTGCGCCGCTATTGCGCTGAAAAACTCGAACGCATGTTGAACGCCTGGATTGAGTATCGGAATCGACTGCAGCGAGTCGCGGGTGTCTGGTAGTTGATTGGCAGTCGCCAGCAGGAACTCCCAAATCAAAAAGGGCCCACGATGTGGACCCTTTGTGATTTGGCACTCCCTAGGGGATTCGAACCCCTGTTACCGCCGTGAGAGGGCGGCGTCCTGAACCACTAGACGAAGGGAGCAGTTTGCCCGGTCCTATCGAACCGGGGGCGCTATTATAAGCCCGCGATCCAAATGCTCAAGCCAATTAGGGCTTTTTTTGGCGCTCCTTGAGGGCGGCGCTGTTATGATACGGACGCTTCTACAATCCAAGCGGAAATTCATTTGAAAAATAGCGGTAACCCGGGGGCAAAAGAGCCACAAATAATTCCCCGCGCCGCCCACAACGTCACACGGGGCGAGTTCTCCAAGAGCGCTCTCAAAGTACTGTACCGGCTGCACAAGGCGGGTTATCAGGCTTTCCTGGTCGGCGGCTGTGTACGCGATGCCATGCTCGAGCTGCATCCCAAGGACTTTGACGTCGCCACCAACGCGACGCCGGACGAGGTGCGCGCGTTATTCGGCAATTGCCGCCTGATCGGCCGGCGGTTCCGGCTGGCCCATGTTCGATTCGGCCGCGAGATCATCGAGGTCGCCACGTTTCGGGCCGCGGCCGTGCACGTCGATGACGATTCCGCCCATGATCATGAGGGCCGCATTCTGCGCGACAACGTCTACGGGACCATCGACGAGGACGTCTGGCGACGTGATTTCACCTGCAATGCGCTCTACTACAACATCGCGGATTTCAGCATCTGGGACTACGTCGGGGGTGTGAAAGACGTCGAAAGACGGCGACTGGTCCTGATCGGAGATCCCGAAGAGCGGCTTCGCGAGGATCCGGTGCGCATGCTGCGCGCCGTCAGGTTCGCCGCGAAGCTCGATTTCACGATTGATCCGGCGGTGGTCGAGGCCATGCACCACCACGCGCGGCTGCTGTCCAATGTGCCTGCGGCGCGCCTGTTCGATGAGTTCCTTAAGCTGTTTCAGGCCGGGCACGCGGAACGAACCTTCGACCTGCTGCGCGAACATGGCCTGTTTGCCGAAATGTTCCCGGCCACCGAGCATGAATTGCTCGAGGATGAGGACTTCATGCGCTTCGTCAGGGCGGCCCTGCAGAATACCGACCGCCGCGTTGCGGCTGGCAAGTCGGTGACGCCAATGTTTCTGCTGGGTGTGTTCTTCTGGTTACCGGTCCGGAACCTCGCGGCCATTCGTCGTGCCGAAGAGAAGATGTCCGAGTCGCAGTCCCTTAGCCTGGCATCGTACGACATCCTCGCCGAGCAGCAACGCAGGATATCGATTCCCCGCCGATTCACGGTGCCGATGCGCGAGATGCTCGCCTTGCAGCCACGTTTCGAGCTATTGAACGGGCGCCGTGCCGTGAAACTGCTCGAGCATCGACGCTTCCGCGCGGCGTACGATTTCATGTTGCTGCGTTCGGAGGTTGGGCAGTTCGACGGCGAGGCAGCGAAATTCTGGACGGATGTACAGACGCAGACGGCCAGCGAACGTGCCGCCAGTTTCAAGTTGCAGGCGAAGCCGGCGAAAAAACGCCCCCCGCGCCGGCGGCGACGGCGTAAGAAGACGCAAGGCGCCTGAATGCAGGCCAATGGCTAGCTCAGACAACACACACTGGCGCCCGGCATACATCGGTCTCGGCAGCAATCTGCAAGGCCCGGCCGGCCAGCTCGAAAGCGCCATTGATTCGCTCGCGACGATCAGGCGGACACGGCTCATCAAGCGTTCGGCGTTGTACCGGTCGGCGCCCTTTGGCGGTATCGAACAGCCCGACTACGTCAATGCGGTGGCAGCGATGCTGACCGCGTTGGACGCGCGGGAGTTGCTCGACGAGTTGCAACAGATTGAGTCACGCCGCGGGCGGCAACGCGACGAGGTGCGCTGGGGCCCGCGCGTCATCGATCTCGACTTGCTCGTTTTCGCCAACCTGTCAACCGACGAGCCGGGCCTCGTGGTTCCGCACCCGGGCATTGCCGAGCGAAATTTTGTATTGTTGCCGCTCAAGGAGATTGCGCCGGGGCTAGTCATACCTGGTTTGGGTCCGGTGGCGAATCTCCCGGTTAACATGGATGAGCCGCAGATCGCACGTATTGAATAAAGGAAATCGTGTCCATCAGTCAGTTGCAAACCAAGGCCGCTCGCTACATTGCCATCGAAGGCCCGATCGGCGTCGGCAAGACGGCGCTCGCGAGGCGCCTGGCGAATAGCCTGTCGGCGGACCTGGTCCTGGAGGAGGTTGAGGAAAACCCGTTCCTGGAACGCTTCTATCGCGACGGGCGCTCGGCTGCGCTGCCCGCGCAGATGTTCTTTCTGTTTGCGCGCGCACGCCAGATAGAGGACCTGCGGCAGCCGGACCTGTTTTCCAGTGTGCGTATATCGGACTATTTGTTCACGCGAGACCGGCTGTTCGCCGAGCTCAATCTCGACGCCGAAGAACTCAAGCTCTATGACCAGATTGCCGAGAATCTTGACGTCGAAGCGCCCGTGCCGGATCTCGTGATTTATTTGCAGGCATCTGTTGATGTGCTGATGCGAAGGCTGGCACGCCGCAACGCAGTGTGTGATCGATTTATCGAGCGCTCGTATCTCGAACGATTGACTGACGCATACGCCCGCTTCTTTCACGCGTATGATGACGGCCCGTTGTTGATCGTAAACGCCTCGCAGATTGACCCGGTAAATAACGAGACCGATTACGAACAGCTGTTTCACCAAATAGAACGAACGACAGGCGGCCGCCATTTCTTCAATCCTGTGGCGGCGGCATTGGCCTAAGCCCGCGAGAGGACTCATGTACACGCAACTGGAACAACGCGGTATGCCCCAGCCGCCCGTCAACATTGCGACTTTGCGCAAGATGAAGGCGCAAGGCGAACCCATAGCCTGCCTGACTGCTTACGACGCGAGCTATGCCGCACTGGTCGATGCGGCCGGTACCGATCTTGTGCTGATCGGCGATTCGCTGGGGATGGTTATCCAGGGTCATGACACGACGGTTCCGGTTACCGTCGAAGACATCATCTATCATTCGCGTAACGTCGCTCGCGGCCTGCGGCGCGCGTTCCTCGTCGCCGACATGCCGTTCATGAGCTACACCGAGCCGGGCCAGTCGCTCGATAATGCGGTTCGCCTGATGCAGGAAGGCGGAGCAATGATGATCAAGCTCGAAGGCGGCGATGGGCAGATCGAGATCGTCGAACACCTGGCGCGCCACGACATCCCGGTCTGTGCACACCTGGGACTCAAGCCGCAGTCCGTACACAAGATTGGCGGATTCAGGGTGCAGGGCAGGGAGCCGGACCAGGCCGAAGAAATGCTGGCGTCGGCGAAGCGATTGCAGGATGCAGGTGCGGACATCGTGTTGCTGGAGTGCGTGCCGAACGAAGTGGGACAGATCATCACCCAGTCGCTCGACGTCCCGGTTATCGGCATTGGCGCAGGCCCGGATGTCGACGGCCAGATCCTCGTGCTGTACGACATCCTCGACATCACGCAAGGTCGAACGCCGAGGTTCGTGAGGAACTTCCAGGAAGGTTGCACGTCTCCATTGCAGGCCATAGGGGCCTTTGTCGAGGCCGTCAAGGATCGTAGTTACCCCGCGCCCGAGCATTGCTTTTCGTAATCCAGGTACCTGTCAAACGTGAAAGTTGTACACAGCAAGGAGGAACTCGGCGAACAGATTGCCGAGTGGCGCCACAATGACGAGCATGTTGCGCTCGTTCCGACGATGGGAAGCCTGCATGCCGGGCACCTGTCGCTGGTCGAGTTGGCGAGGGAGCACGCGGAGCGCGTTGTCGTCAGTATTTTCGTAAATCCAACTCAATTCGGAGAAGCCGAGGACTTCGACGAATATCCACGCACGTTGGAACTGGACAAACGACGACTGAAAACGACTGCCGCCGACCTGATCTTTGCCCCCGATGTCGCTACCGTTTATCCCTTAGGTGTCGAAAACGCGACGACCGTCTCGGTGCCAGGCCTGACGGAGAATTTCTGCGGTGCGTCGCGGCCGGGTCACTTTGACGGCGTGACGACCGTCGTCGCGCGCCTGTTCGCGCTCGTGCAGCCCGATGTGGCCGTGTTCGGCCAGAAAGACTATCAGCAGCAACTTGTGATTCGACACATGGCTGAGGACATGAACCTGCCTGTCTCGATTATTACGGCCAATACCGTCCGCGAAGAGGACGGTCTGGCGATGAGCTCGCGCAATGCCTACTTGTCGGATGACGAACGCGCGATAGCGCCGGTTCTTTTCAAAACGCTGGGCGCCGTTGGCCAGGAACTACAGAACGGTCGCCGCAATTTTGCCGACCTCGAGTCGAAGGCCATGGAAGAACTCCGGGAGGCGGGGTTCACGGTGGATTACTTTGCTATACGGCGTGCGCAGAACCTGGAGGTGCCGGATCGTGACTGCGATGAGCTCGTTGTGCTCGCAGCCGCCGCGCTGGGCAGCGCGAGACTCATCGATAATATTGTCGTAACGGTCTGAGCGTTCCGGGTCAGCGCGATACGATGTTGCGTCCGGCATGTTTGGCGCGGTACAGAGCCGCATCGGCGGCACGAATCAACGAATCAAGAGTGCCATTTGGCTGCAGATCGGCAACGCCCATCGAAATCTCGATGGGGATTTGAATTAGCGAGTCGGTACTGTCGCCAGTGCTTCCGCAAACAGCCTTTCTGACACGCTCGCCGATAACCATCGCCTGTTCGGTGTCCACGCCCGGCAGCAGCACCGAGAATTCGTCACCGCCGTAGCGTACGAGCAAGTCATCGGGGCGAAATTGCGCGCGCAATACTTTCGACACTGCGGAGAGCGCCCGATCTCCGGCGATGTGACCGAACATGTCGTTGAACTTTTTGAAGTTGTCGACATCGATCATCATCAAGGCGACGGGTTGCTCCATGCCTACGCAGGCCGCGATCTCGACAGGAAACGTCTCCTGCATCGCGTGCCGGTTGGCGAGTCCTGTGAGTGCATCGGTGGTCGCGTGGCGCTCGAACTTGCGAATCTCGCCATAGCTGTCGGCAATGACGCGGTTGTGGCTTCGAACCCGCTCGGACAGCACCACCAGCAGATTCTTCGCAAACTCGTGAGATGCGTCGACCATGTCCCACAGCACGGTCTGGTGAATTACCAGCATGTGCGTATCTTCTGCACCGATTACGTAAGCCGACGGGTCGCGGTCTTCGATGATGGACATTTCGCCCACACAGGCACCCATTTCCATTGTCGCGAGTATCGGTGTGTCGGGTGATCCGACATGCACGTTCAGACTGCCCGACAGCACGACAAATACGTGTTCGTTCTTCGCGCCCGGTGACAGTAGTAGCTCACCTTTAGCGAGATCGCGACGGTCGCACTGCTGCAGCAGTCCGTGTACATCGTTGGGTGACACGCCCTGGAACAGCTCCAGGCCCTCGAGCAACGAGCGACGATAGTCCGAATTGATTGCCAGTGATTCCTGCAAGGTTTCGCCAGTCAGCCAAAAAAGTGATTGTCGCGTGCCTGCGGTGCCGAGAAGTACCGACTGGGCCACATTATTGGTTAAATTGCGAGTGTGACTTGCGTCACAGAAGGCTCTCAGCGGCCGTCGCCCTCGAGTTCCGCGCGCGCTTCGGCAAACGCCTCACGGTCTTTTGCCGTCGGTTGCGGGTACTGCAGACCAATGCTGCGCAGGGTCGAAATAATGATGTCGGCGACACAACCGCGCATGTAGGGCTTGTTGTCCGCCGGAATGGCATACCACGGCGCCCAGGGGCGCGATGTGGCATTGAGCGCGTCCTCATAGGCCTGCATATAGTCATCCCAATGACGACGTTCGACGACGTCCCGGGGCTCGAACTTCCAGTTCTTGGCGGGGTCGTCGAGGCGCGCGAGGAATCGTCGTTTTTGCTCATCACGTGAGACGTTGAGCCAGAATTTGAGGATCACGGTGCCGTTGCGCGCGAGATGTTCCTCCTGCTGCCGTATCGACGTCAGGCGATCGTCCCAAATAGTCTCGAGGTCGAGATCGCCGGGGAGTTTCTGATACCCGAGGATTTCGGGGTGTACGCGGACGACGAGAACCTCTTCGTACTGGCTACGGTTGAAGATACCAATACGTCCGCGCTCGGGGAGCCGGTATGTCGTCCGCCACAGGAAGTCGTGATCGAGTTCGAGGCTCGAGGGTTTCTTGAAACTGAAAACCTGGCAGCCTGACGGGTCCACGCCCTGCATCACGGAACGAATCGTGCTGTCCTTGCCGGCCGCGTCCATGGCCTGGAACACGAGCAGCACCGCGTGCCTGTCTCCGGCTGCAAGTACGCGTTGCAACATTTTCAGATGTTCCGTGCGCTTGCTACGGTGCTTGCCCTTGTGCGGGCGGCCATCGGTCTGTGGTTTGGTGCTCGTGGTTGCGACGCGAAAGCTGCCGTCGAAAGGTACGAGGTAAGGCGATTCAGGTGCCTCGAACATGTTCTTGCTCCGTTGTCGATTCATGTTGCGCCAGCGCCCAGGCCACGTGCTCGGCAATCATGGCGGATTCCGAATCCTGCCTCGACTTGAGCCGCGCAACAACCGCGGGTGTGGTTTTGGCGTTACCCAGCGCTACGGCGATGTTGCGCAGCCAGCGTTCGTAGCCGATGCGCCGGATGGCGCTGCCTTCTGTCCTTTCGAGCCAGGTTGCCTCGTCCCAGTCGAACAGGTCGCAAAGCTCCGCCGCTTCCAGCCCGTGACGCGGGGCAAAATCGCCTTCCGCCGTCGGCGCCGCAAACTTGTTCCACGGGCAAAACAGCTGGCAGTCGTCGCATCCGTAAATTCGATTGCCAATAGCCTCGCGAAACTCGGGCGGTATGGACTCCTTGAGTTCGATCGTCAGGTAGGAGATACAGCGCCGCGCGTCCAGCACATAGGGAGCGACGATGGCCGCGGTCGGGCAGACGTCGATGCATGCCGCGCAGCTCCCGCAATGCGACTGCTCGGGTTCGTCGACGGGCAGCGGCAGGTCGGTATACAACTCACCGAGAAAGAACCACGAGCCGGCGTCACGGTTGATCAGGTTGGTATGCTTGCCTATCCACCCGATGCCGGCCTTTTCGGCCAGTGGTTTTTCGAGCACGGGCGCGCTGTCGACGAAAACGCGGTAGCCGAAATCGCCGACCACGTCCCGTATACGGTCAGCCAGTTTCTGCAGGCGGCTGCGCAAAACCTTGTGATAGTCACGCCCCAACGCGTACCGCGAGACGTACGCGCGCGAATCGTCATCGAGCAACCGCTTCGCCTGCGCTTGCGGCTCGTGCAGGTAATCCATGCGCACCGAAATTACGCGCAGTGTGCCCGGCACCAGTTCGTCAGGTCGGCTGCGCTTGCTGCCGTGCCGCTGCATGTAGCTCATAGTTCCGTCGAACCCTTGTGCGAGCCACAGGCTGAGGCGTTCCTCGGCAACGGCGAGGTCGATGTTGCTGACCCCGGCTTGCTGGAAACCCAGATCAGCGCACCACGCCATTATGTCGGCCTTGAGGGCCGTCATGTCGGTATTACTGTAAGGGGTAGTGGATAGTGTCAATGTCGGACCTCGCTGCCGAGACAGTATAATCTCCCGCATGCAGACCTTGCCCCGAAACATCTACTCGGTCGCGTCCGTTCGGGAGATGGACAGGACGGCTATCGAGGATCACGGCATCCCCGGTTACGCGCTGATGACGCGGGCTGGTGCAGCCGCGACCCGGGCCGCGCGACAGCGGTTTCCCGAGGCTCAACGATGGCAGGTGGTTTGCGGCGCCGGCAACAACGGGGGCGACGGTTATGTCGTCGCCAGGCTGGCCGCCAATGACGGTATCGTCGTCTCGGCAGTAACGCTTGTCGACCCCGCAACCCTTAGAGGCGATGCGGCGAGGGCCCATGAGGACTTTGTTGCCGAAGGCGGAATCGTCAAGCCGTGGGACGGAGAACTCGATGGTGAGGCGGAATTGCTCGTGGATGCAGTCCTTGGCAGCGGCCTCGAACGTGACGTCGGGGGCGAATTTGCCAAAGCGGTCGCCGCGATCAACGCGCATGGGGCGCCCGTTTTTGCACTGGATATCCCGACCGGAATACACGGCGACTCGGGCGAAGTACTGGGCACGGCCGTTGTCGCGGATATGACGATGACGTTCGTTGGCCTCAAAGCAGGCCTGTTTCTGGATGAAGCTCCGCAGCACTGCGGGGCACTGTTGTTCGATGGGCTCGAAATACCGAGAGAAATTCATAGTGTGTCGCCGGAGTTTTTGCGCATTGACGACCGCCTGATCGACCGCGCTTTGCCGCGGCGCAACAGGGCCGCGCACAAGGGCGATTTCGGCCACGTGCTCGTGATCGGCGGGGGTGCCGGCATGCCCGGCGCCGTGCGTCTTTGTGCCGAGGCAGCATTGCGAGTCGGTGCGGGACTCGTCAGCATTGCTACGGATCCGTCGCATGCGTCGGTGCTGACGGCAACGCGGCCCGAGCTCATGTCGCACGGCATCACCGATGCGGGCGATCTCGAGCCGTTGCTCGCCCGAGCCGACGTAATCGCGTTCGGACCGGGTCTGGGCCAGACGGATTGGGCCAGGAGACTCTACGAGACGGTGGCGGCCGACAGCCGACCGCAGGTCTGGGATGCAGATGCGCTCAATCTGCTCGCCGAGCAACCGGCCAGTGCCGCTAATCGCATTATCACGCCGCATCCTGGAGAGGCCGCGCGATTGCTCGGTCGTGGAACGGCCGATGTGCAGCGTGACCGGCGCGCATCGGCCACTGATCTCGCGCAGCGCTTTGGTGGTATTGCGGTGCTCAAGGGCGCGGGAAGCCTGGTGGCAAGCGCGGCCGGCGACCTGTCGATCTGCACGGCGGGCAATCCGGGAATGGCGGCGCCCGGCATGGGAGACGTGCTGACCGGAATTGTCGCGGGGCTGCTTGCGCAGGGGCTGGACCTCGAAACGGCGGCCCTGGCTGGCGTCGAGGCTCATGCGCGGGCCGGTGATCGCTCGGCGCGCGCTGGTGAGCGTGGCATGATCGCCTCGGATCTGCTTGACGAGCTGCGCGCTGTCGTGAATCCATGAACGCCTGGCTTGCCGATGAAGCGGCCACGATAGCCTTCGCCCGCAACTTCCTTGACACGCTGCCGGCCGACCTGTCTGGTTGGACCGTGCTGCTCAAGGGTGAGCTGGGTGCCGGTAAATCGACCTTCGCCCGTGCGCTCATAAAAGCCGCCGGTCATGACGGCCCGGTACCCAGTCCCACTTACACGCTCGTCGAACCCTATAGCCTTCCGCGTGGAAATATTTATCATATTGATTTATATAGAGTTTCTGACGAAGAAGAGCTGCGGTACCTGGGTTGGACCGAGCTCGACGACGGCTGCCGCCTGGTCGAATGGCCGGATCGCGCGCCCGGGCTCGCCGAGCAGGCTGACCTCGAACTGTGCCTCGAATACGAGGGCAGCGGTCGCCGGGCGCGGCTCGAGGGACTCAGTGAGCGGGGTCTGGCCTTCGTCTCGGCGCTGGCATCAGCTTATTCAGAAGATTAAATAAGTCAGGTATCTGTTTCTTTTTCCAGCAAAAACTCTTGGATTTTGCTGTCAGTTTCGTATACTCACCCGACATAATCCACGTAAAACGATCCCCTGACAGATGCCTCAACTCCGACTGACAAGCTGTGTACTGCTGTTGCTGCTCTCGGCAACGGTTTCCGCAGAGCCCAGGGTCGAAAACGTGCGCATCTGGACCGAAAACGACAAGACACGCGTCGTTCTCGATCTCAACCAGTCTGTTACGCATAACATCTTTACGCTGCGGGGCCCGGATCGACTCGTCGTCGACATCAAGAATGGCCGGCTCGCGAGTTCCCTGGTCGACATGCCGGCCGGTACCGGCGCGGTGCGGTCGATTCGCAGTGCTATCCGGGCCGACGGTAACCTGCGCGTGGTACTCGATCTGAGCGCGGATGTCCGTTCCCGCAGTTTCACGACGGGACCCAATGCGCGCTACGGCGATCGCCTGGTTATCGATCTGCAGCGCTCGGGCGGACTGGCCCCGGTCAAGCGCGCCTCCGAAGCGTACCGGCCCGGACGGGACATCGTCATCGCAATCGATGCCGGCCACGGCGGTCATGATCCGGGCTCGGTCGGCAAGCGCAAGACGCGTGAAAAAGACGTCGCGCTCGCAATCAGTCGCGAACTGGCCCGTCGCGTCAACGCAGAGCCGGGCATGAAGGCGGTACTGGTGCGCAACAAGGACATCTATATCGATCATCGCACACGCACGGACATCGCGCGTCGCAACAAGGCTGATCTTTTCGTTTCGATTCACGCGGACGCCGTCGATGACCGCCGTGCCAATGGCGCATCCGTATACGCGTTGTCGCTCAAAGGGGCCAGTGACGAGGCCGCACACCAGCTCGCCAAGCGCGAAAACGCATCTGTGGGCGGGGTCTCACTGAACGACAAGGATGATGCCCTGGCCTACGTGCTACTCGACCTGTCGCAAAACGCCTCGCTGAGCGCGAGCCTCGATGTCGGCAGCACAGTCGCCCGCGAAATGGGCAGGGTCGCGAAAATGCACCGCAAAACTGTGCAGCAGGCCGGGTTTCTCGTGCTCAAGTCGCCGGACATGCCGTCGATTCTCGTCGAGACAGCTTTCATATCGAATCCGAGCGAGGAAAAGAAGCTTCGCGACAAGGGCCACCAGGGTCGATTGGCCAACGCGATCCTCGCGGGCGTAAGAAATTACTTCTATACCAATCCGCCGCCAGATACGCAGATCGCGGCGAATCTGAGGCGAAGCCCGGCACGGCAGGTGCGTCACGTCATCACGCGCGGCGATACACTTTCCCAGATCGCGGAACGCTACAACGTCAGTACGGCGGCGATTCGCGCGGCCAACAAGCTGTCAACTGACAAGATTCGTGTCGGCCAGACACTGAGCATCCCGGTCTTCGCGGGCGGCTAAGCGACCCCGGACGAGACTTTTCGGCGACGATTTGAAAAAATGACGCTTGCCGTCATTTAAGTCGTCGCAATGCCCATCCTCAAGCTCCCGAGCCACCTCATCAACCAGATCGCTGCCGGCGAGGTCGTCGAGCGCCCTGCATCGGTCGTCAAGGAGCTTGTCGAAAACAGCCTGGACGCGAGTGCGCAGGCCGTGCAGATCGACATCATGGCCGGGGGCCAGAAACTCATCAGGATTCGCGATGATGGCAAGGGAATCGCCAGGCAGGAGCTGGAACTCGCACTGGCGCGCCACGCGACGAGCAAGATCTCCAGTCTCGATGACCTGGAGGCCGTGGCGTCGCTGGGCTTTCGAGGGGAGGCACTTCCCAGTATTGCATCGGTCGCACGGCTGACGCTGTCGTCGCGGGCGCTGGGGGCCGATGCCGCCTGGCAGGTGGAAGCGGACGGAGGCGCCGTCAGCGAGGCCAGACCCGCCGCGCATCCTCAGGGCACGACGGTCGAAGTGCATGACCTGTTCTACAACACGCCCGCGCGGCGGCGTTTTTTGCGCACCGAACGGACCGAGTTCGGCCACATTGAAAAATGGGTGCGGCGACTTGCGCTGTCGCGCCCCGAGATTGCGTTCTCATTGACGCACAACCGTCGCGTGGTCCTTAACCTGGTCGCGGCGGGAACGGAGGAGCTGCGGCGTCAGAGGGTCGCCGCTATCTGTGGTGAGTCCTTTGCCGACCAGTGTGTCCATGTCGAAACCGAGACGGATGGCATTGCGCTGTCGGGGTGGATCGGTTTGCCGACCTTCAATCGCAGCCAGCCGGATCTGCAGTACTGGTTTGTCAACGGCCGTAGCGTGTCGGACAAGACCCTGGCTCACGCGGTCCGGCACGCCTATCGTGACGTCCTGTTCCACGGACGCTACCCGGCCTACGTGCTGAACCTGACAATGGACCCGGCCGGGGTCGACGCCAACGCGCATCCGGCGAAGCACGAAGTGCGCTTCAGAGACGGGCGCCGCGTGCACGGCGTCGTCGCGCAGGCCGTTGAGGTGGCGCTCAGGGATACGCGCCCGGGCGGGCACAACGTAGCGCCGATCCCGATGACGCGCGACAGGGTCTTCGCCCAGGGGGCCATGCCGTTGGCGCCCTCGACGAACGTGGTTCGGGAAACGCTTGCAGCCTACCAGTCGATGGCAGCCGCCGAGCCGGAGCGCCGTGAAGTGCCGCCGCTCGGATTCGCTGTCGCGCAACTGGCAGGCGTTTACATACTCGCCGAAAACAATGACGGCCTGGTTGTTGTCGACATGCATGCAGCGCACGAGCGCATCGTGTATGAAAAACTGAAGCGCGGTTACGAGGATCGGGACCTTGTCCGCCAGCCGCTGCTGGTTCCGGAGACTATCGCCGTTGCCGAGAGTGAAGCGAATCTGGTCGAGCAATCGGCACATCTGCTCGACGAACTGGGGCTCGTCGTCGATCGCTCGGGTCCGACAAGCCTGACGGTTCGTGAAGTCCCCACACTGCTCAAGAACGCCGACGTCGAGGCCTTGTTGCGGGATGTGCTGGCCGACCTGTCCGAGTCCGGCCGGAGCAGCCGGATCGGCGATGCCACAGACGACTGTCTCGCTACCATGGCCTGTCACCATTCGGTCAGGGCAAACCGTTCACTGTCAGTCGATGAGATGAACGCGTTGCTGCGCGAAATGGAAACGACCGAGCGCGCAGACCAGTGCAATCACGGGCGGCCGACCTGGACCACGATCACGATGTCGGAGCTCGACCGCCTCTTCCTGCGGGGGCGCTAGTCTTGAAACACAAGGCGATTCTCCTGATGGGCCCGACCGCGTCGGGAAAGACGGAACTGGCCGTCAGCCTCTGCAAGCGGTTTCCGTTCGACGTTATCAGCGTCGATTCGGCGTTGGTTTACCGCGGTATGAACATCGGCACGGCAAAACCCGATGCCGATGTCCTGCGTCGCACGCCCCATCGCCTGATCGATATTCGCGACCCGGAGCAAGGCTATTCGGCAGGCGAGTTCGTGCGAGATGCGCGTGCCGCTATGCAGGAGATATTCGCCAACGGTCGCGTACCCTTGCTGGTTGGCGGCACGATGATGTACTTCCGCGCGCTCACGGAAGGTATCGCCGAGTTGCCGGCTGCCGACGAAGCCGTTCGAGCTGAAATCGATGCGCTGGCAGAGGCATCGGGATGGCCGGCCGTGCATGCAGAGTTGCAAAAGGTCGACCCGGCGGCCGCCCGCCGCATTAACCCGAACGACAGCCAGCGCCTGCAGCGTGCTCTCGAGGTCTACAGGCTTAGCCACAAGCCCCTCAGTGACTGGCAAACCGAAGCGGAGGCGCCGCCTGACGACATCGACTATGTCAGGATCGGCCTGGTCATCGAGCCGCGCAGAATCCTGCACGATCGTATTGCTGAACGGCTTTCAGGCATGATCGCGAACGGTTTCATCGACGAATTGCGCCGGCTGCGGCAGCGCCCCGGCCTGAAGGGCGAGAGCCCGGCCATGCGTTCGGTCGGGTACCGCCAGTTCTGGGCCTATCTCGACGGCGAAATCACGCTGGAGGAGGCCGGCGACCGCGCCCTGTTTGCAACGCGGCAGCTCGCCAAGCGGCAGCTGACCTGGCTACGATCGGAAAAATCGTTATTTTCTGTCGATGCGCTTGAAGCGAACCCAATCGACACCATATCGACGTTTCTGGTGAAACAGTTGAAATGACTAATTGGGCGTATTGCCGCGATTTCCGCTGTGTTAGACTTTTTGCACGCTTAGGCCGAATCGTGTGACAGGGCAACCCGGCGCCACCGGGACGCAGGATTCGTGAGAACAAAAAGGAAAAATAAGGAGACCCAATATGGCTAAAGGGCAGACGCTACAAGACCCCTTCCTCAATATTTTGCGCAAGGAAAAGGTTCCTGTATCCATTTACCTGGTTAACGGCATCAAGCTGCAGGGCCAGGTGGACTCGTTTGATCAGTTCGTCGTGCTGCTGAAAAACAGTGTGAACCAGATGGTTTACAAGCATGCTATTTCGACCGTTGTGCCGTCGCGCAACGTTCGCCTGCCGCTGCCGGATGACGAAGCAGGAGATGACGATTAGGCGAGCGATGACGTCACTCCGCCTGGAGGTCGTATTTGTTTGAAAGACCGCAGAGCGGCGAGCGAGCTGTCCTCGTCCATGCGAGTCCCGATGGCTTACCCGAAGATTCCGAACGAGAGGAGTTTGCCGAACTGGCGCGCTCCGCGGGCGCAGTAATCGCAGCTGATCTGATCAGCTCGCGGCGACGGCCCGATCCGCGGTTCTTTATCGGCAAGGGCAAGCTGGACGAACTCAAGGCGCTCATCCGGGCGAACGATGCCGAACTTGTAATTTCTTCGGCCGCGCTGAGCCCCAGCCAGGAACGCAACCTCGAGCGCGAACTCAAGTGTCGTGTCGTCGATCGGGCGGGTCTGATTCTCGACATCTTCGCGCAGCGGGCACGCAGCTTCGAGGGCAAGTTGCAGGTCGAACTGGCTCAGCTGGGGCACCTGTCGACTCGACTGGTCCGTGGCTGGACGCACCTCGAGCGACAGAAGGGCGGCATCGGCCTTCGCGGTCCCGGCGAGACCCAGCTCGAAACTGACCGTCGGTTGATTGGCCGGCGCATCCGACAGCTCAGGGAAAGGCTGGAGCATGTTGACACGCGTCGCTCGATGAATCGACGCAACCGGATGCGCGCGGAAATACCGACCGTCGCGCTGGTGGGCTACACCAACGCGGGCAAATCAACCTTGTTCAACGCACTCACGGACGCGGACGTATACGTAAAGGACCAGTTGTTCGCGACGCTCGATCCGACCGTGCGACGCCTCGATTTACCCGAAGGCGGGCATGTCATCCTGGCCGATACGGTCGGATTCGTGCGCGATTTGCCGCATGAATTGATCGCAGCCTTCCGCTCGACGCTGCAGGAGGCGCGCGAAGCTGACCTGATCCTGCACCTGATTGATGCGAGCGATCCCAATCGCTGGCAACGTGTGCGCCAGGTCAATTCGGTGCTAAAGCAACTCGATGCGGACCAGGTGCCGCAAATCCGCGTGTACAATAAGATCGACAAGCTGGATCGAAAGCCGCGTGTCACCAACAATCGCGCGGGCGAGGGGCGCGCAGTATGGCTTTCGGCCCTGAGCGGAGAGGGCTTGCCGATGCTCAAAGAGGCGATCGCCCGGCGCCTCAGCCAGAAAACCGTACACCGGTACCTGGCACTTTCTCCGGCAGAGGGGCGGCAGAGAGCAAAACTATTTGAGCTTGGTGTGGTCCTTAATGAGGAGGCCCGCGACGATGGTGGTTGGGCCCTGGAAGTAAAAATGACCGAAAAGGACTTGCGGCGATTCCTAAAGCGTGAAAATCTCGCCGATCATCAACTGGAACCAAAGCCGATGAGCCCATCGGCGACGGCAGCAAACGAGTAAACAGCAAATGGCCTGGAACGAACAAGGTAATGGCAAGGACCCGTGGAAACGAGACGGGGATGAGCCCAACGATCTCGATCAGATCGTGCAGGACTGGCAGCGCCGGTTTGGCAGTATTTTAGGTGGCGGCCGCGGGGGTGGTGGCGGTTCCGGCGGCATCGTGCTGGCCGTAATGCTGCTGATCGCGTGGGCGTTGACGGGGTTTTACCGGGTCGACGAGGCGGAGCGCGGCGTCGTGCAGCGATTCGGTGCCTATACCGTGACGACGATGCCGGGGCTGCACTGGCACTGGCCGTACCCGATCGAGACTGTCGATCTGGTCAACACGATCGCAATTTCCAACTACGCGTATCGAACCGAGATGCTGACGGCCGACGAGCAGTACGTGTTTATCGACATGGTGGTCCAGTATCGACGTTCGGACCCCGTCAAGTACAGCTTCGAAGTGGTCGAGCCGGACCTCACCATGCAGGACGTCACCGAAAGTGCGCTGCGCGAAGTGGTTGGAACGAGTACGCTGGAGTCGCTCGTGACGGGCCGTCGTGACGAAATCGCCTCGCGTACCCAGGAGGTTCTGCAGGCCACGATCGATAATTACGGCAACGGCACGGGTATCACCGTGACGTCGATCTCGCTCGAGACAGTTAACTACCCGCAAGCCGTGCAGGCCGCAGTCGACGATGCGCAGAAAGCGCGTAACGACAGCGAGCGCTATCGACTGGAAGCTGACAAGTACGCAAACGACGTAATACCGAAAGCGGCCGGCGATGCCCAACGTGTACTCGAAAATGCACGCGCTTACCACGATCGCGTCATCGCGGACGCGCAGGGTGAGGCGGCCCGATTCGAGGCATTGCTGACGGAATACCAGAAAGCGCCGCGGGTAACGCGGGATCGCCTGTACATCGAGGCGATCGAAGAGGTCTACGGCAATTCAGCGAAGGTACTCATGGACAAGGAAGGCAGTGGCAATCTGTTGTACCTGCCGCTCGACAAGATCATCAACCAGTCGGTGCGTCCGACTCCTTCAGGCGAGGCAAATCGGTCCGCGGATTCGCTACCGAACTCGGCACAGGCAGAGGCAGAGCAAGAAGCGCGCGATGAACGCGAGAGGAGGATACGACAATGAACGGCGGAAAATTTGCAGGCGTTGTCATCGTCGGTATCGCCCTCATCATCGTGGGCCTGTCGGCGTTTACGGTTAACGAGCGTGA